>CBIHLQ010000011.1:0-126244 GCA_966210885.1 uncultured Pseudomonas sp.
GCGGCCTGCTGCTGGCGGTGTTCGGCAATCAGGTATCCAACCGGTTGCAGATCGGCGACCTCGACCCCGGCGCCCCGGAGCTGCGCGCCGACTCGCGCTACAACCGCGACGTGCAGTTCATGAACGACAACTACGCCGCCAGCTCGGACATCTTCGTGGTGATGATCCGCACCCCGGAAGATCAGTGCACCCGCTACAGCACCCTGTCGGCGGTGGATCAACTGGCCTGGCGCCTGGAGCAATTGCCGGGGGTGGAATCGACCACCTCGATGGCGGCGCTGAGCAAGATCGCCAATGCCGGCTACAACGAAGGCAACTTCAAGTGGTACGAGCTGGTGCCCAACGACGGCGCCCTCGGCGCGGTACAGACCCGCGCGCCGCGCGAGCTGTTCAACCAGGGCTGCTCGCTGCTGTCGTTGTACGTTTACCTGGCCGACCACAAGGCCGAAACCCTGAGCCGGGTGGTGGCCACCAGCGAAGCCTTTATCGCCGAGCAACAGCTGCCGGAGGTCAAGTTCATGCTCGCCGCCGGTAGCGCGGGGATCGAGGCGGCGACCAATATCGTGGTCGAGAAGGCCATGCAGGAAATGCTCTATTGGGTCTACGGCGCGGTGATTTTGCTGTGCTGGGTGACCTTCCGCAGCTGGCGCGCAGTGCTCGCGGCGATCCTGCCGCTGATCCTCACCTCGATTCTCGCCGAGGCGCTGATGGTCGGCCTGGGCATGGGCGTCAAGGTCGCTACCTTGCCGGTGATCGCCCTCGGCGTGGGCATCGGCATCGACTACGCGCTCTACGTGCTGAGCGTGATCCTGGCGCGTATGCGCGCTGGCGATTCGCTGTCCGAGGCTTACTACCGGGCGCTGCTGTTCACCGGCAAGGTGGTGGTGCTGACGGGCATTACCCTGTCCATCGCCGTCGCCACCTGGGTGTTTTCGCCGATCAAGTTCCAGGCCGATATGGGCATCCTGCTGGCCTTCATGTTCCTGATGAACATGCTCGGCGCGCTGATCCTGCTCCCGGCGCTGGCCTACTTCCTGTTGCCGCAGAAGGCCTTCGACGCCAAGCCGGCGACCCTGCCGGTCGGGGAGGGCTGATGAGCATCTTCCAGGGCGGTTGCCTGGCGATGGTATTGCTGTTGGCTTCGTCGCTGGCAGGCGCCGCCACGCCGAGCCAGCAGTACCAACAGCTGCGCAGCCAGGCGACGCTGTTGGCGGTGAACGCCTTGATCTACTACGACGCGCAACCGGATGCGCGGCCCGACAAGCGCCACCTGACCGCCTTGCAGGGCGCGCAGCAGCGCCTGGATGCCTTGGCGCTGCAGTTGAATCTGCCGACTGACATTGGCGATTCGCTGGCCAGCCTGGAGGCCTGGCTAGCCAAGCTGCAGGAGCTGCCCCGCGACGAGGCGCCACGCTACCCGCAACTGCTGGTCGGCCTGCTCGACAGTCGCGCGCAGCTCGACCGGCAAGCGGCCGCCGCCTATCAGCAGGTAGCGGATGAACTGTCGCCTGCGATGCGCTTGCTCAACCGTCAGAGCCTGGATATCGCCAGCCTGTTGCTGCATGCCCAGGCACGCAGCGCGCGGGTGATCGGCGACCATTCGCTGGCGTTCGCCGAGGCCGAGTTCATTGCCCGGGACCAGGCGATCAAGCAGGGCTTCGACGAGCTGAGCAGGCTCCTGCCGGAACAGGCCGAGGCGCTGCACAAACAGCGCCTGGCCTATCGCTTCGTGCGTAAGCGCCTGCTGCACCGCGATCCGGGCCAGGTGATCGGCGGTTTGGAGCGCTACCTGGCGGGCATAGTCGTGGGGCTCGATGATTTGGCCGCCACCAACCCTGGTGAATGAGGTCGCCATGCGCAGACTGATTCGCGTGCTGGCCAATCTTCCGGTCGGTGCCAAGTTGTGGCTGGGTTTCGGCCTGGTGCTGCTGTCCACCCTGGGCGTGGCGGCCATCGCCTTTCAATCCATTGGCCTGTTGCAGGCGCGCGACCAGCAGACCCGCGCGGATGCCGCGAGCCAGGCGGCGATCCTGCAGGCGCGTATCGCCGAGAAGGAATTCGCCACAGGCCTGACTGCCCAGGCCCACGAGCAAGTGCGCGCGAGCATCGAGGCGCTGCATGCGGGGCAGGGCGAGAGCCCGGTCGCCAGCGCCGCCGACGCCTACATGCAACAGTTTTTGCGCTATGCCGAAGCCCTGCGCCAGGCCACAACCGAGCGGCAGCGCATGCAGACGCGGGCGCAAACCGTCGCCGACAGCTATATCGCCGTGCTCTTCGATCAGCTGGATGCGCTCAACGCCATGCTCGATAACGGTGGCGCGCCGAGCCGCGAGCAGGTGATGCAACTGGAACTGGCGATAGCGCTGCGCGACAAGCTGGCCACGCTGCGCAACAACGAACTGTATTTCGCCATGGACGGCGAAGAGCGCTACCGCGACGACTGGGAAATGGGCATGAGCGACCTCTCCGCCAGCATGGAAACCCTCGCGCTCAACCTGCAGGACGACAGGGAACAGGCATCGTTTCAAACCGCCCGTAGCGCCTTGGCCGATTACCAGCAGGCGTTCCAGCAATTCGTCGCCAGCCGTGAACGGGCCGCGCGCAACAGCACGGCGATGGTGGCCGAGACGGAGCGGATGATGGCGGTGCTGGCGGAAGCCAATCGGCGGCAGGAGCAAGCGACCCGCGACGACAGCCAAACGGCCTATCGACACCTCGGCTGGGTCACCCTGTTGGCGTTGGCCCTGGGGGCGGGCGCCAGCCTGTCGATCGGCCGATTGATCATGCAGCCGCTACGCCAGGCGGTGGCACTGGCCAAACGGGTCGCGGCCGGCGATCTCAGCGTCCAGCCGCTCGGTGCGACCCGGCGCGACGAGCTGGGCTTGCTGCTCGACACCGTGGGCGACATGCGTGGCAGCCTGCATGGCCTGGTCGGGCGCATCGGCGAGGGCGTCGGCCAGCTCAACGGTACCGCCAGCAACCTCTCCGCAGTAATCGCGCGTAACGGCCAGGGCATCGAGCAGCAACGTCAGGAAACCGAGCTGGCGGCCACGGCCATGCAGCAGATGAGCGCCACCGCGCAGGAAGTCGCACGCAACGCCATCGACGCCAGCGATGCCGTGGCCCAGGCCGACCAGCAAGCCCGCGAAGGCGACGACCTGGTGCGCCAGGCCGGCGACAAGGTGCAGCGCCTGGCCAGCGACATGGCCGGCAGCGCCGAGGTCATGCAAGCCCTGTTGCAAGAAAGCGCGGTGATCGGCGGCGTGCTCGATGTGATCAAGGCCGTCGCCGAACAAACCAATCTCCTCGCGCTCAACGCCGCCATCGAAGCCGCCCGTGCCGGCGACCACGGCCGCGGCTTCGCCGTGGTCGCCGACGAAGTCCGTGGCCTGGCCCGGCGTACGCAGAACTCCACCGAAGAGATCGAGAGCATGATCGCGCGCCTGCGCCAACTGGTGCAGCAAGCGGCGCAACGCCTCGCCGGCAGCCACACCCTGAGCGGCGAAACCGTGGTCCTCGCCGACCAGGCCTCGCAAGCCCTGACGCGCATCACCCACGCGGTGTCCACCATCGAACGGATGAACCAACAAATCGCCGCCGCCGCCCACCAGCAAAGCGTCACCGCCGAGCAGGTCAGCGTGAGCATGGAACGGGTCAGCCGAATCGCCGACGGCAACGCCCAGGAAAGCCTGCACTTGCAGGTGTCGACGGCGGAGTTGGAGGAGGTCGGGGGGCGCTTGAATGCGGCGGTTGGGCATTTTCGGGTTTGAGCTGGGCTGGCCGCAGTGACGGACGTGTTGCGCGATCGTGCGGGCCAGGCCGATCAGTCCCCTCTCTCCACTGGGGAGAGGGTTAGGGTGAGGGGTGGGTTTACCGGGCCAACGAAATTATCGGCTTTGAACAGCTTCGTAGGGTGCGCCGTGCGCACCAATACAGACAACCGGCGCAACTTCGCCGGGCCGCAGCAACGCCACTCAATCCGCCGTTCGCTGGCGATACTCGGTGGTGGTGATGCCGGCGAAGCCCCAGTTATCGGTGTCGACTTCCTCGATCACGATATGGGTCAGCTCGGGCTTTTTATTCAGCACCCGTTGCAGGGTTTCGGTGATCTCGCGAATCACCTGGGCTTTCTGCTCGCGGGTAACGCCATCGCGGGTGATGCGCACATTGACGAAAGGCATATCGATACTCCTTGGGGTTTGAATTGGTTATGTACTGATTAAATGGTGGGCCCGCCTGTGGGAGGGGCCGGGCGGCGCTCCGCTTTAGCCGCGAAAGGCTATTAGTCCGTAGGGTGCGCCATGCGCACCGCTGATCCCTCGCTTGCTGGTGCGCACAGCCTGGGCGGCCCCGCACACCCTACGGATTGGTCCTTTTCAGGTTTTTAAACTGGCTTTACCACTTGCCGACACTCATGCCGCCATCCACCGGCAGCACCGCACCGGTGGTGAAGTCGGCGTCGGAGAGATAGAGCACGGCGTCGGCGATTTCCTCGATGCGGCCGACCCGTCCGGCCGGGTGCAGGCCCTTGAGGAACTCATGGGTCGCCGGGTCATGCATCGGCGTGTCGATGATCCCGGGCGCCACCGCGTTCACCTTGATGTTGTACGGCGACAGCTCCAGCGCCAGGGCGCGGGTCGCCTGATTCAGGCCGCCCTTGATCAGCACCGGCAGCATAGCCGGTACCGCCAGGTTCGGTTGCAACGCGATGCTTGCGGTGATGTTGATGATGTGGCCCTGACGCCGCTCGATCATATGCCGCGCGGCAGCCTGGGAGGCGTACACCACGCCCTTGAGGTTGGTCGCCAGCAGGCTGTCCAGATCCTCGGCCGTGTAATCGACAAAGGGCTTGGCCATAAAGAAGCCGGCGTTATTCACCAGCACATCGACCTGACCGAAGCGCTCGACGGCGCGAGCGATCAGCCGCGGCGCGGTGGCCGGGTCGGCGATATCGCCGACCACGCCGAGAAAACGCCCATTGCTGCCAAGGGTTTCGGCGGCGTCGGCCAGCCGCGCTTCGGCGCGCGCATTGCCGACCACATTGAAGCCGCGGGCGAGATAAGCCTTGGCCAGACCAAGGCCGATGCCGCTGGAGGCACCGGTGATTACCACAGTTCTGTTATTGCTCATGGTGATAGTCCTGTTTGGGGTAGTGGAGGGCAGCGCTGTTGGGCAGGACTATATTTGTGCGCAGAAAGCGGATAAATATGCCGTCAGACACTTCACTTGATACACGGTGTAATCAATGCGGCGACAATTCGACGATGTACTGCTGGGCAGCATCGAGCTGTTCTGCCTGGCGGCGGAGATCGGCAGCTTCACCGGCGCGGCCCTGGCCGCCGGTGTCACCCCGGCGGCGGTGAGCCGTTCGGTGTCGCGCCTGGAGGCGCGGCTTGGCGCGCGCCTGTTCGTGCGCACCACCCGCAGCATCCGCCTGACCGAAGGCGGGCAGGCCTACCACCAGCAATGCCGCGGCGCGCTAAACCAGATGCTCGAAGCCGAGCGCGAGTTGATGGGCCAGCAACAGGCGCCTTCCGGCACCCTGCGCATCAGCATCCCCACCACCTACGGACACCACCGGATACTGCCGCTGCTGCCCGAGTTCCGCCGCCAGTACCCGCAGGTGCGAGTGGACATCCACCTGGGCAACCGCAATATCGATTTCGTCGACGAAGGCTACGACATGGCCATCCGCGTGCGCGCGCAGCCCGACTCCGGCCTGATCGCCCGCCACCTGGAAGATGCCGCCCTGGTCGTGGTGGCAACCCCCGACTACCTGGCGCGCGCGGGCACCCCGCAGACCCTCGACGACCTGGCGCAACACGAGTGCATCCAGTTCGAACTGCCCAGCAGCGGCCGGCGCATCGCCTGGCTATTCAACGACCAAGGCCGCCCCTGCGAACGCCTCACCCAGGGCGCCTACCTCTGCTCCGACGAGGTACTCGGCGGCGTAACCCTAGCCAAACACGGCGCCGGCCTGTTCCAGGCCTACCGCTTTACCATCGAACGGGAACTGGCCGAGGGCTCACTGGTGGAAGTGCTGCAACCCTACGCCGGCCGCTCGCGGCCGTTTACCTTGCTCTATCCCCATGGGCGGCATGTGCCGTTAAGGTTGCGGGCGTTTATTGATTTTTTGATGGAGAGGCAGAAGGGGTGAGGGGTTTAAGTCAGCAGGCTGACATCGTAGGGTGCGCCATGCGCACCAGCCACAGTCCCAACAGCGCCGGTGCCGGCGAAGTTTACGCTTGCCGGCATACTCAGCATCGGCAAAGGAGATCTGCTTCATCGGAAACTCGGCGGGTGGTACTCGCTTATTTTGCCAAAATCAGGAGGTCTTTTTCAGCGTCTCCTTAGGCTATTTAGATTTTTAGGATGGGTGTGATTACTGGGAACGTATCTTGCGGTAGAGAAAGCTCGCTCCATGTTTCCTGATTAGATAGGCCGCTTAGTTCAGAGTCTAGTAATTTTTTAAGGGAGGCTTTTAGCTTTGTGGCTAATGGCTTATGTTGGGGTTTGTACTCCTGGTAAATAGAAGTTGCTATTTTTATTTTATCGCTTTTCGTTATGGCGTTATTTGCTAATAAGAGATGCAGTATGTTTTTGTTGTGATTTGACGCGTTGATGCTTCTCAGTGTTAGAAGGTAGATTTTCACGAATGCCTCAATAGATAGTTCGTCTGAAAGCAATAGGAGCGTGGCCGCAGAAAGCCTCACTGAGTCAGTGATGTCATCATGTAGATACTTTGAGAAATCTTGCGGTATGTCGTAAGTGCAAGATTTATAAATAAGCCTGTGTATGCAGATGAGATTGAGAAGGCCGTGGTTGTCTTCGTCGAGCTGTACCATAGCTATTAATTTTTCAATCGGAAGTGGGGAGGGCTCATTCATCTCAACAGCTATACCTTCAGATAGTACTTTGGCTTTCGATGAGAGCAATGAAAGCTGTTTGATATTGTTTTGCGACCAGTGCTCGGGTGAAAGAGAATTGAATATTTCGTAGTAAATAAAATCCGAGGCTAGGGTCGCTAGTGTGTTTATTAAAAGATTAGCCTCGCTTTCGGTATATCCTAATGGTTTGTCAGCGCAAACACCGGAAAATCGTATAAGGTTTGATATGGCTGTCTTCGCTTTTCCGTTGTTATGTATTTTTTTTGCTATTTCAATTAGCTCTATTGTTAGTTCTTTGTGTTTTGCGTTGCTGTGAGTCATTGATGTGTTTCGGAAGCAGATTCCTTTGCTATTTTTAGGGGCGAACGTATACGATGGATGCGAGTTGGTGATAAGGAATTCTTGACTTAATCCGTTTTCTTCTAGCACTTTTTCAAAGCTATGCCAGGCATCAGGAGTGCCGTATTTGCCAGATAATATATCCTGGCTAACTAGATCGTAGTCAATGGTGTAGTCCTGTAAAATTGTTGATAATAGCCATGGGATGTATCTAAGGATAATCTCCTTATTTTCTTCTGGTATTTCCAGTTTTGAAAACTCAGTTATACAGTGCGCTAGGTTTTCTTGGGTCGGATTTTTTGAGAATTCGATTGCTTTGAATATGAACAGCCACTCAGGGTTAGTTGTTGGGGTTGGTTTCTCATGGGTTACATGGGAAAGACCGTCGAGAGGTATATTTGCATAGGATAGAGGGTAGTCGGCATCTAATATAAAAATCTTTGCCTTGGAAGGTGTGTATGCTGATAATAGTTTATTCAGGACGTCCATGTCGTTGTTTTCTTGATCTGGAGGTGAAGGTTTTATTTCGCCGACAGCCGCTATTAGATCTTGACCTTCTATTAGGACCTTGCAGAAAGAGGTGTTAGTTATAGCGTCTGCGCACAGAGCTGTATTAATGTATTTCGCATGGGGTATGACGCCATGTTTTATTATATTAAAAATTTGTTCGTTATTGGTTGGCCATTGCGTTTTAATTAGTTCTACTGCAAAGGGTGTGTTGTTTTCGACGAGGTGGTTGATTAAGTTCCACGTTACCGCCCTTACTTCGTCGTTTTGAGAGATTAGATATTTTTTGCGTATTTCTTCTGATAATATTTGTGCTGTGTGGGGCTCGTAGAGTGTGGAAAGAAAAATTTCTGAATAGTCTTTCCCATGATTTAGTAGCTCAAGAGCATGAATGGCAAGAAGTCTTCTGTATTTTGGCTGGTCAGCTGCAATTCCGTCTGAGAACAGCTCGAGGGCTAAGAGAGCGCCGCCACCAACAATCCGGTGCTCAGGAATTGTGTCAAGCTGTCTGGGGATATTCGTAATTGCTGATCTCATAAAATGGAGATTATCTTCAGAGAAGCATCTGCTTGCCGCAATCGTAAATACATGCTGCCAGTGAGACTTTCCCGCTAGATGAAGCAGGCGACTTTCTATTATCTGATGAGATGACGCGGTTAATGCTGAGGCGGCCATGAATTCTTGAAGTGAGCGCACGTCAAATGTTATCTGTCCCTCCTCTCTAGAGGAAAGCAAGACTAATCTATTTAGTGATAATTCAACTAGTTCGTCGATTCTTTCTTTTATATCAGCGATTGTAAAGTCTTCCGATTTTAAGTATCCGCTGATTAGCGATGAGAACCTATCTTTATCTAGATGAGATGTTGCTTGGCCTGCGCTCTCTGCATCAATGTGTAGTACAAGGCCAGATCGTTGATGGATAGGGCCAATATGCGGTGAATTTTTGTCGAGAATTTTCTGTGTTTCGCCGCCTTTTGTTTTTTCTCTTTTCTTCAATATTTCAAAATATTCGCTGAATAAATTCCATCTAGATGTAGGGATGCCTCCACCGGTATCTACAATCATGTGTAGAATTGTTACTTGAAGTGGACTTCTCATTAGTCGATGTGTTGTTGGGTTTGATATGGATTGTTCGAGTTGTTGTATTATTTTTATTTGTCTGTCAGGGTCGTCTTTATAGTATGCTTTAGCTAAGAGCTTCGCATAACTTATTGCTTTTGGGGGGTCGAGATCCTGAAGTGCCCAATGAGTCCATTGGGTTGGATCTAAATCGGAGTTATAACCTTGAGGGCGGCTGGTTGTCAGAAATATAATATCACTCTTGAGTATTTGTGTTTCTGATGTGAAGTCATGAATGGCACTTATGACAGCAGTACGCTCTCCGCTTGGTGGGACTTCATCTAACCCGTCAAGAATTATGATCCATGGGAAACCAGATATCCAAGCTCTTAGATCTGCTACGGATATATCTGTCTCGGATATGTTTGATATTTCATTTGTTATAAAGCTTAATATGGAAGGTTTTTTTGTTTTTTTGTGATTGCTTCGCTGATTTTGTCGGCAAATTGAGGGAGTGAGATGCAGAATGGGTATCTCGGGGGCAGGCTGTTTGTTATGCCTTCTTCATGTGCTCTCTCAAGAATCTCATTAATTAATTGTTGTGTAGTGCTGTCAATTTTTAATGTGCTGTCCTCCTTGAGCAAAGATGCTCTAAAAATTTGTGTTAAATATAGTGAGGCGGTTGATTTTCCTTGACCTGGACCACCAAGCAGGACGTATTTGTTTAGTGGGTCTTTAGGGTTATTTAAATTTTCGCTGCCATCTTCTGCAGGGCAAAATAGACCTTTTGATCTCTCTATTATTTCTGCAGCAAAATTGAATGTGTTTGATGCTCTGTTACTTACAGTAGCAACTGAGGTCGGTAGATCAATGAATACTTGGCTTGATTTTATTTGGTCGTCGCTCACGCTTCCTGCATCTTTTAGTCTTACATTTTTGTCTCTTCTAAGGAGATGTAGAAGTGATATTTTTAAAGCGTAAGAAAGATTCTCTTCACTCTTGCTTAAATTGGATAAAAGTTTTTCAATGATGTCTCCAGGGGTCAGCCATGCGGAGTAAATAGTTCTGATTTCAGGGCTTAGTGATATTAAAGTTTCGATTTTTTCGGCTGGCCAAATATCAAAGTCTTTTATTCCGAGTTTTGCTTTCCAAGTCTCTAGGTATTCTGAGATTTTTGTTAGACCGCTTTTCTTTATTTTTCCTTTCCCGTCTTTAGAGTCTGCCCCCGAAAGACTAATGTTCGTTGCTATTATGTAATATTTTGGCGTTGTTATTGGGGAGTCTGGGTTCTGGTACTTTAAAAACTCGCGATCTAGTTGCTGGGTTAACCAGGTGATGTCACTATTTCCACCTTTAAGTGTGCTTCTGAATTTTGCTTGAAGTACTAGATAGCCATCCCAGCCTTGGCTCTCGTACCCTTTTACTTTCCCTTTAAATGAAAAGTCTCTTGCGCCATCAGGGCCCATTGGAAACACCGTCCCGGCTGTCCCCATCTGTTTGATGGCAAGGGTTCTAACGATTTTTTCGAAAGAATTGCTGTTGAGCTTTGCTAGAGTTATTGATTCCATGGCTTTGCCTATTGATATTTCAGTTTTTAGCAAGAAGTTCGGGGCGGGATGGTAATAGCGCATCAGCATTCGAGTGTCTTGGTGTCCGGTGATCTTGGTCAGCTCATAAGCTGAAGGCGAATACCGCGAGTACGCCGAACACATTGGCGAAGCGCCGCAGCGGATTGGCGCGTGCGCGTTGGCGTCGATGTAGCCAGGTTTGCACGCTGAGCGAGGCGTCGTCGCTGTCGGCGCTGAGCGGGTCGTCGCGGCTGTCGCGTTGCCAATCCTGGTGCTTCATGGCTTTCCTTACCTGTCCATGGCGGCCTGTGCTGATGCGATTCAACCGAGCCCGACGTTGCCTTGGAGGGTAAACCCGCTTGCGGCAATTTGCCAGTATTCGGCGGGTGGCGATCGCGGCGTACTAGGGGCGACGTTGCAGGGTGCACTTGGGCTGTTCGTTGAACAGCTTGCGGTACGCCTCGGCAAACCGGCCGAGATGCCAGAAGGAGCGGCGCATGGCGATTTCCGCCACGGTCGTCTGTGCCGGCGATGCCTGCTGCAGGTCGCGATGGGCGGCGCTCAGGCGGCGCATCCGCAGCCAGGCGCTCGGCGTCAGCCCGGTGTACTCGATAAAGGCCTGCTGCAACTGGCGGATCGAAACGCCGGCGGCCTGCGCCAGTTGGAGGGTGCTGAAGTTGTCTTCGGGGTAGCTGTTGGTCAGCTCGCGCACCCGGTTGACGATCTGCCGGCTGAGCGAGAGCCGCTGGCGTTGCCGACGATCCTCGATGGGGGCCGAGCAGTCGAGCACGAATAGGCAATCTTCGATCAGTTGCGCGGCAAGGTTCGACGGCGGCCGACAGTCCGTCGAGATGGCGAGCTTGCCCAGCAGGTTGCCCAGCCAGGAGCCGAAAAGATTGGCCTGGGACGACTTCAGGGGTATCAGGTACAAATCCCCCAGCACCTCGTCGAGGCAGTGCTGGCCGAGCAGGGCGAGGTCCACAATCACGGCCACCTCACGGTAGTTTTCCGGGGTGATCCAGGTATTGCGGCTTTGGCTGTCGAGTAAATAGAAGGTGCCAGTGCTCAGGTCGAAGCTGAACACCAGGGCATTTGCGGGTGCCCGGAAATACTGCTCGACCCGGGTGTTCATCCGCTCTTCGTACGCCGCCACACCGCCCAGCTCGGCATGCACGATGCGGCCCTGAAAACGCCCGGCGGACATCTGCGCGTATTGCTGCTCCCAGCCTGCGATAGCCGTCCTCTGTTGCTCTACGTCGGAGGTATTCAGCACCTTGATCGACACGAGCCAGCCCTCCGATTCCATACGCCTGAAACAAGTTAATAAAGGAAACTAAATGCACCATATCAGTGCAAAACTTGCTGCGCAATCTGGATAGAGAGCGGGGGTTTTCTCAGAGAAGATGCTGGAAGACGGGATCTGTGAGCGCTGTAGAGGGGACGCCGGTCGCGGCATTGCTTCGATTAATCGATAACGTCAATAACAAAAAATAACGGCTTTCTGCCATTTGACTGGAGTGCAGCGAATGAATCTTCACCGGGGAAATCCTCTCGCACGCCGCGATTTGCTTAAGCTCGCCGGCAACCTGGCCGGTGCAGTCAGCGTGATGGCGTTACTGGGTGTCAGTACCGGGGCGGCCGCTGAGTTGAAGGAAACCAAGCCGAACCGCATCGACAGCGAGTTGGTCATGCAGATCAACGTCAAGCTGGGTGCGCAGGAGGACATGGGAAAAGGGCCGGATGGGTACCGCATCAACTATCCGATCATTGGTGGTACCTTCGTGGGTGAGGGCATGCGCGGGATCGTGGTGCCCGGCGGTGCCGATATGGCCGTGGACCGTAACGATGGCGTGACCATGATCGATGCGCTGTACCGTCTGAAAACCGACGACGGTCAGATCATCATCATCCACAACGCCGGCATCTGGCGCCTCAACGAGCAGGGCCTGGCCAAGCAGGCCAAGGGCGTTGCGCTGGAGGAGATGCTGGACAGCGACTCGTACTGCCGCACGGTGCCGTCGTTCAAGACCTCGCCGGGCAAGTACGCCTGGTTGAACGACTATATCTTCGTCGGCAGCATCGACTACCTCAGTGAGACCGAGGTGTTGATCGGCGTTTACCGCGTCAACGGTGTTTGATCGGCGCTCGGTGTTCGCGGCGACGGATTGCCTGCCGGGTGCACGCCATAGAGGGGGGCAAGCTGAGCTAGCAGACCGCGGAAAAATCTCCCAAGGCAAAATCCGCGGGGTCGAACCTGTCGCGGGTGTCCATCCGAATGCCTCGCAGGCTCGCGGTTTCCAGGTGCGAGGCGTATAGCGACTCGGCAAAGTAGCTGATCAGGAGGGAGCGCCGGCGTGCGCCGCTGGCGTTCAGGCTGCCCGCATGCACCAGGTCGACATCGAACACCAGGATGTCGCCCGCGCAGCCTGAAAGCTGCAGCGAGCGGGACTCGTCATTGAAATCGAATGGCCGCGCTGCCGGTTCGGGACGATGGCTGGCGGGGACGATACGGGTTGCGCCGTTCCCGGCGGCGTAGTCGTCGAAATAAGCCAGGACGTTGACCATGTCGCCTGGGCGTTGGGCCGAGAGGTCGCGGTGCAGCTGCTGATGACCGCCGCCCGCCAGGGGCTCGCGACCCTCGACCTGGGCGAGGAAGAAGCGTTCGCCGATCAACTCGCCGACCGCCGCCAGCACCTGCGGCAGGCGACACACGGCCTGAACCGTCGAATCGAGGTCGAGCAGCGAATGGCGCCAATCCATGCCGCGCGGCACCGGCCAATCGGCCGACGGCTTCACGCCTGCATCGAACACCGCGCGAAGGTCACCCAGCCACTCGGCCGGGATCGCGCCACGCAGCAGTACATAGCCATCTCGATGGAGTTGTTCTCTGTTGGTCATGGCTTCCTAGATTTCCTCACCAAGGCTTTCCAACGCCCCTCCCGGAAAGGAGGAGCCGTTCAGTGTGTGGGGGAAGTCTAGTCGCGCCGCTCACTGGGTCGCGATTCCATTTTGCATCCTCGAAAAAGCCTTGCTCACCAGGCGTTAGGGGCTGTTGCCGTTTGGGCAAGCGGTGCGAATGCCGGTCCTCCTGGCGCAGATGCAGGTTGTGCGCCGCGTAACCCGCCAGACGATGGATGGTGTTGCGCCGATGGTGGGTTACGCCGCAGCAGGTATAGCGAGTCGGCCGACAAATGCAGCAGGCGGCTAACCCACCCTACGAATTGCCGCGTCCGGACATTGCTTAGCTGTCCCGCGCGCTGCAACACATAACGGGTCCATCGTCCATTACTTCCATGCGAAGCACCCCGCCCGGACAGGCGAGGGATGGCCAGCTCAAGCGCAAGGGAGGGGCTGGACGTACGGCCGAACTATTTCCCCCGACGCCCAGTCTCCAAAGGATATGAACGCTAGCGGGTGGAGCCATGGAGCACGCCGATACTCCAAGCTGGCCGGTGGGATGCAGTGAAATGCGTACGCGAATCCGCGCCTGCGATTGGGCAGCGCTCGGTTTGGGTGCGATACCGACATGGCCGCAATACATGAAAACCGCCATCGACATTTTGCTCGGTCTTCCCACGTCTGGTGCATTGCTGTGGGGGCACGAGGGTGTGGTGATCTACAACGATGCCTTTGCCGAGTTCGCTGGCCGACTGCATCCCGCTCTGCTGGGTAGCAAGGTCCTGGAGACGCTGCCCGCGCATATCGGTTTCAACGCCCAAGTGATGGCGGAGGTACTTGGCGGCGGCTCGCTCGCATACCGTGATCAGCAATTCACACTGACCTGCGATGGCGAAGAATTGGTGTGGCTCAATCTCGATTATTGCCCGGTGCTCGACGAAAACGGCAGGCCGGCTGGGGTATTCGCCCTCGTTAACGAAACGACCGGGCGGGTGCAGGCGGAAAAGGAGTTGCTGGAAAGCCAATCGCATATGTCGGCGATTTTCGAACATGCCAAGGTCGGGCTGTCGGAGCTTTCCCCGGAGGGCGCTTTCCTGCGTGTCAACGGCGAACTGTGCGGGATGCTGGGGCGTACGCGTGAGACCTTACTGAATGCGCGCATCTGCGATGTCACCCATCCGGATGACTTGCCCAACAGCATGGCGGCGATCGCGCGGATGATGAAGACAGGCCAACCGGTAACGGTAGACAAGCGCTATGTTCGATTGGATGGCCGCCTGGTCTGGGCGCGCAGCAGTCTCAGCCTGCTCGACTATGCGGACCGCCCGTGCACCATACTCGCCGTGACTGTCGACCTGACCCAACGCAAGCATGCCGAGCAGGCACTCGCGGAAAGCGAGGCGCGCTTTCGCGCACTGGCGGAAGCTTCGCCAGTGCTGATCTGGCAACTCGACACGAAGGGCAATGCGGTCTATCTGAACCCGCGCTACCTCGACGTGACAGGCGCTTCCAGTAAAGAACTCCACGGCAAGGGGTGGCAGGCATTTCTGCATCCGGACGATGCGCTACAGTTTTTGGCAGAGATCGCCGCCGCTCAGCAGGCGCGTGCGCCATTGCGCCAGCGTGCCCGGGCGCGTAGCAAGAGCGGCGAATGGCTTTGGCTCGAGTCGCATGCCGCTCCGTGGTTCGACTCCGAAGGCGCCTACGCGGGCCATGTCGGCATTGCCCTCGACATCACCGAAGCCGTTAATGCGCAGGAGGAATTGCTGGTCAGCAACGAGCGCCTGAAACTGGCGATCGAGGGGTCTGGGGACGGCGTGTGGGATTGGGATATGCGTAACGACGCACTGCTGTATTCGAAGCGCCTGAAGGAAATAATAGGTCTCTCCGAAAAAGACACGATCGACCGCCGCGAGGATTGGGAAGCGCTCACCCACCCCGAGGAACAGGAACGCGTCGCGGCGGCACTCAATGCCTGTTTGAAGGGCGAGACTTCCTCCCTCAAGAGCGAACATCGCATTCGCTGCAAGAACGGCAGCTACAAATGGGTGCTGTTGCGCGCCATCGTCGTTGCTCGCGACAAACAGGGTAGGCCGTTACGCATGGCGGGCACCCTGACCGACATATCGGAAAAGCGCAGCTCAGAAGAGGTCGTATGGCGCCATGCCAACTTCGATTCGCTGACGGGCCTGCCCAATCGGCGTCTGTTCCGCGACCGCTTGGAGTATGAGGTCAAGAAAGCCCATCGCACCGGTCTGCCCTTGGCGCTTCTATTTATCGATCTCGACCATTTCAAGGAGGCGAACGACCTGCTCGGACACGACATCGGCGACCAGTTATTGACCGAGGCGGGTAAGCGCATCAGCTACTGTGTGCGCCAGTCGGACACCGTGGCGCGTCTGGGCGGCGACGAGTTCACGGCGATACTTGCCGATCTCGACGACCTCGCGCATGTCGAGATGATTGCGCAGAAAGTAATCGAGGCCCTGGCGTCGCCTTTCCAACTCGGTAATGAAGTGGTGTACCTGTCCGCCAGCGTCGGCATCACGCTTTACCCCGAGGATGCGACCTACCCGGAAGACCTGCTGCGCAATGCCGACCAGGCGATGTACACCGCCAAGAACGGCGGGCGTAATCAGTTCAGCTATTTCACCCATTCAATGCAACAGAAGGCACATGCCCGGTTGCGACTGATCGGCGATTTACGTCATGCCCTGAGCGGCAATCAGCTCAGGGTGTATTACCAACCGATGATCGAACTGGCAACGGGACGGGTGACCAAGGCGGAAGCCCTGCTGCGTTGGCAGCATCCGAAGCTCGGCCTGATCGATCCGCCGCGCTTCATCCCGTTTGCGGAAGAGTCGGGGCTGATCAATGAAATCGGCGAATGGGTGTTCAGGCAGGCCGCCGCGTGTTCGAAGAAATGGGGCGAACAAGTCGGCGCTCCGTTTCAGATCAGCGTCAATAAATCTCCCGTGCAATTTCTCTCCCGTGTCGAGGAGAGCGACTGGCCAGCCCATCTGCGCAGCCTCGGCTTGGAGGGCAGCAGCATCTCCGTCGAGATCACCGAGAACCTGCTGCTCAATGCGTCCGCCAGTGTGGTGGACAAGCTGCTGCAATACCGCGATGCCGGAATTCAGGTGACGCTCGACGATTTCGGCACCGGCTATTCCTCCATGGCCTACCTGCGCAAGTTCGATATCGATTACCTGAAAATCGATAAATCCTTCGTGCGTGACGTCAACACCGACGCCGGCGACCGCGCGATCGTCAGATCGATAATCGTGATGGCCCATGAACTCGGCCTAAAAGTGATCGCAGAGGGAATAGAAACCCTCGAGCAAAAGAAGCTACTGACCGATGCCGGTTGTGATTACGGGCAGGGCTTCTTGTTTTCGCAGGCCGTGCCGGCGGAAGAGTTCGAGCTCGTATTACAGCGCTGAGCGGCATTCGCTACCGCCTCGGCGCGTGGAGATCTGCGCAGGTGCTTTAGCGCGCAGTGTTTGGTGAGCCCGCCATCCCAGGCGCGCGGCGCGGGCCTGGGATGCGGTTGTTTACTTGATGCCGTTGCGTTGCAGGATGGTGTCGAAGGTGCCATCGGCCTTGATGGCTGCAAGGCCCTTATTGAAGGCGGCGATGATTTCCTCATGCTTCGGGTTTTTCAGCCCGCCGGCGACATACAGGCCGTTACTGGACATCGGCGTGGCGACGAACTCGATCTGCTCCAAGGCTTCCGGATTTTCTTTGTTGATCAGGCTCTTGGCGACCACCTCGTCTTCCAGGGTGAGGTCGATGCGGCCGCCGATCACCTTGAGGATGCTGGGCATCAGGTTGGCGGCTTCCTCTCTCTTGAAGTTGCTGGCGTTCTCGAAGGTATCGCCATAGCCATAGCCGCGTACGGTACCGATGGTTTTACCGGTCAGGCTGTCCATGCCGGAGTACTCGAAGTCGCTGCCTTTCTTCTTGATGAATTTCACGTCGTTGGATAGATAGGGCTCGCTGAACTTGAGAAAGCCTTCCCGTTCCTGGGTCTTCCAGGCACCGATCAATACGTCGTATTCGCCTTCTTTGACACCGTCCAGGGCTCGCTGCCAAGGCACGAAGTTCAACTTCAGTTCGTGCCCCTGGGAGGCGAAGGCGGCCTTGACCAGCTCCGTAGCGACCCCTTGCTGGGGATGGTCCGGATCGAGGAAGGGCGGCCAGGGATCGCCGGCGGCGGTGATGGTTTGCGCACTGAGTGCAGTGGAACCGAGCAGAAGAGCGAGCGCGAGCAGTTTTCTCATGGTGGTTTCCTCAACAACGGTGAAAAGCGGTGGGTAAACACCGCTCTGGGGCTTTATCTCTTGCCCGAGACGCCGTTGGCGTACTTGCGAACGAAGCTACGCCTTGAATCGGTGGATCAGGCTATCCAGGTGTGCGGAGAGTTCTTGCAAGGTGGCGTTCTCGGATTTGGTCAATTCGATGTTCTCGGTATTTTCGGTATTCAGTCCGGAAATCCTCACCAGGCTTTGGCTGATGCCTTCGGCCACGCTGTGCTGCTCTTCGGCGGCCTGGGCGATATAGGTGTTCATCTCGCGGATTTTCTGCATGGTTTCGTGAAAGCGCAGCACCGACTCCTGCACCACTTCCGACTCGCGGCCGGCCTCTGTGGCCATGTTGCGGCTCAGCTCCATGGCCTCCACCACGTTGTGCGTCGAGCCCTGTAGGCGCGAAATGATGGTGCGTATCTCTTCCGTGGAGTTGCGGGTGCGCCCGGCCAGTACCCGCACCTCGTCGGCGACCACGGCGAAGCCGCGGCCCTGTTCGCCGGCGCGGGCCGCTTCGATGGCGGCGTTCAGGGCCAGCAGGTTGGTCTGCTCGGCGATGGCGTTGATCACCTCGATGACCTTGTCGATGGCGCCGCTTTCCTGGGCCAGGGATTGGGTGAGGTTGGCCACTTTTTCCACTTCCGCGACCAGCCCGGCGATGGCCTGGTTGGCATGCCCGGACAGCTCCACGGCCTTGTTCACGTGCTGGCTGGCCTCGTCGGTCACCTGGGAGGTGCTGAGGGCGTTCTGCGCGACTTCTTCGACCGCACTGGTCATTTCGGTGATCGCGGTGGCGACTTGATCGAGTTCCAGCTGCTGCGAATTGATACTGCGGGAGTTCTGGTTGGCGTGTTCCTGGCAGGTATTGCTGGAAAGCAATACGCGTTCCGATAGCGCTTTTATTTCCCTGATGATGGTCTGCAGTTTCTCGACGAACTGGTTGGTGTTCTCGGCCAGGCTGCCCACTTCGTCCATTCGTTTTATCGCCAGGCGTCGGGTCAGGTCGCCTTCGCCCTTGGACAAGTCGGCCAGGGCGCTATTCATGTGATGCAGGGGGCGAAGAACGTTCGAGTGCAGCAGCAACATCAGGATGACGATGATCGCCACATCCAATAACAACGTTTGCAAGACGGAGCGCAGCAGCAAGCCGTCCAGCTCTTCCTTCAGGCCGGCATCGCTGGATTGAATGAGCAACTGGCCAACCAGCTTCTTGTCGCCGCCGTCTTCATAGAAGATTTCTTCGTTCAGATAACCGCTTGTATCGGCTGGAATTTCGCTGATCGGCACAATTTCGCCGGCGTTGTCCTTGGTGAAGCCGGCGACGATCTTGGGACCGTTGGTCACCAGGATCGAGGAGATGCTCGGGTCGCTCAATTCGGACTTGATGGCGGCTTCGGCGAACTTTTTTTCATAGTTCCACAGAGGCCCGGGCAGGGACAGTTTCAGGCGTTCGCTGACGCGCTGAGTGGATTCGACGATGTGCTTGGTTCGGTTGTTTTTGATGCTTTGGTAATTGAAATATGAAAAGGCGGTGAGGATAAGCGTGATCAGGGCAACGACATAGAGGCCCATTCTGACCTTGAGGCTGGCATCTTTCATATTTCTACGGCCTGCAATTGAAGTAATTCGGTGGCCATGCGGCTGGCCTTAAGCAATAAGTCGGCCAGTTGAGGAGGATCTTGAGTGCCACTCGCTGTCTTGAGTTTTAGCAGATATGTCGGCTTAGGCAAGGCAACTGGCGGGTATCCGTCTGATCACGTGGAAGATGGCCGCGATCGGTTGGTAGAGCGGTTGAACGGGGTTTCCGAGCTCCGACTGGCTGCTGGTCTTGGCGCCGGTGAAAACCCCTGTCATGGGATTGTCGCGGCACTGTCATACCTGTGCCACCGGCTTTAGCTGCAATCGCTGCAACTCATATGGAGGATGCGGCGATGCGGATTTGCGTAATCGGGGCGGGCTATGTGGGATTGGTGTCGGCGGCCTGTTTTGCCGAAATGGGCAATCGGGTGGTCTGCGTCGAGCGCGACGCATCGCGGGTGGCGCGACTGGCACGCGGCGAGGTGCCGATCTACGAACCGGGATTGGAGCCGATGCTCAAGGCCCATCTGGCCAGCGGCCAACTGAGTTTCAGCCACAACCTGGGGAAGGGCATCGAGCGCGCCGAGGTCGTGTTCATCGCGGTGGGCACACCAAGCGGCGAGGACGGTTCGGCCGATCTGTCGCATGTCCTGGCCGTGGCGGACGAGCTGGGCGAGCGCCTGCAGCAGGCGTGCCTGGTGGTGGATAAATCCACGGTGCCGGTGGGCACGGCAGAACGTGTGGCGCAGCGGATAAACGCGGGTCTGGCGCGACGCTGCAAGGGCTTCAAGGTGGTCTTGGCCAGCAATCCCGAGTTCCTCAAGGAAGGTTCGGCGATCGACGATTTCATGCGCCCGGATCGGGTGCTGATCGGCTGCGACGAGCCAGCGGCAACCGAGCTGTTGCGGCGCTTGTACGCACCATTCTTACGTAATCACGAGCGCCTGCTGTGCATGAGCGTGCGCGCCGCGGAGTTCAGCAAGTACGCGGCCAACGCCTTTCTCGCCACCAAGATTTCCTTTATCAACGAGATGGCGGGGCTGTGCGCACGTCTGGACGTGGACATCGAAGAAGTCCGCCGCGGCATCGGCAGTGACAAGCGCATCGGCACGCACTTCATCTATGCGGGCTGCGGCTATGGCGGCTCCTGTTTCCCCAAGGATGTGCGCGCCTTGATCCGCGCGGCGGAGCAAGAAGGTATTGAACCGGGCATTCTGCGTGCAGTCGAAGCACGCAATGCGTTGCAGAAAACCTTGCTGTTCCAAGCGTTGCGCGAGCATTTTTCCGGACACCTGCAGGGCCGCGTCGTGGCGCTCTGGGGGTTGGCTTTCAAGCCTGGCACCGACGACCTGCGCGAGGCGCCGAGCCTGGTGCTGCTGGATGCCTTGCTCGCGGCCGGGGCGCAGGTGCAAGCCTGCGATCCGGTCGCCACCGCTGCGGTGGCGGCACGTTATGGGCGAGCCATCGACAGCGGGCAGTTGCGCTTGAGCGAGTCGCTGTACTGCGTGGCGGAAGGCGCCGATGCGGTGGTGCTGCTCACCGAGTGGAAACAGTTTCGCCAGCCGGACTTCACACGGATCCGTGGCGCGATGCGCATGCCCGTGCTGTTCGACGGTCGCAACATCTACGACGCAAAACAACTCGCGGAATTGGGTTTCCTTTACCGCGGTATAGGTCGGCCGGCTGTAGGGCATTGTAAGGCGCATGCAGCCTGATAGACTGCGCCGGCGATTTCGTCCCATTTTTAAGGTCTCCCATGATTAAAAAATGCTTGTTCCCCGCAGCCGGTTACGGCACTCGCTTTTTGCCTGCGACCAAGGCAATGCCCAAGGAAATGCTGCCGATCGTGAACAAGCCGCTGATCCAGTACGGTGTCGAAGAGGCGCTGGAGGCCGGCTTGAAGCAGATCGCCATGGTTACCGGCCGCGGCAAGCGTTCTTTGGAAGACCACTTCGACATCAGCTACGAACTCGAACACCAGATCCGCGATACCGATAAGGAGAAATACCTGGTCGGTATTCGCCGTCTGATCGACGAGTGCAGCTTCTCCTACACCCGTCAGGTCGAGATGAAGGGTTTGGGCCACGCGATTCTCTGCGGCCGCCCGTTGATCGGCGACGAACCCTTCGCGGTGGTACTGGCCGACGACCTCTGTCTGAACCTGGAAGGCGACGGCGTGTTGACCCAGATGGTCAGGCTGTACAACCAGTTCCGCTGCTCGATCGTGGCGATTCAGGAAGTGCCGCCGGAAGAGACCCACAAGTACGGGGTGATCTCCGGCGAAATGATCCGCGACGATATCTACCGGGTTAACAGCATGGTCGAGAAGCCCAAGCCGGAAGATGCGCCGTCGAACCTGGCGATCATCGGCCGCTATATCCTCACCCCGGACATCTTCGACCTGATCGAACAGACCGAACCGGGCAAGGGCGGCGAAATCCAGATCACCGACGCACTGATGAAACAGGCCCAGGACGGCTGCGTACTGGCCTATAAATTCAAAGGCCAGCGTTTCGACTGCGGCGGCGCCGAAGGTTATATCGAAGCGACCAACTTCTGCTTCGAGAACCTCTACAAGCCGGGTAAGGCTTATTGAGGCAGCTGCAAGCCCTGAGCTGTAAGTGATTAACAAAGCCACCGCAAGGTGGCTTTGTGGTTTTTGTAGTTATGCGGTTGGGCAGAGCCGTAGGGCGGGTGCAACCCGCAGCACTTTGCCCTTTACCCTGGCGGGTTGCACACGCCCTACGCAGCTCCCGTAGCCCGGATGAAATCCGGGAGCGGTTTTGCGTCGGGCACCGTTCCCGGATTTCATCCGGGCTACAAAAGCGGCATCCCTCTTCAGCTCGTAGCCCAGGTGAAATCCGGGGTAGTTGGGTAGGTTGGGTTAGCGGCGTTGTCGTGGTTCAAACAACGACATCGCCGCCTGCCGCCGCGTAACCCAACAAGGTATTTTTGCGGTGTGATTGGTGTTTGGGCGTACCGCTCCCTTTAGGGAATCACCATCGCCTCCGAGCCCGGCCCGAGCGGTTGGCCGTAGCTGAATTCGACATAGTTGCCCGCCGGGTCGCGCAGGCCGCAGTAATAGCCGACCGGGTAGGGCTCGTCGCGCGGGGCCCAGATCAGGCAGCCGGCTTTTTTGGCCTTGCTGGCGATAGCGTCGACCTCATCGCGGCTGCCCAGGGCGAAGCCGAAATGGCTGTAGTCGTCGGCGGCGAGCTGGCGGTCCTGGCCGCCGGGCATGATCACGAAAATGAATTGATGCTCTTTGCCCGGCTCGGCCATCCAGACGATCCGCGAGCCTTTGCCCGCGCGCTCGTGGATCACCCGCATGCCGCAGAACTCGCTGTAGAAGGCCACACAGGCGTCCAGGTCGGGAACGTGCAGGGCCAGATGGGTGAGGGTGGGCTGCATCTCGGTCTCCTTCTGTCGTTTATCGAGTTTAGGCGCTGGCTGGGAGCAGGGGTTCGGCTTGTGCGTGATCTGGCCCATTCCCGGATTGCGCTGGGGCTTATCTGGGCTACGCAGTAAAAGTGTAGGAGCCAGGGGGACGCCTAGTCCTTGCTGGCGATCCGGCGTCCGGCGATGCCTGAGCCATAAAGATCGCCAGCAAGCTGGCTCCTACAGGGGGATTGCCGTTCTCCCATGCCAAACGCACCGCCCCCGGGTTACGCGGCGGCCGATGGTGATGTCGCTGCGCAGACCGCGATAATCGCCGCTAACCCGGGCTACCTTGCTGCCGGGTTGTGGGAGGGGCTTTAGCCGCGATTACCACGGTTTAAAAGCTCGCCGCTAAAGCGCCTCCCACGGGGCTTGATCGTCCCACGTCGAGGCGTCGAACCGCCCCCGGGTTACGCGGCGGCCGATGGTGATGTCGCTGCGCAGACCGCGATAATCGCCGCTAACCCGGGCTACCTTGCTGCCGGACTGTGGGAGGGGCTTTAGCCGCGATTACCACGGTTTAGAAGCTCGCCGCTAAAGCGCCTCCCACAGGTTCTGATCGTCCCCACGTCGAGGCGTCGAACCGCCCCTGGGTTACGCGGCGGCCGATGGCGATGTCGCCGCTAACCCGAGCTACCTTGCTGAGGTTATGCTTGCAGCCTGCTTTGGAGGCTTGAAATGACTTACGACTTCGACCTGTTTGTGATCGGCGCCGGTTCCGGCGGTGTGCGTGCCGCGCGTTTTGCCGCGGGCTTCGGGGCGCGCGTGGCGGTGGCCGAGAGCCGCTATCTGGGCGGCACCTGCGTGAACGTCGGCTGCGTGCCGAAGAAGCTGCTGGTGTACGGCGCACACTTCGCCGAAGACTTCGAGCAGGCGCGCGGCTTCGGCTGGTCGCTGGACGAGGCGAAGTTCGATTGGCCGACGCTGATCGCCAACAAGAACCGCGAAATCGAACGGCTTAACGGTATCTACCGCAATCTGCTGGTCAACAGCGGGGTGACTCTGCTCGAAGGCCATGCGCGGCTGCTCGATGCGCATAGCGTCGAACTGGGCGGCAAACGCTACAGTGCGAAAAACATCCTGATCGCCACCGGCGGCTGGCCGTTTATTCCGGATATCCCCGGTCGCGAGCATGCCATCGACTCGAACGAGGCGTTCTTCCTCGAGCAGCTGCCCAAGCGGGTGCTGGTGGTCGGCGGCGGCTATATCGCGGTGGAATTCGCCTCGATCTTCCACGGCATGGGCGCGCAGACCTCGCTGTTGTACCGCGGCGAGCTGTTCCTGCGCGGCTTCGATGGCGCGGTGCGCAAACACCTGCAAGAGGAGCTGTGCAAACGCGGCGTCGATCTGCAGTTCAACAGCGATATCCAGCGTATCGACAAACAGGCGGATGGCAGCCTGCTGGCCACCCTGGAAGATGGCCGGACGCTTGCGGCCGACTGTATTTTCTATGCCACCGGGCGCAAGCCGATGCTCGACAATCTCGGCCTGGAGAACACCGGGGTCGAGCTGGATAAGCGCGGCTATATTCAGGTCGATGAGGCGTATCGCACCAGCGAACCCTCGATTCTGGCGATCGGCGATGTGATCGGCCGCGTACAGCTGACGCCCGTGGCACTGGCCGAAGGCATGGCAGTGGCGCGCCGGCTGTTCAAGCCCGAGGAATACCGCAAGGTGGATTATCAGATGATCCCGACCGCGGTGTTCAGCCTGCCGAATATCGGCACCGTCGGCCTTAGCGAGGAGCAGGCGCGCGAGGCCGGGCACCAGGTGAAAATCTACGAGAGCCGTTTCCGGCCGATGAAACTGACGCTGACCGACTGCCAGGAGCGTTCGCTGATGAAGCTGGTGGTGGACGCCGACAGCGACCGCGTACTCGGTTGCCATATGGTCGGCCCGGACGCCGGCGAGATCGTCCAGGGCCTGGCCGTGGCGCTGAAAGCCGGGGCGACCAAGCAGCTGTTCGACGAGACCATTGGCGTGCACCCGACGGCCGCCGAAGAGTTCGTCACCATGCGCACGCCCGTGGCGTCCTGAAATGGGCATGGCGCAACTGTTCTACCTGGCGGATTTGTTTGGTGTGGCGGTATTTGCGATTACGGGCGCGCTGATGGCAGGGCGCAAGTCCATGGACCTGTTCGGCGTGCTGGTGATCGCGGTGATCACCGCCCTGGGCGGCGGCACCTTGCGCGACGTGATTCTGGATAACCATCCGGTCAGCTGGATCGGCAACGACCTGTATATCGTGGTCGCCTCCGTGGCGGCGGTGGGCACGGTGATCTGGGTGCGCCTGACCCAGCCGATTCACGAAAAAGGCCTGCTGCTCGCCGATGCCTTCGGCCTCGCGGTGTTCACCGTGATCGGCACCGAGGTCGCGTTGCAGCACCAGGTGCCCCATAGCACCGCGGTGATCATGGGCGTGATGACCGGCGTCGCCGGCGGGGTGATGCGCGATGTGATCTGCAACGAGATTCCGCTGATCTTCCAGAAGGAAATCTACGCCACCGCCTGCATCGCCGGCGCCCTGGTGTTTATCGGCCTGCGCGCGCTGGACACGCCGCACTGGCTGGATACCGGAGTGGCGATGCTGACCGTACTGCTGATCCGCCTGGCGGCGATCCGTTGGCATGTGTCGCTGCCGCGCTTTCACTTGTTGGATCGGGATTGACGGACGCATCGCGGCGCTTTCGTAACCCGGGTTGTAACCCGGGGAGCGGTTGTGGATGCGCCATCTGCTGATCCGCCTGGCGGCGATCCGTTGGCATGTGTCGTTACCGCGCTTTCACCTGCTGGATCGGGATTGACGGACGCATCGCGGCGCTTTCGTAGCCCGGGTTGTAACCCGGGAGAGGTGGTGCAGGCACCATCGCTCCCGGATTGCGCCTAGGCTTATTCGGGCTACGGGTCGGTGGTTCAAACCGGCAACTGCGGCGCCGGCAGGGGCAGGCGGCAGCGCTCGACATGCCACCAGCTCGGCAATAGCCGGCGCACGGTCGGTTGGTTGAAACGGTCGTCGATCAGGTAGATCACGCCTTTGTCCTGTTGGGTGCGGATCACCCGGCCGGCGGCTTGTACGACTTTCTGCAGGCCGGGGTAGAGGTAGCTGTAGTCGTAGCCGATATCGTTGCCGAACATGGCCTGCATGCGGGTTTTGATTTCTTCGTTGATCGGGTTGATCTGCGGCAGCCCGAGGGTGGCGATAAAGGCGCCGATCAGACGCTCGCCCGGCAGGTCGATGCCTTCGCCGAACGCACCGCCGAGCACGGCGAAGCCGATGCCCTGGCTGCCGACATTGAAGCGGTCGAGAAAGCCTTGGCGCTGGCTTTCGTCCATCTGCCGCGATTGTTCCCACACCGGTACGTGCGGATGGGCCGCGGCGAACTCGTCGAGCGCCTGGCGCAGGTAGGCGTAGCTGCTGAAGAACGCCAGGTAGTTGCCCGGCTGGGCGGCGAACTGGCGGGCCATCAGGGTGGCGATCGGCGCCAATGAATAATCGCGGTGGGCGTAGCGAGTGGACAGGTTGCTGATCGCCTGCACCTGCAATTGCGCGGCGCTAAATGGTGATTCGACATCCAGCCACGGGGTCGCGGTCGGTAAACCGAGCAGGTCGCGGTAGTAGTGCGCCGGGCTCAGGGTCGCGGAAAACAGCGTGCAGCTGTGGGCCGCGGCGAAGCGCGGGGCGAGGAACGGCGCCGGCACTATGTTGCGGATGCACAGGGTCGAGCCGGCGAGGCCGTCGGGCTGTTCGTCGCGGTTGATATCGAACAGCGAATGGCTGTCGTAGACCTCGGCCAGGCGGCAGAACAGCATGGCGTCCAGATAGAACTGCAACAGCTCGGCGGCATTGCCGGCCGGTTGATCGGTGAGGTGGTCGGTCAGCGCGCCGACGACTTTTTGCAGGGCGGCGATAAACAGGTCCGGGGTGGTGGGGTAGACCTGGTAGGCCACTTGCTGGTCGCGCTGCAATTGTTGCCAATGCCGGTTCAGACGCTCCAGCGGCGCCTTCATCACCGTGGACGCGATGCGCCGCAGGGCGTCGAAGCGGGTTTGCCGCAACTCGGCGCTGTACATGCCGCGGCCGCGCTCGATCAGGTTGTGCGCTTCGTCCACCAGTAGCGCGACGCGCCATTCGTTGAGCTGGGTCAGGCTGTGCAGCAGGCCGCCCATATCGAAGTAGTAGTTGTAGTCGCACACCACCACATCGGCCCAGCGGCACAGCTCCTGGCTCAGGTAGTAGGGGCAGACGCGGTGCGCCAGGGCGACCTCGCGCACGCTCTGCTGATCCAGCCAGAGCCGCGCCAACGCGGCTTCGCGGGCGGCGGGCAGGCGGTCGTAGAAGCCCTTGGCCAGCGGGCAGGAATCGCCGTGACAGGCTTTGTCGCGGTGTTCGCAGGCTTTGTCGCGGGCGACGTGTTCGAGCACCCGCAGCGGCATCGCCGGTTCCTGGCTGCGCAGCGTCGCCAGGGCGTCCAGGGCCAGGCGCCGGCCGGGGGTCTTGGCAGTGAGAAAGAACAAACGGTCGAGGCGCTGCTCGGGAAACGCCTTGAGCTGCGGAAACAGGGTGCCGAGGGTTTTGCCGATACCGGTGGTGGCTTGGGCCATCAGGCAGTGGCCGTCGCGGGCGGCGCGGTACACCGCTTCGGCCAATTGGCGCTGGCCGCTGCGAAATTGCGGGTGGGGGAAGCACAGGTTTTCCAGCGTCTGGTTGCGCAGCTCGGTATGCGCGCGCTCATGCTCGGCCCAGGCGATAAAACGGCTGCATTGCAATTCGAAGAATTCGCGCAGCTCCTCGGCGCCGAAGCGCTGCTGGAACGAGGTTTCGTGCTGGGTCAGCACATTGAAATACACCACCGCCAGCTCGATCTCGGCCAGCTCGCGCTCCTGGCACAGCAGCCAGCCATAGACCTTGACCTGCGCCCAATGCAGCAGCCGGTGGTTCTCGGGAATGCGCTTGATATCGCCGCGGTGGGTTTTGATTTCCTCCAGGCGGTTGTAAAAAGGATCGAAGCCGTCGGCGCGGCCGCGTACCTGCAGGCCCTGATATTCGCCACTGAGCGGCAATTCGGCCTGGTAGTCCGCGCCGCGGCGGGACACCACCATGGCGTGCCCGGCCATGCCTTCCTGGGCGGTGGGTGAAGGGGTGAAACGCAGGTCGAGATCGCCGACCTTGGCGGTGAATTCGCACAAGGCGCGCACCGCGACCCGGTAGCTCACGAGCGCTTGCTTCATGCCTCGGCCCATTGCACGTAGCAGACATCCACCGGCATGCCGTGTTCGGCGCAGAACGCCAGCCAGCGCCGTTGGTTGTCTTGCAGGCGGTCGCCGGGGCCTTTCACTTCGATCATCCGGTAGCGCTTGTGCGCGGGCCAGAACTGGATCAGGTCGGGCATGCCGGCGCGATTGGCCTTGATATCCAGCAGCAGGCGCTGGAACCAGGCGCGCAGATGCGCGGCCGGCAGACAGTCGAGGGCCTGTTCGAGCAATTCGGCGTCGAGCGCGCCCCAGAATACGAACGGTGAGAGGATGCCGTATTTCGCTGCATAGGTCTGGCGGATGGTGCTTTTGTAGGCATCCGAATCGAGTTGTGCCAGGCAGGCGGCGAACAGCTCGGCGCGGCGCGGGTGGAAGTCGGCACTGAGCAAATCCACCGGGCCACTGTGGAACGGATGAAAGAACGCGCCCGGCAGCGGGGCGAAGATCGCCGGCCAGCAGAGCAGGCCGAACAGGCTGCAGATCAGGCTGTTTTCGACATAGTGCACCGGTGCGTCGGGCTCGCTGAGGTGCAGCTTGACCGCGTACTCGACGCTGAGCGCATCGGGCCTGGGCAGGCTTAGGTCGAGACGGCTGGGCGTGGGGACTTTCGCCGGTGCCGGCTTATCCAGGCCGAGCTGGCGGCCCAGACGCTGTAGGGCGCGCTGCACGCCTTGGCTTTCCGCATCGTTGTGCGGCGCCGCGGCCGCCTCGCGGGCCAGGGCATAGGCTTCGGTCGGGCGGGCCAGGCGTTCCAGCAGGCGAATCCGCCGTAGGCGCGCTTCGGCATGGTGGCAGTCGGCATAGCACGCCAGGGCGCTTTCCAATTGCGCTTCGCGCTCCAATTGTTGGCCCAGGCGAAATAGCAGCTTGTCGCGGCGGGCGGCGAGAAAGGGCGTGTCGCAGCTCAGCGTGTCTATTCGTTGCAGCACCTCGGGCAGCGGTTCACCGGCTTCGAAGGCGTCGCGGCAGTCTTGCAGGTGCAGGTAGCAATCGACGTCGCTGCGATGGCGGAATACCCGCGAATCGGCGCTCAGCTCGACCTGCTCGTAACGGAAGATGCCGAGATCGGCGAGCACGAACTCCGACCAATCCTGGCGCAGGTTGCCGAAAAACATCAGGCGCAAGCGCTCGCAGAGTGCATGGATGCCCAGGCTGTAGACCTGCTCGTCGAGGTTCGGGCACCAGTCGGCGAAGCGCCGAGGTTCGGGGTGCAGGGTGCTCAGGTGTTCGAGCAGCTCGGCTTTTTTCAAACGGCGCAGGGCACCAGCATCGAAGTGTTCGAGCAGCTCGTCCTTGCGCAGCAAGCTGAATACTTCCTGTGGCGATAACGCCTGTGCATCGCTGATCAGGCCCGTAGCAAGCAGCGCTTCGGCGGCCGTGCGGGTGCAGCCGATTTCCGCGTATTCGAGTTTGCTCGCGCGAAAATGCTGGCCCTTGCGCATGATCATCCGCACCAGCAGGGCCTGAGCCGGCTGCGCAAGCTCGCCAAAGCGACGCAACAAGGCCAGCTCATCGGCCAACAGCAGATCGGCGTGACGCTGCTGCAACCAGTTCAGAACCTTGTGGAAGTTGTTCAGGTAGTAGAGGGGATCGTCGAGTTGGAGCTGCATGGAAACGCCGGACACTGTTTGCATATACAGATATCAGCGTACGCGCGGCCTGGCAATCCCAAGTTGATCAATGGCCGGGCGATTGGCCAGTAATCGCCCGGCGAATGCTCTGTAGTGCCGGCGCTATTGGTCGAATACCAGATTTTCTCTATCGTCGTGCGCGCCGGCGCCGAGCAGCGTCTGGGCTTCGTCTTCGGTGACGATGGTTTTGCCGACCGACGTGCGGATAACCGAGGTTCGCAGGGTTTTATCGGTACTGATGGTGATATCGCGGATCGGCATTTCATCCTGACCGTACTGGGTATTGACGATGCAGGTGCCTTTTTCCAGATCGATTGCAATGCTCATGACGAGCCCTCCAAGGACGAAGCGCCCGTTCCCGGACGCGGGGTTCAGACTTAGCGCGTCGAACGATAGGGGTAATCGCCAATCCGCGCGCCTATTACCATTTCGCTGATCCAGGCGGTGAGTATCGAGGTGTACGCTTCCTGGCAGGTGTCGCGCGACAGGGCGTGATCGGCGCTGTCGAGGATCCGGTGGGTCAGCGAATGGGCGTTCTCGAATGCCGAGCGGTAACTCATGATGGTGGCGTGGGGCACGAAGTCGTCGTGTTCCGATTCGACGATCAACACGTCGCCGCGGAATTCGGCGCAGGCTGCCAAGGCGCGGTTATCCCGGGGTGTCAGCCGGCTGCGGCGGTAAACCGCGAGCCTTGCGCGGTCCAACTGGTGCTTCGGCATGCTCCAGTCCTCATCCCAATACAGCGCCGGTACCCGCAGGGCCAGCCACTTGACCGGCCGCAGCTCGGTGAGAAAGGTCGACAGGTAGCCGCCATAGCTGCTGCCGATCACCGCGATCGAGCCGGTATCGATATTGGGATGGCTGGCCAGGTGGTCGTAGGCGGCGCAGATATCGGCCAGGCTGTGTTCGCGGCTGATACGCGTCTGTTGAACCTGGGTTCGTTCATGCCCGCGCATATCGAAGGTCAGGCATACGCAACCGAGCCCGGCGATACCCTTGGCGCGCGCCAGGTCGCGTTGTTGGCTACCGCCCCAACCATGCACGAAGAGAATCCCCGGCACCTTGTCGCCAGGGGTGAGAAAGGTGCCGGCGATCCGTTCGTTTTCCACCAGGATCTCGACGCTTTGGCTACGGGACATCGGGTTCCACCAGGGCGAATTTGCTGATGCGGCCGATGCTGGGATCGTCGCCTTGATAAAGCATATTGGCGTGCAGCGGCGGCGCCGCGTCGCCATACAGCTCATGGGTGGAGGCCTGCACGCAGTGCAGCGCCGGGCTTTCGGCCAGGGCCAGCAAGCCGAAGACTTCCGCGGCGCTGGCCCCGCCGATCCGCCAGGATTGTTCGAGTACCCCGGAGCATTGCTTGCCCTGGGCGTTCAGCCCTTGGGCGATATCGTAATTGCGCCGTGAGGCCATGAAGCCGGGGAGGTTGGCGAAGGCCGCCTGTTCATAGGCCCGTGCCTGTGCGATGGCCAGCTCGATGTGTGCGGGCGGTCGCAGGGCGAGCAGTTCGTCGTAGCCGCCGCGCACCAGGCGCAGCGCCGAGCCGCCATAGACCAGCATGCCGGTGTTGTCGCGGGTCAGCTGTTGGCTGCCGTAGTAGCTGGCGGTCATGCCGCCGATGCTCACCTGGCCCACGCTATAGGTGGCGACCTGGCGCAAATCCTCTTCGAGCACCAAGCCCCATTGGGTGATTTCGTCCTCGTTCAGGCACGCCAAAGCGGCGACCAATTCCTCACGGCTAGCGATCCGGGTCTGGTTTCTGCCGCCGGTGGCGCGCACCGGCTTCAGGCGCAATGGGCCGTGCCCCAGGAGTTGGCTGCCGGCCTGCAACCCTTCATTTAGGGTGAATACCGTGTAGCCGCGCAAAACCGCGTTTTTGGTCTGTTGGCTGAAGGCCAGCGACCAACCTTCGGGGCGTTGGGCGTCGGCGCCGAACAAGGGGTGGGTAATCGCTTTGGTGGCCATGAACGGCTGACTGACCAGGCCGCCGAAGAAGTCCTCGTCGGTCTGGATGCCCAGCGAGCGGTAGTGTTCGTGCTCGATCAGGGTATCGCTTGGAATGAAGTACAAGGCTTCTTGCGCGCTTGTCTGTGGATCGCTTGCCCTGGGATTGTAAGCGCCGAGAAAAGGGCAACCGAGCAACTTGGCGATTTTAATACCCAGCGCGTGTTGAGTATGCCGCTCGTGCTCGCTGGTCGTTTCGCTGACCGGCAACAAAACAACCGCCGATTTGACCTGTGACGTGGCGTCGTTATTCATGCGAAAGCCCCTTACTGGTGCGCAGGAAACAGATGCCGCTCAATTGTCCTGGTTGTTCTGCCAATTACCGCCCAAGGCGGTGCAGTTCTTTCTGGCCTGCTCCTTTTCTTCCACGCTATAAAAATAGGTAACTATTTTTGCGCCATCCGGAACGACCATAGGCGTACCCGTTTTAATGTCGCTAATGGCTCTATGACTGGCCAGCGACTCTTGAGTAAGAGTGGATGTGCAAGAACCCAAATAGTTGGACGGGCAATTATCGACGAGTTTTTTTTCGTGCTCGAGCATGCCCAGGGCTTCGTCACTACATGACCATTTGATCGCGCCTTCTTCAATGCCTCGATAGGTGTAACAACTTTGCGTTACCACCGCGGGGATCTTCTGACTGAGCGAGCGGGTGGAAACTTGGCAGGAAGCAGCCAGTGCCTCTACGGCGCTGAGGCTGCCGATGGTTAGGAATAAAGCTGAAAGTATTCTGCTGAACATCGTTAGTTTCCTCTGATGACTGCCTGTCAATTCCTTTTAACTCTGTTTCTTTGAGGTACTGGGTAATGAATGGAAATAAGCAGTTGATCGATTGGTTAATGCCGCCTCGCTGCCCACGCGGCATCACTCGCTTTGGAAGGGCGTGTTCAGCAGCGTCTCGGGTTGGACCAAGGCCTTGTCCGCGGCCTTGTCGGGTTCCGTCTCGCCCGGCAGCGCCTCAAGCGGCTTAAGCGCGGGCTCGGAGGCGTAGAGCCAACGGTAGAGAGCGGCTACGCCCAGCAAGATATCGATGGCGCCAAGGACGCCTCTACGGCCTATGCCTTGGCGAATCAGCAATAAGCCGCCACCCACTGCGAGTACGGCATCGAGCGCGGGGCGGGTCGATTCGTGGGACATGAGGCGAACTCCTGATTGTTTGGGTGTGGTTGTTTGGGAGGCTACCTGGGGTTGCTGTCGATGCCTGCCGGCGGCCACAGCAACAAAGCCGCGCCGTCAGGACGCATGCCGCAACGCATCGACGAGTTCCTGCTTGTTCATGGTCGAGCGCCCACGGATGTGTTTGCTGCGCGCCAGCTGCAACAGGTCTTGCTTGTTTTGCGAGGCCAGGTCGGCGTCGTTGGATGAACGGCTGGCCGCTGCGCGCTCGGCCGAATCCTGGCGGTCTCGCGCCTTGGCCGACGCCGGTTTGTCGCGGCCAGAACCGCCTGCGCGCTCACCACCGCCCGATTGCTTGTTCACGGTGGCCCAGGCGCGCGCTTGCGCCTCTTTGGTGGGGACGCCCTTGTCCTCGTAACTCTCTTCGATCTCTTGCGCTTGGCGCTTTTGCTTGTCGGTGTATTTGGCTTTGCTTCCTTGAGGCATGGCTGGTTTCCTCAATCGAGTAGGCAATGACTGAAATTTTGAAAAGCACTCTGCGCGGGGAGTTCAGCTTTCCTGATAACTGGTTGCCGGTATGCCGGTGGGGCGAAAGGGTTGAACTCCCCGCAAGGCGCAAAGACTCAGGTTGAAAGCCTTGGCAGGAGGCATGCCGATGAGTACCGAGACATTTGTATTGCTTTGCGCCGCGCTGTTGGGCATCGCGGTGGCGGTTGTCGATCTATTGTTGATCGCGGCGATCTACCGGAGCCGCGAAAGCGCCGGAAGCAAATTCGCCTGGGCGGCGCTGGTGCTGTTGCTGCCCCTCATCGGTTGGGGCATTTGGGGGCGTTTGGGTCCGCGCGGGCTGGCTCAAGCGCCTTCATCGCCGGAACACAGCAAGTAACCTGCTACCAGAAGCCTGCGGGGTGACGGTTGAGCAAATGCGGCAGGGAAAGTGCGAAGGCTTTGTTGAACAAGGTTGCCAGGTGAGTATCGATGACCTTTTGATTGACCGACGGCAACAGGCCCGCTTGGCGGCGGGTCAGGTCGCTATCGGCATAGAACTCCAGATGAATCACGGCATGGGTCGCCATGTCGCCGATGATGCTGTAACTGCTGTAGCCCGCATCGCCGGGATGCTTGGCTTGCAAGCTGATTCGCGGTTCATCGTTCTCCAACGTCAATTCGACCAGGGCTTCGATACCGCTCGCTTGGGCGTGGCGCGCCGTTTCCTCGAAAAGCGGCAATGCGCAGCCGCGTATCGCCAATTGGAATTGCTGAGAAAACGCCGCATCGCGTTCGGCCCGGCCGAAGGCGGCCGGATGCGAGGATTCATGGTCATTACGCGCCATATCTTCTCCCGGTCGATCTCCAAGGTTCGGTTGTTAGACCATGGGTCGCCGGAAACTCTCGATAAATCGAGCAGGCGAATTAACCCGCGCAGTTGAACGACGTGCAGTTGAACAGGAAGTTGCTTCGGTATAACAAAGCCCGCGGTGCTGCGACGAAAAAACATAGAACCTATTCGGTGTGGTTAATCTCTGAAGTAAGTCAGGGATTTCACGAGAGGAGTAATCCCATGCCATTGCATCCGCGTATCAATAAATACGCCGTAGTCACCGAGCTGAGTGGCGCGAAGGAAAAATTCGCACGAAAAATCACCGGTAATACCCGCAAGCATATTCGCGAGCGCCCGAGAGCGCCTGATCGCCGCGACGAATAGCCTGCGGTTATTAATTGCATAAGCGCAGTACAGGCGCTGTTTGCTCTGCCTGATATCTGGATTAAGGAGATATCCTAGATGGCGAGGCAAACCCCGATAACCGACTGTGCTCCAGGTGTGTGTGCCGACGGCGAGTGCATAGCGGACATACTCGACAGTCAGCGCAAAGATATTCAACTGCATCGCGCGGGCAGCGCAGAACAGGCCTTGTCTGCTGCGGCCCAGGGCTACTTCCAGCTTTACGAGCCCTTGGCGGAGCTGACCGAAGCGCGCTTCCTCAACGACCCCACTCGCAAAACCCCGGTGTTCGCGCATTTTTCCGCTGGGCCGGGGCCTGCCGGTGCTGTCGATGCGCTGCGCGGTGCCTGTGGCTTCAGGGTGCGTTTTTATACCGCTCAAGGGCACTTCGACCTGATTGGCAGCAACCTGGCGGTGGCGCTCAGCCGCGCCGCGCCAGCGCTTGGCGAGGCGGTCGCCTGGCTAGAGGCCTCGCCGTTCTCCAGTGGGCAGTCGCCGCGCGAGGCGTTCTGGAATTACGTCTCCTCGACCCCGGAAACCGCCCACGGCGTGCTGTGGCTGATGTCGGACCGGGCGCTACCGGCGTCCTACCGGGCGATGCAGGGCTTTGCCGTGCAGCGCTTGCGCCTGCTCAACGCCGAGCGCAAAAGCACCTGGGTGCAGTTCCACTGGCTTCCGCTGAGTGGGGTGTACTCGCTGGTCTGGGAGGAAGCACAACAACTCGTCGCGACCGTTCCCGACTTCAAGCGCCGGGCGCTGTGGCGCGATATTGAATGGGGCTGCTACCCGGAGTGGGAGTTGGCTATCCAGGTGATCGGCGAAGAGGACATGGCGCATTACGGCTTCGATCTATGGGACCCGACGACCTTGGTTGCGCAGGAATTGGCGCCGCTGCGCAGGGTCGGCAAGTTACGGCTCAATCGCAAGCCGCATAACGCCTTCGCCGAGGCCGAGCAGGCGACGCTTCGCGCGAGCAACCTGGTGCCTGGCATCGCGTCAGCCCAGGCGCCGCGGGAAGAGTGGGCGTATACGAGCGGGATACCGCCGAGGCGGCCCGTGGTCGCTCTGTCCGATGCTCGGGGCGAGTGTCGCCAGCGCCGTGGGCCTGATCGGCGATGGTCGACATCGACTGTCTCGACGCATCCGTCCGCCGAGTGTTTCGCCCAGGCCAACCTGTTTTGGAACAGCCTGAACAGGCATGAGAAGGATCACGTCGTTGCGGCCTACAGCCTAGAACTGAGCGGCGTCGACAGGCTGCTGGTGCGCAGGCGGCAGGTGCAGGCCATTCTCGCCAATATCGACATGACCCTGGCCACCCGCGTCGCCCTGAATATCGGCGTCGCACCGCCAATGGGCCCCACTGTGAGGTCGCGACCGAGGGCGCTGCTGGCTTCGCCGGCACTGAGCCAGGCCAACCTGCTGAGCGGCAGCATAGGCGCGCGCCTGGTTGCCGTGCTGATCGCCGATGGCTTCGACGCCCAGGATGTCGAGTCGATCCGCACCGCGCTACGGCGGGAGAGGGCCAGCGCCGTGCTTATCGGGCTTACCGACGCGCCGGTGAGCGCCGCGGATGGCACTGTCCTGCTGCCCGAGGCGTCGCTGGCGAGCATGCCTTCGACGCTCTTCGATGCGTTGTTCGTGCCCGGCGGCATGGCCGCGAGCCAATGTCTGGCGCGCAACGACGATGCCCTGGCTTACCTGCTGGAGGCTTACAAGCACCTGAAAGCGATTGCGCTCTGCACGACGGCCGCACGTCTCGCCCGCGAGCTGACCCTGGAGGCTGACGAGGGTTTGCTCAGCGGTGGCACAGCGGAGGCGCTGGCCAGCGCGTTTATGGCGGCGATATCCCGGCACAGGATCTGGTCGCGCGCGACGGCCGCCAGATCGATCCCGGTATAAGGCCCCTACACGGCCGTTCGTTCAGGGCTAGCCCGGATTGCGCTGGCGCTTATTCGGAGTACCGGTGCATATCGGCCGGGAAACAGTCCGGGAACTGCGCTGCAATTCGCCCGCCCGGGCCGTCCACGCAAAATTACTAAAACCTCCAAACCCGACGGCAGTCGAATCAGGTACAGCTCGGGTAATCGGAGGTGTGTCGTATGAATTTTTTATGTGTGATTGGCGGTTGTAGCTGGACCGAGAGTTCCCGTGTATCCATGGGCAATGAGATGCTGCTGCATCATTGCTGCAGCCGATGCGGTGCTCATCGCTATCTGCTCGATAGCATGCGGGTCGAGACGGCGGCCCTGCTTGGAAATGGAGCATGAGTTCCTGGCAAACCATCCAAGCCACTATCCTCAACGAGTTCTCCGACCTGATCGAGGTCGAATATACAACGCGGGTCAGCGTGCGTTTGTTGTTGGCGGCGATATTGGGTGGTTTATTGGGCTACGAGCGCGAAACCCATGGCAAAGCGGCGGGTCTGCGTACCCATATGCTGGTGGCCATAGGTTCCGCGCTCTTCGTATTGGTGCCCGAATTGTCCGGTGCCGAACACGATGCCATGAGCCGGGTGATTCAAGGCGTCATCGCCGGCATTGGCTTCCTCGGTGCCGGCACCATTCTCAAAGGTCACCGGGAAACCGAGGTGCAGGGGCTGACCACCGCCGCGGGTATCTGGTTGACCGCGGCCATCGGTATCACCGTCGGATTGGGCCAGGAAGCCACCGCCGTCTTGGGCACTTTGTTGGCGTTATTCGTTCTCAACTTTGTGCCCCATGTCATCGATCGTTTGCAGGCCCGAAAAAATCCTCCTCCTTGACATGGGTACGCTCGCTATTGCGATGCCGTCGGGCCCGTAAGGAGTGTTTATGTTCAAAGAATTCAAGCATTACACCGCTTGGACGGATGCGATGAAGAGCGAGCGGGGCTACATCGGTTTGATCGAGTATCAACCCAAGTGCCCCGGGGCCAGCGTGCATGTGCTTTGGGTGATTTCGCCCGGCTGCATGTGCGCCGATGCCGCGGAAACGGCGGCGGACCGGATGCTCAAGGAAATTTGCGATATCAGCGTCGTCGGCCGGGTCATCTACAGCGACGGCATCATGCTCTGACGCTGGCGGCGGTCATCCGCTCACGGCCACACGCAGCGATAAAGGTAAACGACGATGGCACGAGCACTGTGGAAAGGTGCGATCAGCTTCGGCTTGGTGCACATTCCCGTGGCCCTGGTCTCGGCCACGACCTCCCAAGGGATCGACTTCGACTGGTTGGACCAGCGCAGCATGCAGCCGGTGGGGTACAAGCGGGTCAATAAGGTCAGCGGCGAAGAGGTGGCCAGGGACGATATCGTCAAAGGCGTGGAGATCGACGACGGCCGCTACGTGATCATCAGCGAAGAGGAGATTCGCGCGGCCCATCCGAAGTCGACCCAGAGCATCGATATCTTCGCCTTTATCGAACGCGAACAGATCCCCGTCACCCATATCGAAAAACCCTATTACCTGGCGCCCGATAAACGCGGCGAGAAGGTCTACGCCTTGCTTCGCGAAACCCTGCGCGGCACCGACAAAGTGGCGCTCGCGCGGGTGGTGTTGCACAGCAAACAGCACTTGGCGGCGGTCTTGCCGCAGGAAGACGCCATGGTGCTGCTGATCCTGCGCTGGCCCGCGGAAGTGCGCGGTCTGGATTACCTGGAACTGGGCAATAAGGTCCGCGATGTAGAACTGGCCAAGGGCGAACTCGACATGGCCAAACGCCTGGTCGAGGACATGGTCGCGAGCTGGGACCCGCAGGCCTACCACGACACCTTCGAAGAAAAGATCATGCAACTGGTCGACGAAAAAGCGCGCAAGGGCAAGGTCGAAGAAATCGAGGCGCCGGCCGACGAGCCGGCGCGTGCCAGCGCCGATATCTACGACCTGACCGAGCTGCTCAAACGCAGCTTGAGCGGCGCCAAGGGCCAAACCGAGGGCGCCGATGCCGCGCGCCCGGGCAAAGCCGGCAAAAGCCCGCGCAAGAAGTCGACGAAAACCGCGAACCGCTGAATGCCGCGCAAGGATTCCCCACATGGCCGAGCCATCGAGCGAATACAACCGCAAACGCAATTTTCAGATCACCAGCGAGCCACCCGAGCGCCCCAGACGGGGGCGGAAAAGAAGCCCCGACGAGTCCCTGCGCTTCGTCGTGCAAAAGCACGCCGCGCGCAACCTGCATTACGATTTCCGCCTGGAGCTGGACGGCACCCTGAAGAGCTGGGCGGTGCCCAAAGGCCCGAGCCTCGACCCCAAGGACAAGCGTCTGGCGGTGCAGGTCGAGGACCATCCGCTGGACTACGCCGATTTCGAAGGCCGTATCCCCGAGGGCCAATACGGCGCGGGGCAGGTAATCGTCTGGGACCAGGGCATCTGGCAACCCCATGGCGACCCCGAAGCGGCCTATCGCGCCGGCAAGCTCAAATTCACCTTGATCGGCGAGAAGCTGGCCGGCGACTGGACCCTGGTGCGCACCCGCTTGCCCGGCAGTGGCGGTAAGCAGCAATGGTTGCTGATCAAGGAGCGCGACCAGCTCGCCAAGCCCGCCGAGCAGTACGACATCACCGAGGCGCAGCCGCAAAGCGTGCTCAGCGGCACCTTGATCGCAACGGGCAAAGCCGTGAAAGCCGCCAAGGCCGAACCGGCGAAGCGGGCGATCGAAGCCCGGGCGCAGCCAGCGCCAAGCACACCGCAGCCGGCTGCCGGCGGCATACCGGTGCAACTGTTGCCCGAGTTGGCCACCTTGGTGGCGCAGCCGCCCAGCGGCAATTGGCTCTACGAGATCAAATTCGACGGCTACCGCATGCTCGCGCGCATCGCCGACGGTGAGGTACGCCTGTTCACCCGCAACGGCAACGACTGGACCGAGCGTTTGCCGTTGCAGGCCGCGGCGATCGAGGCGCTCGGCCTGCACGACAGTTGGCTGGATGGCGAAGTGGTGGCGCTCGACGAACGCGGCTTGCCGGACTTTCAGACGTTGCAGAGCGCTTTCGAAATCGGCCGCAGCCACAACATTCTCTACTATCTGTTCGATGCGCCTTTCCTGCGCGGCCTGGATCTACGCTCACGCCCGGTGGAGGAGCGCCGCGCGGAGCTGGAGAAGGTGCTCAGCGGGGTGAAACCGCGCGGCTTGTTGCGCTTTTCCGAGGCGTTCGCCAGCGAGCACCGCGACGTGATTAAAAGCGCCTGCGCCTTGTCGTTGGAAGGCTTGATCGGCAAACGCATCGGCAGTCCCTACGTCAGCCGGCGCAGCACCGATTGGATCAAGCTCAAGTGCCGTTTGCGCCAGGAATTCGTGGTCGTCGGCTATACCGTACCGAAGGGCAGCCGTAGCGGTTTCGGCGCATTGTTGCTGGCGGTCAATCAGCAACCCGGCAAGTCCGGCTTGCGCTATGCGGGGCGGGTCGGCAGCGGCTTCGATCAACGCACCCTCACGCAGTTGCACGCGCAGCTACGCGAGTTGCAATGCGAACAGCCCTCGCTCGAGCAGCCGCTGCAAGGCGCCTTGGCGCGTGGCGTGCATTGGCTGCAGCCGCGGCTGGTCGCCGAAGTGGAGTTCGCCGAATGGACGCGCGAGGGCCTGGTGCGCCAGGCCACTTTTATCGCCTTGCGCAGCGACAAAGTGCCAAGCGAGATCGTTCGCGAACGCCCGCGTTCGCCCGCCGAGCTGCCACCAGACGGCAATGACAGGGAGGGCAGGGCCATGCAGGACGACATAACACCGAGCAAAACCGGCAAACCAGCGGGCAAGGCCCGGGGCCGCGGACGGGTCAGCGTTGCCGGCGTCGCCATCAGCAGCCCGGAGCGGCTGATCGATGCCCAGAGCGGTACGCGTAAACTCGAGCTGGCGCAGTTCTACGCCCAGCTCGGCGACTGGATCATGCCGCACCTGCGCAAGCGCCCGGTGTCGTTACTGCGCGCCCCCGACGGCGTGGCGGGGGAGCAGTTTTTCCAAAAGCACGCCGAACACATGAACATTCCCAATATCCACCACCTGCCCCAGGAGCTCGACCCCGGACATGCGCGCCTGATGGAGATCGGCAAGCTGTCGGCATTGATTGGCGCGGTGCAGATGGGCGCCATCGAACTGCACACCTGGGGCGCCAACAGCGACCGTATCGAAACCCCGGATCGCCTGGTGCTCGACCTCGATCCCGACCCGGCGCTGCCCTGGCGCAGCATGCTCGAAGCGACCCATTTGTGCCTGTCGGTGCTCGACGAACTGGGCCTCGACAGCTACCTGAAAACCAGCGGCGGCAAGGGCATTCACCTGATAGTGCCGTTGGCCAGGCACGCCGGTTGGAAAGAGATCAAAGCCTTCGCCAAGGCGATTTCGCAATTTATGGCTAGGCAGATCCCCGAACGCTTCAGCGCCAAGATGGGCGCGAAGAACCGTATCGGCAAAATCTTCGTCGACTACCTGCGCAACCAACGCGGCGCCAGCACGGTGGCCGCTTATTCGGTGCGCGCACGCCCCGGCTTGCCGGTTTCGGTGCCGATCCGCCGCGACGAACTGGACAGCCTGGACAGCGCCCAGCAATGGCATATCGGCAACCTGCTCGAACGCCTCACCAACCTACGGGACGACCCCTGGGCGGGCTACAGCAACCGCCAGCGCATCAGCCGGGCGATGTGGGAAAAGCTTGGCGGTGAAGGCGGGTAGAAGTGGAGCGCAGCCTGTAGCTCGGTGGGAGGCGCTTCAGCGGTGCCTAAACCCTCGTAGGGTGCGCCGCGCGCACCAATACCAATATTGATGCCTGGTGCGCATGGCGCACCCTACGGATTGCGCCCGTAGCCTGGATAAGCGCAGCGCAATCCGGGGATCGGTATTACGGCCAGCAGCGATGCCCCGGATTGCATCCGGGCTACGAACGCCGATAAACGAACGACGATTCACCCTGAACCTACTCCCGCCTGGCTCAGTCCTGAGAGAAAGGCATACCACGGGAGGAGAACTCCATGACCGAGAAGCAAACCCTGCCGCCGCAGCATCAGGATCATCGTCCGGGCAGCGAGGCGCAGATGCATCCGCAACCGGTGTATATCAGCGACGACTACAAGGCCGCCGGCAAGTTGGCCGGCAAGGTGGCGATCGTCACCGGCGCGGACAGCGGCATCGGCCGCGCCGTGGCCGTGCATTTCGCCAAGGAGGGCGCCAATGTCGTGCTGCTGTATCTCAACGAGCACGAGGACGCCGAGCTGACCCGCAGCGAAGTGGAGAAGTGCAACGTCGAGGCGCTGTTGCATGCCGGCGACGTGGCCAGCGAGCAGTTCTGTCGTGAGGTGGTGGCGGATACGCTGAACGCCTGGGGCAGGGTGGATATCCTGGTCAATAACGCCGGCGAGCAGCACCCGCAGAAGAACCTCGAAGACATCAGCGAAGAACAATGGGAGCGCACCTTCCGCACCAATATCTTCGCCATGTTCCAGCTGACCAAGGCGGTGCTGCCGCACCTGCAGGCCGGTGCCAGCATCATCAACACCACCTCGATCACCGCCTACAAAGGCAACCCGACGCTGCTCGACTATTCCTCGACCAAGGGCGCGATCACCTCGTTCACCCGCTCCCTGGCGATCAACCTGGCGCCGCGCGGTATCCGGGTCAACGCGGTGGCGCCGGGGCCGATCTGGACGCCCTTGATTCCCTCGACGTTCAGCCCCGACACCGTGGCCAGCTTCGGTGCCAGCACGCCGATGCAGCGCCCCGGGCAACCGGCGGAAGTGGCGCCGGCTTACGTCTACCTGGCGTGCAGCGATTCCTCCTATGTCGCGGGCCAGGTCATCCACATCAATGGCGGCAGCGTGGTCAATGGCTGAGCCGCGCCGCGTGCGCCAGCCCACAGGCCAAAAAGCCTGAACTTTTGCGCGGCGCCCAGGCTCGGAAGTTACAGGGGCGCGCTTACTCGCGCGCCCATCCCCGCGAGGCTTGAAGGCTTGGGAGCATCAATGCGACCCGGTGGGGATTCATTTGCGGCTGCCGGAAGTGAGGAGTCCCACCGCTATGCCGAAAGTCAAATCGCAGACCAAGCAAACCCCCGGTTACCCGCACAACGACTACGTACTGCGCGTGGAAGATGCGGTCGCCATGCCGCGCATCGCCATCGAGTCGATCGAGCCGGTGGTCGAGCAAGGGCGCTTTGCCGCAAAAGCGATAGTGGGCATGCCGGTCACGGTCGGCACGGTGATATTCGCCGATGGTCACGACAAGCTGGCCGGCGACCTGTTGTGGCGTGAGGTCGACGAGGTGCAGTGGCACCGGCTGCCGTTGAAGTTTCTCGGCAACGACCACTGGCAGGCCAGCTTCACCCCCAAGCAGGTCGGCCGGGCGCTGTTCGCTATCGAAGCCTGGTGGGATATTTACGCCTCCTACTGTTACGAATTGCAGAAGAAATATGGCGCCGGCGTGTCGGTGGAGTTGGAGCTGCAAGAAGGCGAGCAACTGCTGCGCCAGGCGCTGCAAGTGGCTCCGACGGAAGGGGTCAGCGAACTGCTCGAACAACTGCTCGAATGCCCCACCATCGACGAGCGCGTGGCGCTGCTGCTGGCGCCGGAAACCACGCGTCTGATGGCGCAGATCGAAACCCGCCCGCACCTTGTGCGCAGCGCCATCTACCCGGTGGAGGTCGAGCGCCGCCTGGCGCAATTCGCCAGTTGGTACGAGCTGTTCCCGCGCTCGGTGACCGACGACCCGAAGCGCCACGGCACCTTTCGCGACGTTATCCAGCGCCTGCCGGAGATTCAGGCGATGGACTTCGACGTGTTGTACTTTCCGCCGATCCACCCGATCGGCCGCAGCCATCGTAAAGGCCGCAACAATTCGCTGTTCGCCGGCGAGGACGATCCCGGCAGCCCTTATGCGATCGGCAGCGAGGAGGGTGGGCACGAGGCGATCCATCCGCAGCTCGGCAGCGTCGACGATTTTCGCGACTTGGTGCAGGCCGCGCGCGCGCATGGACTGGAGATCGCCCTGGACTTCGCCATCCAATGTTCGCCGGACCATCCCTGGTTGCGCGAGCACCCCGGCTGGTTCAGTTGGCGCCCGGACGGCAGCATCCGTCATGCGGAAAACCCACCGAAAAAGTACGAAGACATCGTCAACGTCGACTTCTATGCCGAGGACGCGATTCCCGGGTTATGGCTGGCCCTGCGCGATGTGGTCAAGGGCTGGGTAGAGTTGGGCGTGACCCTGTTCCGCGTGGATAACCCGCACACCAAACCGCTGCCGTTCTGGGAATGGCTGATCGCCGATATCCGTGCGGCCCACCCCGAGGTGATCTTTCTCGCCGAAGCCTTTACCCGCCCGGCGATGATGGCGCGCCTGGGCAAGTTGGGCTTCAGCCAGAGTTACACCTACTTCACCTGGCGCAACACCAAGGCCGAGCTGGAGGAATACTTCACCCAGCTGAACCAGCCGCCGTGGCGCGATTGCTACCGGCCGAACTTCTTCGTCAACACCCCGGATATCAACCCGTTCTTCCTGCACGACAGCGGCCGCGCAGGTTTTCTCATCCGCGCGGCGCTGGCGACCATGGGCTCGGGGTTGTGGGGCATGTACAGCGGCTTCGAAATTTGCGAGTCGGCGGCGGTGCGCGGCAAGGAGGAATACCTCGACTCGGAGAAGTACGAAATCCGCCCGCGCGACTACCAGGCGCCCGGCAACATCGTCGCCGAAATCGCCCAGCTCAACCGCATCCGCCGCCTCAATCCCGCCCTGCAAACCCACCTCGGTTTTCGCGCCTACAACGCCTGGAACGACAACATCCTGTACTTCGGCAAAGCCACGCCGGACCTGGAGAACTTCATCCTGGTAGCGATCAACCTCGACCCGCATAACGCCCAGGAAGCGCATTTCGAACTGCCGCTGTGGGAATTCGGCTTGTCCGACGACGCCAGCATGCGCGGCGAGGACTTGATGAACAGCCATAGCTGGATCTGGCATGGCAAAACCCAGTGGATGCGTCTCGACCCCGCGCAGCAGCCGTTCGGGATCTGGCGCATCCGCCCGGTGGTTTGACCACCCGCTCGATGAACGCCCGGGTGCCGCCTTCGGCGCCCGCGTCATCCCGACCCACAGGGAGGTGGCGAACGCGGCAGCCCGACGGGCGCCGCCTGCAACCGGAACACGGGCATGCGGATAGCGCCGCAGTGCGAAATTCACGCTAAAGGAATTGCCGATGGCCAAGAAAAGCAGACCCGCAGCATTTCTCGACGACCCTTATTGGTACAAGGATGCGGTCATCTATCAGGTCCATGTGAAGTCCTATTTCGACTCGAACAACGACGGCATAGGCGACTTCCCCGGCCTGATCGATAAGCTCGATTACATCGCCGATCTTGGCGTCAATACCATCTGGCTGCTGCCGTTCTACCCCTCGCCACGGCGTGACGACGGCTACGACATCGCCGAGTACCGCGGCGTGCACCCGGACTATGGCGGCATGGCCGACGCCAAGCGCTTTATCGCCGAGGCGCACCGGCGCGGCTTGCGCATCATCACCGAGCTGGTCATCAACCACACCTCCGACCAGCACCCCTGGTTCAAGCGCGCGCGGGAAGCCAAGAAGGGCTCCAAAGCCCGCGACTTCTATGTGTGGTCCGATTCCAACCAGAAGTACCAGGGCACGCGGATCATCTTTCTCGACACGGAGAAGTCCAACTGGACCTGGGACCCGGTCGCCGGCCAGTACTTCTGGCACCGCTTCTACTCGCACCAGCCGGACCTCAATTTCGACAACCCGCAGGTGCTCAGGGAAGTCCTCGGGGTGATGCGTTACTGGCTGGATCTGGGTGTCGACGGCTTGCGCCTGGACGCCATTCCCTACCTGATCGAGCGCGACGGCACCAACAACGAGAACCTGCCGGAAACCCACGAGGTGCTGAAGAAGATCCGCGCCGAACTGGACGCCAAATACCCTGACCGCATGCTGCTGGCCGAGGCCAATCAGTGGCCCGAGGACACCCAGCTGTACTTTGGCGGCGTCGACGGCGGGCCGGGCGACGAATGCCATATGGCTTTCCACTTCCCGCTGATGCCGCGCATGTACATGGCCATCGCCCAGGAGGATCGCTTCCCGATCACCGACATCCTGCGCCAGACTCCGGATATCCCGGAGAACTGCCAATGGGCGATTTTCCTGCGCAACCACGATGAACTGACTCTGGAGATGGTCACCGACCAGGAGCGCGATTACCTCTGGGACTTCTATGCCGCCGACCGCCGCGCGCGGATCAACCTCGGCATCCGCCGACGTCTGGCGCCGCTGGTGGAACGCGACCGGCGCCGCGTTGAACTGCTCAACAGCCTGCTGCTGTCGATGCCCGGTACGCCGACGCTGTACTACGGCGACGAGATCGGCATGGGCGACAACATCTTCCTCGGCGACCGCGATGGCGTGCGCACGCCGATGCAATGGTCGATCGACCGCAACGGCGGCTTCTCCCGCGCCGACCCGGCGAGCCTGGTGCTGCCGCCGATCATGGACCCGCTGTACGGCTTTCAGACCATCAACGTCGAAGCCCAGGCCCGCGACCCGCATTCCTTGCTCAACTGGACGCGGCGCATGCTGTCGATCCGCAAGCAGCAGAAGGCCTTCGGTCGCGGCAGCCTGAAGCTGATGGCGCCGAGCAACCGGCGGATCTTCGCCTACCTGCGCGAGTACAGCGACGGCGACCGCCATGAGGTGATCCTCTGCGTCGCCAACCTCTCGCGCTCGGCCCAGGCGGCGGAGCTGGAGCTGTCGAGCTACGCCGGCAAGGTGCCGGTGGAGATGGTCGGCGGCAGTTCTTTCCCGCCGATCGGTGAACTCAACTACCTGCTGACGCTACCGCCTTACGGCTTTTACTGGTTCCTCCTGGCCGACGAAAAACAGATGCCCAACTGGCACACCCCGCCGGTCGACCGCATGCCGGAATTGCCGACGTTGGTGATCAAACGGCATTTGCAGGAGCTGGCCCAGGGCAGGGCGCGGCAAACCCTGGAGCAGGAATCGCTGACCGCCTATCTGCCCAAGCGCCGCTGGTTCAGCCATCGCGGTAAACCCCTGCGTCAGCTGCATCTGCTCTACGCCGTGCCGTTCGGCGAACGGGCCGACCCGTTTTTGCTCAGCGAAGTGCAAGTCAGCCACGAGGATAGCTTCGACCATTTCCAACTGCCGCTCGGCTATATCGCCGAAAACCAGGCCGGCAGCCCGTTGCCGCAACAATTGGCCCTGGCGCGCTTGCGTCGCGGCCCGCAGGTAGGGCTGTTGACCGACGCCTGTGTATTGCCCGAGTTCTGCCGCCAGGTGCTCGACAGCCTGCGCAAGGACAGCGTGCTGCGCTGGGACGACAACGAAATCCAGTTCGTCTCCACCTCGCGCCTGCATACCCTGGAGGACAACCCCGAGGAGGAAATCACCCCGATCTCCGCCGAGCAGTCGAACAGCTCGATACTGGTCGGCGAACGCATGGTGCTCAAAGTGCTGCGCCGTGTGCTGCCGGGCATCCACCCGGAAAGCGAGATCTGCGGCTACCTGACCGAGCAGGGCTTCTCCAATATCGCGCCGTTGCTGGGCGAGGTACGCCGGGTCGACGCCCAGGGCGAAAGCCATACCCTGATGATTCTGCAGGGCTATGTGAGCAACCAGGGCGATGCCTGGCAGTGGACCCAGGACACCCTCGAACGGGCGATCCGCGACGAGCTGGTCGGCGGCCTTTCCACGGTGGAGAACCAGTACTACGCGCTCGCCGAGCTGCAAACCTTCGCCGGCATTCTCGGCCGGCGGGTCGGCGAACTGCATGTGGCCCTGGCGCGGCCTTCGGACAATCCCGATTTCGGCCCGCTAACAAGCAGCCAGGCCGACACCGTCGAATGGCAGCGCGCGATTACCGAGCAGGTGCGGCAGATGCTCGACGCGCTGAACGGCGCGGGCAACGGCCTGACGGCGGAGCAACGCGAGCAGATCGAGGGTTTGATCGACAAGGGCGAGGTGCTGCTCGACCTGGTGGCGAAACTCGCGCAACGCGCGGCGGGCGGCCTGCGCATCCGCGTGCATGGCGACCTGCACCTGGGCCAGGTGTTGGTCGCCCACGGCGACGCTTACCTGATCGATTTCGAGGGCGAGCCGGCGCGCAGCCTGGAGGAACGGCGCAAGCGCCACAGCCCGCTGAAGGATGTCGCCGGCATGCTGCGCTCGTTCGACTACGCGGCGGCGCTGGCCATGCGCAACGCGCAGAGCACCGACGTCTCGCCCGAAGCCGAACAGGCCCGGCGGACCATCGCCGCGACCTACCGCAGCCAAGCCCGTAGCGCCTTCTACGACGCCTACCGGATCGCCGCGGCGCCGTTGCCCCACGCCTGGCATCAGCGCCAGGGCGAGGCTGCCGCGCTGGCACTGTTCTGCATCGAGAAAACCGCTTACGAAATTCTCTATGAAAGCCGCTACCGCCCCGACTGGCTGATCGTGCCGGTGCAGGGGATGGCGGAACTGATCGAACACCTATCGGGGGCCGGACATGATGAATGAGGATGCAGCCGAGCACTTGGCCGAGGCCGATATTGAAGCCCTGAGCAACGCCACCCATGGCGACCCTTTCGCGGTTCTCGGGCCGCATCGGGATGAGCGCGGCACCCTGGTCATCGCTTACCTGCCGGACGCCGTGAGGGTCGAGTTGCTCGATGGCGCCAGCGGCGAGGCGTTGGGCGAAATGACGCAGGGGGTGACGCCCGGCTTGTTCAGCATGCGTCTGGATAGTCCACGGGCCTACCGCTACCGCATCGACTGGGGCGGCAGCGTGCAGGAAACCGAAGACCCCTACGCCTTCGGCTTGCTGCTCGGCGAAGTCGACCTGTACCTGTTCGCCGAGGGCAACCACCGCGAACTCGGCGAACGCTTCGGCGCCCAGTTGGCCACCTACGACGGCATCGACGGCGTGCGCTTCGCGGTTTGGGCGCCGAACGCGCAGCGGGTCTCGGTGGTCGGCAACTTCAATAACTGGGACGGCCGCCGCCACCCCATGCGCCAGCGCCAGCCGAGCGGGGTGTGGGAGTTGTTCATCCCGCGCTTACAGGCCGGCGAGGTGTACAAGTACGAAATCCTCGGGCCGGACGGCTTGCTGCCGCTGAAGGCCGACCCCATGGCCCTGGCCACCGAAGCGCCGCCGGCCACCGGCTCGGTGGTGGCGCAGCCGCTGCTGTTCGACTGGCACGACCAGGACTGGCTCGAGCGCCGCGCCGGGCACCAGGCGCATTCGCGGCCGTTGTCGATCTACGAACTGCACGCCGGCTCCTGGCGCCGCGACGGCGGGGAGGAGGGCCGCGTGCTCAATTGGCACGAGCTGGCCGAGCAACTGATCCCCTACGTGTTGGAGATGGGCTTCAGCCATATCGAACTATTGCCGATCATGGAGCACCCGTTCGGCGGCTCCTGGGGCTACCAACCACTGTCGCAATTCGCGCCGACCGCACGCTATGGCAGCCCCCATGATTTCGCCGCTTTCGTCGACGCCTGCCACCGCGCGGGCATCGGTGTGATCCTCGATTGGGTGCCGGCGCATTTCCCCACCGACGCCCACGGCCTGGGCCGCTTCGACGGCACCGCGCTCTACGAATACGAACACCCCTTCGAGGGCTTCCACCAGGATTGGGACACCTACATCTACAACCTCGGTCGCACCGAAGTGCACGGCTTTATGCTGGCCTCGGCGCTGCATTGGCTGCGCACCTACCACGTCGACGGCCTGCGTGTGGACGCCGTGGCCTCGATGCTCTACCGCGACTACTCGCGCAAGGAAGGCGAGTGGATACCCAACTGCCACGGCGGCCGGGAAAACCTAGAAGTGATCGAATTCATCCGCCACCTCAACGACGTGGTCGCCAGCGAAGTCCCCGGCGCCCTGGTGATCGCCGAGGAATCCACCGCCTGGCCGGGCGTCAGCCGGCCGACCAGCGAAGGCGGGCTGGGTTTCTCCTACAAATGGAACATGGGCTGGATGCACGACAGCCTCAAATACATCAGCGAAGACCCGGTCAACCGCGGCTACCACCACCATCAAATGACCTTCGGCCTGCTTTACGCATTTTCCGAGCACTTCATCCTGCCGATCTCCCACGACGAAGTGGTGCACGGCAAACGCTCGCTGCTGGACAAAATGCCCGGCGACCGCTGGCAGAAATTCGCCAACCTGCGCCTGTACCTGAGCTTTATGTGGAGCCACCCGGGCAAGAAACTGCTGTTTATGGGCTGCGAATTCGGCCAGTGGCGCGAATGGAGCCACGACCACGAACTGGACTGGTACCTGCTGCGCTACGGCGAACACCAGGGCCTGCAAAACCTGCTGCGCGATCTCAACGCCCTGCACCGTAACGAACCGGCGCTGCACCAACTGGACGGTTTTGAGACCGGCTTCCAATGGCTGATCGGCGACGACAAGGCCAACAGCGTCTACGCCTGGCTGCGCAAAGGCGAGCAGGGCGCGCCGCTGTTAGTGGTGCACAACTTCACCCCCGTACCGCGCGAAGGCTACCGCATCGGCATCCCCCTGGCCGGACGTTGGTCGGTGCTGCTCAACAGCGACGCCGAATACTACGCAGGCAGCAACAACGGCAGCTGTAACGAAGTAACCGCGGACGAAGAAGTCAGCCATGGCCAACCCTACTCGCTGGCGCTAAATCTACCGCCGCTCGGGGCTTTGATCCTGCGGCCGGAGCTGAGTGAAGGGGAGTGATGGGGGCGCAGGGCTACGATTAGCTGACAGCCGAGCTCATCGCTAACCCTGTAGGAGCCAGCTTGCTGTAGTTCGGCACTCCGTCGATTCAAGCCAAACAGCAGTGCCGGCAAGCGGGCTCCTACATTCCTGAAATCCTGACAGCCTAGGTCCTGCAATCTAGCCCCGTCATAGCCAACCCCAAAACCTCCCAGCCAAAACTACGCACGCAACGTAGGGTGGAAAACGGCAAAGCGTTTTCCACCAAGGCCAACCGCATTCAAAAACTGCCATCCTTTCGCCATCTCGACGGTGACGGTGGCGGTAAAAGCCGATATAACAAACCTCAATTCAGCCGCGGTTCAGATGCGCCTGGCCGAGCAGGCGAGGCTTTCCGTCCATGGTGTATAACTTCCTTATTCGCTCATCTGACCGCTGCAAGGCCCGGCCTAGAGCGCTCGCCAGACAGGACGCGGAATGTTATCTACCACGCCCGTAAAAGCGATTTCGCACCAATTGGTCTATTTATAGTTAGGCATTCACGAAAAATAGAGCGCCCCATATGCCGGCACGATCAAATCATTTTCAGAAACTAGTCAAAGTCATTAATCATCATTTGGCGCCCGCTGGAGCGAAAATCACTGAATCAGCGATGCTCCACGATTCGGAATCCGAAACCGACAGAGAGATTGACATCCTAGTAGAAAGCACGATTCTCAACTGCTCGCTAAAAATTGGCATTGAGTGCACGGCTGAGGCTGCTCCCCTTGATGTGCGAAAAATTGAAAGCTTCAAAGAGAAGCATCGCAAAGTCGGAATAAATAAAACGATAGTTATTTCAAAAAACGGATTTTCAGAATCGGCGAAAAAGTACGCAGGAAAAAATAATATACGGTTACTCACCTTTAAGGCAGCACAGAAAGAAAACTGGGCAAAGAAGTTTGAGCGCCTCCAAGGTTTATCCATATATGGGCGGAATTACGTTCTTCGAAGCATCTCTGCAATTATTGAAAAAAACAACGCAAGCCCAGGCTTCTCGTTTGATAGTGGCATAGTAGTCAGCACGGCGGAAGGTCAAACGCCTTTGGCGAAATTTGCCGGAGATTTATTTGTCTCAGCAGAAATAAGCAAAAAGGTATTCAAGGATTTGATAGAAAACGAAAAAAATGGAGATAATCCTTGGGTCGAGGTTGGCTTCGATTTGCATCAGCAACATGAATTCACTGATTCGGCAGGAAGAACAGCCAGACCCAAATCGATAACCATCGTTATGGGCTACAAATCAAACTACAGATCGCTAGAAACAAAGCAAGTAGAATATGATGACCAAGATATGGTCGTAGGTGGGTTCTTCGACAAAAATTGCAGCGCTCATGTCGCCATTGGAGAGTTCGACGGAAAAATTTCTGGAACGCTTGAGGTGAGCGAGAGCTTCCTGCCTTCACTTGAAACTAAAGGAGGCGGAGTGAATAAAGTTTAATCACTTCGCCCCGATATTCGCTTGCGAGCGGTGGGGAAAGGGTGAGGAGAATAAACAGGTAGCGCTTCATGCCTTGCAGCATTTACCACGAGCCATAAGGAATACCATGCTGCTCGATATCACCAGGCCCGTAAAAGCGTTATCACACCAGTTGGTGTCTATCTATCGTTAGGCGAGAAACTTATGGAAAATTCGACTGAGCAATTTAACGCACACCAACAAGACCTTAGGAACAGGGTAAATTTTCTTGCACAGGCAATATTTGTATTGGCTGCAGGCTCACTTTCGGCGTCAATGGCAGTATTCACTGGTTCAAGATCCATTGTTCTTAGTGTGCAGCTGGCTGCTGCCTTAAAAATTTCTTGGTGGAACCTTGTGGCATCAATTACCACATTGGCTATCATGCTCGCAACCATAATTGCCAGAGATTATTTTTTTGGTGAGCGGTGGCGCTCTATGATAGATGGTGAAACCGTTGATGCCCCTAATAGCCCCAGGCTCGCTGAACTATTAATTATTATTTTAGGTGTCATTGGTATAATTACATTTATCGTTGGTTTCATTGGTCTTGCTTATACCGCAACCGGGCTTATAGGCATCGGATAGCAAGCAGTTCAAATCGTTCGCTTTACTCACTCAGGGCGGGCTAAGTCCACCAATTAACCAAACGTTATACGTAAATCTATGAGCATTGAAGACACAAACAAAATAGAGCACTGTATGATGTTTTTGACTTCTTTTGCAAGGTCTTACTATACCTTCTATGCAATATATGAGCGCCTTGAAAGCCTAGATCATGGAACAGGTAATCTTTTTCCATTTCGCAGCATCTGCAATGCATTAGTTGGGGAGGCAGCAATAAGCTGGTGCAAGGTCTTTGGAGCGAATGCAGAAAATACCCATTGGAAAACGGTCATAAAAGATCACGATGAATTTAGAAGAAAACTATTTTCCGAACTAAAAATAGAAGACTACGAATTCACAAATTACTGGCGAGAAATGACAAAATTTAGAGGTAATGTCATCGCGCACTTTAATTTTGCACACTTCGAGGTTGGTGAAACACCATCTTTTGATCTTGCGCTAAAGTCAGCAGCCATAGCACATAAATATTTCAGGGAAAAGCTTCCTAATTATTCACGCCACCATGCCCCAGCCTGCTTAAATGAGTATGGAAAGTCCGCCGCCAAAGCCGTGGTGAGTAAACTTTATGTATAACAATGCGTATATGGACTCTCCCCGCAAGTAGTGAGTAAAGCTTTGCTTTTGCACCTGTCGTCAGCGCGGTTGCATGCGTATATCCGGCCTGTTTTGGACTTTTTGCCCTGGCCATTCTGTAGTTCGCGCAGCGGGGGCCAAGCGTTCAATCGATCACGCGGATCATGATTGTTATCGGCCTTGTTCCGCTGCAGAACTCGCCTGTTCGACAGTGCTGCTGCTCACCACAACCACAAGAAACCATCATTTCTTTCTGATTACCTCCGCCGTCAGGCGGGCTTGGTGCTTTGCCAGTTGCCGCTGAAACGCCATTCGTGGCACCACACCGCCCGCACTCAATGGGACGAGCTAAACCGCGCATCGCGCCCACTTGCCCCATTGAATACCATGTAATACATTGCATTCAACAGTATGGAGGGTATTCCTATGAGCGTCACAACCGTCCGGCTCCAACCAGAGCTCGAAGAAAATCTTGGGGCTATGGCCGAGAAGCTTCAAAGAAGTAAGAGTTGGCTTATTAATCAGGCGCTTAGAGAGTTCTTTGAGCGCCAGGAGCTAGAGCAGGCCCGATGGCAGGAAACACTGCAAGCAATGGAGTCAGTGGCACAGGGCAAAGTCGTTTCGGGTGAGGCAGTAAGTGCTTGGCTCCAAAGCTGGGGCACTGCCAATGAGCTATCTCCACCGAAGACTGGTCAATGAAGTTGGTCTACTCAGAAAACGCTGTGGCAGACATCGTTCGTCTGCGAGAGTTTATAGCAGAGAAAGATTCTCTTGCTGCTGCACGCGTTGCAACAGAACTCCTTTCCCGCATCGAGAATCTTTGCCTATTTCCAGAAGTGGGCCGCACTGTTGAGCTTGCTCCGCCCCCGAAAATTATTCGCGACGCTATATTCGGAAATTACATAATCCGGTATTCAACCCACACAGAAACTGTCGTTATTCTTTGCATATGGCACCACAACGAAGACCGAGCGCAAAGCATCTAACAAAACTGGTTCAAACTGCTCGCTTCGCTCACTGGGACGGGCTAAAGCCCCGCCTCTTAACTTAACGCTAGAGGGTGCTATTTGCTATGGCATGGAATCGCACAGAAAAAGTAATAGCTGCGCTTGTATTTCTCGCGCCTGGTTCAGTTTTAGCGTTATCGCAAGCGGAATACGCTGAAAATAGCCTAGAGCACTGGAAAGCGAATGAGCACGCCATGAGTGTGAAGTTTGCTCAATTACTGAAGGAGGCCGAACAGGAGCCTGGTCAGGATAGCAAAGAAGCCCTTAAAAATTTGAAAGAAGCCAAAGTGCATTGGGAAGAGTTCAGGCGTACCTTCTGTCTTTCAATGAGCGAAACATATGGAGGAGAGTGGGAAAGTGCAAAAGAATCTGACTGTCGAGAACGACTCACAAAATCCTTCACAGCCGATATGAAAAATTATGGTTATTAATTTTAATGCACGGCCCCATCAGCAATAGATGGGGTTTATGGAGTACTTACGTCGAAACGGAGGATCTATGAAGGTACGCCGCATTGTCGCCAATATCGCGACTACCGATACCGCCAAAGCCAAGGTTTTCTACCAGGATCTGCTAGGGCTCGACCTGCTGATGGACCACGGCTGGATCAAGACGTTTGGTTCAAGCGAGGCAATGACGGTTCAAGTCAGCGTCGCTGCGGAGGGCGGTTCGGGAACTGCGGTTCCCGACCTGTCGATTGAGGTCGATGATCTCTCCGATGTGCTTGCTAGAGCCGTGAAGGCGGGAATTGCCATTGAGTACGGGCCGGTCGATGAGCCTTGGGGCGTTAGCCGCTTCTATGTTCGCGACCCCTTCGGCAAACTCATAAATATTCTTCAGCACCAGTAATATTTACGGTGTTCATCGTTGCCAAGAAGGGCACCTGATTCTTCAAAGTGTCGAAGAGCGGTATGTGGATGCTCAGCTCTGCGCGCCTCTGAGCCGAGCAATCGTTGAAAAAGGGAGTCGAGATGTCGGTGCCTCAGAGCTATTTAGATCGCCTTAGTGCCGGTATCGCGTTTCGCTGGCCGAAACTGCCGCCGCGCGTGCTTTCGGCTGGCGAAGCGGACCCGGCCGCCTCGCTTCTTCAGTTGCGCAGGGAGAAAAAATCCCATCAGGGTGTGGGGAAGTTGAGGGCGTTACGGACGCTGTTGGCCTATCAGGTCGATCAGAGTTTTCTTGATGAGTTGTGCGAGCTGACGCAGCTGCAAACCCTGTATATCGAGGGGCTCACCGCTAGCAACCTCGAAGGTCTGGCACGGCTGTCGGGGTTGCAACGCTTGGTCATCAATGGCGCCAGCCGTATCGAAAACCTGGATTGGGCTGCGGGGCTCGCGCCTTCTCTGCAGGCCCTGGCGATCGAGAGTGCGAAGAAGGTCGGCAGCATCGAACCATTGGCAACGCTCACCGGGCTTAAAACGCTCGCGGTCGAGGGCAGCCTGCATTCGGCGATGAAGGTTGCTTCGCTCAGTCCACTGAGTGCGCTGGATGGGCTGGAGTACCTATTCCTTACCGCACTACGGGTCGAGGACAAGCGACTTGCGCCGCTAGCCAAGCTCGCCCATCTGCGCGTGCTCGAATTCGCCGACTACTACGCTGTCGGTGAGATCGATGGCCTGGCGGCATCTTTGCCGAACACCCGCTGCCGATGGTTCGATGAGGATATGAAGAAGCACCGCTGGGAATACCAGCAAGCTAAAAAGTAAGCCTGCGCTGAACACCGTGTTTGTCCTGTTTTCCCCCCGCTTCACCCCAGCCTCTCGGCTCCGGTGTCCTATCTCATGCATCCATGCAGTCGTCTCCCGAGAGCGGGGGAGCTTTTCGCGTTGGCAGGGGTAGTGAGGTTTGCCAGTTCGATCGATGCGCCGGCCATAAGCTACCCACGCACATTCTCAAACTTCTTACGGTACTCGCTGGGCGTCAGCCCGACCCTTTGTTTGAATAGGCGCCTGAACGAGTTGCCATCTTCATAGCCCACTTGCAGGGTGATCTGGTCGAAGGCTTGCTGGCTGCTTTCCAGGAGGAATTTGGCTTTTTCCAGGCGTAGGTTCTGCAGGTATTCGATGGGGGTTTGTTCGGTGGCTTCTTTGAAGCGGCGGATGAAGTTGCGCATGCCCAGGCCGAAGTCGTCCGCCACTTGTTCCATCAGGATATTTTGGCCGATCCGGTTCTCCAGCCAGATCTGGATTTTGAGGATGTCGGCGTCGGTGTGGTTCTTTTTGAAGGTGGTGCTCGAATAAGGCGTTTGGCTGCGTTCGGAGGTGTCGACCAGGAGTTTTTTCGCGCACTCGGCGGCCAGTTGTGGTGAGGAAAACTTGCGGACCAGGTGCAGCAGCAGATCGCTGCCGCTGGTGGATCCGCCTGAGCACAAGAGTTGGCCGTCATCGGTGACGGTGCGTTCGATCTGCAATTTCACCTTCGGGAAGCTACGCGCGAATTGCTCGCCGAACACCCAGTGGGTGGTGGCGTAGCGGCCGTCCAGCAGCCCGGCTTGCGCGGTGACGAAGGCGCCGGTGCACATGCTGGCGATGTAGCTGCCTTGCTGGTGTTGCACTTGCAGCCATTCGATCATTTTGCCCAGGCTGGGTAGCACGCCGAGGATATTGAACATAAAGCCCGGCACCACAATTAGCTGTGGGTTGTTCGCCTCTTCGAACGTCTTGTCCGGGGTCAGGCGCAGGCCGCTCGAACAGGTTATCGGTTGGCCGTCCATCGAGGCGGTTTGCAGGTGGAACAGGGTCGAGTCTCTTCGCTGTTCGCGGGCACTTTTTTTCACCGCGTAGTGGTGCAGCACATTGGCGGTCTCGAAGAAGTCCATGGTCGCGGCGACGCTGGTGGACGAGCAGTGATCCGCCATCAACAGAGTGACATTCATCCCTTATTTCCCCGCCCTCGGCCGTTTGCGTGCCTTGAAAAATATCGCATGTTATTTGTCATTTTTGCCCGTGGTTACGGCCAGGGTCAATCGCGAATACTTCTGCCCATCGCTTTGCAATCTGGAAGGAAAGGGCAGGCCGGCATGAAGAACAGTGCATACAAAATCTTTAAAAAACCGTTTTTCGGACGCTATGTGAAACCTTGGCGCTGGCCCGAGGACAGCGACCAAAGCCAGTGGCGGCGCCTGAGTATCGCCAGCGAATCCGGGGCTAGCATTTCTGCGCTTCTCGCTTCGGCCTACCTTCCGCAAGCCAAGGGCGCGGTGTTGATGGCGCACCCGATGGGCGTAGCCGCCAAGGGGTTCTGGATGAAATACGGCCATGCCGAGCTGCTGCGTCAGGCCGGTTATCACGTGATGGTGTTCGACCTGAACGGCTTTGGCGAAAGCTCTTCGACCAATATGGATTTTCCGCTGGATGTATTGGCCGCCGGCCAGGCGTTGCAAGCGCAGTATCCGGATTTGCCGGTGGCGGTGGTGGGCGCTTCGATGGGCGCGGCCATGAGCCTTTGTGCGATGGCGCAGCCTGATCACCCGTTCAAGGCGGCGGTGCTGGAAGCCGCCTTCCCCACGTTGTTGCACTTCTGGTCCCGCTACCCGATTCCCAAACTGGGCATCCAGCTTTCCAAGCTCGTCTATCCCGCAGGCGAGCGCCGTTTGCGTCCCATCCATGCCGCGGAGCGTCTGGTCGGTAGCCCGAGCATGTTGATGATCTATGGCGATGCCGATGAGTTCACCCCGGTCAAGGATGGCCAGTTGTTGTGGCGCGCCTTGAAGAACAAGACCCGGACGGAGTTCTGGCAAGTGCCGGGGGCGACCCATACCCATGCCTATGCCGCACAGCCCGAGGAATATGCGGAAAGGGTGATTGGTTTTTTAGGCACCCATCTGGCCTGAACCCCATGCGGCTGGCCATTACGCCTGGTAGGCGAGGCCGGCCTTGAAATACTCATGGATGTTCTCCCCGATCTCCCGTTTGGTGATAACGCCGTCCTTGTTGCGGTCGTGAAAGGTGTTGACCGCGTAGGCCCGTTGGCCTTTGCGGTAGATCGGGTCATCGGGGCGCTTCTTTATCGCGGCGGGGCTGAAGATAGAAAGGTACAGGTCGTCCAGTGACCAAGCGGAGGTCGGTACGCCGATGTTTGCGGCGGTCATGAGAAAGTATTTTTCGACGTAATCCATCTGTTCGACATGACCCATGCGCGCCAGCCGTTCGGTCGTGGTGCCGAGCGCTTCGGCGGTCGAGTCCATGAACTGGATCAAGCCGGTGGCGGACGAGTGCGGGTTCTTGATCGCCGGGTTGAAGGTGCGGCCGGTTTCCAGGGCGATGCACGCCATGATGTGGTTCGCCTCGATGCCCAGGCGTTCGCCGACGCTGATGACCTTGTCTCTGAATCGCTCGGCCAAGGCCGCGCCGTAGAGCTCCTGGACGCGCTTCAGCCAGATCAGCGGGCGGGACGCTTGTTTCAACAGCTCGATCAGGCCGATGGGATGGAAGTGCCACGCCAACCCATCAGCCGTCAGGGCGGGTTGGCCGGCCAGTTCCTGCCACCAGGCCAGCGCCTCGCGTCTTTGCTGCTCTATGGAGCCATCGGCCGGCTGGGATGGCGCGCTCCATAACCAGGCGCTTTTTTGCTGGCTGATCTGCTGCGCCAGCCTGGGTTTTTCTGACGCCAAGGCGATGGTGCTGGCGGGCAGGGCGCTAAAGCCTGGCCATTCCCATGGCGAGTGCCTGCTCATGGATGGCGCGCGCTCCGCCACCCAGCCGGTAAGCTCCTGGCCATCCTGACCGCGAAGGCTCAGGTACCACCAGCGGGTAGCGTCCGGGCCGATGGCCTTGTGTTCCGGCGCCAGCTCGTTCCAGGCGCTACTCGGGACAATGCGGGGCTCGCCGCATAGCGGGCCGTCGGCCGCGGCGGCGAGCGGGAAGCCGCTCCAGGCGGCAAGAGTGCCACTGACCGCGCGCCGGCCTTGACTGTCGACCGCGCTGCGCTCGACCCAGCATGCGGGCTGGAGTGCTATGCCGATTTCACGCAGCGGGTGCGATGCTGGAATGGGCGAGCCGCTGCGGTAAGGCAGCGGTTCGCCGTCCGGCGATGCATAGGACCACCGTAGAAATTCGACCTGTTCGGGTATCTCGCCTACGCCAACCCCCAGGTGCAGGGCCAAGGCGCGTTTCTGCGCGGCGTCGAGCGAGTAGCTTTGGGTCGCGGGGCGGTAGCGGCCGAGCGCGGCTTTATCGATCTTCAGCACCGCATAGGGCTGAACCTTGGCCCAACGGCCTTCGCTCGGCGAGTCGCTGCTGCGGCGTATATCCAGGTTCGCGGGTATCCGGGTGTCGGCGCTCTCGGCTCGGATAACGGCCGCGCCGGGTTGAACCTGGATCAGGGTTTTCTGCTCGCTGGTATGCCGCTCGGCGAGTGCGCGACTGGCGGCGAGAAACGCCGGCACTTCGTCGCAGGTGAATACCTCCAGATGCAGCAACGCGCGGGGTTGTGCGTCATCGGCATCCTGGTAGCGGCCGATATGCCCGATAAGCGCGCCGGCCGCGAGCGGGTAAGGCTGCGGCAGCAGCTGCACGCTGTCGAGTGGCAGCCGGCCTGGCGATTGGCCGAGGAAGGCCGGTATGGTTGGCGCCCCCGCGGCCTCGTAGCCGGCCCAGTCCAGCAGGTGCATATACAGACTGTAGAAGGTCAGCGTTGTACCCGCCGTCGGCAGTGTCAGCAGGTGGCGGACCAGCACGAAGCCGGTGGAAAAGAGCAATTGTCGTTCGCCATGGCGGGTGCTTGGATAGCGCCGGTCGATGCGGTAGGCGACCACTTCGCCATCGGCAATGCAGCGCACCGCCGACTGATCGAGCAGTTCGGCGCTGCCCTCGTCGAACTGAACGGCACCTTGCCACAGGCCGTCGGCATGCAATGGATAGAAGCCGTTCTTGGCCATGGCCAGGGCACGGCGGTAGCTGTCGAGCGGGGCGCCATTCGCCGCCGCGGTTTTGACTGGGAACGGGTAGGCCCAGCCGATTGGGGTGCGTGCTGTCATAGTGTTTTACCGACTCTCTAATCCGGGTTAGCGGGTTGGCGGATCGGTAGGCACGGCTAAGCTAAGCCGGCAACGACATGGACTACAAGGCGCAAGCACCGCCGCTCCTAGCAGGCTGTTGAAAAACTACCTGCGTTGCCGATCCTGCGTTAAAAATGCCCTCAAAATGCTCATTTACAGCAGTAAACTGCGCTTTTTCGGCCATTTTTGCCTTGTCTCGGCTGCCTCGCCCACGTTTTTCAACGGCCTGCTACGGGCGGGTGTTGGCATTACAACCCCTGATCCTGTGTGTGTAGCTGCTTGATGTTGTCGTCCTGCTTGTCGGCAGATTGTTGCTTACGCAGTTTCTTCGCGTCCTTTTCCAGCACCAGGTACACCAGGCAGGCGATCGCCAGCGGCAGGAGGAAGTAGATGGCGCGGTAGCCGATCAAGGCGGCGAGCAAACTGCCCTTGGCGATATGGTGATGCAGCAGCGCGATAAACACCGCTTCGAGCACCCCCAGCCCGGCCGGAATATGGGTCACCACGCCGGCGATGCTGCTGATCAACAGCACGCCGAGCACCGAGGGGTAGAAGGCCTGCTCCGGCAACAGCACGAAGATCAGCAAGGCCATCAACGACCAGTTGAGCGCGCCGAGCAGCGCTTGGATCGAGGCCAGGCGCAGGCTCGGCAGGGTCAGCGTCTGCCCGCGTATATGCCAGACCCGTCGGGTGCTCAGGCGGCAGGCCAGCAGATAGGCCAGCGCCGCGGCCAACAGGCCGATACCGATCACCCGCAGACTGCTGGCGCCGATCGACCAACTGGGCGGCAACTGGATCAAGCCCAGGGAAAAAATCACCCCGGCGAGCACGGTGTAGCCCAGCCAGTTGGTGATCAGGCTGAGGCTGAATATCTTGGTAATGGTCGGCACGTTCAGCCCCAGGCGCGAATACAGGCGGTAACGCAGGGCGATGCCGCCGACCCAGGCGGTCAGATTGAGGTTGAAGGCATAGCAGACGAACACCACCGGGAGGACTTGCCGCACCGGCAATTTATGCCGGGTGTATAAGCGCCCGAGCAGGTCGAAGCTGCTGTACACCAGGTAGCTGGCGAAGCAGATGCCGATCGCCAGGGCCAGGGTCGCGGCATCGTAGGACTGCAAGGCGCTTTTGACTTCCTGCCATTCGAGGTTCTTCACCAGCATGAACAACAGCGCCGGCACCAGGATGAAAAACATCAGGGTGAGCGCACGCTTGGCCCAGATCAGCTTCGGACGGCTGGGTTTCGCGCCCGGCAGCGGGGCAGAGGCGTTCATGAGGCTTTCTCCCGATCGAAGCGTATCCCGGGCTGCTCATGCTGGTTGAGTTCGGCGGACTCCTCTGCGGCCGGGGCGAGCAGCTTCAGGCGCGGCGAATGCGCCGGCAGCCAGCCGGCAATGGCCGGGAAATGCCGCAGGAAGTGAAAAGAGAGAAAGATCAAGGGCACGCGCCACCAATAGCCGCGCATGGTGTGCTTGAGGGTGATGCGCTTGCAGGACGCTTGCGCCAGGTCCTGCAAATGCTCGTAAAGCTGATGGTTGAAGGTGGCGTCGCGGATGATCAGGTTGGCTTCGAGATTGAGCGACAGGCTCAGCGGGTCGAGGTTGCTCGAGCCGACGGTCGACCATTCGTGGTCGACCAGGGCGATCTTGCCGTGCAGCGGCCGCTCGCAATATTCGTAAATGATCACACCGTCGCGCAGCAGGTAGTTGTACAGCAGGCGCGAACACAGGCGCACCAGCGGCATGTCCGATTCACCTTGCAGAATCAGGGTGACGTGCACGCCGCGCCTGGCGGCGTTGCGCAACTCGCGCAGCAGGCGATAACCGGGAAAGAAATAGGCGTTGGCCACCAGCAGACGAAAGCTCGCCGAGCGTATCGCGTGCAAATAATGCTCTTCGATATCGTTGGGGTGCTCTTCGTTGTCGCGGACCGCCAGCAAGATCCGCGCTTTGCCGGCGAAGCGGTTGACCGCATTGGCGAAGCTCGTCTGGTATCCGGGCTGAGGCGGCTTCTGCGGGCTGTAAGTGAGCAGACGCCGACTGGCCTGGTGAATGTCCGTGACTATGGGGCCGCAGACCCGCACCGCGTAGTCCTGCTTGGACATCGGGCCGGACTCACTGAGATGGTCGACGCTGAAATTGATCCCGCCGATAAAGGCGACTTCGGCATCGACCACCACGATCTTGCGGTGCAGCCGGCGAAACAGGTTGGTGCGCATGCCCAACAGTTTCGGCCTGGGGTCGAAGGCGCGAATCCTCACCCCGGCACTGGCCATGGCGGTGATGAATTCGCTGGTCAGGTCGGCGGTGCCGTAGCCGTCGACCATCACCTCGACGCTGACTCCGCGCTCGGCCGCGTCGATCAAGGTCTGGCGCAGTTCGCTGCCGACCTTGTCTTCGCAGATGATGAAGGTTTCCAGCAACACCTCGTGGCGTGCCGCACGTATGGCTTCGAATACGCTGGGAAAGAATGCTTCGCCATTGATAAGCAACTCGACGTCGTTGCCGTCTTTCCAGTTGTAGTTCATAGACGTACCTCAACTGCCAGGGGTGCATGATCGGATAAATGGGTCCATGGGCGCCGGCTTAGGGCCTGGGGTTCATGGGTGGTGGCATTGCGCACGTAAATGCGATCGAGGCACAGCAATGGCCAGCGCGCGGGAAAGCTTTTCGCCGGGGCGCCGAAAGCTTGGACAAAGGCTTCGTGCATGTCGTTCTGTGCGAGCAGAGCATGGGCGCGTTGGCGCCAGTCGTTGAAGTCGCCGGCGACTATCACCGGGGCATCCGCCGGCAGTTCGTCGAGCAATGCGCCGAGCAGCTTCAGCTGCGCCAGGCGGTGCGTTTCGCGCAGACCCAGGTGTACGCAGATGGCGTGGACTTCCTTGTGTCCGGGCACGATCAGCCGCGAATGCAGCAGGCCGCGCTGTTCGTGGCGGTCGACGGAAATGTCCAGGTTGCGGTGCTCGCTGATCGGAAATTTCGAGAGCAGGGCGTTGCCATGGTCGCCGTCGGGGTAGACCGCGTTGCGCCCGTAGGAGAAGTCCGGCCAGATGCTATCGGCGAGAAATTCGTAGTGCGGGGTGCTCGGCCAGTTGCTGTAGCGTTTCGCGTGGCGCTCGTGGTTGCCGTGCACTTCTTGCAGAAACACGATATCGGCGGCCGAGGCGCGCACCGCCTCGCGCAACTCCGGCAGGATGAAGCGCCGGTTGAGGAAGCTGAAGCCCTTGTGGGTATTGAGGGTCAGCACACGCAACGAATGCACCGCGGTGGGCTGTTCGCTGTTCGGCAACAGGGTTTCCTGTTGGCCGTTATGGTGCTGGCCGTTCTGGTTATTGGATAAAAGAGTCAAAACGTTACTCCTTGCAGCGTTCCCGGTGTCGCGGGTAATGCGTCGGCGAGGCCGAACTTCTCCAGCAATGCGCGGGCGTCGAAAGGCGCACGGACTTTGACGTCGTTGTCGAAGTAGCAATAAACGTCACGGGGGGTACTGCGATAGTGGCGCGCCGGGCAGATCAAGTGCGCGTCATCGGGTTGCCCGCCGTTGCGCCAGGCATCGATGCGCGCGTGCCAGTTATCCAGGGCGTGCGCCGAATAACCGCTTTCATAGAGCTTCTTATCACCGTGCAGGCGGATGTAGACGAAGTCGCTGGTCAAGTCCTCGCAATGCGGCCATTTCCCAGCGGTATCGGCGACCACCAGGGCCACGCGGAACTCCGCGAGCAAGTCGACGAATGCCGGGTCGAGAAAGCTTTCATGGCGGATTTCCACGGCATGACGCAGCGCGCGGTTGTCCGTATCGCACCAATAGCCTGGGGTTTGCAGGCGCGTATCGCTGCTTTGCGCGCAGGCTTTGGCCTGGTTGAGGTCTTGCGGCAACGAGGCGAGAAAATCGGCGAACAGGGCGGCGTCGAACCTGAAGCTGGGCGGAAACTGCCAGAGAATCGGGCCGAGCTTGTGCCCCAGGTGCGACAGCCCCGAGGCGAAGAAGTTGGCAATCGGCGTTCGCACCCCGCGCAGGCGCAACACATGGGTGATCAGGCGCGGCGCCTTGACGCTGAAAACGAACTTCTCCGGCGTGTCCGCGTACCAGTTGGCGTAGCGTTCGGGGGTTTGCAGGGCGTAGAACGACCCGTTGATCTCGATGCTGTTCACCGTCCGCGAGGCGAAGCGCAGTTCGTTCTTCTGTGCCAGGCCCTTGGGGTAGAAATCCCCACGCCAGGGCGGGTAGCGCCAGCCGGAAATACCGATGCGTAGCTCGCTCATATGTCTTACCCCATACCGATCAGGTGCGTTTGACCGGCGGTATGGAAGGTGGATCGCTGGCCGGGAAGGATTCTTCGATGGCCTCGTCCAACAACGCCTGCTCGTGCAGCACTTCTTCGTCGCCCGAGGCCGGGCTGTCGAAACGTTGCGGATGCAGTTCGACCTTGATCCAGCCGTTTTCACGGCGGTCGAACGCTTCGAAGGCGGCAATCGCATCGTTCATGGGTTTGATTTGGGTGAGGATTTTCGCCGGGTCTATGCGCCGGCTGAGGATCAGCTCGATCAGCTTGGGGATGTATTTGCGGTGATGGCAGTTGCCCATGTTGATCGTCAGGTTCTTGTTCATCGCCAGGCCGATCGGGAAGCTGCCGGCAAGCGGCGGGTAGACGCCGATGATCGACAAGGTGCCGGCCTTGGCCAACGCCTGCACCGCCCACTGCAATGCCTGGCTCGGCGCGTCGCCGGGGTGCCAGTTGGCGCCGTTGGGGTGGGTGCGGGGTGTGACCTGGGCCATCTCGTCGCGAAAGCGTCCTTGCTGCAATGGCGCGTCATGGTTGTGGCGGGGCCGTTCGGCATCCACGCCCACGGCATCGATGGCGCGGTCCACGCCGATGCCGCCGGTCAGACGCAGCAGGGTTTGCACCGGGTCTTCGCGGTCGAAGTCGATCACCTCGGCGCCTTGCTGGCGCGCCATGCGCAGGCGGTCGGGCAAGTGGTCGATGGCCAGCACCCGCGAGGCGCCGAGCAGCAGGGCGCTGGCGATGGCGAACTGGCCGACCGGGCCGCAGCCGAACACCGCGACCGTGTCGCCGGGGGTGATTTCGGCCATTTCCGCGCCGAAGTAGCCGGTGGGGAAAATATCGGACAGCAGTACCGCCTGGTCGTCGCTGATCTCGCTGGGCAATTTCACCAGGCCGATATGGGCATAGGGAATGCGCGCTTTTTCCGCTTGCAGGCCATCGAAGGCGCCGTTTGCTTGCGGGCCGCCGAAGAACGCGGTGCCGGCGTGTTTGCCGTTCGGGTTGGCGACATCGCACTGGGCGTAATAACCGGCGCGGCAGTACGCGCAATTGCCGCAGGCGATGGTGGAGCACACCACCACCCGGTCGCCGATCTGCAGGTTGCGCACGTCCTCGCCCAGGGCTTCGACGATGCCGACGCCTTCGTGACCGAGAATCGTGCCCTCGGCCATGCCGCTGACGGTGCCGCGCACCAAGTGCAGGTCGGTGCCGCAGATGGCGGTCGCGGTCAGGCGGACGATGGCGTCGGTGGGGGCTTGTAGTGTGGGTTCGGCGACCTCATCGAGACGGATGTCGCCCACGTCATGAAACACTACGGCTTTCATGCGGCTATCCTCCGTGAAGATTTAACAGGCCGTTGAAAAACTACCTGCGTTGGCAATGCTGCGTTAAAAACAGCCTCAAAATGCTCATTTACAGCACGTAAACTCCGCTTTTTCGGCTGTTTTTGCCTTGTCTTGCCTGCCTCGCCTACGTTTTTCAACGGCCTGCTAGCCGGGGCCTGTGCGCTGAATTGCACGAGGCTGCCGGCGTTGACCGAGGCGAGCCCGATCAATGTGCCTTGGCCACGCCGTGCAGCACGGTGGCGCTGGCCCGGTTGCTGTCGCTGGCGGCGATATTGCCGAGGGAAACCACGCCGACCAGACGCTTGTCGCGGTTCATCACCGGCAGGCGGCGGACTTGGATATCGGCCATGTTTTTCGCCACGTGTTGCACCTCCTCGTCCTCGAAGCAGTAGCGCACGCCCTGGCTCATGACTTCGCTGACCGGGGTGTCGCCGGGAAGGCCTTCGGCAACCGCGCGGATGGTGATATCGCGGTCGGTGACCACGCCGATCAGGCGGTCCTGATCGTTGACCAGCAGGGCGCCGCAATCGATGCGCGCCATCAGTGCGGCGGCTTCGTGAATGCTCTGATCCGGCGTCACGGTCTGTACGCCCCTGGTCATGATGTCGCTGATTTTCATGATGTATTCCTCACTTGGTTCCTCTCTGTCACTGCATCTCGATTGCACATGCGGTGCGTTTTGGCACCCACAACTTTGAGACTGGGGTGGGCGGGAGCGGTTCAGAACTTTTTCCGCTGGGCGCGGTAGCGGCGATGAGCGATATCGCTGGGCGCAAGGGCTCCTACAGGGCAGGTGAACCGTTACAAGAAAAACAGCTCGAACGGCTGCTGCCAGCGCTGCAGCATCTCCGGCGTCAGCTTGGGTTTGCGCGCCGACGCCGGGTCGCTGTAGAGCTGGCTGGCGAAGGCTTGAATGGCATGGCGTTTACGCGCCTGGACGTTGCGGTCCAGGAGGATTTTGCGCGCCCGCTCCCAGGGAATCCGCGGGTCCTCGGGGGTTGCCCAATGCCAGGCCCAGATGGGCATTTCGTGGCACACCGCACCCAAGCTCGCGCAGGCGCGCAAAGCGGCCTGGGCGACGGCTTCGTGGTCGCTGTGGCCATCCTTGCGCCAGGTGGTGAAGACCACATCCGAGGGTTGCAGGTAGGTCGCCAGGAAGCGCTGCAACTCTTGCTCGTGCTGCGCCACCTGCGCATCCGGAAAGCCGCCGTGGATCCACTTCAGGCTGGTGTGCGACAGCCCCAGACGGCTCAAGGCCTCGGCGCTTTCCTGGGAGCGGATGATGCCCAGGCGCTGCGCGCTCCAGCTCGTGGAGTGTTGATGGCAGGAGCTGCCGTTGGTCACGGAGATCAGCAACAGCGGCCGTTTTTCCTGGTAGAGCAGCTGCAATAAGCCGCCGCTGCCGAGGACTTCATCGTCGGGATGAGGCGCGATTATCACCGCGCGCTTGTCCGCCGGCACCAGTTGCGCGCAGCCGATAGGCGCGACTTCGGCCAAGCGTTTGGAGGCTTTCCAGGCCTGTGGCGAGGTGCCGTGACCCGTGAGCATCTCGGCGTCTGCGGCGGACTGCCGCTTGCCGAACGGCGATGTCGAGGAGGGTGGGGAAGTGCTCATCGTGGCCGCCCCTCGTGTTGCAGTTCGAACAGCAGCAGCGAGCGACCGGTGACGGTGAAACTGCTGCCGAATGCGAAGGATTCGGCGCCACGCAAGTCCGGCCGGTTGGTGTCGAGCAGGCATGTCCAGTCGGTGGCCTGGGCCACTTCCGGCAAGTGGAAATTGACCACGTCATGGTGCGCATTGACGATCAGCAGCAAGGTGGCGTCGGCGCCGCTGCGGCGGACCCCGGTGGGTTGCGCGCGGCCGTCCATGAGCATGCCGAGGCAACGCGCATGGCCGTCGCGCCATTGCTCCTCGCTCATCTCGCGGCCACAAGGCGATAGCCAGGTCACGTCCTTGACGCCGAGCTCTTCGTTGTACACGCCGACCAGAAAACGCCCGCGGCGCAGGGTCGGATAGGTTTTGCGCAGGCTGATCAAGCGCCGGGTGAAGGCCATCAGCTCGCGACCTTCTTCGTCGAGGTTCCAGTCGATCCAGCTCAGCTCGTTGTCCTGGCAGTAGACATTGTTGTTGCCGTGCTGAGTGCGGCCGAATTCGTCGCCGGCGAGCAGCATCGGCGTGCCCTGGGACAGCAACAGGGTGCCGAGCAGGTTGCGCATCTGGCGCAGGCGCAGGGTGCGGATTTCCGGGTCGTCGCTAGGCCCCTCGTGGCCATGGTTCCACGACAGGTTGTTGTCGCTGCCGTCGCGGTTGTCTTCGTCGTTGGCCTCGTTGTGCTTGTGGTTGAAACTGACCACATCGCGCAGGGTGAAGCCGTCATGGGCGGTGATGAAGTTCACCGAGGCGTAGGGCCGGCGACCGCGCTGATTGAACAGGTCGCCCGAGGCGGTAAGGCGGCTGGCCAGCTCGGCCAATTGGCCTTCGTCGCCGCGCCAGAACGCCCGCACGTTATCGCGGAAACGGTCATTCCATTCCTTCCAGCCGGGCGGGAAACCGCCGACCTGGTAGCCGCCGGGGCCGCAGTCCCAGGGTTCGGCGATCAACTTGAGCTTGCTCAGTACCGGGTCCTGGCGGCAGGCCACGAGAAAGCCATGGCGTTCGTCGTAGCCGTGCGCGTGGCGCGCCAGAATGGTCGCCAGATCGAAGCGGAAGCCGTCGACGCCCATTTCCTCGGCCCAATAACGGAGCGAGTCGGTGACCATCTGCAGCACGCAGGGGTGGCTGAGGTCGAGGGTGTTGCCGGTGCCCGAGTCGTTGATATAGAGGCGTTTGTCGTCGGGCATCAAACGGTAGTAGGAGGCGTTGTCGATGCCGCGCATGCTCAGGGTCGGGCCCAGTTCGTTGCCTTCGGCGGTGTGGTTGTAGACCACGTCGAGAATCAATTCGAGGCCGGCATCGTGCAGGTGCGCGACCATTTCCTTGAACTCGTTGATATTGCCGCTGGAGAGGTAGGGTTCATGGGGCGCGAAGAAGGCGATGCTGTTGTAGCCCCAGTAATTCTTCATGCCTTTTTCCAGCAGGTGCTGGTCGTCGAGAAAACCATGCACCGGCAGCAGCTCGATACTGGTGACGCCCAGCGAGCGGATATGTTGCAGCAACTCGTTGTTCATCAGCCCGGCGAAGGTGCCGCGCACGTGTTCGGGCACCGCCGGGTGGCGCATGCTGGTGCCGCGCAGGTGCGCCTCGTAGATGATGGTGCTGTCCCAGGGGATGCGCGGCAGTTGTTGCCGGCCCCAGGTGAAGGCCGGGTCGATGACCTTCGACTTGGGCATGAAGGCGGCGCTGTCGCGAGTGTCGAAACTCAGGTCGGCATCCGCCGAACCGACGGTGTAGCCGTAGAGCGCGGGCGACCAGCGCAACTGGCCGACCAGCTGTTTGGCGTAAGGGTCGATCAGCAGTTTATTGGGGTTGAAGCGGTGGCCCGCGTCCGGCTCGTAGGGGCCGTGCACGCGGTAGCCGTAAATCTGCCCCGGATGGGCGTCGGGCAGGTAACCGTGCCAGATTTCATCGGTGTATTCGGGTAGCTCGATGCGTTCGACTTCGGTCTCGCCGCTGCTGTCGAACAGACAGAGCTCGACCATGGTGGCATGGGCGGAAAACAGGGCGAAATTGACCCCCAGCCCATCCCAGGTCGCGCCCAGGGGAAAGGGATAACCCTCGCTGATGCGCGAACGCTGCTTGATGTGCGTGGTATGGCTTGGATGCTCTGTGCTCATACAGCCTACTCCTTAGATATTTCCCTACTCAGGCTTCGGCGTTTTCGAGGCCGACGCTTTGCTGGTCGTCCGGGGCTTTTTCAGCAGCGCCGGTTTTTCCTCTTTGGTTTTGCCGCGGAGCACCGATGGCACCTCTTTGGGCTTGCTGACCTTGCGCGACGGCGGGCTTGGCGGGCACTCGTCCTGGGTCTCGGACTCGGCCAGCTTGTAGGCCTTCTCCCAGTGGCGTTCGGCCTGGCCCTCGGGCTTGCCTTCGGCTTCCCAGATTTGATAGGCGAGAGCGCGGATACGCTGATCTTGGTTGTTCATGGCTATAACTCCTGGCTATGGGCGGCGGAATACATGAGGTTCACGGGGAAGTCCGCCAGCACCTCGCTCAGTGCTACTTGTCCCTCGATGGGGGTGATGCGGGTACTGGAGAAGTAACCCTTGAGGGCGTTGTCGACCATCGGCGGCAGCACCACGCGGGTATCGCCCCAGCGTTCGGGCGGCACGTGCGGGGCCGGGTAATTGCTCAGCAGGGCGGCGGTCAGACGCGGCGCGACGACGATCAGATAGGCGCCGCGATAATGGCGGGCGAAGGCCACCACTCGCTCGGCATGCTCGCCGTTGACCGCCAGGGCGCGGTAGTCGCCGAAGCGGAACAGCGCCGAATGCTCGGCGCGAATCGCCAGCACCCGGCCGATCAGATGTTGCTTGATCCGCCCATCGCTCCATTGCCGGATCAGCTCGCTGTGGGCTCGGGTGTTGCTCAGGGCATTGATCCGCTCGGCGAAGTCCACCTCGCGGCGGTTGTCCGGATCGACCAGGCTGAAGTCCCAGAACTCGGCGCCCTGATACAGATCGGGCACGCCGGGCGTGGTCATCCGCAGGAAGCACTGCACCAGGCCGTTCAGCGCGCCGGCAGGCGCGATCAGATGGGCCGCGGCGGCGATTTCGTCACGTAACTGGCGCGCCTCGGGAGCGCTGAACAGCTGTTTGAGAAACACCTGGCAGGCGTTTTCGTAGGCCTGATTGGGCAAGTTCCAGCTGCTGCGCAACTTGGCCTCGCGCACGGCTTTGCATTGCCACTGCTGCATGCGCTCCAGGTACTGGTTCATGGCTTGCGTATCGTCCAGCCCGAGGGACGGCGGCCAGCTGCCGAGCAGGGTCTGATAGAGGATCAGTTCGTCGCCGCTGGAGGGCGCGGTGCCATCCTCGAGCTCGCTGCGCCACTCGGCGGCGAGCTGTCGCCAGCGCTCGACCAACTGGGCGAACCAGGCCGCGCGTTCGCTGATCACCGCCAGCCGCGCCCGCACGTCCTCGCCACGTTTGTGATCGTGGGTAGCGGTGGCCAACAGGTTGTTGGGGAAGCGCCTGCCGCGTTTGCCGCAGTGGCGGTGGAATGCCCCGGGCGAGGCGCTGAAGTGCCCCGGATCGAAGCCGACATCGCTGCGCGACAGCAGAATCCCCGAGCGATAGCAGGCGGTGTCCTCGATGGCTTTGGCGGCCGTGGGCGAGGTCAGTTGCTGGAACCGCGCCAGGGTCTTTTGCCGCAAGCGTCGGTAGGGGCCGGGCGGCAGTTCGCGCAACGCTTGCCCGCCAAGCCAACGGTCGAGGTGATCGAGGATCGGCCACTCGGCCTCCGGCAAGCTGCTGCGCGCGCCGTTCATGGCCTGGGCGAAGAAGCGCCGATCCTGTTCGGAGCGCCCGCAGGCACCGGCATAGGTGCGGTACACCGGAAAGTGCACGAGCAGCTCGAACAGCGCGCGGCGGATCGCGCCCAGGGTCAGGTCGCGGGTGGCGATATCGTCGCGGGCGATCTGCAACAAGAACTGCGCGACCGTTTCCAGGTCGCCGGCCAGGGAGCTGTTGAGCACCAACTGGCGGGCCTCGCGGACTTCGTCCTGGAAGCTTTCCGAACGCCCGCTGATGCTGCCCCAGAGCGCGCAGAGCTGCAGCTCGCCGAGCGGATCGTGTTGCAGCAGCGACACCTGGTTCATGAATTCGTAACCGGTACTGCCGTCGACGCACCAGTCGGCGGGCAGGTGTTCGCCCTCGGCTAGGATCTTTTCCACGAAAATAAAGAAGTGCTCGCCGGCCAGGGGCTCGGGGCGTTTTTCCAGCAGAGCGGAAACCCGCCTGCGCAGCTTGCGGCAGTAAGCCCGCGGATTGGCCAGGCCGTCGATGTGATCGATGCGCAGGCCGTCGACCATGCCGTGTTCGATCAGCTGGAAAACCTTCGCGTGAGTGGCTTCGAATACCTCCGCGCGTTCGACGCGCAAGGCGCCCAGTTCGGTGATATCGAAAAAACGCCGCCAGTTGATGTCATCGGCCGCGGTGCGCCAGCTGGCCAGCCGGTAGTGCTGGCGCTCCAACAGGCCGTGCAGATTGTCCAGGCCGTTCTGGCTCACCGGGCGGTAGAGCGCCAGGGCGAGGAAGATCGCATCGGTGGCTCGCGCGGTCTGGCTCAGTTGGCTCAGCGTATGTTGCAGCGCCGCGACCTGTTGGCGGGCGTTCGGCGCCTGTTCGAGGGCGGCGAAGCGTTGACCGAGGGCCTTGAGTTCGTCGTGTTCGCAGCGCTCGAGAATATCCCCGTAGCTGCTTGGCGTGAGCGGGAAGCGGTGCTCGTAGTGACAGGCATGGAAGGTGCCCGAAAGCTTATCGAAATGCAGTTCGATCTCCCCGTTGCCGAGGGTTTCGCCGTAATCGCTGCGCAAGAACGGCACCAGCAGTTGGCCGTTGAGCAGAGGGTCGGGGGAGTGCCAGTCGATATCGAAGAAGTTCGCATAGGGGCTGTGCACGCCCCATTCCAGCACGTCGAGCCACCAGGGGTTGCCGTCGCCGCCCACCGCCATATGGTTGGATACGATGTCGAGGATCAGCCGCATATTGCGCTTTCTCAGGGCCTCGACCAGGCGCTGCAGGGCCGCTTCGCCGCCCAGCTCGGGATTGATCGCGGTCGGATCGGTCACGTCGTAGCCATGCATCGAGCCGGGCCGGGCGGTGAGCAGCGGCGAGGCATAGAGGTGGCTGATACCGAGGCGGGCGAAGTAATCCACCAGGGGCACGGCGTCGTCGAGGGTGAAGCCACGGTGGAACTGCAAGCGCACGCTCGCAAGAAGCTCAGTCATGGCGTGGTTCCTCGCGGCTCTGGCGGGTTTGCCGCAGCCGTTTGAGGCGCCGGGCGGCGGCTGGCGTGTCGAGCATGCTGTCCACCGGCAGCGCCCAGCGCCGTCGCCAATTGGGGTGTTTGTCGCCGGGGCCGGGCAGGTTGGCTTGTTCCTCCTGGCCCAGGGCGTCTTCCAGGGGCAGCAGCACCAGGGGCGCCGGGGTGCTGGCGATAAAGCCGATGCAGGCGTCGAGTTGCAGCCGCGGGTCGTGCTCGCCAGCCGACAGTTGCCCGCTGGCGCACAGCGCCTCGTGCAGCGCGGCTTTGTCGCGCTCGCGCTGTTGCCGGTCGATCCGGCTCTGTTCGTCGCTCTCATGGCCCGCGGTTTGTCGCCATTGGATATCGCGCCCGCTCAACCAGCCGCACATGCTCGGCAAATCATGGGTGGTAGTGGTGGCCAGCGCATCGTCGGGCCAGTCCTCGGGGGCGATGAAGCGCCCGTCGCGCTGCTCGAATTGCAGCACCCGCATGCCGAGGATATGGCGCTGCGCCAAGTCTTCGCGCAGACCCTCGGGCACCGTGCCGAGATCCTCCCCGACAATCAGTGCGCGGCTGCGCCAGGATTCCAGGCAGATCAGGCGTAGCAGCTCGGTGAACGGGTAGTTGAGGTAGGCCCCCGCGCGCGAGTCGCTGCCGCGGGGAAATACCCAGAGGCGCTTGAGCCCCATGATGTGATCGATGCGCAAACCGCCGGCATGGGCGAGGTTGGCCTGCAGCATCTCGATAAAGGCGCGGTAACCGTTGCGCTGCAAACCCTCGGGGGAAAAGGCCGAAAGGCCCCAATCCTGCCCGGAGCGGTTGAGGATATCGGGCGGCGCGCCGACGTTGAGGGTGTGCAGGAATTCGTCCTGACGCGCCCAGGCTTGGCTGCCGGCACCGTCCGCGCCCACCGCGAGGTCGGCGATCAGGCCGATCTTCATCCCGGCCGCGCAGGCGGTGTTTTGCGCGCGGGCCAGGCAGCGGCCGATCAACCATTGGCAGAAAGCGTGGTAGTCGACTTCGCTGCGGCGTTGCACGGCGAAGTCCTGCACCGCCGCGTGTGCGGGGTTGCGGTACTGCTCGGGCCAGTTGCGCCAGTCACCGGGCTGGCCGTTGGCGAGCATGTGCGCATGCAGCGCCTCGAAGCGGCAGTGCTGTTGCAGCACCTCGCCGCCTTCGCGGCGGAAGCGCTGGAAGTCCTCGGTCAGTTGCGGCGTGCTGTCGCCGAATTGCGCATACAAGGCGCGCAGCAGCGCTTGCCTGGCGCTGGCCACCGCCGGCCAATCGATCAACGACAGCCCTTCGAGCCGCCCCCACTCGTGTTCCAGGGCACAGGCCTTGAGCGCGACGCCGACGGCCTGCTCGCCGAGGATCGACGCGGGCGCGGCATAGAGCACGTTGAACAGCAGGCGGCTGGAGGGCGAGTAGGGGCTGTAGATGTCCCGGTTGGCGGCGAACATCGCATGGGTGGGGCTGATGGCCAGGGCGTCGGCGCCCTGTTGCGCGGCGCTGCGCGCGAGGATTTCCAGCGCCTTGCTGTCGCCGAGACCGCCGTCGCCCGGGCGCCTCAGCGAATACAGCTGCGCGGTCAGGCCCCAGGTGTAACGGCGCCCGGTAAGTTCTGCCACGCTCTGACAGGTCGGCGGCGCCACGGCCAGGCTCAGTTGTTGGCCGCCGATCAGCAGCTTGTGATAGCCGCAGCGTTCGATTGGCGGCAGCCGGGCGGCATGATCGAGACGGCCGTCGATGCGTTCGCCGCCTTCGCAGATCAACAGAAAAGGCGTATCGGGCTGAAAATGCCGGCTGAGGATAAGCGTCTGCTCGCGCTCCAAGGTGAGCAGCGCCGGCAAGGGGGCATGGCGCTGTCGTTCCTCGATCAGGTCGAGGCTTTCGGCGATCTGGCGGATGCTGCCGGCGCGGTGGCCGAGGGCCTCGAGCAAAGCGCGTTGGGCGGGCACGGCGACATGCTGGGCGCGGCCGTCCGCGTCGGTCCAGTCGACGTTCAGGCCAGCGGCGCGGGCCAGCTTGGCCAGTGCGGCGTCGCTCACGGCCGGGCCTCCAGGCTTACGGCGATGCTGCGCGGTGCCAGCGTGCCCTGGGCGAAGTGGCCGAGGTCCAGGCCGTGACTGAACAGCAGCTGCGCGCCCGGCGCGAGCGCCTCGCCGTGCACCGTGCTATCGCTGAGGTTGAGGTCGATACGCAGCAGGCTGCCGTCGCCCAGGCGCCAGATGGCGGCGAGCGCGCCATCGGCGAACAGACTCAGACGTTCCGAGTGCGCACCGGGTAGGCGCGCCACCAGGTGTTCGCGGCGCAGCTTCAGCAGCGCCTGGTAATAGTCGCGCCAGGTCTGCTGGGCGGGGTCCTGTTGCGGCGCGAACAGCGGTTGGGAATCGGTGAAGCTGCTCAGCGCGTTGGGGTCGGGGATTCGCGCGCGCTGCGCCGGGTCGGCGAACTCGGCGAATTCGCTGAACTCGTTACGTCGTCCCTCGCGCACCGCGCTGGCCAGCGGGTCGCGGTAATCGGTGAAGTACAGGAACGGCTGTCTGGCGCCCCAGTCCTCGCCCATGAACAGCAATGGCACCATCGGGCACAGCAGCAGCAAGGCGATCGCGGCCTTGAGCGCATCCTCGTCGACGAGCTCGATCAAGCGCTCGCCGAACGCGCGGTTGCCGACTTGGTCGTGGTTCTGCAAAAACAGCACGAAAGCGGTCGGCGGCAGGTGCGCGCTGGTTTCGCCGCGTGCCTGGCCATGGCGGTTGAGCTGGCCCTGATAGACGAAGCCCTCCGCCAGGCAGCGTCGCAGCTTGTGCGTGGGGTCTTCGGCGAAGTCCGCGTAATAACCTTGGCGTTCGCCGGTGAGCAGCACATGCAGGACGTTGTGCCAGTCGTCGTTCCATTGCGCGACGTAGCCCTTTTCCAACAGGTCCGCGGTGTTGTCCTCGTTTTCCAGGATCAGGTGCACTTGGCGATTGGCGCCGACCGCACGGTGCACGCGCTCGGCCAGCTCGACGAGAAAGTCCTGTTCGGGGATGGCATGTACCGCATCGAGGCGCAGGCCGTCGACGCGATAGTCGAGCACCCACATCAGGGCGTTTTCACAGAAAAAGTCCCGTACCTGCGGACGCTGGAAATCGATCGAGGCGCCCCACGGCGTCTGCCCCTCCGCATGGAAGAAGGCCAGGGCGTAATGGCCCAGATAGTTGCCCTCGGGGCCGAAGTGGTTGTAGACCACATCGACCAGCACCATCAGGCCCAGGCTGTGCGCCTTGTCGATCAGGCGTTTCAGCTGTGCGGGCGTGCCATAGACGCTGGATGGGGCGAACGGCAGCACGCCGTCGTAGCCCCAGTTGCGTCGCCCGGGAAACTCGCCCAGGGGCATCAGTTCGATGGCGGTAACTCCGAGCTCGACCAGCGTCGGCAAGAACGCCTCGACACCGCTGAAGCCGCCGAACAGGCCCACATGCAGCTCGTAAATCACCGCCTCGTGCCAGGGCCGCCCACGCCAATCCGTCGTTTGCCAGCGGTAGGCGTTGTGGTCGACCAGTTGGCTCGGCCCATACACACCCTCGATTTGCGCCCGCGAGGCGGGGTCCGGCACCAACAGGCTTTGATCGATCAGAAAGCGGTAGGTCGCACCCGTGGCACATTCCAGGCGCGCACTGAACCAGCCGTCCTCTTCTGCATGCATCGCATGGGGCAGGCCATCGCTGAAGACCACCGCGACTTGCGCGGCATTCGGCGCCCAGAGTGAAAACCGTGCAGTTCGTTCGTTCTCGCGCAAGGCACCGTGCTTGTACTCGACCGGCGTAATCAAATTACCCCCTCCGCCAGTGCCTTCGCGGCGCCGGCGTGCGCGTGCGGCAATACCAGTTTGCGGTAGAGCTGGTCGTACGGCTGCGCGGCTTGACGCCAATAAAGTGGCGTGGCCATTGCCTGGCAGCGCATGGCATTGAGCAGCTCGGGATGTTGGAACACCTGCAGCGCGCGTCGAATGGCCTGCAGGTAGCTGGGCCGGCTGGCTTCGTCGAAGAGGAAGCCGTTTACCCCATCTTCGATGGTGTCGGCCAGGCCGCCGGTGCGGCGGGCAATCGGCAGGGAAGCGAAACGTTGCGCGTACATCTGGCTGAGGCCGCATGGCTCGAAGCGCGAGGGCATCAACAAGAAATCGCTGGCGGCGAATATGCGCCGCGCATCGGTTTCGTTGAAGCCGATATGCACGCCTATGCGACCGGGGTGACGCAGGGCCAGGCCGCTCATGGTGGCTTCTAGTTCGGGTTCGCCACGGCCGATGACGGCGAGCCGGCCGCCCGCTTCGACGATGGTTTCGGCGACCGCCAGGGTGAGGTCGATGCCTTTTTGTTCGACCAGACGCGAGACCACCGCGAACAGCGGGCCGGAATCGCAATCCAGGCCGAACAGCCGTTCCACATAGGCGGCGTTGGCCCGCTTGCCTTGCCAGTGCTGAGCGCTGAAACCTTCGATCAGATGCGGATCGCTGGCGGGGTTCCAGCTGTCGTCGATGCCGTTGGCGATCCCGCTCAAGCGGCCCTCGTCGACCATGCACCTGAGCAGCCCATCGAGCCCACAGCCGAAATCGGCGGTGGTGATCTCGCGGGCATAGGTCTGGCTGACCGTGGTGATATGGCTGGCGTAGGCGATGCCGGCTTTCATAAACGACAGCTTGCCGTAGAACTCCATATTGGCCCGGGCGCCGCTCATGGCCTCTTCGGGCAGGCCCAGTTCCGGCGAGCGCCGCGCATCGCACAAACCTTGATAGGCGAGGTTGTGAATGGTGAATACGCTCGGTATGCGCAGCCCGCGCCAGGCCATATATGCGGGGGCCAAGCCACTGGGCCAATCGTTGGCGTGTACCAGCTCCGGGCGCCATTGCATCCCGGCGTTGCCGGCGGCGATCTCAGCAGCCGCCAAGCCCAGCCGGGCGAAACGGATAGGGTTGTCGGGCCAGTCGCGGTTCTCGGTGTCGGTATAAGGCGAGCCATCGCGCTCATAGAGCGCAGGGCAAAGAATCACATAGACGATCAAACCGTCGCTGAGATCCATACGGCCGATACGGCAGGCGGGCAGGGCGGCATGGCCGGCGATGCGGCCGATTATGCGAATGCGGTTATCGCTGGCCAGCACCTGCGGGTAACCGGGGATCAGTACGCGAATATCGTGGTGCGCCGAAAGCGCTCTCGGCAGGGCCGCGGATACATCGCCGAGCCCGCCGATCTTCACCAGGTCGGCGAACTCGGAGGTCACATAAAGGATTTTTTTCTTGTTGCTATTGATGTGTTCTAAAAGCTGCGGTCTAGCTGTTAGAAAGTCCAGATCGTCTAATTGAGCCGGAGCTCCAAGATTTCCCATACCATCCTCCGGTGATGCTTCCTGGCAGGGCAAGGCAACCCCGCACACTCAATGGCAAGCCGTTAAGCGACTCCGTGGTTTGCGAGCTGATGTACAAGCTGGCGTTTTATTGAAGCCTCCGAGGAATCCAGACCGACCGTGGATTTAGAAAGTTTCACCTTTTTTATTAACTGACGGCGCCGCTAACAGCACTGCAAAAACCTCTGAACCTCGGGCGTTGCAGCCTTTCCAACTCCCCGTGATCAATGCTCCGGCAGCAGGCGAAAAACAGGAGTGGCGGAATGCGAGGTATCGAGCAGGCGGTCGATTTTCTAAAGCGAAACAATTTGGTTATGACCACCGCGGAGTCGGCTACCGCGGGGCTGATCGCCGCGATGATCGCGGATGTCCCAGGCTGCGCCGAGGCGTTCGATAGCGGCTTCGTGGCCTATTCAGTGGCGGCGAAAAAGTCCCAATTGGGCGTTAACCCGCAAACCATCGAAACCTTCGGTTTGACCAGCGAAGAAGTGGCCCGCGAAATGGCCCGGGGCGCACTGGCGCGCAGTGTTGCGACTATCGCCCTGGCCAATACCGGTATGGCGGCGGCGGACGACGAGTTGGATGGCGTTATGTGTTTTGCCTGCGCGATGGAAGTTCGCGGGCATATAGAAGTGATCAGTGAAACCATCAAGTTCGAAGGTGAGCGCAACAAGGTCAGGATCGCTGCCGCGCGCCATGCCTTGTTGCACTTGCCCGAATACTACGAACGTCTCAAAGGCTCTGAATAGAGGCGTTACCGGGTGGAACTAGAAAGACCAGTTGCGTTTGATGATCTCTATGCTCAAGCCGCTTCCCATGCCATGAAAAAGCTCTTGGGAAAACTCGGTATAGAGCGTGTTTTCGTCTTCATGGCACTGCAGGATCGACAGGCTGATATCCGCGGGGGCGAGAGGTTCGGCGCTGTTCCCCGCACAATCGTCCGTGCAATTGCGCTGATCGAGCAGCGGCAAGCTCGTTTGCACCTGGCAGGTGGCGTACCCGCGTCCCGCCGAATAAGCCGAACTGAACTCGTTACGATGAGGGAAGTATTCGATATCTGCTTTTAATATAGATGCCGTGGTTTGTTTGCTATATAAAGCGATAGCACTGATTAATGTGGCGGTACTTACAAATGCGGTAAAGCCACACAGAAGGATACTCGCGCGTTGTTCGCGCTCGGCCCAACTCCATTCGCCGAAAAAATATTTATAGGTGCTAATTTCCATATTCCTCTCCTGCCATGGAGCAGCTATTCAATGTTGACCGATAGTACTTCGGGGATCTATCGCGATAGCGCTTCGTCCGTAAATCGACCCCTTTCAAGAAAAACCACATGGCAGGTGTGTCAATTGATTTTATCTGGTGCTCTGTTTGCCCTTAATTGCGAGCCTCTGGTTTCCAATAAAGGCTTCTTCGAATAAGTGGGTAGTGCATCAGTGCAGCATGGCTGAATAGCCGTATGACATGACAATGCTCCTTTTCCGCTGAACAGATCAAGCCTTATCAAGCGCACGATCTCTTCGAGAGTGAGACTTCGATCAACTACTCGTTTAAATTCTGCGCCGTTGCGTAGGCTGAAGGCCAGGACCAAGCTACCGTCTGGTCTGCCCGTGCTTGACACCTTGCACTCGCAAAGGTCGCTCAAGATACTGCCTAAGTCGGTTGTCATGCTTCCATGCCTCAGGCTGCGTAGGTTAGAAAGTAGCTGCAAAAAGCCAAGACACCAATCGCTCCGACAAACGGCATGTTTCGCAATTAAAATGCCATCACTTTTTCGCTTTGGTTATATACATATGCCTGCTTCGTACGCTCTCTGCATAGTTGGGCAGGTAGTGTCGAATTCTATGTAGTCTGACCACCTTTTAATGCATCACTAAAGTTCAGTTGCCGAGATCGGGTATTTCATTAGCAGGCCGTTGAAAAACTACCTACGTTGCCGATACGGCGTTAAAAACAGGCTCGGACTGCTCATTTACAACACGTAAAGTCGTCCGCGACTCCGACCGTTCCTCGCCTGTTTTTGCCTTGTCTCGGCGGCCTCGCCTACATTTTTCAACGGCCTGTTAGCGATATCATTCCCGGCTTATGAGTCAGTTTTATGTTGCTCGCCATTCAGCGTTATTGCCCGGCGGGGCGGCCGCTTAGCGGAGCGCCGAAAAGGGCGAGATGCGGCCCAGGCCGGCACTGTGATTTGGACCAGGCAGGGTAAAAATTACCCTGGTTGGTGGGGTTTTAAAGACCCTGTGAGTCCCTGGGTGCTTGATATAGCGGGCGTTTCCAGGTTGGCATGAGTTATGGAAGGGAGGGTTCAAATCCGATTGGCAGCGCTTTCGCGGGCCAATCGCTGAATCCAGCAGGTTGTTGTTCAAGGAGTTCCCCATGCAAGTGCTTGACCGCCGTAAAGCGCTATCGATCCATCCGCTGTGGCGGTTGGGGTTCAGGCCTTTCTTTCTCGGCGGTTGCCTGTTCGCTTTGTTCGCGGTGCCGCTGTGGTTGGCGGCATTGAGCGGTTGGCTCGGTGAGTGGCACCCGGCCGGCGGTTGGTTGGTATGGCACCGACACGAGTTGTTGTTCGGCTTTGCCATGGCCATAGTCGCCGGCTTTCTGTTGTCCGCGGTGCAGACCTGGACTGGCCGGCCGGGGCTGCATGGCCGTCCTCTGTTGCTGTTGGCGGGCGTCTGGCTGCTGGCGCGGTTGGCTTGGCTGAGCGATCTCCCGCTGGCGTGGCTGAGCGTGCTGGAGCTGGCCTTCCCGCTGGCGATGGCGGCTGTCATGGCGCGCACGCTGTGGCTGGTGCGGCAAAAGCGCAATTATCCGGTGGTGGCGCTGTTGCTGCTTTTGGCGGCGGTCGATGGCTTGTCGTTGGTCGGCCTGGCGAACGCCGATGAGGGGCTGCAGCGCCAAGCGGTATTGGCCGGAGTCTGGCTGGTGGCGGCGATGATGGGGTTGATCGGCGGGCGGGTGATTCCCTTCTTCACTCAGCGCGGCCTCGGTCGGGTCAATGCGGTGCAGCCCTGGCCGTGGCTCGATTGGCTGTTGCTGCTCGGCTCCGTAGCGGTGGCGGTTTTACATGTGGCGGGTTTCGCACTACAGGCCGGCGGCATGTACGGGGTGTTGTTCGCCTTGTTGGCGCTCGGCCATGGTCTGCGCCTGTGGCGTTGGTACGACGCGGGTGTCTGGCGCGTGCCGTTGCTCTGGTCGCTGCACCTGGCTTACGCCTGGCTGGCCCTCGCTTGTCTGGGGATGGCGCTCTGGCATTTCGGGCTGTTGAGCGGCCAGAGCCAGGCGTTGCACGCCTTGACCGTCGGCGCCATGGGCGGCTTGATCCTGGCCATGATCGCCCGCGTCAGCCTGGGCCATACCGGACGCATGTTGACCCCGCCGAAGGGGATGAACCTGGCGTTTATCCTGCTGCACCTGGGCGCGCTGAGCCGCGTCGGGTTGATCGAGATCTGGCCCTTCTGGGGCCTGTGGTTGGCGGCCGCTTGTTGGGCGCTGGCGTTCGCCTTGTTCGTCTGGCGCTACGGCCCGATGCTGTGCAGTGCGCGCGTCGATGGGCAGCCGGGCTAACAGGGGCGGTCGCTCATGAGTTACGGCGTTCTACTCACCTTGCACCTGTTCGCCGCGCTGATCTTCATCGGCACGGTGTTCTTCGAGGTGCTGATTCTGGAAGGCGTGCGTAAGCAGGTGCCGGTCGAGGCCATGCGCTTGTTGGAGCGCGCCATCGGCCGGCGCGCCAGACGCCTGATGCCCTGGGTGTTGCTGACGTTGTTCGGCGCCGGGCTGGGCATGCTCTGGCTGCGCTATCTACCGGCGCTGAGTGCGCCCTTGGCGTCGTCTTTCGGCACCTTGTTGCTGCTCAAGCTGGTGCTCGCGGCAAGCGTGCTCGGGCATTTCTTCAGTGCCATGTGGCTATTCGCAAGCAGGCGCATGAATGGGCGATATCTGCGCATCATTCATCTCAGCCTGTTCGCGCATATGCTTGGCATCGTGCTCTTGGCCAAGGGCATGTTTTATTTGAGTTGGTGATGAATAAGCGCCAACGCAATCCGGAAGTGATCTCCCTGTAACCGACTCCTACGTATCAGCCAGGTATTTGCGACTAGCAATCCGTAGCCTGGATGAAATCCGGGAACAACCTGCACCACCGTTCCCGGATTGCGCCACAGGCTTATTCGGGTGTCGGCATCGGTTGTGCTTTCAGCTCATTGACGAACAGCACGTTGTTTTCCAAGTGGATGTGCTGCATCAAGTCGCTGCGCAGTTCCTGCAACCCGCGATACAGCGCGCGCCAGGTATTGCAGGCATCCTCCGGTGGGGTGATGTGCGCGGTGAGGCCGAGCAGGCGGTCCAGGGCCGCGCCGTGGTGGTCATGTTCGAAGCGCATGACCGCGATCGGCGCCGCGGCTTGTCTGCCGAAGCCCTCCAGCAACATCGGGAAGAGTATCTGTTCCTCCTTGAGCATATGGCTCTCGAGCTCCTGCTGCATTTCGCGCAGGTGGTCCGCCAGGCCGTTGGGGCAATCGCGGCGTTCGCCGTACACCTGCTCCACGCGGCTGGCCAGGCGAATCAATTCGGGCAGCTGTTCGCGGTGGCAGGCGTGGTAACGGCTGAGGATGTGGGCGATCAGCAGGTGGCTGGGTTCGAGCCGCCAATCGTGCGCCGAGCCTTTGCGGGCGTGCAGCGCACCCAGTTCCGCGGCGATTTTCTCCGGTTCCAGGCCGCGCCGCTCGGCGGCTTGGCGCAGGCTCTGCTGGCCGCCGCAACAAAAGTCCAGATCGAAGGTGTGAAACAGGCGCGTGGCGCCGGGAATGTCGCAGGCGAGGTTGCCGAGGGTTTGTTCCAGCAGGTGGTTGTGCATGGTGGTTTTCCTTGGGCGCTGAAAATCGGTTAATCGACCGAGAGTTGATCGGTGTCATTGGTCGATAGCAGCACTCGTGCCATGCTCAAGTCATTGAAAAATCGTGATTATTTCTTAGGTGTGGTTGATAACACCTTGATCTGACAGGGTTTTAACCACCAAATCGGGGTGATAAATACCATGCTGGAAGCCAGCCTTCTCGCCGACCTGACTGTCGAATTGGCCAACGCCGTGCGCCTGCAGCGCCTGGTGCATACGCTGCGCGAGCACTTCGCTTGTGGCGCGGTCGGCCTGCTACGCCTGGATGGCGACAGCCTGCGCCCGGTGGCCGCGGTCGGCCTGGTGCACGAGGCTCTCGGCCGGCGCTTCGTGATCGCCCAGCACCCGCGACTCGCAGCGATCATGGCCACTCGCGAACCCACCTGGTTCGAGCCGGACAGCCGGTTGCCGGACCCTTACGACGGCCTGCTCGACAACCATGTCGGCGAGCCCCTACCGGTGCACGATTGCATGGGCGTGAGCCTCTACGTCGAGGGCCAGTTATGGGGCGCGCTGACCCTCGATGCGCTGCATGCCGATACCTTCGGCAGCAATGCCCGGCGCGATCTGCAGCGCTATAGCCTGATGGTCGAGGCGGCGATCCGGGTGACCCGGCTGGAGCAGGAAAACCGTGGCCTGCGCCTGTCGCGCAGTGTCCTGCAAAGCGCCCCGATGCCGCTCGAGAACAGCGAAATCCTCGGCCAGAGCCAGGCCATCCGCCAATTGCTGGGCGAGCTGGAGGTGGTCGCCGACTCGGAACTGCCGGTGCTGCTGCTGGGCGAAACCGGGGTCGGCAAAGAACTCTTCGCCCGTCACTTGCACAGCCTGTCGCGGCGGCGCAACAAGCCGCTGATCCAGGTGAATTGCGCGGCGTTGCCGGAATCGCTGGCCGAAAGCGAGTTGTTCGGCCACGTCAAAGGCGCCTTTTCCGGCGCCACCACCGATCGCCCCGGGCGTTTCGATGCGGCCAACGGCGGTACCCTGTTGCTCGACGAGGTCGGCGAATTGCCCCTGAGCGTGCAGGCCAAGCTGCTGCGCACTTTGCAGAACGGCGAAATTCAACGCCTGGGTGCGGACAAGCCGCTGCACGTCGACGTGCGGATCATCGCGGCGACCAACCGGCACCTGCCGGACAGCATTCGCGACGGGCATTTCCGCGCCGATCTCTACCATCGGTTGTCGGTGTATCCGGTGCCGATTCCGCCGTTGCGCGAGCGCGGCAACGATGTGCTGATGCTCGCCGGGCACTTTCTCGAACTCAATCGCGCACGCCTGGGTTTGCGCAGCATGCGCCTGTCGCCCGCGGCGGAGCGGGCCCTGCTGGCCTATCCATGGCCGGGCAACGTACGCGAACTGGAACACGTGATCAGCCGCGCCGCGCTGAAACTGCTCAGCCGCGGCGCCAGTCGCACGCAGATACTCAGCCTGGAACCCGAGCTGCTCGACCTCGACAGCTCGATCCGTCAAAGCAGCGCGGCGGACGCTATAACGACCCTCGACCCGGCACCGGCCGCGGCCTGTTCGATGCGCGAAGCGGTGGAGGCCTGCCAGCGGCGCAACATCGTGCAGGCCCTGGAAGCGTGTGCCGACAATTGGGCCAGCGCGGCGCGCATGCTCGACCTCGACCCGAGCAACCTGCATAAGCTGGCGCGCCGTCTGGGCTTGAAATAAGCCTGGTCCCTGGCCAAGTTGACGCAGGTCAAGGAGCTTTTGCACGAACCCCCGGACACTGTATTCATGTGCTCATGCCGGGGGAGAGCAGATGTTCGAATCCATCGACTGGGACAGCGAACCGCTCAACCGCTATGCCTATAGCGGCTTCAGCTATGGCGGCTATCCCGATAGCGGCACCTTCCATCACCGGGTCGGTTCGCTGGATCTGCTGCGCGCCTTGCGCAGCAGTCGGCAGGCGCAGCGGCCGCTGTCCCTGGCCGTGCGCTTGCCCAGCCGGCGCGCGCTCGGCCATGGCCGCGAGGACGCTTTGGCCGATGCGGTCGGCGTTTACCTGCAACGTTTACAGCGCGAAATCGACCTGATCGGTTGCCACCTGGGGCAACAGCAACGCGTCGAGCAATTTCACCTGGCCGGCGCCAATGTGCTCGACGCCGACGCGCTGCGGCGGCTGATGGCCCATCTGCGCATGCGCTTCAGCCTGCTGGATTACGACTCCGGCGATTACGCCATCGAGATCGAGCAGGCGCATACCAGCTGGGCGACCATGGGCCTGTTGCGCGAGCTGGGTTTCAACCACGTCAGTATCGGCGTGGCAGACGCGGAGAGCAGCGGCGGCGGGGCGATCGCATTGCAGAATCCACGGCAGATCCGTTCGCTGATCGACGCCGCGCGGGCCTTGCACTATCGCTCGGTGAACATCGAACTGGGCTACGGCCGCGTCTGGCAAACCCGGGCCAGTTTCGCCCGCAAGGTCGCCGCCATCGTCGAGTTGCAGCCGGGCAGGGTGACCCTGTTCGACTACGCCGAGCCGCCACTGCGTTATTGGCCGCAGCGGCGTTTTTCCACGCGGGGCTTGTCCAGTCGCGAGGATAAGGCGGCGATGCGCCGTCTCGGTGTCGAGCAACTGAGCCTCGCCGGTTACCGCTATATCGGCAGGGGATTGTTCGCGTTGCCCGAGGACGACCTGGCGATCGCCCAGGAAAACGGCCAGCTGCGGCGCACCTGCCAGGGCTTCAGCCAACACGCCGATTGCGACCAGATCGGCCTCGGCGTGGCCGCGATCAGCCAGGTCGGCGATCTCTATGCGCAGAACAGTCGCGACCTGCAGCGCTATCAGCGGCAACTGGAGATGGGCCAGCTGGCGACCAGCCGCGGTTTGCGTTGCGGGTTCGACGATCGCCTGCGGCGCGCGTTGGTCGATAGCCTGATGTGTAACTTCGCCGTGGACATAGGCGCCATCGAAGCGCGCTTCGGCGTGTGTCTGCGCGACTATTTCGCCTCGGCCTGGCCGTTGCTGGAGCAGATGGCCGGCGACGGCTTGCTAACGCTCAGCCGCGAGCGCATTGAGCTTTCCGCCATCGGCCGGCTGAGCATGGGCGCGGTGTGCAAAGCCTTCGAACACCAGCTCGCCGCGCCGAGTCTTGCAGGCCTGCAGCAACTCGAGCGCTGAGCCTACGCGAGTGCGAATAGCGTTGTCGGAGCGTGGGATGGGCTTCAGCCGCGAATACCGTTGTCGGGTTACGCGGCAGCGTAAATCGCGGTGTGACCGGCACTGTGCCAATTGCCGCTAACCCGACCTACGCCAGCATCGTTCCAGCGCCCGCGACCTTGCGACGCCGCCCGTAGGATGGGTTAGCCGCCAACAGGGTATTCAGGTAAGTCATCCCTCCATGCGCGGCGTAACCCATCATGGCGCACCGCGAATGCCGCTGTCGGACGTGGGAGGGGCTTCAGCCGCGATTGCCACCGTTGAAAACTCACCGCTAAAGCGCTTCCGACAGATTCAGGTTGATCTCGTCGTTTCGGTCTATGCCCGCGACCTTGCGTCGCAGCAGCGGCCGAAGCCCGGTGCTACGGGGCTCGCGGTCCCGTGGCGCGAGGGCATACCTCCAACGAGGAATAGGCCGCACCGGGGCGCCGATGCAGTCTGCCGACACACCCAATGGAGGCTTTGCGCATGGCTCATTTATCGAGTGCCGATTTCCAATCGTTGCGTATCGCGGTATTGACCGTTAGCGACACCCGTAGCCTGGCGACCGATACGTCCGGGCAGACCTTGATCGACGGCCTGGAGGCCGCCGGCCATGCCCTCGTCGAGCGTGCTCTGGTGATCGACGACATCTGGCAGATCCGCGCCCAGCTGTGCGCCTGGATCGCCGACCCCTTGGTGCAGGTGGTGTTGATCACCGGCGGCACTGGTTTCACCGCCCGCGACAACACCCCGCAGGCGGTGGCGCCCTTGCTGGACAAGCAGGTCGATGGCTTCGGCGAGCTGTTCCGCCAGGTCTCCCTGGCGGAGATCGGCACCTCCAGCCTGCAATCGCGCGCCCTGGCCGGGATCAGCAACGGCGTACTGATCTGCTGCTTGCCCGGCTCGCCGAACGCCTGCCGCACGGCTTGGCAGAAGATTCTTTGCGAACAATTGGACAGCCGTACCGGCCCGTGCAATTTCGTCGCCCATCTCAAACGTCTGGCCGATCAGCCCCAGGTGCGGCTCTGCGGAGCCCGTTCATGAGCGCCTGCGATTGCGCTGGCGACGAGCTGCGCCCGGTCGATGAGGCGATTGCCGAACTACTGGCGCGGGCGCCGGCCCCGCCACCGGTGGAATACGTCGCCGTCGGCAAAGCGCTCGGCCGGGTGCTGGCCGAACCCTTGCGCGCGCCATTCGAGGTGCCGGCCTGGGATAACAGCGCCATGGACGGTTATGCCCTGCGCGCAGCCGATTTGCCCGCCGCGGGCGGCTGCCTACCATTGGCCGGCCGTATCGCCGCCGGCGATGCGGCAAGCCAGGCGTTGACGGCCGGGCATGCCGTACGCATCTTCACCGGCGCGCCGCTGCCGCCCGGCGCCGACACCGTGGTGGCCCAGGAACACTGTCGGCTGGAAGGCGGGCAACTGTGGCTGCCGCCGGTTAAAGGCGGCGAGCATGTGCGCAAACGCGGCGAGGAGGTGGCCGCCAGCGCCCTGGTGCTGGCCGCGGGGCAACGTCTGCGCGCCCAGGAACTCGGCTTGCTGGCGAGTTTCGGCGTCGCGCGGGTGGCGGTCTATCGGCGCTTGCGCGTCGGCTTGCTGAGCAGCGGCAACGAGCTGCGCGAGCCCGGCGAAGTGCTGCAACCCGGGCAAATCCATAACGCCAATCGCTACAGCCTGGCCGGGGTGCTGGAAAGCCTGGGGCTGGAAGTGCACGACTACGAAATCATGGCCGACGAGCTGGCTGCCAGCCGCGATGCGCTGAGCTTGGCTGCGTCCGAATGGGACCTGCTGATCACCTCGGGCGGAGTCTCGGTCGGCGAGGAGGATCACCTCAAACAGGCGATCCGCGAACTCGGCGAGCTGCACCTGTGGCGCCTGGCGATTCAACCGGGCAAACCCCTGGCCTTCGGCTCGGTGGGTGGCAAACCCTGGATCGGCTTGCCGGGCAACCCGGCGGCGGCCTTGATCACCGCCCTGGTGGTGGCGCGACCGTTCCTGCTGCGTGCCCAGGGTTGCCTGAGCGTGCTGCCCCAGCCGCTGCGCATGCCGGCCGGGTTCGCCTGGACCAAACCCAATGCGCGCCGGCAATACCTGCGCGCGCGGTTGCAGGAGCAGGACGGCCAGCTGCGTGTGTGCCTGCACCCGCAACAAGGCTCGGCAATGCTCACCTCCGCCTGCTGGGCCGATGGCCTGGCGGTTATCGATGTGGGTAGCACCCTGGAGCAGGGCGATCTGCTCGACTACTTGCCGTTTGGCGAGTTGCTGCACTGAGTGTCGTGGGAGGAGGTCGCCGTTTCGGTGGATATAACCTGTCTGCCGGCTGATGGGGGCCTGTGGGAGAACCCCCGTCCTCCAGACGCCGCGCTGTCGCGCAGCAAACTGTAGGAGCCCGATAGTGGTGTTAGCCGCATCAGGGGCTTGTTGACCCCGATCAAGGCGACTGCGCGGGTAAATCCCTAGAGTCCTAATTCTTTGCCCCGGTACGGAGTTTCCATGCAACTGATTTGCCCGGCAGGCAGTTTGCCTGCGCTCAAGGCCGCGGTTCGGCAGGGCGCCGATGCGGTTTACGTGGGGTTTCGCGACGACACCAATGCGCGACATTTCGCCGGCCTGAACCTCGACGACAAGCAATTGGAAAGCGGCCTGCAACTGATCCGTCAGCAGGGCCGACAGCTGTACGTGGCGGTCAACACCTATGCCCAGCCCGATGGTTGGAGCCGCTGGCAACGCGCGGTCGATCAGGCCGCGGACCTCGGCGTGGACGCGCTGATCGCCGCCGACCCGGGTGTGCTGGCCTATGCCAGCCGCAAGTACCCGAACCTCAATCTGCATCTGTCGGTGCAGGGCTCGGCGACCAACGCCGCCGCGCTGGCGCTCTATCAGCAGCGCTACGGCATCCGCCGCGCGGTGCTGCCACGGGTGCTGTCGCTGGCCCAGGTGCGGCAGGTGGCGGACAAAAGCACGGTGCCGATCGAGGTCTTCGCGTTCGGCAGCCTGTGCATCATGGCCGAGGGCCGTTGCCACCTGTCGTCCTACCTCACCGGCGAGTCGCCCAACCTCTGCGGCGTCTGTTCTCCGGCCAAGGCGGTGCGTTGGCAGGAGGACGCCGAGGGGCTGACTTCGCGCCTCAACGGCGTGCTGATCGACCGCTACGGCAAGGACGAACCGGCCGGTTATCCGACCCTGTGCAAGGGCCGTTTTCTGGTCGACGGGCAGCGCTTCCACGCCCTGGAGGAACCCACCAGTTTGAATACCCTGGACCTGATTCCGCAGCTCGCCGCCATGGGCGTCAGTGCGGTGAAGATCGAAGGCCGGCAGCGCAGCCCGGCCTATGTTGAGCAAGTCACCCGGGTCTGGCGCAGCGCCCTGGATGCTCATGCCCGGGCGCCGCAAAGCTACGCCGTGCAACCGCAGTGGCGCATCGCGCTGGACGAGCTGTCCGAAGGCAGCCAGACCACCTTGGGCGCCTACCACCGATCCTGGCAATGAGGAGGCCATCATGAAACTCAGCCTGGGCCCCGTACTGTTTTATTGGCGCCGCGAGAAGCTGTTGGATTTCTATGCCGATATGTCCGAGCAAGCCCTGGATGTGATCTACCTCGGCGAAACCGTGTGCTCCAAACGTCGCGCCTTGAGCCTGGACGATTGGCTCGGTCTGGCCCGCGAGTTGCGCGAATGCACCCGCGCCGAACTGGTGCTGTCCGGCTTGGCGCTGGTCGAGGCGGCGTCCGAGCTGTCCAGCCTCAAGCGCCTGTGCGACAACGGCGAACTGTTGGTGGAGGCCAACGACATGGGCGCGGTGCAGCTCCTGCACGAACGCAAATTGCCCTTCGTCGCTGGCCCCGCGCTCAACCTTTACAACGGCCATGCCCTGGCCGAACTGATCGATTGCGGCCTGCAGCGCTGGGTGCCGCCGGTGGAGTGCTCCGGCGCTTTGCTGCTGAGCGTGCTGCAGCAGCTCGACAGCCTCGGCGTCGCACGGCCTGAAGTGGAAGTTTTCGCCTACGGGCATCTACCCCTGGCGTATTCGGCGCGCTGCTTTACCGCGCGGGCGGAAAACCGCCCCAAGGACGACTGCCGGATCTGCTGCGAGAACTACCCGGAAGGCATTGTTCTGCACAGCCAGGAGCAGGAGGCGCTGTTCACCCTCAACGGCATCCAGACCATGTCGGCCAAGGTCAATAACCTGCTGGCCGACTATGCCCAACTGCGCGCAAGCGGCGCCGATCTGCTGCGTTTGAGCCCGCGCGCCGAAGGCATGAGCGGGGTGGTCAAAGCCTTCGATGCGGTACGCAACGGCGAACTGCCGCCGCTCGCCGTAGAAGGTTGCAACGGCTATTGGCACGGCCGCGCCGGCATGCTTGGTGCCGAGGAATTGGCATTATGAAAGGCTATGTCCCAGCCATGTGTTGCATGCAGCTACACCCTGTAGGAGGTGCGCCCCCGCGGCGAATGCAGCCCGCAGGGCTGCCGACCGATTGTTTGATTTACAGCGAAAAGCTCGCCCCGAGGTCGGGCCTCCTGCCAACCGCAGGCATTCACGACGGGCTATCTGTCGGTGCTTAATCAGTGGCGCCGTAACCCAGCAGCGGGACCAGTCCGAAGACCGCTTGGTGGGTTACGTGGCACACAGATCCCGCAGTTACTTCACCAACCCGATTCCGCGCCACTAACCCACCCTACAAAAGCCGCCCGCAACACATGATTGGGACAGAACCTTATGAAAACCTTCGCCCGTTTCGCCATGCGCGCCGGCCAGCCGTTGCTGCCCTTGAGCCAGCACCTACCCTTCGCGTTGCAGCGCCTGGTGCTGGAGAAAGTCATCGCGCGTCTGTTCGCCGAGCCCCTCGCCAGCGGCGAGTTCGACTTGCTGCAAGGCCGCTGGTTGCGTCTGGAAGTCAGCGACCTGCACCTGGCCTGGTGCCTGACCCGCGACGCCTGCGGCCTGCGTATCGCCGCTGACGAGCGGGTGGATGTGTGCATTCGCGGCAACTGGCGCGAGTTCCTCTTGCTCGCCAGCCGCCAGGAAGACCCGGATACCCTGTTTTTTCGCCGCCGCCTGACCATCGAAGGCGATACCGACCTGGGGCTGGGCATCAAGAACCTGCTCGACAGCCTCGACCCGGACAATCTGCCGCCCAGGCTCTGGGCGCTGATCTGCGCCCTCGGTGAAACCGTCAAGGAGCAAGCGTCGACAGGCAAAGCCCAGGCGGTGTAGGGCCGGCAGCGGCGTCCGCTGTCTGATCGTTTCCACATCGAGGCGTCGAACCGTCCACGTGGGAACGATCAAAATGGTAGCCCGGGTTGAGCGCAGCGATACCCGGGTATCGATGCCCTGGGTATCGCTGCGCTCAATCCAGGCTACGTTCTGCGTCCGCTGTTGTAGTCCGAATCGAGGCGTGTAGCTGACGCTTTTTTCATCCACCCTACGAAGCCACGGCCTTACGAATTGACCGCTCTCCGAATTACATCCAACTCAATCGCAATAATTTGATCGTTCCCACGTCGAACCGTCCACGTGGAAACGATCAAAATGGTAGCCCGGGTTGAGCGAAGCGATACCTGGGTATCGGTGCCCTGGGTATCGCTTCGCTCAACCCAGGCTACGTTCTGCGTCCGCTGTTGTAGTCAGAATCGGGACGTGTGGCTGACGCTTTTTTTATCCACCCTACGAAGTCACGGCCTTACGAAGTGACCGCTCCCCCGAATTACATCCGGCTACGGCACAACTCAATCGCAATAATTGGCCAGGTTAAGGCTATCCAGCACGCGGATGTCGCGGCGTTCCATGGCGATCAGCCCGGCATCGATCAGGCGATGGAGAATGCGCGAGAAGGTTTCCGGCTGAATGCCCAGCTGTGAAGCGATCAAGCGTTTGGGCACGCTGAGCTGGATCTTGCCGTTGCCCGCGGCCTGCTGCTGACACAGGTAACGGGCCACGCGGCGGCTGGCGTTGGCCAGGGACAGGGTGTCGATTTCGTTGAGACGCTGATGCAGGCGGATGCTGAACGCGGCCAGCAGATCAAGGCAGATCTTCGGTTGGCTTTCCAGCAGTTGCCGGTAATGCCCGCCGTCGATGCTCACCAAGGAACAGTTCTTCAAGGCCCCGGCGGTCACCGGATAATGCCGCGCACCACTAAACAACAGCGCTTCGGCAAAGCTCTGGCCGGCGGATATCACCTCCACCAGCTTCTCCTGACCTTCGAGCAGCACGCGGATCAACTTGATCTGCCCGTGCAGCAGCAGATAGAAACGCTCGGCCTTATCGCCCTGATGGAAAAGGATATCGCCGCTTTCCAGCTTGCGTGAAATCGCCAGGTTGCAGACTTCCTGAAAGGCGGCTTCGGGCAATTTAGCGAACAGGTGATGTTGTCGAAGTGCGGCAAGCGTCGTTACGTCGGTGAGCATTGGGGCACCTCCTTGACCGCCATGCTAGGGCGATCGCGCCGGTGCGCCCATTCCTCCGAGGCACTACCTCCAAAGAGGCAGCGTGGCGTTCTGCCGCTTTCCGGCACCTGCAGGTTGAACGGCTGCCGGATAGGCTTTATATAGGGCTATGTGCCATCTATGAGAAAAACCATGCGGTACCCTTCGTTTTCCAGGTTATTGCCCGCCATTTTGGCCTTTATCTGCGCATCGACCCTGGCGGACCAGCCCCATGGCGAGTGTGAACTGCGGGTCGGCTGGGATGATTGGCCGCCCTATATCGTATTGAAGGATGGCCAGTTCCAGGGCCTCGAATACGATCTTCTAAAAGCCACAGCCGATGTCGCTGGCTGCGATCTGCATATGACCCAGGTGCCCTGGGTCCGCGCGCTACACATGTTGAGCGACGGCTCGCTGGATCTTTTATACGGCGCCGGCTATTCGAAAGAGCGCGACGAATTCGCCCAGTATTCCGTTCCTTACCGCCAGGAGCAGTTCGTCCTGGTCACCAAGGGCGAGCCCCGCAACCAAACCGCCTCGGTTTCGCTTTACGGCTGGATACAGTCCGTAGCAGCACATGGAGGCAAACGTTACCTGGGGCTTTTCCGCGGAAACTCTTACGGCGAGAAAATGGACCGTATCCTTAACGACAACGCAGACAAGGTGGAGCGGGTGTACCTGGGCAGCAACGAGCAGATGATCGAGATGTTGATCCGCAACCGCCTGGACGGCTTCATCCTCGAGGACAGCGTTGCCCAGATGCTTACGCAGACTTCCTCCTATCCGATACGCCGACTGGTCATCGACGAACAGGTCGCAGACCCGCTGCACTACATCTTCTCGTTGAAAATCCCCGGTGAGGTGGTCGAGCGTTTCAATGCAGCGATCAGGGACCGGCAACAACACTAGCTCCTGTGCGGTTCGGCCGCCGCGCAACGCAGCGGCCGAGGGGCGATCAATAGCTGTACTGCGCCTGTAGCCACAGTTTGTCGGTATCGATGGCAAAGTCGTCGGCGTCGTAGCGCGCGGCTTTGACCAGGCCGACCAGGCCTTTCACACCGGGCACCGGATGGGCGTAGGAGAGGTTGAACTCCTCGCCGTAATGGCTGCTGCCCCGTTCCGCCCGATAGTCGTGGTAAACCCCGCTGAGGGTGCCGCCGAGCAGCGGCGCGCCCGCGCTCAGGTAGCTGTCCTTGATCCCGGCCGCCGGGGTGGTGAGGAAGATATCGGCCCAGCCCTGGAAGGCATGCTTGGTCGCCAATGGGGTCTGGAAGGCGCGGTTGCTCGGGCCGTTGTCGCCACCGAGGACTTCCAGGCCGGCTTTGAACGCGGTGCCGGCCAGGCTGTAACCGAGTTCGGCCAGGTAGTACTCGCTGCTCAGCTCGATGGGGTTGTCGGCGTAGTCGCGCTGGCGTGCGTACTCCAGGGCGTAGCTGAACCCTGACAGCGCGCCATGCAAGCGCATACCGGTGGTTTTACTCGACAGCGTGGAATAGGCCGCGGCCGGCGCGATCGCCAGGTTATCCAGGCCGAGCAGGTAGTGATAGGCGGTGAGCGTCAGCTCGGGGCGCAGCACGTACTGGGCGTTGATCAGGTGGCTGTGGCCCTCGATATTGGCCGGGTTGCTGCGGTTGTCGAAGCGATTGTCGTCAGGCCCGAAGATGCTGTTGATGTTGTCGATATAGGCGTAAGTCAGGGTCAGGCCATCCAGCGGTTTCAGTTGGCCGAGGGCGCCGTCGTAAGTCTGCTCGTTCTGCCGCCAGGCCACGCCGCCGACGAAGCGCTGGTTATCCAGATTGATGCGCTGGCGGCCGAGCACCGCGCTGCCGTATTGGTGGTCGTAACGCAGCAGCGCCTGGTTGATCTCGCTGCCGTCCGGGTCGACCACCGGGGAGAAATCGCCCTGACCGTTGCGCGTGCTGTTGTAGCTGGCATCGCCGATGCGGCTGACGTTATCCGCCTCGACCAGCGCCGAAAGCCCATACCACTTGCCGCTCTGTACGCCGACGCGGGTGCGCAGGGTTTGCGCGTTGGCGTTGTTCAACGCGTTGTCCTGGTCGACATGCTCATAGCGGTAGCGCGCATCGAGGATCAACTTGCCGTCCTCGATCAACTTGCCGAAGTCTTCGCCGGCAGCGGCGCCGCTGGCACAGGCGAGCAGGGCGAGGGCGATTGGCGTCATACGGGTTTTCATAGCGATGCCTCATCAGATGAATTCTGTGGGCACGGTAGGTGTGGCAAGCGTCGAACATGTTGATTGCCATCAAGTTTGCCGCCCGGTGACGTTTTGTCGCGGCAGTGCGGTCGGCGAAAGCGCGATTGGAATATTGATCTACGACAATCCGCCAGGCCGCTCTTGCTGGCTATGCTTTTGCCACATTCTTGCCGCCGGCGAGGAAAGGGGAACCCGATGGACGTCGAACAACTACTGGCCAATAACCGCTTCTGGTCCGAATCGCTCACCGCCAGAGACCCGGAATTCTTTGCCCGCCTGGCCCGGCAACAGCGCCCGGAATTCCTCTGGATCGGCTGCTCGGACAGCCGCGTGCCGGCCAACGAAGTGGTCGGTCTGATGCCCGGCGAGCTGTTCGTGCACCGCAACGTGGCGAATATGGTGGTGGCCACCGATATGAATTTTCTCTCGGTGCTGCAGTACGCGGTCGACGTGCTGCAGGTCAAGCAGGTGATCGTCTGCGGCCACTACGGCTGCGGCGGCGTGCGCGCGGCCCTGGGCCATGAAGCGCTGGGGCTGATCGACAACTGGCTGCGCGCACTCAAGGCGCTCTATCACCAAAACCTCGAACGCTTCCAAGGGCTGGAGCCGGAAGCCCAGGTCGACCTGCTGTGCGAACTGAACGTACAACGCCAGGTGCGCAACGTCTGCCACACCACCATCGTGCAAAGCGCCTGGCGCCGCGGCCAACCGCTGGCCGTACACGGCTGGATCTACGGCCTGACCGATGGCCTGGTCAACGACCTGCAAGTCACCGTCAGCGCCGCCGACCAACTCGATGACACCTTTCTTTACGATCAGTAAGTGCATGCGGGCGCATGGGAGTTGCTTGCCGTTCGTAGGTTGGATTAGCGGCGATTGTCGCGGTTTAAACAACGCCATCGCCATCTGCCGCCGCGTAACCCAACAGTGATTCAACGCGGTGTTATTTATGATCGACAGCATGGGTATCGCTACGCTCAACCCATCCACTGGAGAGCGCCGTAGCCCGGATGAAATCCGGGAGCAATGTTCGGCATTAAATCGCCCCCGGATTGCATCCGGGCTACCAGAGCGGGCGCATTGCTCTTACATGTCTGTGCGCCGCATGACGCTGTCCGCCATTAGCTTTGTCCATCATTGCGAGACTCCACTCACATAACCTGCCTTTCTAACCCCGCGTGCGAACTTCTGCGCACCGGCCTTCGGCTAGAATCGCCGCTTCAGCCAAACGGCCGGCGCCACGCCCGGCATGGCGTAACAATCGGACGGAACCGAGACAATGAGTGGCTACGTACCTAACAACCGGCATATCAGGAAAGCTCCCGAGCCGGAACCTTACAACGGCAACTTCGACCAACAAGCTCGCCGCCCCATGCAAACCCCACCGGCCAGCGCACCCCAGCGTATGGTCGGCATGCGCTTTATCTGGGATAACGGCGAACTGCTCCCTCCGAACATCCCTTACCTGTTGACCGCCGACCAGGGCTCGCCCATCCGCGGTGGCCTGGATGCGCGCGGTAGCTTTATCCAGCAACTGCAAGCCAACCACTACGAAGCGCAATTGCTGGCGGATGTCGATGTCGACACTGCCGTGGCTAGCGCCCGTAGCGAAATGCAGGCTGCCCTCGACGAGATACTCGCCGCCGAGCGTGCGGAAGCCAAGCAACTGCGCAAAGAGCAGGATGGCCGCAATTTAGTGGTCAACTACTTTCACGTCCGCTTCGCTTTCGGCAAAGGCTTTTTCCTCGGTGCTTGGGGCATGATCAAGTCGTTCAAGGAAATGAGCGACCTGATCAATCCCTTCAACACTGCCTGGAATATGCTGGCCAGCGCTTGGAAGGCCAAGGCCACGCCCCAGGAAGGCTGGTACGCCAACTTCCTCAACAACTACTCCGCCGCGCAGCATGAAGAACTGGTGGAGGCCCTCGGCTTCGACCCCGCCAGCATCACCCGCGAAATGATCGCAGAAGCCTATGAAATCGCTTGCTTCATCTATGAAGACGGCCCCAGCAAAGACATGCTTGGCCGCTTCGCGGTCGATTATGCCAAGGCGCAGAATGTCGAAGAGATCGCCGAATTTAGCGGCGGTGCCGCATTCGAACTGGTCCTGGCTGCTCTTCTGTTTGTTTTCACAGGTGGCGCCGCCGTCGTCGCACGGGGCGCCACTTCTCTGCGTCATGCAGCGTCCTTAAAACGGCTTGGCAATGCTCTGCAACGCCTTAGCCGAACGCTAAAAAACTTGAAGATCAAGCGTAAGGGCTATGGAAAAGGCCAAGGAACTGGTGCCCAAACGGTAGAAGTACCTAGGCCGAAAGAAATTAAGGCAGAGGTACCTCCACCGAAACGCAAGGCCCTGAAGATCGAACAGTTCACCGCGCCTACGACTGGAAAAGTAATCAATGCCGCTGTCGAGGGTAAGGCCATTGTTCCGCTGGACAAGGTAACCCTGTACGCAAGGGGGAAAGTTCCGGATGTGCGGGAAGAGTTTAAAGCGCTAAAAAATCTCAAGCAGACAAACCGAAAGCTATTTGATGCGGATCCTAATAATGAGAGGCTTTTGGATAGGCTGAAAAAGCAAGAGCACAATCTTGAACGCTCAATGGACATGAAGCGCCATCTCGATAATATTGGGCTTGAAGATACGCCAGATAATAATCAGACCATTATCGAACACCTCTTGGAGGTAGGGCAGGCAGTGAACTCGGAGAATCGCTTGTGGGTGCCAAGCCTACTGGAAGGGCCCAAGGGCCTGCTTCAAGTTGAAACGACTTGGGCGATCTTGGAAGATGGTCGCGCCTACCTAACTACCCTAAAGCTCATGCCAGCTAAAAACCGGTGACCCTGATGAATAAAGATGAAGAAAAAATCATTTGGAACAAAATTGTTAATCCGGAAGATTACGAAGAGTCTGCGGATGCGCTCATAGAATTAAAATATACGCATCGGGAGCTGGCCGAGAAATTTGCATTAGAAATACTGCAAAACCCGGATGAAGAGCCTTACTACCAGGCCACTGCGTTCAATATTTTTTACTCTATAAACCAGTCCGCAGCACTGGCTATGATCAGGGCTCGCCTTGATGAGGTTAACCTAATCATGCTTCGATCGATGATTGAGTGTGTCAACGAAGATATTGCTCTTGTTGAAGGGGATGATGATCTCCTGGTTACGGTGAAAGTAATAAGCAAGAGAATTGGTGCGCTCGGTAGAGACGAGTTGGAGAGGATCAGAGAAACCGTTGAAGAATTCACGGGGCTATTTGAAAAATACATATCCTGATTTGTGACGCTCTGCATCACAGCGAACGAGGCATGGACGCGGAGCGTCTAGGGCTGAGCTCCCACGCAGAGCGTGGGTACGATCATCGTACGGTCAACTCACTCTTTATTAGATCCAGAGCGGCGGTAGGTGTTTTTGCGATTGTATGCATAACGCAAATGGGGTGAGTCACCTCATGTTTTTCTGCAGCTCTTTGCAGTAGTTCCAATATGGTTCGCTCATCGTTTGTAAGAAAAAGGTGTGCATTGGCCTGAAGCGCTGACTCCATATGCTCAATGTCAAACTCTCGTTTGCGTGACTTTTGATCATAGAGTTTTTCCCGCTTTTAAGATTGCTCGCGGCCTTAGCTACTTCGAGCTCTTGATCATATCCATCAAATGTTAGTAGGCCTCGAAGACTTCCACCCATTCGGCCACCGTAAATAAAAGAACCGTCAAGGCAATAGGTACCATCGAGCCGAGTTAATGGAATTGGGACTTTATCCGATACGGGAAGGATTTTTTTCATGAATTCTGTCTTGAAACGTTCGCCAAGTTCATTCTCAACTTTCTTGTTGTGCAGAATGCGGACTTTATCTGGGCGAGACTGCACGAGCCGATATATTTCATCAAGGTTTTTGCAATGCTCGCCAACACGCTCATCCATTTGAGTGCCAGCGCGATAGGTAAACCAGTTCCACCAAACGCAAGTGTCGACGAAGATTGTGAACATTGGTTACCTATTAATTAATAATCATTGATGTCACATCAAAGGCTGAGCACGCCCCACAACAGCCTAGTGTCACAGCCAAATTATTGAATTTCAGATAAGTCACTGCAGAAAACGCGAGCGAAAAGAAAGGCAAACGCGACATTGGTGGTACATCCCTGTCAATGCTTGATGTCATGACGCTGGCAGAGGGGAGGGCAACCGTCCACGCGAGCCACGATGGACTACCCAAACACTTGAGCCTCAGCTACCGCAAATGCTCCATCGCCCAAACCGCCGCCTCAACCCGCGAGCGCAGCCCAAGCTTATGCAGCAGGTTTTTCACATGAACTTTAACCGTACCCTCGGTGATGCCGAGTTTGTGGCCGATGACTTTGTTGCTGTGGCCGGCGGCGATGGTTTTCAGCACTTGGCGTTCGCGGTCGGTGAGGTCGACGTGGGAGGTGGTATGGGGTGCGCGTAGGGCTTGGGCGAGGACGCGGGTGAGGGTGGGGCTGACGACCAGGCTGCCGTTGAGGGCGTCGCGGATCGATTGGATCAGCAGTTCCGGCTCCATGTCCTTGAGCAGGTAGCCGTCGGCGTCCAGGCGCATGGCGTCGCGGATGTCGTCTTCGGAGTCGGACACGGTGAAGATCAGGATCTTGCCGGCGTAGTGCAGCTCGCGCAGGCGTTTCAGGGTCTGCAGGCCGTTCATGTTCGGCATGTTGTTGTCCAGCAGGATCAGTTCGGGTTGCAGGCGCCCGACCAGTTCGAGGACTTCGCCGCCATGGCTGGCTTCGCCGACTATCTCGAAATCCTCTTCCAGTTCGAGTAACTGGCGCATGCCGCGGCGCATCATTGGGTGGTCGTCGACGAGCAGAATGCTATGGCGGGTTGGGGCGTTCATGCGGCGCTACCTTGTTCGTGGCGCCCGAGGAAATCCGGGCGGAATTGCAGGTGGATGCGGGTGCCCCGGGGGGCGCGCGATTCGATGCTGAGTTGGCCATGCAGGCTGCGGGCGCGCTCCTGCATGATGGTCAAGCCATGGTGCATGCGCGGGTCGAAACCCGGGCTGAAGCCGATGCCGTCGTCTTCGACGAGCAGTTCGATTTGTTCGCCGACCTGGCGCAAGTGCAGCCAGGCGTGCTCGGCCTGGGCGTGGCGGGCGCAGTTGGAGAGCGCTTCGCGGGTGATCTGCAGCAGGTGGATCTGTTCGCTGGCCGAGAGTTGGAATGCCAACCGGTCGATCTGCAGTTCGCAGGCGAAGGCGCCGCGTTGGGAGAATTCTTCCACCGTGTCCTTGAGTTCCTGGTCGAGGCCGCCGTCCTGGATTTGCAGGCGGAAGGTGGTCAGCAATTCGCGCAGTTGCCGGTAGGCGGTGTTCAAGCCGTCGCGCAGTTCGCCGCTGACGCTGTCGAGCATTTCGGGGTTTTCACCGCGGCGGATCAGGGTTTGCAGGCGGCTGACTTGCAGCTTCATGTACGACAGCGCTTGGGCCAGCGAGTCGTGCAGTTCGCGGGCGATGATGGTGCGTTCGTCGAGCAGCAACAGGCGATGCTCCTGCTCGCGTTGGCGCTTGAGCGACAGCGCAGTGCCGATCAGGTTGGCCAGGGCCTGGATCAGGGCGGTTTCCCAGGCCTGCGGTTGATGGCCATCGCGGAAGTAGGCTTTCAGCTCGCCCAGGTCGTTGCCCTGGTTGCTGATGCCGAACACGGCCTGGTCGGGGTTGTTCTTGCGTTCGCAAGTGTCGCAATCGGTGCGCGCGCAGACTTCGCGGGTTTCGCTGCCGTGCAGGGCCAGCAGCTGTTCGGCGGGTGCTTGCAGGTTGTCGTGCAGGCACAGGGTCAGGCGCAGGCCGGGCAGGCGTTGCTGGAAGCGGTTGATCAGTTCGTCGAGGCGCTCGGCGTTGGCCTGGCTGGTGGCCAGGCTGCTACTGCTCTGGTAGAGCAGTTCGAGGGCGGCATTGGTTTGCGCCAGGGTCAGGGTCTTTTGCGCCACACGACTTTCCAGGGTGCGGTGGGATTCTTCGATGGTTTCGGCCATGGCGTTGAAGCTTTCGGCCATCTGCCCCAGTTCGTCCTCGGAGCGGAATTCGACCCGCGCGCTGTGGTCGCCGTTGCGAAAGCGTTCGGCGGCTTTGACCAGCTCCTGCATGGGCGTGATCACATTGATCTGCAATTCGTACATGCCCACCAGCAGGATGATCACGGTGATCAACAGGGCCGCGCCCTGGATGCTCTGCTGCCAGCCCTGACGGCGCTCGCTCTGTTTTTGCAGCAGCAGGACGAAATGCTCGAGCTGTTCGACAAAGGCTTCGGTGTGTTGCTGGAAGGCCGCCTTGTCGCCGCGATCCAGCGCCGGGCGCAGTTGTTGCTGCCAGAGCGTTTGGATCTCGTGGTAGGTCTGCGACAAGGGATCGTCGGTGCCGATGCTCACGCGTTGTTGCAGGTTGCCGGTGTCCAGGCGCTGCTGCAGGTCATCGCCCAGCGCCACAAGGCTTCTTGCGGAGGCGCCGGCTTCGAGTTGCCAGTTGATGCGGTAGGTGGCCATACGCAGGGAGCCCGCGGTGTTGATCGCCGCGGCGTCGTCTTCGCTGAACCAGGCGATCAGCCCGGCGCTGAGTGAGCTGCCGAGGGCCAGCACGGCGATCAGCGTCACCGCGAACCCGGCTCTGACCGGCAATGAGTTGCGCATCCATCTCAACATCGACTGACCTACCTCTAAAGAATCCGAATTGCCCAAGGCTAATTCGTGAACTGTAGTATTTTTATTTATCTATTTGTTTTTAAAGGGTTTTTCATAACAAGGCAGCACTACCACTAAGGAGGTACAGAGCATCAGGGTAGGCCGAAGCGGGGTGGGCTTAATTGACTCAAGTCAATTGCCCGGGGCAGTCGGCTATCTAGTGTGCGGCCATGGTTAAGCGATTGAGGCAGTCCGCTATGGCAAGTCTGAGAGCAAAACAGGGTCTGGTGCTGGGGATGAGTACCCTGGCGTTCACCATCTGTTTCATGGTCTGGATGATGTTCGCCGTCCTCGGCGTTCCGATCAAAGAGTTGCTGCAACTCAACGAAACCCAGTTCGGCCTGATGGCGGCCACGCCGGTGCTCACCGGGTCGCTGGTGCGTCTGCCGCTGGGCATGCTCACCGACCGCTTCGGCGGGCGCATCGTGTTCTTCCTGCTGATGCTGGTCTGCGTGCTGCCGATCTACATGATCAGCATGGCCACCGAGTATTGGCACTTCCTGGTGCTGGGCCTGTTCGTCGGCCTGGCGGGCGGTTCCTTCTCGGTCGGTATCGCCTATGTCGCCAAGTGGTTCGAAAAGCATAACCAGGGCTTCGCCATGGGCATCTTCGGTGCCGGTAACGCCGGCGCCGCGCTGACCAAGTTCGTCGCGCCGGGGATCATCGCCGCAGCCAGCTGGCAGATGGTGCCCAAGGTCTACTCGGCGATCATGTTCGTCACCGCCTTGCTGTTCTGGTTCTTCACCTACGAGAACAAAGCGCACCGGGTACGCAGCGATGCCTCCCTGGGCGATCAGCTGCGCGCGCTCAAGGACCCCAAGGTGCTGCGTTACTGCCAGTACTACTCGATCGTCTTTGGCGGTTACGTGGCCCTGGCCCTGTGGATGACCAAGTACTACGTCCAGGAATACGGCTTCAGCCTGCAAAGCGCGGCACTGCTGGCCGCCTGCTTCTCCCTGCCGGGCGGCGTGCTGCGCGCTATGGGCGGCTGGATGTCGGACAAGTGGGGCGCGCAGAGCGTGACCTGGTGGGTGATGTGGGTGAGCTGGATTTGCCTGTTCCTGCTCTCTTACCCGCAGACCGAGCTGACCATCCAGACGGTCACCGGCCCGCAAACCTTCAGCATCGGCCTGAATGCCTGGGCCTTCACCGTGCTGCTGTTCATCGTCGGTATCGCCTTCGCCTTCGGCAAAGCCTCGGTGTTCAAGTACATCTCCGATGACTACCCGGAAAACATGGGTGCCATCTCCGGCATCGTCGGCCTCGCCGGCGGCCTGGGCGGTTTCGTCCTGCCGATCATGTTCGGCGCCCTGGTGGACCTCACCGGCGTGCGCAGCTCGAGCTTCATGCTGATGTACGGCGTGGTCTGGGTCTCCCTGATCTGGATGTATTTCAGCGAAGTGCGGCAAACCCCGGTTATGGGCCCGTCCGCATAGACGCCCGCGATTGCGATGTCCTGAAATTTCTACAGGAGAGTGACCATGTCCGTCCTGCAACAGCCTGAAAAAGGCCCGCTGATCCACGATTGGCGCCCGGAAGACCCAGCGTTCTGGGGAAGTAGCGGCAAGGCGGTGGCGACCCGCAACCTGTGGATCTCGATCCCCGCGCTGCTCCTGGCGTTCGCCGTATGGATGGTCTGGAGCGCGGTGACCGTGCGCCTGAACAGCATCGGCTTCAGCTTTACCACCGACCAGCTGTTCTGGCTGGCGGCGCTGCCCGGTTTGTCCGGCGCTACGCTGCGGATTTTCTACTCCTTTATGGTGCCGATCTTCGGCGGGCGCAGATGGACCGCCCTGAGCACCGCCTCGCTGCTGCTGCCGGCGCTGTGGATGGGCTTCGCGGTGCAGGACCAAAGCACCAGCTACAGCGTCTTCGTGATCATCGCGCTGCTGTGCGGCTTCGGCGGCGGCAACTTCGCCTCGAGCATGGCCAATATCAGCTTCTTTTATCCCAAGTCGCAGCAGGGTACGGCCCTGGGTTTGAATGCCGGCCTGGGTAACCTCGGCGTCTCGGTGATGCAGTTCAGCGTGCCGCTGGTGATCGGGGCCGGCCTGTTCGGCGCGGTCGGCGGGCAAGCGCAGGAGCTGGGCGACGGTGGCCAACTGTGGCTGCAGAACGCCGGCTTCATCTGGGTGCCGTTCATTGCCGCGGTGGCCCTGGCGGCCTGGTTCGGCATGAACGACCTGTCGAGCGCCAAGGCGTCGTTCAAAGAGCAATCGGTGATCTTCACGCGTAAGCACAACTGGTTGATGTGCTGGCTGTACCTGGCCACGTTCGGCTCCTTCATCGGCTTCGCCGCTGGCTTCCCGATGCTGATCAAGACCCAGTTCCCCGGCGTCGATCCGCTCAAGTTCGCCTTCCTCGGCCCTCTGGTCGGCGCCCTGGTGCGTCCGCTCGGTGGCTGGTTGGCGGACAAGATGGGCGGTGCACGCGTCACCCTGTGGAACTTCGTGGTGATGATCGCGGCGGTGTTCGGCGTGTTGGCCTTCATCCCGGTGGCCGGCACCGAAGGCAATTTCTACGGCTTCCTGGCGATGTTCATGCTGCTGTTCGTCACCACCGGCGTGGGCAACGGCTCCACCTTCCGCATGATTCCGGTGATCTTCCGCACCCTGCACGAGCGCAGCAGCGCCGGGCAATCGGCGGCGATCAAGGAGCAGGCGGTCAAGAACGCCGGCAAGGAAGCGGCCGCGGTGCTCGGCTTCAGCTCGGCGGTGGCGGCTTACGGCGCCTTCTTCATTCCCAAGTCGTTCGGCACTTCGATGGCGCTGACCGGCGGCCCGCAAATGGCCCTGTACGTATTCATCGCCTACTACGTCAGCTGCATTTTGGTGACCTGGTGGTGGTACTCGCGCAAAGGCGCGGAAACCCCGTGTTAACGGCGCCTCGTGCCCTGCTCCTGGGGAGGAGGGCAGCGCGACTCGCGTTAACGGCAACGAATCGAATCATTGCGTGTGTGGGGCGTAGATCCCGCGGCAAGCCTGAGAGGAAAAAGAAATGAGTCATCTACTCGACCAACTGCGGTTCTTCAATCGCAAACAAGGAGAGTTCGCCGATGGTCATGGCGAAACCCGCATCGAGTCGCGCGATTGGGAGAACGTCTACCGTTCGCGCTGGCAGTACGACAAGATCGTGCGTTCCACCCACGGGGTGAACTGCACCGGTTCCTGTTCGTGGAAGATCTACGTGAAGAACGGCCTGATCACCTGGGAAACCCAGCAGACCGACTACCCGCGTACCCGCAACGACTTGCCCAACCACGAACCGCGCGGCTGCCCGCGCGGCGCCAGCTACAGCTGGTACATCTACAGCGCCAACCGCCTGAAGTACCCCAAGGTGCGCAAGCCGCTGCTCAAACTCTGGCGCGAAGCGCGGGCCACCATGGCGCCGGTGCAGGCCTGGGCGAGCATCGTCGAAGACCCGGTCAAGGCGACCAGCTACAAGAGCAAGCGCGGCATGGGCGGCTTTATTCGTTCGAGCTGGGACGAGGTCAACGAGATCATCGCCGCGGCCAACGTCTATACGGTCAAGGAGCACGGCCCGGATCGGGTGATCGGCTTCTCGCCGATCCCGGCGATGTCGATGGTCAGCTACGCCGCGGGTAGCCGTTACCTGTCGCTGATCGGCGGCGTGTGCCTGAGCTTCTACGACTGGTACTGCGACCTGCCGCCATCCTCGCCGCAGGTGTGGGGCGAGCAGACCGACGTGCCGGAATCGGCCGACTGGTACAACTCCAACTACATCATCGCCTGGGGCTCCAACGTGCCGCAGACGCGCACCCCGGACGCCCACTTCTTCACCGAGGTGCGCTACAAGGGCACCAAGACCGTGGCCATCACCCCGGACTACGCCGAGGTGGCCAAGCTCACCGACCTCTGGCTGAACCCCAAGCAGGGCACCGATGCGGCCCTGGCGCAGGCGTTCAACCACGTCATCTTCAAGGAATTCCACCTCGACAAGCCGAGCGCCTACTTCACCGATTACGTGCGTCGCTACACCGACTTCCCGGTGTTGGTGCTGCTCAAAGATCACGTCGGCGACACCCCTGAACTCAAGGGCTACCAGCCGGACCGCTTCCTGCGCGCCGCCGACCTGGCCGATAACCTCGGCCAGGAAAACAACCCCGAGTGGAAAACCATCGCCATCGACAGCGCGACCAATCAGCTGGTTTCGCCGCAGGGTTCGATCGGCTACCGCTGGGGCGAGAAGGGCAAGTGGAACATCGAAGCCCGCGAAGGCGGCGAGGGCCGTGAGGTCAAGCTGCAACTGAGCCTGATCGGCGAGGAAGTCGCCGGTTCTGAAGTAGTCGAGGTGGCCTTCCCGTACTTCGGCGGCCAGACCCACGAGCACTTCCAGCATGTCGCCGGCGATGCCGTGCAGCTGCGCCGCGTACCGGTGCGCAGCATCACCCTGGCCGACGGCACCCAAGCCAAGGTCGCCACCGTGTTCGACCTGTCGGCGGCCAATCTGGCGATCGACCGCGGCCTGGGCGGCGGCAACGTCGCCAAGGATTACGACGATGCCAGCGTGCCGGGCACCCCGGCCTGGCAGGAGCAGATCACCGGCGTGTCGCGCGAGAAGGCGATCCAGATCGCCCGTGAATTCGCCGATAACGCCGACAAGACCAAGGGCCGTTCCATGATCATCGTCGGTGCGGCGATGAACCACTGGTATCACATGGACATGAACTACCGCGGGCTGATCAACATGCTCATGCTCTGCGGTTGCGTCGGCCAAACCGGTGGCGGTTGGGCCCACTACGTCGGTCAGGAAAAACTGCGTCCGCAGTGCGGCTGGCTGCCGCTGGCCTTCGGCCTGGACTGGAGCCGCCCACCGCGGCAGATGAACGGCACCAGCTTCTTCTATGGCCATTCCTCCCAGTGGCGCCATGAAAAAATGAGCATGCACGAGGTGCTCTCGCCGCTGGCCGACAAGTCGCAGTTCCCCGAGCACGCGCTGGACTACAACATCCGCGCCGAACGCGCCGGCTGGTTGCCGAGCGCGCCGCAGCTCAACCGTAACCCGCTGCAGATCACCCGCGACGCAGCGGCGGCCGGCCTGTCGCCGGTGGATTACGTGACCCGCTCGCTGGCCGACGGCTCCCTGCGTTTCGCCTGCGAGCAGCCGGACAGCCCGGCCAACTTCCCGCGCAACATGTTCATCTGGCGTTCGAACCTGCTCGGCAGCTCGGGCAAGGGCCATGAGTACATGCTCAAGTACCTGCTCGGCACCAAGAACGGTGTGATGAACGAGGACCTCGGCAAGCGCGGCGGCTTCAAGCCGGGCGAGGTCGACTGGGTGGACGAAGGCGCGATCGGCAAGCTCGATCTGGTCACCACCCTGGACTTCCGCATGTCTTCGACCTGCGTCTACTCGGACATCGTTCTGCCGACGGCGACCTGGTACGAGAAGGACGACATGAACACCTCGGACATGCACCCGTTCATCCACCCGCTGTCCGCGGCCATCGACCCGGCCTGGGAATCGCGTTCCGACTGGGAAATCTACAAAGGCATCGCTAAGGCGTTCTCCGCGATGTCGGTCGGTCAACTTGGCGTCGAGCAGGACCTGGTGACCATCCCGATGCTGCACGACAGCCCCGGCGAGCTGGCCCAGCCGTTCGGCGGCATCGACTGGAAAACCGCTGGTGAAGCACCGGTGCCGGGCAAGAACTGCCCGAACATGACGGTGGTCGAGCGCGACTACCCGAACGTCTACAAGAAGTTCACCTCCCTCGGTCCCTTGCTCGACAAGCTGGGCAACGGCGGCAAGGGCATCAACTGGAATACCGAGCATGAAGTCGAGTTCCTCGGCGAGCTGAACCACAAGGTGCGCGCCGAGGGCGTCAGCCAGGGCCGGCCGCAGATCGAGTCGGCCATCGATGCTGCCGAGGTGATTCTCTCCCTGGCGCCGGAAACCAACGGCCATGTGGCGCTCAAGGCCTGGGCGGCGCTGTCCGAGTTCACCGGTCTGGATCACAGCCACCTGGCGATCAACAAGGCTCATGAGGCGATCCGCTTCCGCGATATCCAGGCGCAGCCGCGCAAGATCATCTCCAGCCCGACCTGGTCGGGCCTGGAAGACGAGTACGTCAGCTACAACGCCGGCTACACCAACGTGCACGAGTACATCCCCTGGCGCACCATCACCGGTCGTCAGCAGTTCTACCAGGACCACCCGTGGATGCAGGCGTTCGGCGAGCAGATGATGAGTTACCGGCCGCCGATCAACACCCGCACCATCGACTACGTGAAGGGTAAGCGGCCCAACGGCAACACCGAGATCGTCCTCAACTGGATCACTCCGCACCAGAAGTGGGGCATCCACAGCACCTACTCGGACAACCTGATCATGCTCACCCTGAGCCGTGGCGGGCCGATCATCTGGATCTCTGAAACCGACGCCAAGCGCGCCGGTATCGAGGACAACGATTGGGTCGAGTGCTTCAACGCCAACGGCGCGTTGACTGCCCGTGCGGTGGTCAGCCAGCGGGTCAAGGACGGCATGGTGATGATGTACCACGCCCAGGAACGCATCGTGAACGTGCCCGGCAGCGAGACCACCAAGACCCGCGGCGGCCACCACAACTCGGTGACCCGCGTGGTGCTCAAGCCCACCCATATGATCGGCGGCTACGCGCAGCAGGCCTATGGCTTCAACTACTACGGCACCGTGGGCTGCAACCGCGACGAGTTCGTCGTGGTGCGCAAGATGAACAGGGTCGACTGGCTCGACGGTTCGGACGACGCCCTGCCACAACCTTTGCCGCAAGATATCTGAGGACTGATGCCATGAAGATTCGCTCACCAATGGCAATAGCGCATGGCGTTTGCACCATGCCATCTCACAAGGTTCAGGTTGGGGTTCAGGTTAAGGAGTCGACACTATGAAAATTCGTTCGCAAGTTGGCATGGTGTTGAACCTGGACAAGTGCATCGGTTGCCACACCTGTTCGATCACCTGCAAAAACGTCTGGACCAGCCGCGAAGGCATGGAATACGCCTGGTTCAACAACGTCGAAACCAAGCCGGGTATTGGCTACCCGAAGGAATGGGAAAACCAGGACAAGTGGAAAGGCGGCTGGGTGCGCAACCAGGACGGCTCGATCAACCCGAAAATCGGCGGCAAGTTCCGCGTGCTGGCGAATATCTTCGCCAACCCGGATCTGCCGAGCATCGACGACTACTACGAGCCGTTCGACTTCGACTACCAGCACCTGCACACCGCGCCCCTCGGCGAGCACCAGCCGACCGCACGGCCGCGCTCGGCGATTTCCGGCAAGCGCATGCAGAAAATCGAATGGGGGCCGAACTGGGAGGAAATTCTCGGCACCGAGTTCGCCAAGCGGCGCAAGGACAAGAACTTCGACAAGGTCCAGGCGGACATCTACGGCGAGTATGAAAATACTTTCATGATGTACCTGCCGCGCCTGTGCGAACACTGCCTCAACCCGGCGTGCGCGGCGTCCTGCCCGAGCGGTGCGATCTATAAGCGCGAAGAAGACGGCATTGTGCTGATCGACCAGGAAAAATGCCGCGGCTGGCGCATGTGCATCAGCGGCTGCCCGTACAAGAAGATCTACTTCAACTGGAAGAGCGGCAAATCCGAGAAGTGCATCTTCTGCTACCCGCGCATCGAGGCCGGCATGCCGACCGTATGCTCGGAAACCTGCGTGGGCCGTATCCGCTACCTCGGCGTATTGCTGTACGACGCCGACCGCATCCATGAAGTGGCGAGCACACCGAACGAGCAGGATCTGTACCGCAAGCAACTGGAGATGTTCCTCGACCCGTTCGACCCGAAAGTCATCGCCCAGGCCCTGGCCGACGGCGTGCCCATGTCGGTGATCGACGCGGCGCAGAAGTCCCCGGTGTACAAGATGGCGGTCGACTGGAAGCTGGCGCTGCCGCTGCACCCGGAATACCGCACGCTGCCGATGGTTTGGTACGTGCCGCCGCTGTCGCCGATCCAGAACGCCGCGCAAGCCGGCAACGTCGGCATGAACGGAGTGATCCCGGATGTCGACAGCCTGCGCATCCCGCTGCGTTACCTGGCCAACCTGCTCACCGCCGGCGACGAAAAGCCGGTCAAGCTGGCGCTCAAGCGGCTGCTGGCAATGCGCGCCTACAAGCGTGCCGAGCAAGTGGACGGCGTGCAGGACCTGCAAGTGCTCAACGAAACCGGCCTGAGCGTGGCGCAAGTCGAGGAGATGTACCGCTACCTGGCCATCGCTAACTACGAAGACCGTTTCGTGATTCCCAGCGCGCACCGCGAGGAGGCGACCAGCGATGCCTTCGCCGAGCGTTCCGGCTGTGGCTTCAGCTTCGGCAGCGGCTGCAGCGGCAGTTCCGACACCAACATGTTCGGGGCGAAGAAGGCCAACAAGCGCGACATCCTGAAAACCGTGCAGTTGTGGGAGGACTGAGCATGCAAATTCTCAAGGTGATTTCACTGCTGCTGGATTACCCCACCGAGCAGTTGCTGGAGGGCCGGACCGAGCTGGCCCTGGCCATCGACGCCTCGCGGGAAATCAGCCCGGCGCAACGCAGCGCGCTGCAGGAGCTGCTGGCGCTGATCGGCGACAACGACTTGATGGATGGCCAGGAGCACTACGGCGCGTTGTTCGGCCGCGGTCGCGCGTTGTCGCTGCTGCTGTTCGAGCATGTGCATGGCGAGTCCCGTGACCGTGGCCAAGCGATGGTCGACATGATGGCGCAGTACGAAGAAGCCGGTTTCGCCATCGGCATCAAGGAGCTGCCGGACTACATCCCGCTGTACCTGGAGTTCCTCTCCACCCGCGAGGATCTGGAGGCTCGCGAGGGTCTGGCCGATGTCAGTCATCTGCTGACGCTGTTGGCGACCCGTCTGGACGAGCGTGAAAGCGCCTATGCCAGCTGCTTCCGCGCGTTGTTGCAGATTGCCGGGGTCGAGCCGCAGCAGGCCATGGCCGAGATGCGCGAACAGGTCGCCGCCGAGGTACGCGACGACTCGCTCGAAGCCCTCGACAAGATCTGGGAGGAGGAAGCCGTCGACTTCCTCCAGGCCGAGCAACAGGATCGTTGCCCAAGCCAGACGACGATGCCGGGCAAGGCCCGCGAAGAAGTGCCGGTGCCGCTGCACTGGGTGGATTTCAAGCATGCAGGGCCGGCCGCCGAGCCGGTTCAGGAGGTGCGCAATGTCTAACATCAATCTGCTGGCGTTCGGGGTGTATCCCTATATCGCCCTGGCTATCTGCATCATCGGCAGTTGGGCGCGTTTCGACCTGTCGCAATACAGCTGGAAAGCCGGTTCCAGCCAGATATTCGCCCGCACGGCGGCCGAACAACGCTATATGCGCATCGCCAGCAACCTGTTCCACGTCGGCGTGCTGTTCGTTCTGGCCGGCCACTTCGTCGGCCTGCTGACCCCCGAGGCGGTGTACCACTCGGTGATCAGCACCGCCAACAAGCAATTGCTGGCGATGGTTTCCGGCGGCTTCTTCGGCACGCTCTGCCTGATCGGCCTGTTGATGCTGCTCAAGCGTCGCCTCAGCGATCCGCGGGTACGCGCCAGTTCCAGCACCTCGGACATCCTGATCCTGCTGGTGCTGTTGGCGCAGCTGGTGCTCGGCCTGCTGACCATAGTCGCCTCGACCGGCCATATGGACGGCTCGGTGATGGTGATGCTGGGCAACTGGGCGCAGTACACCGTGACCCTGCAACCGGCGGCGGCCGCGGCCTCCATCGCGCCGGTGGCGCTGGTCTACAAGCTCCATGTGTTCCTTGGCCTGACCCTGTTCGTGCTGTTTCCCTTCACCCGCCTGGTGCACATCGTCAGCGCGCCGGTGTGGTACCTGGGCCGGCGCTACCAGATCGTCCGGCAGAAGGGCGTACGCCCGGTCGCGGCACGGCCGCCGAAGGCGCGCCAGTTCGAAGAGCCGGTTCGCGAAGCGCCGGTGCAACCGGTGCCCGGTTTCGCCTTGAAGGCCAAGGATGCCTGAACCGTTGCCCCGGCCGCCGCAACGCACCGGCCTGGGCACCTCGGGTACTCGATAAAACAATCAACGAGGTAACGATCATGGGATGTGGATGCGGTGGCGGTAATGCTGGGCAGGGTGGCTGTGGCGACGTTAAAGCGCCGCCCGCCGTCGTGCTGGAAACTGAATTGGCCCAGGAGCCGGCAGCGCCTGCCGTTAGTGCAGTGCACGAGCACAGCGCCGAACCGCTGCTGATCGCCAGCAGCGAGCAGGAATGGCCGCGCATCAGGGTCAACGGGGTGACCATCGCCCCCGAAGCCATGGCCCAGGAACTGCAATACCACCCGGCGCAAAGCCGCGAGGACGCGCTATTTCTCGCCGCCCAGGCGTTGGTGATTCGTGAGCTGTTGCGGCAACGCATCAACGAGCTGGGCCTGAGCGTGACGCCCGAACCCGGGCAGAGCGAAGAGGAAGCCGCGACCGCGCTGTTGATCGAGCGCGAAGTGACGCTGCCCGAGTGCGACGAAGAAAGTTGCCAGCGCTACTACGAACGCAACACTGCCCGCTATGCCACCGCGCCCTTATTGGCCGCACGGCATATTCTGCTCGAATGCGCCCCCGAGGACGCCGAGGCTCGTAGCCTGGCGAAAGACCAGGCGGATAGCCTGCTGGCCTGGCTGCAGGAAGATCCCGGCCGTTTCGCCGAACTGGCGCAAGCGCATTCGGCTTGCCCGTCCAAGGAACAGGGGGGCTCCCTGGGGCAGATCAGCAAGGGGCAGACCGTGCCCGAGTTCGAACGGCAGTTGTTCAAATTACCGGCCGGGCTGGCCAGCCAACCGATCGAAAGCCGCTATGGCTGGCACCTGGTCAGCATCGACCAACGCCTGGAAGGCAAGGTGCTGCCCTACGAGATAGTCGCCGGCTCGATCCGCCTGCTGTTGCAACATGGCGTATGGCAAAAGGCGGTGGCCCAGTACCTGCAAACCCTGATTGGCGCGGCGGATATCGTCGGCATTCAGCTGCAGGGCGCCGATTCGCCGCTGCTGCAATAGCAACAGTCGCGAATGGGCAGGGCGGATGACACCTTTTCATCCACCATCGCGTTGGCCGGATGCACAGCCCTCGTGTGGGAGGGGCTTTAGCCGCGATGGTGAATGATCGTTCCCCCGTCGAGGCGCCGAACCCTCTAACCCGTAGCCTGGATTAGCCTAGGCGTAATCCGGGGAGCGATTTTGTAAGCACGCAATTCCCCGGATTGCATCCGGGCTACGAGAGCGCAGGTCCTCTGTGGGAGGGGCTTTAGCCGCGACGATTTTCAGGCTACAGCACAGGAACGGGCCACCCCTTAGCCCGAGTGCAAACCGGGAGCAATCTGCAGGCGAGAATTTTCCCCGGATTGCATCCGGGCTACCAATACGCCGGAGAAACCATGGACACACAACTGCAGGATGGCTTCGGCCGCACTATCGATTACCTGCGCATGTCGGTCACCGACAGGTGTGATTTCCGCTGTGTCTACTGCATGGCCGAAGACATGACCTTCCTGCCGCGCCAGCAGGTGCTCGGTCTCGAAGAACTCTATCGGCTGGCGGCGTTGTTCGTCGGCCTGGGCGTGAAGAAGATCCGCCTGACCGGTGGCGAACCCCTGGTGCGCAGCGGCATCGTCGAGCTGTGCCAGCGCGTCGCCGCCTTGCCCGGCCTGCGCGAACTGGTGATGACCAGCAACGGCTCGCAACTGGTCAAACTGGCCAAGCCGCTGGCCGACGCCGGGGTGAAACGCCTGAATATCAGCCTCGATAGCCTGGACCCGGGCAAGTTTCGCGGCATCACCCGCACCGGCAGCCTGCGCCAGGTGCTGGACGGCATCGAGGCGGCGCGCGACGCCGGTTTCGAACGGATCAAACTCAACACCGTGGTGATGAAAGGGCGCAACTTCGACGAAGTGCTGCACCTGGTCGACTACGCCATCGCGCGTCAGCTGGATATCAGCTTTATCGAGGAAATGCCCCTGGGCGATGTCGGCCGTTCGCGCGGCGAGTCCTACTGTTCCAGCGAGGAAGTGCGCAACCTGATCGCCAGCCGCCATGCGCTGCTCGACAGTGCCGAACACAGCGGTGGTCCGGCCCGTTACATCCGTCTGAAGGACCATGCGGCCACCCGCATCGGTTTCATCTCACCGAATTCGCACAACTTCTGCGGCACCTGCAACCGTGTGCGCCTGACCGTGGAAGGGCGTTTGTTGCTGTGCCTGGGTCACGAGAATTCCATCGACCTGCGCGCCCTGGTGCGTCGCTACCCGCTGGACGATCAACCGATCATCGACGCGGTAAAGAAAGCCCTGCAAGGCAAACCCTGGCGCCACGAATTCAGCCCCGACGGCGAAGTCAAAGTGCTGCGTTTTATGAATGCCAGCGGCGGTTGAGCGGCAGCACATCGTCGAAGCACCAGCCGTAGCCCGAATAGCGCCAGCGCAATCCGGGAACGATCCGCGCATACGCATCGCTCCCGGATTGCGCAGAAGGCTTATACGGGCTACGAGATCGCGGTTATTCAACGATTCTTCGCCCAGCTTCAAGTCCGGATAAACGCCAGTGCGCTCCGATTCGCTGCTCAGTCAGCTAGTGCGCCCATGCGGCAGTGCTGCCGCGATCCAATCAGGCCGTCTGTCGCGCCTCGTTACTGCCACCATGCTGTCAGTAGCCGGTGGTTAAGCTGCGGGCTTTCCCACTACGCAAGGACAGGCATATGGAACCCAAGGCGCTCCCCGATATTTCGACTTTTTCCGGCATGGAGTTTTCCGTTTTCAAACTCAAACAGGGCGTATCCGAACCGGCGCTTTTAGCGGCGGTGGAGCAGATGGTCGAAGGGCTTTATGCCGGGGAAGAGGGCTTTCTGGGGCATGCCATCCTGAAGGGCGCGGACGACATCTATGTGGATGTGCTGTTCGCCAATAGCGCCGCACGCGCGAGCGAACTCTGCGCCAAATGGGGGAGCGACCCGTTCGCTGAGGCTTGCCTGTCCTATCTGGAGAAAATAGAAGAAGGCTCCGCTCGGTTGGCCTTCTTCCAACGCATTAAATAAGCGCCAGCGGTGGACACAGCTTCGCTATGTCCATCCTACAAAGCGCGCCTAGCAGGTTGTTGAAAAACTACCTGCGTTGCCGATGCGTCGTTAAAAACAGGCTCGTATGCGAGCCCAGGCTAGGCGCCCCCATCAAAATGCTCATTTACAACCCGTAAACTGCGCTTTCTCGCCTGTTTTTGCCTAGCCTCGGCTGCCTCGCCTACGTTTTTCAACGGCCTGCTAGTTCCAGTTGTCATGGCGCTCACGCCGCTCCTGGCGATAGTTGGTCACTTCCAGGCGGATGCCATCGGGGTCCGAAAAGAAGGTCGCGCTGTAATCCTCGGCGTATTCCGGGTAGCGCCTGGCATCGCTGGCCGCTATGCCCTGGCTGCGCAGCTGCTCGGCGACCGCCTGGACGTCGGCCGCCGATTCGACGCGCAGGCACAGGTGATGCAATCCAGGCGAGTAGGGGTCGTGCGCCGCTGCGGAACGAGCCGGGCGCAACACCACGCCAAAGAGCTTGTTGAAGTACTGGATATGGGGATCGCCAGCCAGGGTGAAGCTGTTTTTGCGGAATTCCAGCGCGCCCAGTAGAACCCGATCATAAAAAAACTCCGACCGGGCCAAGTCGGAGACCGTGATGTAGATGTGATCGATACCTATGACTTCAGCCATTGCGAACGTCCTCGTTGTAGCGAAGGGCAGGGTGGTTATTTTTCCAGCACGAACGAAAAATCCTGCGGATAACTGTGGTAGCCATCGTAATCGCCTTTGCTGACCGGCACTCCGCGGCTTCTGGCAATGGCGTAAACCATGCTGGTATGGAAAAAGAAGTTCGGTAGGGCGAGCGAGTGAACATAGTCGTCGACCGGCAGGGCGATTTTGGCGAAGCCCGCGTTCTCGCGGACTTCGGCGGCGCCATCGGCATTCGGAATATCCAACGCCTGCAGGTAATCGATGGTTTGGTTGAGCTGCTTCTTCAATCCGGCAAAGCTCACCTCGCCGTTATCGAACGACAACACCTCGGTGCCGGCCAACGGGCAACACGCCCTGAGCGAGAAGTTTGCGGCGATACGCGCTTGGCTCAAGAGCGGGAACATATCCTCCGATAAGGCGGCGGAACCCAGCTCTTCACCCGCATGCGCCTCGATCTTGTCGATCAGCGCGCACAGCTGCTTCAGATAGCGAAGGAAAATGTTTTTCGGGGGCATGGTCGTCAATCCGTGTCGATCAGGGTAGGGCGCGTGGGCGATTTGCCGGCCGTTATCGATCATGAACGACCGCAGGACAATCGTCGATGGTCGCGAGGCTGTCAGAGGTTGGCGGCGCCGGGGCCGTTCGCGGAAGAATGCTGGATATTGCAAGACGCTAACCGTTCAAACGTTTTGCTCGGTACCGCGGCACACCTCGACCCGGTTGCGGCCGTTGTCCTTGCAGCGGTACAGCGCCTTATCGGCCCGGTTGATCGCGCTTTTCAACTCGTCGCCATCCTGAAACTCGCTGACACCCACACTGATGGTGACGGCGACGGGCTTGCCGCCGAAACACCATTGCTGCCGCATCAGCGCCTGTCTGACCCGCTCGGCACTCGAGCGTGCCTGCTCCAGATCGGTATCCGGGAGCACGGCCAAAAACTCCTCGCCGCCCCAGCGTGCGATCAGGTCCTGGCTTCGCAGCTCCGACTTGATGCCGTTCGCCACTTCCACCAACACCTTGTCGCCAATGTCATGGCCATGGTTGTCGTTGATCGCCTTGAAGTGATCGATGTCCAGCAATAGCACCCCAATCGGGTGCTGGCTGCGCTGGAAGCGCGCCAACTCCCTCTCGGCCAGCTCGATCATATGCCGGCGGTTGAACAACCCAGTCAGCGGGTCGGTGGCCGCCATATGCCGCAGCTTGCGCTGCGCCGAATTGACGATCTTCAGGTAGAAGAACGACAGGTAACTGAACATGGCGAATACCACGCTCAGATTGAACAGGTGCACCGCCAGCAAGGCGCTGCGGGAAATCGGCTGCAGCGGCTCGACAGTCCACATCGCCACATCCAGCAACACGTAAAAACCCCACAAAAAAACCAATGCCGCAAGGGCGGTGCGCAGCGGCATGCTGAGAAACATCGCCGGGATGAACATCAGTAGGTAGTAATGAAAACCACTGTCCCAGCCGATCAGCAGCGTGCCCAAGGTCGCGTGGACGATCACCTCCGTCCAGATCAGCACAATCGCCAGGCGATTGCGCCGCCTGGCCAACGCCTGGTAGGCGAGGATGTACATGGAAACACTGATGACGTTGACCCACGCGAGGATCGGCGAGCCGAAGGCATAGAAAATGAAGAAAAACGCCACATCCACCGTGCCCGCAATCTGGCAACAACGCTTGGCCACTTGCCAGAACTGCGGGCGCCGCACAAAAACCGGTGCTGGGGACTGGTCGCTGCTATTCATAGGCGAAATCCAACTGCGATAACCCCAAGCCTAGGCTGCTATGGGCGGATGTGCGCGCTTGAGCGCTTGGCTTCGGTAAGAACTGCTGAATGGTCAGAAAATTAGCCGAGAACAGGCTGACCGTAGGGTGCGTCGTGCGCCAGCCTCGGCGCAGATTTTCGGTGCGCATGGCGCACCTTACCTGTGCGGCCAGGCCTAATCCGCCGCTTTGGGCGCGCTGAGGGCCTTGCTGTAGTAGCCGGATGGATCGAAACAGCAAACCCGTCGCTTCCCGGAAGCGAGCATGTCGCAGGCATTGCTGATCCGCTGCGCTCGCGTCTTGGCCTGCTTGGCCGAGGTGATCCAATGGATCCAGTCCAGGCGCGCGATGGTGGTCGTGTCGTCCCACACGGCTCGCGCTTCGGGAGCCGCCGCCAGGGCTTGCTGCAGGTCCGCTGGGATCTCAGGTTCGGGCTCTTGCTCCACGGGCATGATCTCGAGCGTGACCCTATCGCCGACGTTGACGCCGGCGGTGTCGAGTAGCGCTTTGTTCACCGGCAGCCAATGGCTCAATTGCCCGTCCGGCTCGAGCGTAGCCTGGAAGGCATGGCCGTTGAGGGTGCCTTCCACCTTCGTCCGGCCGCGTCGCGGCAGCTTTTCGCTCGCGCTCTTGGGCAACACGACGAATGCCCACGGCGCGTCGCTGCCCGGTTTGGCCGGACGCAGCAGCTTGGCTTCGATCTGAGATTTTGCCGCGCTTTGCGTCATTGCGAATCGCCCCCCGAATGCGCCTCGCGACGCTGGAGAAATAGTTCGGTGGCAGGAGCGTCGTTTGCGGCGCTTTGTTGGCCACGCTCGGATGCAACACCCCGCGAGCTGAGCATCGCCAACAGTGCCGCCTCGCCCCTATTGCTGAAGACGATAACGCGGGAATCCCTTGCCCGTTTCGCCCAGCCGAGTTCCTGGATGCGTGTCAGCAACGCAGCGCCGAGCGCGCCTGCCAGGTGATGCCGGCGCTCGCTCCAATCGAGACAGGCCCTGCAGAACGAGCGCTTGGCAAAAGCAAGCGCGTCCGTGTCTATGCCTAGATGGCGAAACCAGAGGCGACCGTGCTGAGTGAGCCATGGCCCTTCCTGGCGAATTTCGAACACGCCCTGGCGCAGCATTTCCTCGTACGCCAGCACGCCCAATTCGCCGGCGAGATGGTCGTAACAGACGCGCGCCTTGCGCAGGGCCGGGTCGCGCGGGCCGGGTCGCGGGCGATTGCCCTGGCTTTGCACCGCCATGCCCATCAAGGATTCCAACACCTGCGCGACTTCCTGGCCGGCAAGCCGGAAGTAACGGTGTCGGCCCTGCGGCTCGACCTCGAGCAGCCCGGCCTCCAGCAACTTGCCGAGGTGGAAACTGATGGTTTGCTTGGTGACGCCGGCCATATCCGCCAGCTCGGTAGCGGTCAGCGCGCCGCCCGCCATCAGGGCGGACAGCACCTCCGCCCGAGCGTTATCGCCGATAAGCGCCGCAATGCGCACGATGTTAGGACCTTCACTCATGGTTCGATCCTAGTCGAACCGCCGATGGCCGGCAAAGCGCTAACGTGCCTCCACACCCGTTCAAAGGAGCAGCACATGGGCATCACCTGCGTTATCCGTTATGAAATCGATCCTTTCCAGCGCGATGCGTTCAAGCAGTACGCGGAAAGCTGGGGGCGCATCATTCCCAAATGTGGCGGCCATCTGTTGGGCTACTTCCTGCCTCACGAGGGGACCAACAATGTCGCCTGGGGGCTGATCGCGTTCGACAGTCTGGCGGCTTACGAGGCCTACCGCGCCCGCTTGAAGTCCGACCCGGACGGACGCCGGAACTTCACCATGGCCCAGGAGCTGCGGTTCATCCTCAAGGAGGAACGAAGCTTCGTCGAAGTGGTGGAGGGCACGCTCGGCATACCAGCTCTGCCGTTGGGAGGCCTGGCATGATCGCGGTGATTTTCGAGGTGCTGCCCCATGTACAGCGCAAGCAGGACTACCTCGACGCCGCAAGCGCGCTGCGTCCGCACCTGGAAGAGATCGACGGCTTCCTCTCGATAGAGCGCTTCGAAAGCCTGAGCAACCCGGGGAAAATCCTCTCACTGTCGTTCTGGCGGGATGAGGAGGCCGTAAAGCTATGGCGCAACTTCGAACCTCACCGCTGCACCCAGAAGGCCGGGCGGCAGGTGATCTTTACCGACTACCGACTGCGCGTCGCTACTGTTATTCGGGATTACGGCATGAACGAGCGAGACCAGGCGCCAGAGGATTCGCGGGGAGTGCATTTGACGTAGGGGCAACTACGGATTGCTGTATAAGAGTGGCGACTGATTGAGGGGTTATTAAAAAGTTTACTTACATTAAAAGGTGCTCAGCTTCAGTGCGACAGTATTTCTGAACGACATAGTAATGCCTGTTTCTCAGCAAGCAAATTAACTATTTCAGGTGACTGGCATATAAAGAAGATTCATGCACAATTGGCGTGGGTAAATTTTGATGTTACCGGTGACGGTTGATGATCTCATCAATACTACCATTACTTTTTATTTTTTCGATTGTTTTATTGATCTGCTCCAATAGTTCGATGCAAGATGATTGGCGGGAAAGGGCCAAGTGAACGCTGTTAATAGTAAGAGGTTCTGGTAGTGCTACTATTTGGCTCTTGTACCCCATCTGATTAATTTTCCGCTCACCGCTATACAGCGGTAATAACATGTAGTCCTTGCGTCCCAAGGCCAGCATGGACACAGCCTGAGTGTGCATTTTCACCTCAAAAATTTCCAAATTATTTTTAAAATTATCAAATTCTTGACCATAACTTATACCAGAAGGCATGACGCCAGCTCTGCCAACCAGATCGGCAATCTCCCGGTATATAAAGGTTTTATTGGCAAGGGTGTATACCCTCACTTCATCATTAGCAATGGGGGAGGTAATGGCCCAGCGCTGGGCGCGTTCATCATTCCAGTAGTTTCCGGCGAGAAGATCCGCTGAACCAGTATCCAGCTCCATTTCAATCCGCCGCCAGGGCAGGCCCATTTCAATGTCGATAGGGATATCCAGCTCCCTCGATATTAGCCGGACGACATCATAGGCGATCCCCAGAGGATGATCAGGCGCCGCTGCCTCAGCATAAGCAAAGGGGATCCACTGGTCAGACCCAACAACTCGAATCTTCTGGCAGGCTACCGCATCGTGATTTAACAGTAGTGCCAAGAATAATCCGCTTACCCCAAAATTTAATGCCTTGATAATCCGACAGTTTTTCCATGGGGTGAAAATTGTCATTGTCAAACCCTGGTCAAATTACATGGTATAAATGTTGATTATAGGTCTTCAGTGGTAGAGAGCAAACGAAGGGTTGTGAGATATCATTGGCTTTGGATTTTTAAGTTAATTTAAATCAGGTTTTTTGGCGACAACATTAAAAGCCAAGCGCAAGTCAAGAAATAGCATCTCTTGGCGAAAGGTTATTATGTGCATTGCTCAAACTAAGTGCGATATAGGACTGTAAGTATCACGTTGTATTCATTCCGAAGAGACATAAGAAGAAATTTTCAGGACGGTTCGCAAGCATTCGGGGGAGGTGCCGCACGAGCTTTAGCTGGCGGGATCCCGGTGGGAGGCATGTCCACATGCGCATCAGCGTCTCGCCCAAGCATTCTGTGTCGTATGTCTAGCCCCGGCATTTCCTTCCCACCCCAGCCTTCCCAGTTCTTGATCCTAGTCAATCTTACCCCCGCTTTTCTCGCGTAACTTCCACTGCATCTTGTGTTTGTCGATAAACAAATACCTATATGTAGTGTCAGGAGGCGGAATGCTCAGCACGAAGACGGCCCTTCACCCACAGCGGTTATGCAAGCGCGACGGCAGCATAGTGGCGTTCGATCTAGGCAAGATCGCTCAGGCGATTGCCGCGGCGGGGGAGGCCTGTGGGGAGTTCGATCGGGCCTTGGCGGGGCAGTTGGCCGATGCGGTGTTGGCGCGTCTGCTGGATGCGCCCGAGGTCGATGTCGAGCAGGTGCAGGATAGGGTCGAGCGGGTGTTGATGGAGGCGGGTTTCTACCAGACCGCGCGCGCCTATATCGTTTACCGCGAACGCCATGGCCGCTTGCGTCGTGACCGCAAGGCGCTGGTGGATGTGGCGGCGTCGATGAACGAATACCTGTCGCGCGAGGATTGGCGGGTGCGCGCCAACGCCAACCAGGGCTATTCCCTCGGCGGGTTGATTCTCAACGTGTCGGGCAAGGTCACCGCCAACTATTGGCTGGACGAGGTGTACAGCGAGGCCATCGGCAAGGCGCACCGCGAGGCCGATCTGCATATCCACGATCTGGATATGCTCGCCGGCTACTGCGCCGGTTGGTCGTTGCGTAGTCTGCTCAACGAGGGCTTCAACGGTATTCCCGGACGGGTCGAGGCGGGGCCGCCCAAGCACTTGTCCAGCGCCCTGGGGCAGATGGTCAATTTCCTGGGCACGCTGCAGAACGAATGGGCCGGCGCTCAGGCGTTCAGCTCCTTCGACACCTACCTGGCGCCCTATGTGCGCAAGGACAACCTGGGTTTCGCCGAGGTGCGCCAGGCGATTCAGGAGTTCATCTATAACCTCAACGTGCCGTCGCGCTGGGGCACGCAGACGCCGTTCACCAACCTGACGTTCGACTGGGTCTGCCCGGAAGACCTGCGCGAGCAGATCCCCTATATCGGCGGCGAGGAAATGCCGTTCGCCTATGGCGACTTGCAGGCCGAGATGGAGTTGATCAACCGCGCCTATATCGAGGTGATGCAGGCCGGCGATTCGATGGGGCGGGTGTTCACCTTTCCGATCCCGACCTACAACATCACCCACGACTTCCCCTGGGACAGCGAGAACGCCGACCTGCTGTTCGAGATGACGGCACGCTATGGCCTGCCGTACTTCCAGAACTTCCTCAATTCGGACATGCAGCCCAACCAGGTGCGCTCGATGTGCTGCCGTTTGCAGCTGGATGTGCGCGAGCTGCTCAAGCGCGGCGGTGGGCTGTTCGGTTCGGCCGAGCAGACCGGCTCCCTGGGCGTGGTAACGATCAACTGCGCGCGCCTCGGCTATCTCTATAAGGGCGACACCAATGGCCTGCTCAAGCGCCTCGATCAGTTGATGGAGCTGGCGATGGAGAGCCTGGAGGTCAAACGCAAGGTGATCCAGCACCATATGGACGCCGGTCTGTACCCCTACACCAAGCGTTACCTGGGCACGCTGCGCAATCACTTCTCCACCATCGGCCTGAATGGCCTGCATGAGATGCTGCGTAACTTCAGCGATGATCGGGAAGGGCTGCACACAGCGGACGGGCGTAAGTTCGCGGTGCTGCTGCTCGACCATGTGCGTGCCACCCTGGTGCGCTTTCAGGAGGAAACCGGGCAGCTGTACAACCTCGAAGCGACGCCGGCGGAGGGCACCACGTACCGCTTCGCCAAGGAAGACCGCAAGCGCTACCCGGACATTCTTCAGGCCGGCACCTTTGATGCGCCTTACTACACCAACTCCTCGCAGTTGCCGGTGGGTTTCACCGACGACCCCTTCGAGGCGCTGGAACTACAGGACGAGCTGCAATGCAAATACACCGGCGGCACCGTGCTGCATTTGTATATGGCCGAGCGGATTTCCTCGACCGAGGCTTGCAAGCAGTTGGTGCGTAATGCCCTGGGGCGTTTCCGCCTGCCGTACCTGACGATCACCCCGACATTCTCGATCTGCCCGGTGCATGGCTACCTGGATGGCGAGCACGAGTTCTGCCCGGAATGCGACGAGGTGCTGCTGCAAAAACAGCAAAGCTGCGGCGAGAAGGCCTGCGGATGATCGCTTGCGGTCTGCCGGTGATGCGGCGGATCGCGGCTGAAGCCCCTCCCACAAAAGCCGCTCTCATAAAGAGTGGCGCAGGCAACAGGTTCACACCCGGATTTTTCCGTTTCCCCACAACAAGGAGTAACCCCATGAATGCACAGCAATTGCCGCAAGAACAACGCCAACGCTGCGAAGTCTGGACTCGCGTGATGGGCTATCACCGCCCGGTCACCGCGTTCAATCCCGGCAAGCAATCCGAGCACCTCGAACGCCAGCACTTCACCGAGTCGGCGGTGCGAGCGCGGGTTGCGTGAGCAGAGCGTTACGGGTCGGGGGCATGGTGCCCCTGACCACCCTGGATTATCCGGGGCTGCTGGCCTGTGTGCTGTTCTGCCAGGGTTGCGCCTGGCGTTGCCGTTACTGCCATAACCCCGATCTGATACCGGCCCGCGGCGAGCGGGAAATCCCCTGGTCGCAGGTCCTGGAATTTCTCCGCCGTCGTCAGGGTTTGTTGCAGGCGGTGGTGTTCAGCGGTGGTGAGGCGACCCTGCAAGGCGGCCTGGTGCCGGCGATGGACGAGGCGCGGGCGTTGGGTTATCGCATCGGCCTGCACAGTGCCGGGATCAAACCCTGGGCGTTTTCCTGGGCGCTGAAGGCGGTGGACTGGGTCGGTTTCGATATCAAGGCCCTGGCCGAAGATGCCGAGCTGATCACCGGCGTCAGCGGCAGCGGTAAAGCCAACTGGCGCAGCCTGGAGCACCTGCTGGCCAGCGGCGTGGATTACGAATGCCGTACCACCGTGCATTGGCACCTGTTGGATGTGGAAAAGCTCTGGCGCATCGGCCAGCGCTTACACGCCTTTGGCGTCGAACGCTTTGCCGTGCAGCTGGTGCGCAGTGCGCGCATGCTCGACGCGGATCTGCCGATGACGGCGATACCGGATGAGGCGGGCGAGCTGTGGTTGCGCCTGGAGCAGCTGTTTCCGCATTTCGAGTTGCGTGGGCAGTGATTGGATCAATACGTCGTTGGGCTTCGCGGAGCTCAGCCCAACCTACGAGCTGGTGCGCACGGCGCACCCTACGACGTGCTGATGGCTCCCACGCTCCAGCGTGGTAGCAAGCCTGTGACGCTCCGCGTCACCAACGTTCGTGGCCAGCAGGATCCCAACCTCGGCACACCATCTGCGTCTTGATTGACCTCGATCAGGTACGACGTTCGGGCACGCGCCTTACAATCGCGGCATCCAATTACCGAGCCAGGCAGGGCGGTGTTCTTCATCCCCTGTGCGCTATACCTATTCAACGCCTCCCGTGTCCGCGCTTCGCGCTGTCTTCTATCGGGAGGTCGTTTCATTATTAGAGGTGGTCGAACATGGCCCAATCATTGAGTTTTGATCGTGCCCTGGTCGAAAAATACGATCGCCCCGGGCCGCGCTATACCTCCTATCCGACGGCGCCGCAGTTCCATCAGGCCTTCGCCATGGACGACTACCAGAGCGCCGCCGAGGCCAGCAACCAGGCCGTCGCGCCCAAGCCGCTGTCGCTGTATATCCATATCCCGTTCTGCAAGAGCCTCTGTTACTACTGCGCCTGCAACAAAATCATCACCCAGAAGACCCACCGCGCGGTCGAGTACCTGGACTACCTCAAGCGCGAGATCGCCATGCAGGCGGCGCTGTTCGACGGCACGCGCAAGCTGACCCAACTGCACTTCGGCGGCGGCACCCCGACCTACCTGACAGGCGAACAACTGACCGATCTGATGGCCTGCCTGCACCAGGCGTTCGACATGGATGACAGCGACGAGCACGAGTTTTCCATCGAGGTCGACCCGCGCACCATCAGCCCCGAGCGCATCCATGAACTGCGCGCGCAGGGTTTCAACCGTCTGAGTTTCGGCGTGCAGGACTTCGATCCGCAGGTGCAGGCGGCGGTCAACCGCGAGCAGAGCGAAGAGCAGGTCTATGCCCTGGTGGCCGCGGCGCGCGAGGCGCGTTTCAAGTCGGTCAGCGTCGACCTGATCTATGGCCTGCCGCTGCAGACCGTGGCCAGTTTCGACGTCACCCTGAGCAAGATCATCGCCCTGCGCCCGGACCGCATCGCCGCCTACAGCTACGCGCACCTGCCGGAACTGGTGCGTGCGCAGCGCTTGATCCGCCGCGAGGACATGCCGCCGCCGGAGCGCAAACTGGAGCTGCTGGAGCTGACCATCGAGCGCCTGACCGCCGCCGGCTACGTGTATATCGGCATGGACCACTTCGCCCTGCCGGACGACGAGCTGGCGTTGGCGCGCGCCAATGGCACGCTGCAGCGCAACTTTCAGGGCTACTCCACCCATGCCGATTGCGACCTGATCGGCCTCGGCGTGTCTTCGATCGGCAAGGTCGGCGACAGTTACAGCCAGAGCGTCAAGGAGCTCTCGCAGTATTACGCGCGCATCGATCAGGGCCTGCTGCCGGTGCATCGCGGCTACCGGCTGAATGCCGACGACCTGTTGCGCCGCGAGGTGATCAGCGACCTGATGTGCCACGGCCGTATCGACTTCGGCAAAATCGAGACGCGCCACGGCATCGACTTCAAGGACTACTTCGCCGACGCTCTGACGGCGCTTGATGAGCATGTGGCTGATCGTCTGGTGGAAATTCATGACGACGCGCTGGTGTTGTTGCCGCAGGGGCATTTGCTGATGCGCAGCGTGGCGATGGCGTTCGATGCCTATCTCGGCAAGGCGCAGAAGGGCAATTTCTCGCGCACGGTGTGAGGCGCTTATGAGCTATTCGCTGTTGCACGTGCTGCACCTGCTCGGCGCCATCGCCTTTATCGGCACGCTGTTCTTCGAGGTGATCATCCTCGCCAAGGTCAAGCCGCAGCTCGATGCCGGCGCGGTGGTCGAGCTGGAACAGGCCCTCGGCAAACGCACGCGTACCGTGCTGCATTGGGTGGTGCTTGTGGTTTACGGCGCCGGTATCGGTCTGGCCTGGCAGCACCGCCAGGCGTTGAGCGATCCCTTCGTCAGCAGCTTCGCCACCTTACTGAGTTTGAAGATAGTGCTGGCGGTCAGCGTGTTTCTCAGCTTCGGTCTGGTCGCCATGCTGCTGCGCTCCGGGCGCATGACCCCGGCGCTCTACCGCAAGCTGCATTGGGCCGTGCTGGCGCAGATGCTCGGCATCGTGTTGCTGGCCAAGGGTATGTTTTATATCCAGTGGTGAGCCTCGCGACCAAGGCCGCGATCCCGTAGCCCGGATGAATTCCGGGGAGCTTTGGCGCCTGCTACACCGCTCCCGGATTGCATCCGGGCTACAAGAGCCAGTTTCGTAGCCTGGATTAGCGCCAGCGTAATCCGGGGAATCGGTCTCCCGGATTACGCCTAGGCTAATCCAGGCTACGGGTCTACAACACCGTCCATCCCGTAGCCCGGATGAAATCCGGGGGGCTTTGGCGCCGGCAACACCGCTCCCGGATTGCATCCGGGCTACAAAAGCCCTAACAGCTTTACCGTTCGCGGCACTGATCTCGATCAAGGTTCGCCGCCTGTTGAGCGGCGCTGATGGGCATCGATTCAGGCGGGCGAATATCCTGGGTTTTGCCCAGATGGCGGCCTACCGTAGTGGCTCAATTCCATGATCGATACGAGGTTCGCCATGCACTTCGCCTACAGCCCCCGCACCGAAGCACTGCGCCAACAGCTGCGCACTTTTATGGCCGCCCATATAGTGCCGCGCATCGGTGCCTGGCATGCGGCGGTGGCGGCCGGGCAGTTTCCGGTACCGTTCATGGCTGACCTCAAGGCCCTGGCGCGCAGCGAAGGGTTGTGGAATCTGTTTCTACCGTCGCTGCATGCGGACGAGCCGGGCACGGCCTTGAGCAACCTGGAATACGCGCCCCTGGCGGAAATCATGGGCCGCGTGCACTGGGCTTCCGAGGTGTTCAACTGCAACGCGCCGGACACCGGCAATATGGAGCTGCTGCACC
>CBIHLQ010000012.1:0-124273 GCA_966210885.1 uncultured Pseudomonas sp.
CGGAGGCGCTGGACAGGGCATCGGCGGAGCCGCGTACCTCGCCGATGATTTGCGCCAGTTTGGCCACCATGCCTTGCAGGGCGGCTTTCAACTGGCCGGTTTCGTCGCGGCTGTCAACTTCGATGCTCACGCTCAGATCGCCGGCTGCCAGCCGGTCGGCGAGCTGCACCGATTCGTTCAGCGGGCGGGTGATCGAGCGGGTGATGAAGAAGGCGATCAGTCCGCCCAGGACGATGGCTGCGGCTAATAGGCTCAGCATCAGTTGGATGCCGGTTGCATAGTTATGCGCGGCTGCGTCGGCCGAGTTGGTGGCTTCTCGTTGCTGGTAGGCCATCATGGCGTCCAACGCGGAGAACAGGCCCTCCTGTACCGGTGCCAACTCTTCCATCAGGACGCTGGCCGCTTCCTCGTTGCGGCTGGCCACAGCCAGTTTCAAAGCTTTATCCACCAGCGGTATGGCTGCCTGGAAGCTGGCGCGGAGATCGGCCGCGAGTTGCCTGGCTTCGTCCGTGGAGGCAGTGCTTTCGACTGTGCTGAGTATCTTGTCGAATTCGGCCCGCGCGGCTTGGACGCGCTCGATCTCCCGCTGGGTGCGCGCTGGGTCGCTGGCTAATATGCTGTTGCGGCTGGTACGGGCGATGATGTTCATCTGATTGCGCAAGGTCGCGATCTGCACGATGCGGCTCATGCGCAAACTGGAAACTTCATCTAAGTCTTCCTTTATGTCCTGCATGCGGTCGATGCCCATCCAGGCGAGCGCCGCCATCAGGATTAGTACGCTAGCGAAGCCAAGGGTGAGACGGATGCCGATACGCATATTGGAGAAAAAGGTCATTTTATTGTTCTCTACTTGCCTGTTGGAGAATTAGCTTGGTTCGTTCGTGAACCGCTGGTCGATGGCCGTCAGCTGTCGGTGACGGCTCGCTGGCGAGTGCCGACGACTTGTCTAATCAGCCCGGAAACATCGAGGATCAGCGCCACTTCGCCGCTGCCGAGAATGGTGAAACCGCCGATCCCGCCGACCTGTCCGAAGACTTTGCCCAGCGGTTTGATTACGGTCTGGAATTCGCCTTGCAGACGATCCACCACCAGCCCGGCACGTTGGCCGGCGAACTGCACCACCACCACGTTTTCCCGGCGCGGCGGGTTGCCCTCGATGGCGAACAGTTCGCGCAGGCGAATGAACGGCAGCACTTCGCCGCGCAGGTTGAGGTAGTCGCGCCCGTCGTTGGCGGGTAGTTCGATGCACTCCACCACCATGTCCTGGGGGATCACGTAACTGGCGCTGCCGACGCCGACCAGGAAACCGTCGATGATCGCCAGGGTCAGCGGCAGGCGAATGCGTAGGGTGGTGCCCTGGCCTTCGACGCTATCCAGCTCGACGCTACCGCGCAGGGCGGTAATGTTGCGCTTGACCACGTCCATGCCGACGCCACGGCCGGAGAGATTGCTGACCTTATCGGCGGTGGAGAAACCGGGTTCGAAAATCAGGTTGAAGATGTCCTTATCGGCGAGGCTCTGCCCTTCGGCAACCAGGCCCCGTTCTATGGCTTTGTGCAGAATCTTCGTCTTGTTCAGGCCGCCGCCGTCGTCGGCGACCTCGATGACGATGCTGCCGGCGTCGTGGAAAGCATTCAGGCGCAACAGGCCCTGGGCCGGTTTACCTTGCGCCAGGCGCACCTCGGCGGGTTCGATACCGTGATCCATGGCGTTGCGCACCAGGTGGGTGAGCGGGTCGCCGATGCGTTCCACCACGGTCTTGTCCAGTTCGGTTTCGCCGCCGCTGATTTCCAGGCGGATGTCCTTGCCGAGTTCCTTGGCGACGTCGCGCACCACGCGCTGGAAGCGGTTGAAGGTCGAGCCGATCTGCACCATGCGCAGGGTCAATGCCGAATCGCGCACTTCCTCCACCAGGCGCGCGAGGACCGCCGTGGCCTCCACCAACTCGCTGGCGCCGGCTTGCTGGGCGGCCAGGTTGGCGCCGGCGCCGGCGATGATCAGCTCGCCGATCAGGTTGATCAGTTGGTCGAGCTTGCCCGCATCGACGCGGATCAGGCTGCTCTCGTTCTTATGGCTGTCCTTGACCTGCTGTTGCTTTTTCAGCGCCGCCTCGACCACCGGCGGATGGACGATCTGTTGTTCGACCAGCACCTGGCCGATCGGTTGTGCCGGTTGTTGCTCGGTGCTCTGGCTGCGCAGCACGCTGTCCAATTCGGCCGCGGTAAGGGTGCCGCAGCGCATGAGAATTTCACCGAGGCGCAGGTCCTCTTCCGGCAGCTCCTGGATCAGGCGCAGGTATTCGTCGGTCTTGCTGTGCGGCGGCAGGATGCGCACCTGGCTGTCTTCGCGGATGAATTCGAAGGCGTCTTCGATGGTGGCCTTGTCGGCACTACTGCGAAAACCGATCTCGAAGCCCAGATAACAGCTTTCCGGGTCCATCTGCGCCGCAGGCGGCAGGTCGTCGGTCAGGGTGACGATGCTGTGGATGCGTCCGAGAGTGTTCAGGTAACGTACAAACGACAGCGGGTCCATGCCGTTGCGCAGCAGATCGCGGCCGAAGCGCAGGGATATGTGCCAGTGATCACCGGCCGAGGTATCGGCAGCGCTGCGTTCGACGCTTGTGCTGTGCTCGATCGGCAGTGTGCTGGTTTGTGTGTCCGCCGCTGGCGTTTCGTCCAGCAGGCCGTTTAGCCAGTTGAGCAGATTGGCGCCATGTTGCCGCACGGTTTTCTCCGGTTGCTTATGGTCGGCGACCAGTTTCACCAGCACGCCGATATGGTCGCAGACCTGCAGGAACAGCGCGGTCAGCTCTTCGGTGAAGCGCAACTGCTTGTCGCGCACGCGGTCCAGCACGCTTTCCGCCACGTGGGTGAAGGCGACGATCTCGTCCAGGCCGAACAGACCGGCAGAACCCTTGATGGTGTGGGCGGCACGGAAGATCGCGTTGATCGTGTCGGGATCGTCCGGGGCCTGCTCGATATGCAGCAGGGCATCTTCCATCTGCTGCAGCAGCTCAAAGCTTTCGACGATGAAGGTTTGCAGTGCGTCGTCCAGATTCATGAGCGTTCCCTGTTCATGGTGCGTTTGGCTGCAGCAAGATGGGGTCGCCGAAGAAGGTGGCGACGCCGCACAACTCGAATACCTCCAGCACTGACTGGCTGTGGTTGCTGAGTAGCAGTCGTTGGCTGCGTGCGGAGGCTTCCTTCTTGGCCATGATCAGCAGTTGCAGGCCGGCGGTATCCAGTTCTTGAACCGTGCTCAGGTCCAGCTCCAGGTCTCCACCCTCCTCGATCAGGTCGTGCAAGCGCTTTTTCCATTCACTTGCGGTGTAGATGTTCAGTTCGCCTTCAATAGCCAGGCGCCGATTTGCAGTGCTTTGCGCCGCGTTGCTCATTGGCTTCCCTTCAGTCGGTCTTTGTTGGCTGTCGTTATTTGGCGCTGCGTCTGATGTGCAAGTGTTCGTTGCTCGAGATAGGTTCAACAGCTCAGTAGCCCGAACAATTTCCTAATCAGGTTTCTGGTGGTACTCACGGCAGAATGAGTTTGGAAACCGCGGTAAGCATCTGCGCCGGCTGGAACGGCTTGACCACCCAGGCCTTGGCCCCGGCGGCCTGGCCTTCCTGCTTCTTGGCGTCGCTGACTTCGGTGGTGAGCATGATCACCGGGGTGAATTTGTAGGCCGGCAATTGCTTGGCCGCGCGGACGAAGGACAGGCCATCCATGTTCGGCATGTTCACGTCGCTGATGATCAGGTGCAGCTTGCGGCCGTCGAGCTTGTTCAGCGCGTCCTTGCCGTCGCAGGCTTCGACGGTTTCGTAGCCGGCGCTTTTCAGGGCAATACTGACGACTTGGCGCAGGGAGGCGGAGTCGTCGACGATCATGATGGTCTTGGCCATGGGGGCTCCTAGAAAAAGGTGATTTCGGATTCGTTGCTGGTCGCGCCCTGGGCGTTGCCCTGGTGCACGTGGTGCAGCTCGGGCATGGTGTAGGTGCGTGCCAGTTGATCGAGCCAGACGTCGGCGTCGAGCGGCATGGTTGTGCGGCCGGCGGCGCTATCCTGCTGTGCTTGCGCGAGGCTCTGATGCAGCTTTTCCAAATCGTCACGAACCAGGCCGAGCACTTGGCTGACCCGATCCTGGAATTGCAGGCCAACCAGCACCTGGGCGATTTCCTGGCCGACCGCTTGGCTTTCCTCGCGCAGATCACGAGAGGAATCGAGAAGGCTGGAGGTGGCGCCGCGAAAACGCTCGATCACCTGCTCGATGACCTGGCCGGAGTTGCTCACAGTGGCTTCGTCCTGCTCGGCGTACTGGCGGGAGATCGCCAGGGTGTTGGCGATGGCCGCGTTCACCGTTTCGACGGTTTCGCCGATGCGTTTGCCGGTTTCGCCGGACAGGCTGGAGAGCTTGCGGATTTCGTCTGCGACCACTGCGAAACCTCGGCCCACCTCGCCGGCGCGGGCGGCTTCGATGGCGGCATTGAGGGCTACCAGGTTGGTCTGCTTGGCGATATTGCCGACGTCCTGGGCCATCGTCCGCAATTGTTCGGTCAGCGCGGACAACTGCATGACTTCATGCAGCAGCGTTTCCTTGGTCGCAAGTGCCGCGCGCAGCGACGCGACTATGGCGTCCAGTTCGTGCTGGCTGGTGCCGAGCAACTCGACCAGACCGCTGTCTGCCGCGCCTTCCTGGGTAGTCGAGACGGCGCGCTCCACGCGCTGGGAAATATCGGCGAAGCGGGTGGCCAGGGCGGTAATCGCCTCTTCGGTGTGGCTGCGGGCGACTTCTATCTGTCCGGACCAGACCGGCAGCACGCCGCGGCATAAGGGCTCGAGCCCGCAACCGCAGGTGCCCTGGCTATCCCGTTGCCTGGCTGCTTGCAGTTCTCCGCCGATCGAATGCAGGGCACTGCGCAGGGCGCGGTTACGTGTGTGCTGGTAAATGGCCGCCGCCGAACCCAATGCCAGAAGTAGTGCTGCGAGCCCCAGGGGCTGGGAGTTGAGCCCTCCCGTAGCCAGTACGCAGGCGACGCCAATGGCTGTCAGCATTAGTGAAATCGCCGGCGTTCCTGTCGGGGATTGCTTGAGAGAGTCGGTTGTTTCACTCAATACGGATTCTCCGTCCAATGACCGGCTGCGGGTACCGGTTTGTCCTTCGTCGAAAGGTTGACGTCAAAATGCCAGTAAAGACCATGATGCAGACCCTGCCAAACGCTCTGCTATCGGTTTCGGCTGATTTTTCGGTAGGGGTTTGGGAAGTTGGGGTAGGCGGATTCCTACCCCTGCGTCATATGGAATTTCATGGCGGGTTGCAGCGCACAGACTGCCGCGTAAGTTGGCGGCCTCGCTCATCGGTAGCGATTGGCCGAAACCGAGTTCGGGCTTGCTGTCGATAGCGGCCAGGATATTGCGCCGACAGACCTTATGCTGCTCGGCTGTGGTGCAAGCGTGGGTCCGTTGTCGGCGCCGGAGGATGGGGTCGAGCGGTATCGGCCTGGGCAAGGCTGCGTTGCAGTTTTTCCAGATCGCTGCGGACCAGGTCGAGCACCTGGGTGACATGCTCGCGGAAGCGCAAGCTGACCAGCACCTGAGTAATTTCCTGGCCGATGGCCTGGCTTTCCTCGCGTAGCTCGCGGGAGGATTCGAGAAGCGTGCTGGTCGCCCCACGGAAACGCTTGATGACGTGCTCGATGACCTGCCTGGAGTCCTCCACCGTGGTCCCGTCCTGCTCGGCATATTGGTGGGAGATCGCCAGGGAGCTGGCGATGGCGGCATTTACCGCCTCCACGGTCTCGCCGATGCGCTTGCCGGTTTCGCCGGACAGGCAGGAAACTCGGCGGATTTCATTCGCGATCGTCGCCAAGCCCTGCTCTTCACGGTCGGCCAGGAGGGCGTCGAGCGCTACCCGGTTGGTCTGCTCGGCAATATTCCCGAGGTCCTGGGCCATTGCGCGCAGCTGCTCGGTGAGCCTGGACAGTTCCGCCACTTCATGTTGCAGCGCTTCTTTAGTGGCCAGGGCCGCGCGTAGCGAGACCACCGTCGCTTCCAGTTCTTGCCGGCTGTCGCCGAGCAGTAAAGCCAGTCCGCCGCGCATTGCCGTGCCGCTTTGGGCTGCCGCTGCGGCGCTCTCGACCCGCCGGGACATCCTTCCGAAATGATTGATCAGGGTGGTAGTGGCCTCTTCGGTAAGTGTGCGGGCGGCCTCGACCTGGCTGGCCCAGCTCGGCAGCGCGTCGCGGTAGGTCGATGCCTGTGCGCAACTACAGGTATGCCGGCCGCTCCGATCCGCGGTCGCTTGCGGTTTCGCGTTGTCCCGGCTGCGGTTGTTCGAGTGGTAGTAGAAGGCCGCAAGCGCGCCCAATGCCAGGATTAGCATGGCGAGCCTGTCGGGCAGGAGTTGCGGTTCCCCGGTGGCCAGCACGCAGGCGGCGCCGAGCGCTGCCATGGCCAGGATGATCGAGGATGCTCCCACGGGGGATTGCTTGGAGGCGTAAGTGGTTTCGCTCAATCTCATTCTCCGGTGCCGGCTTTGACTGCTGCGCAGCGCCGGTATGTCTGCGTTGAAAAGTTGCCGGCAGAATTCCGACATAAGTTGATGATGCGGGCCATCGGCATGTATCGACCATCGGCCGATGCTGGTTCTCGAGTAGGCATGGCGGCGGTGTCGGTAGGCGGCCCCCTACTGGTGGCTGGGGCGCTGCCCAGGCAGGGCGCAGAGGGGCTGAGCCCAGGTCAGGCGTCACTCGATAAGGTTTTGGCTCACGGCGTAGCGGACGATATCGGCATTGCTGGCGAAGCCCATCTTTTCCATCAGCCGCGCCTTATGGGTGCTGACGGTCTTGCTGCTGATCGCCAGCGTCTCGGCGATTCCGCTCACGCTGGTGCCAAGGGCGAACAGGCGGAGTACCTGGAGTTCACGCTCGGTGAGTTTGTCCTGATAGCTCTGTTGCATCGGGCTGCTGGCTTCGAGGGCGATGTCTTCGGCGATTTGCGGGTCGATGACGCGCGCGCCGGAAGCGGCGCGGCGGACCGCCCCGAGCAGAATCTCGGGCATGCAGGTCTTGCATAAGTAGCCGGTGGCGCCGACCCTGAGCATGCGCTGGGCGATTTGCGGCTCGTTGTGCATGCTCAGCATCAATATTTTTTGCGCCGGATAATGGGCGCGGATGTGCATGATCAGATCCTCGCCGCTGAGGCCGGGCATGTTCATGTCCAGCAGCAGCACGTCGATATCGCCCCGATGCAATCGCTCCAGCGCCACGGCGCCGTTTTCCGCCTCGGCGACCACCTCTAGGTCGTCGGTCAGGGCGAACAGTTGTTTCAATCCCTCACGCATGATGGCGTGGTCATCGACAATCAGCAGGCGAATTCTTTTGAGCATGGTTCCTCGCTGCTCGGGAGAGCGAATCCCAATAAACATGGCTGGACAATCCATAGGGTGTTTGTCTGTCGTGGATAAAACCATCGGCTGCTGCTGGTTTTTGGGTAGGGCGTTTCTGAGGGCGGGTAGGCGGTTGGCTGGTACCCTCATGCGGATGGGTTTCGCCCGTCGACCGGCGGCCGTTCTTGAGAGGGCAGCGATGTCGACAGGTTGTCGTCGCCGGTATGTGGTTGAGGGCGGGCCGGGGCACGGAGTCTCGAATGGGAGCCCGGTGCGTTTTTGCCCGGTGCGCTGCGGTTCGGCCGCGCCTCGGTTTTCCGGCGGCCTGTCAGGCGCGGAACCGCCCGACCAGTTGGGCCAGGTTCTGGGAGAGCGCGGACAGGTTCACGCTGGCCCGGGTGCTCTGCTCCGAGGTTCGTGCCGCTTCATTGGACAGCTCGCGGATATCGCTGATATTGCGCGCAATCTCCTCGGTCGCGCAGCTTTGCTCTTCGCAGGCCGTGGCGATCTGCGCAGCCATGTCGTTGATGCATGCCACCGAGTCGCCGGTGGCGGATAGTACGGTATCCACACCGGCCGCTTGCTCGACGCTGTCGCGCGCCTTCGCGCTTCCCGAATGCATGGCCTTGACCGCGTTCTGCACGCCGCCCTGCAGGCGCTCGATCATTTGCTGGATGTCTTTGGTCGCGTCCTGGGTGCGCGCGGCCAGGGCGCGCACCTCGTCGGCGACCACGGCGAAACCGCGCCCCTGCTCGCCGGCACGGGCCGCTTCGATGGCGGCATTCAGGGCCAGCAGATTGGTCTGTTCGGCGATGCTCTTGATCACCGCCAGCACCGCGCCGATATTGCCGGTTTCCTGCTCGAGGGTCTGAACGGTGTCGGACGTATTTTCCAACTCCAGGGCCAGCTGGCGAATGGCATGGATGGTCGCGTTGGTCACCTGGGCACCTTCGTGCGACTGGCTCTTGGCGCTACGCGCGGCGTCCGCGGCATTTTGCGCATTGCGCGCCACCTCATGCACGGCGGCGCTTATCTCGGTAGCCGCGGCGCTGACCAGATCCACTGCGGCATGTTCGCTATTGATCAGGCGGCTGTTGGCCTCGGCCATGCCCGCCAGGTGTTCGGCCGAGCCCGCCACTTCGCCGGTGACCCGGCTGACTTCCTTGATCAGCGGTTGGAGCGTATCGAGGAAGCGGTTGAAGGCTTGGCTGAGTGCGCCGAGTTCGTCGCGCGACTGCACGTCCAGGCGCTCGCGCAGGTCGCCGTCGCCATCGGCGATCTGCTCGATACGTCGCAACAGGTTGTGCAGCGGGCGCACCACCAGCAGTGGAAAACCGAAGGTCAGCACGGCGCAGATCAGCAGGCCGATGACGATGATCAGCGCCTGTTGCTGGCTGCGCTTGTCGCTCAGGCTGATGGCGTCCGCCCCCTCGCTATTGGCGAGCGTGTCTTCCAGTTCGCCAAGCTTGTCGATCGGGTCGCGCATGGCCCCGAACTGTGCCTCGCTGTCGCTATGGCTGGTTCGAGAGGCAGCTGCGGGGTCGGTGTCGGCCAGCTCCAGGACCTTGCCGGAGGTTGCCTTCCATTGGGCGAAGTTGCGCTCGAATTCGGCGACCAGCGCCAGCGCCTCGCTGCTCGGTTGCATGTCGGCGTATTTACGTACGCGGTCGTAGGCCTGCTGGATATTCTCCGCATGGGCGGCCCGGAGTTCTGCGGCATGCTCTTTAGCGCCTTCATCGAGCAGGCTGCGCTCGGCGACGAAGGCCTGGTACAGGTCGCGATCGGCGTTCAGCAGCAAGCTGATGGCCGGCAGGTGGCGGTTGGTCAGGCGGGTGCTGGCGTCGGCCACCTGGCTGATGCCCTGCATGCTCAAGAGGCCCATGCAGATCAACAGCGCGGCGAGCAGGGAAATTGGCAGAGCGATCTTCCAGCGGAGTTTGAGGTCAGCGAATAGCTGCAACATGGGAGGCACTCCATATGACGAGCGGCCATATGCTGAGTCTAGTTGTGCTTGGCGAGGGTTCTAAGGCCGGTTGTCGGGTTCCCGGGGCGGCACTGGATCGCTGCCTCCGATTTAGGGGAGCGCCGGCCCCGCGGATATCGTTATCGGTGGCTGCTGGTCGTGCCGTCCTCGACGTGGGGTAGGGCGCTATGCAGCTGTCGGAGCGGATGGAGAACGATCGAGCGCAACAGGAACAGCAAGATGGCGAGAACCGTCAGGTCCAGCAGCACGGATCCTGCGAGGGGGCTTATAGGGCCGTCGGCCGTCATCGGTAGGGTTCCGCTTGCAGCGACCATGGTTATACCGCGGTCCTGGCCGGTATTGAGCGTTGAGGTAGCGGTCGCGAGGGGCGCGGCGGTGTTCGATGCGCGTAGCCCAGAGTGGAGTCCGCTCCGTTCGCTGGCTACCCGGGTGTGCTCCTCGCCGCATAGATAGATGCAGGAGATGGCGGCGCTGAGGATGAGCGCGACCATGACGGCATGGCGTCCCGCGCTGTTCTTCGGGCTTGTATCGCTCATGTTCCAGACCTGCCTTGAGTTATCCGGGGTTAGCCCGGAACCTGAATAGGTTGGATTCCTTGTCGTTCTCGCGGTAGGGAAAAAACGCTATCCCCGCCAGAAGCGGGGATCCATGATCGACCTTGCTATGCGGGGGACGCATAACCAGCGAAGCACGGGCTCCTTTCCCAGGAGTAGCAAATGTCCTGCCGATACGCCCTGCAGGGTGTACGGGCGAACCTGGTGGCGGGACAGTGGGGCAAGGATGCATGCGCGCAAATCCAGAGACCATCGGCGGGGGCTGATTCTTAAGTAGGGGGGGCGTCCTGGTTGGGTAGGGGATGACTGATGCGAGCGCGCAGGATGCAGCAAGTGTCCGTCGATTTGCCCTGAAGCGCTTGTGCGGGCGCGCCAGTGTCCGGGGAAATCGCAAGGATCCGGATGGGCCGATCGCAGCATTGGATACGATCCCTGTCAGCCATCCCCTACCTGTTTCGGGTTCTTCCCTACCCAAGAATCAGCCCCCGCCGATGGTCGCTGCACCTATGTAAATGCATTCTTGGCTCTCGCTTGCGACGAGCTCTTCGGTAATCCGAAGTGCCGGCATTCGATGCTGAGTGGTGTTAGCTCAGTTTTTTAAGAGCGCTATACGGACATAGCCAAGTGCGTCCGTGAAAGCCTGGAAAGCCCATGCTTGCCACATTCCGATGTGTCGTGCGGTCGCAGTTCTTTGCAATGGCGAATTAAAGAGACCGTAGCGCCCGGGTACCCACCGGGGCGCAAAAGCCGCCGATCTGGAGTTTCTGTCCCCTGCCAGGGGAAAGCGCAATCCGATCCGTGCGTGCTACTCGATGACAAGTAGGAGTGGCTGCGATGTCGCAAAAAGGTTTCACCCTGATCGAACTGATGGTGGCCCTGGCCGTCCTGGCGATCTTGCTCGGCATCGCCGTTCCCTCGTTCGGCAGCATGATCCGCGATAGCCGAGCTTCGACCCTGGCCAGCGAGCTGCAAGGGGCGCTGCAACTCGCCCGCTCGGAGGCGGTCAAGCGCCGCCAAAGCGTTGTGGTTTGCCGCAGAAAGCCTGGCGAAAGCAGTTGTCAGAACGGCGCGGACTGGACCACTGGCTGGCTGATCCAGCAAAGCGGCGGCGATGTGATCAAGGTCTGGGACAGCGCGCAGGGGCTGGCGGTCTCCGGCCCGAACGCCGGGGTGACCTTTCGCAGCAACGGCATGGCCGGTGCCGCTAGCAATTTTGCGGTGACGCCCAGTGGCTGCAGCGGTAAGCAGAAACGGGCAATTGCTGTCTCTGTGACCGGTTCCAGCACCCTGGGACAGGACGTATGCGAATGAGCGCTTTCTCTCCTGTCGCCCAGCGTGGCACCACGCTGATCGAAGTCCTTATCGCCCTTGTCGTGCTTGCCATCGGCCTGCTCGGGATGGCGCTGCTGCAAGTCACCAGCGTGCAGAGTAACCACAGCGCTTATTACCGCTCGCAGGTGAGCATACTCGCCAGCGACCTGGCCGATCGGATGCGTGCGAACCGCGCCGCCGCACTGACCGACGCCTACGTATTCGATTATCCGACCTCATCCGGCCCCCACTCGGTGAGCGGCACCCAAGCGCAGAAAGATAAAGCCGAATGGTTGAACACGCTCGCCCAGGCGCTACCGGAAGGCACCGGCAAAGTCGAAAAGAGCGGCACCCTGGTGACCATATCCGTGCGCTGGAACGATAACCGTGGGCGGATAAAGCCAACCGCTAGCACCGAGAAAGCCGCCAGTGCCGAGAAAACCGACAGCACCGATACCGGCGTTGAAACCTTCGTCTACCGGACCGAAATATGATCCGCTCATCGACGCCTCGCCAGCAAGGCTTTTCGCTCGTCGAATTAATGATCGCCATGGTCCTCGGCCTGTTGCTGATGGCTGGCGTATTGCAGACATTTCTCTCGAGCAAGCAGACCTACAGTACCAATAACGCGCTTGCCCGCGTCCAGGAAAGCGGTCGCTTTGCCATGGAGTTTCTTACCAATGACATTCGCAACGCCGGATATAAGGGCGAATGCCTATATTCGGTGAATAACTTGCTTAATGATAAGAGTGAGAAATATAACGCTGACTATTTCGATCTGAATCAGCCCATAAGCGGGAAAAATGATATATCCCCGACTTGGGTGAAAAATCGCACCGCAGGCGATGTGATTCATGTCAAGTATGCAGCCAATATCCCAGGGGTAACGGCAAGCGGCAATACCGCCGCCAATGCAAATGCCATCGCTCTGAGCGCTGCAAGTGGTGTCGCCCAAGATACGATTATTATTGTCTCCGATTACTTTGGTTGCGATATGTTTCAAAATCGCAGTAATGCCAAAGCCAATTCCTTGTCGCGAGGCAATACGGGTTCACCTGGGAATAAAAATCCAGGGAAGGGTAATGACTTCAGTCACGCCTATGACTCCTCCATGGAAATCCTTACATTGCAAAGTTCGACCTATTACATAGGTAATGGCGTTAAAAACCTACCTTCGCTCCGGCGCATTAGTTTTACCACCGGTACTGAAACCCATGAGGAGTTGGTCGAGGGCGTTCAGGATATGCAAGTTTTATACGGTATCGCGGGCAACGATAGGCAAGTCGATAGTTATGTATCGGCAAATAAGGTGACCAATTGGGATAATGTTGTGTCCGTTCGTATCTATCTATTGCTCGTCAGTACCGAAACCAATGTGGTTCCGGAAAATCAAACCGTCAATTTTAACGGAACAGACGTAACCATTCAGAATCGTCGTCTTGCGCAAGTATTCTCGACCACTATCGGAATTCGTAATCGCCTGCCATGAATACATCCATGACCGCATTACCTATCAATAACCAGCGCGGGGCAACGCTGATCATCGCCCTGATCATGTTGCTGTTGCTGACCATCATTGGCTTGAGCAGCATGCGCGGAACCTCGCTGCAGGAAAGTATGGCCGGCAATATGCGTGATAGCAGCCTCGCCCTTCAGGCCGCGGAAGCTGGGCTGCGCCAGGGCGAGGGGATCGTGGATGGAAAAACTCTGGACGAACTCCGGGATATTGTCGCTCTGAACGGCACCTATACCAGCTTTCCGGGAGTGGCGGCTGCGCCCGCCTACCGCATCACTAAGCTGGCCGAAATGCGTCCCAGCCTCGATCCTCAGGATCCCATCGTAGGCGTCGTTATGCGGGTGGAGGCGGATGCTTCCGGCATGGCGCAAAACTCGAATGGTAGCGCTGCTTCCAAAATCAAGCTCCGTTCGGTCGTTCTGATCAAGTAATGAACCGCCGACCGCCTTATAAGCCCTCATCGAGAGTCGTAGTGATGGACAGCCTCGCGCGTCGATACAAACTGCTGCACACAGGCCTGGCCTTTATGATGTCGTTGGCGGTGGCTTTCGCCTCGACCGCCCGAGCGGACGTTTCCCAGTCGCCCCTGTTATTGGGTGGCGGGAGTGTGCCGGGCAATCTGGCGTTGGTGCCTTCGGTGGAGTGGCCCACGATTCTCAGTATGGCCAACCTCGGCGATTACTCCGTCAACAATAAGTATGTCGGCTATTTCGATGCGGATAAGTGCTACGACTATAAGCATGATTCGAAGCATGAAGATCGCCGTGACAGCCATTTTTTCCCCAAGTCTAAAGCCAGTAACCGTACTTGTACCGGTAAGTTATGGAGCGGTAATTTCCTCAACTGGGCGGCGACCCAGACCATCGATCCTTTTCGTAGTGCGCTGACCGGTGGTTATCGTATCAAGGATACGAAAAAGGAAACCTGGCTGGAGAAGGCTAGACATACGGGGCAGAACCAAAGTGGTTGGCGAGCTATTTGGGACGGTACAGCGGTAAGTAGTGCAACTCCAGCGAACTGGTATGGGTTCAGGACGCGCCTCGCCGGTTTGGGTAATCGCATGCGTTTTACACTGGATGGTGACTTGAGCGGAGAGGCTAGCGCGTACACATCGGACACTGATCTTTCCAATAGCGGAAGTACCGTATATGAAGTTTATATCCGGGTGAAAGTATGCGATTCCAATGTTGGGTTGGAAGCGAACTGCAAACGCTATGCAGAAGCATATAAGCCTGAAGGGCTGATACAACAGTATTCCAGCGAACTTCGTTACAGTGTTTTCGGTTACTTGAACGACCATAGCGTATGGCGTGACGGTGGCGTATTACGCGCTCGGCAAAAGTTTGTTGGCCAGACCGCTCGTGTTCCTGGTGTGGCCGGCAACCAAAACAACCTAGCGCATGAGTGGGATGCAACTTACGGTACTTTTATACAAAACCCTGACAAGGATGACGCGACTACTACCAATGCCGGCATTCGTGATAGTGGAGTTATAAATTACCTGAACAAATTCGGCCAGATGACCAGCAAGGACCATAAACACTATGATCCGGTCAGCGAGCTGTTCTATACGGCGCTACGCTATTTCAAGGGTCAAAGTAATGTGCCGGCATATTCAGCCCTCGGTGACGATAAATCCATTCGCTACGAGCTGGCCGATGGCTTCCCGGTTATCACCGATTGGACGGATGCTGACCCTATTCAATATGCCTGCCAGAAGAACGTGATTCTCGGCATCGGTGATACCAATACGCACCGGGATAAGAATCTTCCCCAGAACGTCCAAAGAGCCCAAGAGCCGGACGTGCCAAAGGAAGTCAGCGATGACAAAAGCGTCGATGTGGTAAAAGCGACACAGAAGGTGGCCGCGCTCGAAAATATCACCATCGATACTCCCTTCAATAATAATCGCCTGAGTTCTGCCTATATCGCAGGCCTTGCCTACGACGCCCACACTACCGATCTACGTAAGGATTGGGTTGGGAAACAAACCGTCTCTACCCACTGGGTCGACGTTCGCGAGGACGAGAAACTGGCTGGAAAATCCCGCAACCAGTACTGGCTCGCCGCCAAATACGGTGGTTTCAAGGTGCCTAAAAATTTCGAACCTTATGAGCGTAGCGAGGCGCTCCCTGAGGAGTGGTGGCACACAACCTCAGACACATTGGCCACAGACTATCCTCGGCCCGATAATTTTTACGTGGCGAGCGATGCGGCCCGGATGGTCGAGAGTCTTAAACTTGCGTTCGCGAATATCGCCAACGAGGCACAAGGTACCCTGGCTTCGCTGGCGACCAATTCGACTCGCCTGAGCACCGATACGGCCGTGTTCCAATCGGAACTCAATAGCAAACGTTGGAGCGGCGACCTTCTGGCAAAGCTGGTAGTCGATGGTGAGGTGGGGGCCGAGAGTTGGAGTGCCGCTAGTGCTTTGGATGGCCTCTCCGATATCGCCGCGCGGAAGATCTTTAGCAGTGCGCCGCCCAGCGAAGACACTGCTAATGGCCCACTGCGTTCGATCGAGGGTATCGACTTCACATGGGACGGTCTGAAGGAAACCCAGCGCGTCGGATTCGTCAAAGAGGGTGAAGCGGATACCTCTATTGCGCAACAGCGCATAGCTTTTCTGCGTGGCGATCGCTCGTTGGAGATTACCGACGAGAAAGCCGATAAGCCTTTTCGTCAACGTGCCAGTCGTCTGGGGGACATAATCAATTCGGATCCCCAGTTCATCCATCAGCAAAATTTCGGTTATGCAAGTCTGGCTTGGAACGATGGCGCCGTGGGCAAAGCCTATGCCGCATTCCGTGCAACCGGCGCCTATAAAAGCCGCAAGCCCATGGTCGTCGTCGGTGCCAACGACGGCATGCTGCACGGCTTCGATGCCAGGGTCAGCAAAGAGTCCGCGAAAAATGGTGGTGGCGAGCTGTTCGCTTATGTACCCAACAGCGTATTGGACACACTGATCGATCTGACCGAGCCGGCTTACTCCCACCGTTACTACGTCGATGGCACACCGCGTATTTCCGATGTTTGGTTGGGCGATGACGGTTGGCGCACCATGGTCGTAGGTACGACCGGTGCTGGCGGTAACAGTGTGTTCGCCCTCGACATCACCGACCCGGACAATATGTCCCGCAACAATGTGATGTGGGAGTTCACTCACCCGAGCATGGGCTACACCATTGGCCAGCCATCGTTGGTCGCACTGCCCAATCAAAAATTCGGGGTGATCGTCAGCAGCGGTTACCACGATAGTGCGCCGGCCGATGGCAAGGTGTGGATCCTGGACGCCGCCGACGGCAGCGTGATCAAGGAGTTCACCCTGGGCACCACAGGCGGCCTCGGTGCCCCGTTGGTTGCCGACATGAACGCGGACCAGATTGTCGACCGAATTTATGTGGCCGACACCCAGGGCAATCTCTGGCGGCTGGATCTGAGCGGCAATAACACTGTTAGTTGGGGGATCCCCGGTACGCTCAACGCTAACCCGCTGTTCATCGCCAAGGACGATACGGGGGCGCGGCAAGCCATCACCGCGCCGCTGTCCGCCGCCTTCAACGACAAAAAGCAGCCCATGGTGTTTTTCGGCACCGGTAGTTTTTACCGCACCGGCGATAACGAAATTCCGGAGAGTCCGGCGGTAGAAACCTTCTACGGGATTATCGACAGCGGGCTGTCGATCGACGGGCGCGATGATTTGCTCGAACAGCAGATCATCAAGGAAACCACGTTGAGCAGCGGCGACAAAGTCCGCGCCATTACCGAGAACGCGTTGCAGAATAGCGACAAGGGCTGGTATCTGGATCTTGCCTGGCAGACGGGCGAGGGTGCCACTGGCGCTCAAGGCGAGCGAGTGGTTGCCAAGGCCACCCTGCGTAGCGACCGGGTGATTTTTACCACTATGACCCCCTCTGCGGATCCCTGCGCTTTCGGTGGAACCAGTTGGATTATGTCTGTTGCATTATCCAGTGGCGGCCGACTCAGCTACGTGTATTTCGATACCAATGGCGACGGCGTGTTGGATAGCAAGGACACCGTTGATGGTGCTCCCTGGTCAGGATATTCCGATAAAGATGTGGGTGTGGTCAAAGGCACAACACCAGTCGAAGCAAGGGACGGGGACAATGCACAGCTGTGTTTCGCCGGTTCCAACGGTTCTGCCCCAAGATGTATTAAGAACCCCGACCCGCGGAGACACGGCCGCCAATCCTGGCATGAAGTGAGGAGCAATTGATGACTCGGTCCATCGGCAGGTGCGACGTGACTATTCAGTCGTCGGCATCACGGAGCAAGGGCTTCACCCTGATCGAAATGATGATCGTGGTCGTCGTTGTCAGCATCCTGGCCGCGATCGCCTATCCCTCATATCAGGACTATGTACGTAGGGCCAAGCGTGCGGATGCGCAAAGCGCATTGCTGGAGTTGGCGCAATTTATGGAGCGGCATTACACCGCGAATGGAACCTACTTGAACGGCAATGCGGCTCCTGCTTTGCCATTCACCGAGGCGCCGAAGGATGGCAGCAACAAGAACTACGACCTGAGCTTCGCCGCCACGCCGACGGCCAGCGGCTACACCTTGCAAGCGGTACCCAGGGGCTCCATGGTCGGCGATAGCTGCGGAACCTTGACCCTGAACAATACGGGGGCCAAAGGGCAAGCTGCGGGTGCCAGCCTCGCCGCGTGTTGGCGGCGCTGATTCAAGCACGGATGCGGGAAGCTCAGGCTGCTGGTGTCGCGACACCAGTATTTAGTGGGGCGGCCTGTTAACCTCGGTGCTTGCGTCAAGGTCAAGCGAGGCTGAAGCGGAGCGCTGTTCCGCCCCCGCAAGCCTGGCATTTAGCCGATAGTTGACGCGGCCCTCAGGACAGCCCTTGCGTCATGACGTAGCGGACGATATCGGCGGTGCTGGTAAAGCCCATCTTTTCCATCAGGCGTGCTTTGTGGGTGCTGACGGTCTTGTGGCTGATCGCCAGTTCCGTGGCGATCGCCGTGACGCTGAGGCCACGGGCGAGCAGACGCATGATCTGCAGTTCGCGGCTGGTCAGTTCGTCATGCGGATTGTCCGCAGCCGGCCCGGTGGCGGCGAATGCGATCTGCTCGGCGAGTTCGGCATCGATGAAGCGCCCGCCAGCGGCCACCCGGCGGACGGCCACCAGCAGGGTTTCCGGGTCGCGGTCCTTGGTCAGATAGCCGGCCGCACCGGCCTTGAGTGCACGCTGGGCGATGGGTACTTCGTTGTGCATGCTCAGTACCAGGATCGGCAGTTGCGGATAGTGGCTGTGGACCCGGAACAGCAGATCCTCGCCGCTGATGCCCGGCATGCTCATGTCCAGTAGCAGCAGGTCGACATCGTTCTGCCGCAGCCGTTCGAGCAGCACTGCACCGTTTTCCGCTTCGCCGACTACATTCAGGTCGCCGGCCAGGGCGAAAAGCTGTTTCAACCCTTCGCGCATGATTGCGTGGTCATCAGCGATCATCAGTCGAATCATGGGGCCTCGGGGAGATCTGTAAAGGGATGTGTAATTGAACACGAGTACCTTGCCCAGGGGTACTGTCTATGTTCACTGCACCTCCAAGCATGTGGCCGCGTTCACGCATTCCGAGCATTCCCAGGGTGCCCGATCGTGTTTGCTTTGGATCGAACCCCCTGCCGTCGTCGCGTACCTCGATCAAAACCTCATCGCGACTCGGTTTCAAGTGGATTTCCACGCGGTTGGCGCGGGCGTGTCGGGCGACATTGGTCAAGGATTCCTGAATGACCCGGAAGGCCGCGGTGGCGCGCTCGTTATCGAGTTCCAGGCGGGCTCTTGGCGCTTTCAACTGGCAAGCGATACCGGTGTTCCGCGAGAATTCGGAGACCAGCCACTCGAGCGCCGAGGTCAGGCCCATGTCGAGGGCTGCGGGGCGCAGGCTGGTCGCCACGTTGCGCACCACCTGGATGGTTTCGTCGACCCGCGTCATCAGTGTCTGCACGGCGTCCACCAGCAGCGGCAGGTCTTTGCCGAATTGCAGGCGTAGCAGGGAAATGCCCATGCGCAGCGCGGTGAGTTGCTGACCCAGTTCGTCGTGAATTTCCCGGGCCATGCGTTTGCGTTCCTCTTCCCGTATGGTTTCACGGCGGCTGGACAACAGGCGCAGTTGTGCGTTGGATTCCTGCAGGCGCCGTTCCGCCGCGCGCATGGCGCTGATGTCGCGGCCGATCGAAAGAATGCTGACGAGTTGCCCCTGCCGATCGCGCTCGGGTACCAGGCGGGCCTCGAAACGGGTTGCATCGGTGCCGGCAGGGGCATCGATGACCACCTCTTCTTTGGCAGCTTTGCCGGTTCGCGCTATGCGCGCGAGGGTTTTGCGGAAGGTGTGGGTCGCCGTTAACCAGGGTAGGACTTCATCGGGGCCTTTGCCGAGCAGCTTATCCAAGGATTTGCCGAGTATGGCTTGGGTCGCCGGGTTGGCGTAAATGAAGCGGCCCTGTAGATCGAAGCGGGCGACGACATCCGGGCTGTTCTCCACCAGGGCGCGGAACTCTTGCTCGCGGACGTGCAGCGTGCGTTCGGCATGCTTGCGCTCGGTGATGTCGCGGAAGATGCCGACGATCCTCTGGATGCGCCCCGAGGCGCTGCATACCGGGATCAACGTCGAGTGAAAAATCCGCTGTCCGATGGGCAGGTTTAACTGGATTTCCTCGTCGATCGGCGACCAGCTATCCACGCAGTGCTGAAACTTGGCAATCGCCCTGGCCGCGGCGGTCGCTGGCAGCGTTTCCTCGATGGTCCTGCCGATCAGCTCGGCGCGCTCCATGCTCGCGCCACGTTCGAGGGCCGGATTGACCTCGATGATGCGGAAGCATTTATCTGCGACCACCTCCAGGAGGAACAAGGGGTCCAGGGAGTTATCGAAGATATCCCGATAGCGTTGTTCGCTCTCGAGCAGCAAGGCTTCGGCGCGTTTGCGCTCGATGGCGATGGCGGCCAGGTGACTGGCCTGATGAACCAGCCTGAGGTCGTCTTCGGTCGGCAAACCCGGTTGGCGCAGATAGATGCAGAAGGTCCCCAGTACCGCGTCGCTGGAGTCCAGGATCGGCTCCGACCAGCAGGCACGCAGCCCGGCCGCGCCGGCCCGTTCGCGGAAGGCGATGCAGTCCGGGTGAGTGAGCAGGTCTTCGGCGATGATCGTGGTTCCGCGCCAAGCGGCGGTGCCGCAGATACCCACGCCTTCGCCGATCTCGACCCGGCCGAGGGACTCTATGTAGTCGGGCGACAGGCTGGGGGCCGAGCCGGCGATCAGATGGCGACCATCCTCGTCCATCAACATGATGCTGGCCAGACAGTCCGGACGCGCTTGTTCGACGTATTGGGCGACGAGCTCCAGCACGTCCGCTAGCTGGGCTCCGTGCGCCAATTGCTCGAAAATCCGCAGGCGGGCTTCCTCCAGGCGCTCATGACGCTTCAGGGCGGTGATGTCGTAGCCTTTTCCCAAAACACTGACGACTTCGCCATTCGCATCGCGTTCGGCGATCAGCTGAATGGCATGTATGACCATTTCCCCGGTCTGTGGGCATCGCCATTTCTGGACGGTTTCCAGCGGCTCTCCGGTGGCGATCACCTGGCGTATCAGCGCCTCGTGTTCAGCGGCGGTAATGTCCCCGCCGTGCCAGCTGTTTTCGAGCGGGCATTGCAGGGCCTTGGCGGCCGGGATGCCGGTTTCCCGTTCGAACGCCGGGTTGACATAGGTACGCTGGCAATTCAGGTCATAGCGGATGATCAGGTTCAGCGAGTTTTCCGCCAGGGCGCGGAACTGTTGTTCGCTGGCCAGCAGACGGTTTTCCATGCGTTTGCGCTCACTGACGTCGCGACTGATGGCGGCGATGCGGTAGATGTTGCCGTGTGCGTCGAATATGGGAATGAAGTTTGAATGGATGGTTAGGAGGCCAGTGGGTAGCTCTATGTCGCCTTCCCATTCGACTGGTTTACCGCAGGCCAGGCAATGCTTGAGACTTGCCATGACCCTATCGCTGGCTTTGGGGGCGAGCTCGCCAAGATACCGGCCGATCAACTGCTCGCGGCGCATCCCCGAGGTACGCTCGAAGGCTGTATTGACCTCAATGTGGCGAAAGCGTTGATCCGCCGTCACCTCCAGCAGATAGAGGCTGTCCGAGGTGTATTCGAAGATTTCGCGGAAGCGTTGCTCGCTGTCTTGCAGGGCTGCCTGCAGTTGCTTGCGTTCGCTGATGTCGCGGGCCAACTCCAGGCTGTAGCTCTCACCGTCGAGTTCGAGGTAGGTGATGCTGAGTTCGACCGGAAAGATACGGCCGTCCTTGGTTTGGTGGCGGCTTTCGATGATCTCCGGCGGCCGATCCGGATGGTCGTCGTGCCAATCCGCCAGGATCTGCTCGTTGGTCCAGTCCGGATCTATTTCGCCCACGGTCATGCTCAGCAGTTCTGCACGGCTATAACCCAGGCTTCGGCACGCCTCATCGTTGACATAACGGAAGCGCGCCTGGCGGTCGATCAGGTAGGCGGCCTCGTGCATATGGCTGAGGGCGAGGTGCATCAGCGAGAGGCGCTCTTCGACCATGATAAGGCGACTGAGGTCTTCGATCTGGGCGACCAGATACTGAGGGGCGTCGTCCTTCGCGCGTACCGAACTGACCGTCAGGCGCATCCGGAGATAGCGGTCGTCGCGGTTGCGGTAACGCTTTTCCAGGCGCAAGTAGGGTACTTCGCCGGCTACCAGGGCTTGGTGGCCGGCGAGTTCCCCGGGGAGGTCGTCCGGATGGGTGAGGGCCTGGCTGGAAGTTTGCTGCAGCTCCTCCTCGCTGTAACCGAGCAGCTCGCAAAGGTAACGGTTGGCGCGCAGCCAGCGGCCATCGACGGTCAGCAGGGCCATGCCGATCGCGGCGGAGTCGAACGCCTTGCGGAAGCGTTCCTCGCTTTCCCGCAGCGCCTGTTCGATACGCTTGCGCTCGCTGATATCGTGCAGGAAACCGAACCAGAGAATCGCGCCGTCGGCTTCACGCGTTGGTTTGGAGCGGCCCTCGAGCCAAATTTCGCCCTTTTGCGGATGACGAACCCGGTATTCGCATTGCCAGAGGGTAAGCGTGCGTGCCGACTCGGCGAGCGATTCCTGCACCCGGGCGAGATCCTCGGGGTGGACGCGGTCGAAGAGGACGCGGGCATCCCGCTGCAGTTCGTCCACGGTCACGCCATAGCATTGTTCGTAGCCCGGCGAGGCCCAAGGCATGGAAACCGCGCCGTTAGTGTCCAGGCGAAAGGTGCCGATAATGCCTGGTGCGGTTTCGACGATGCGCTGCAGCCATTGATTTTCTTCGAGCTGCTTATCCAGGCCCTTAGGGGCTTCCACCCGGACGATCTCCGCCAGTGCCAGGTCTCCGACGGCAACCAGCTTGCTGCGCCCGTGCACCAGGCTGCCATCCTTGTGCCAATAGCGCAGCTCGAGCGGAAAACCCGAGGCGGTCGGGGTATGCAGCCGGTCGCGATCAGCGGGGTGGAGGAAGTCGATCAAGGCTTTGCCGGGCAAGCCGGCACGGGCGTAACCGAGCAGTTCGGTGAAGGCGTCATTGACCTTCAGTATCCGGCCCTGCTCATCGAGCAGCAGCATAGCGGATGATGCCAGATCGAAGATGGCCTCGAACAACTGGGATGGTGCCGTCGGTGTGGCTAGGTCATCCTCTGCCCTAGAGAACACGCCCTGTACTTCGCTCAATATGAGTCGCCTCTGGTTTCATCGGCGCCTCCCTGTCTTACAAGGCCAGGCGATGCCGAAGAAATGCTATTAGTCCTGTCTGACTAACACCTGACGATCCCTGTATCGGTGCATCCGCGAGTGGCGGACTGCCGCTGAGCCACTGGGGCTTTCTATCATACGCGCTGCAGTGGTGAGTCACTTTGCCATAAGTAGCAGTTCGGTGATCGCATAAACACGGCAGATGGCTACCATTACTACCTTGTTTGGCGGCCTTCTCGAATCGTCTACGACTAAAGGATAGTACCGGATCAATCATGATAGAGATTGAAGGGGGGAGGGGCGATGTTAGGTCGGGATAAAGCTGTTCAGGCAAACGCTGAAAAACACCTAAAGGCCTAACGGATAAGCCCGCCCGGGCGGGGGGCGGTCCTCCTCGACTCGCCTCGTGCCATGGCAACCCATCGTCCTGCTGATCGGCGTCTGGGCGCGACCGGCGAGCCCGCTTCGGGCGCGCTTATGCCTGAACCAAACAACCCTTATTGCGAATAAATCAAAAATATAACTTGCGCGCAAAATACATGCGGAGTAAGTTCCGCTCTATGTAAATGACTTGCGCGCTAAATATTTGTGCTAATAGTTTCTCGAGCAATCAAGCCGATTCGTGGAGATCCATCATGAAAACCTTCGTCGCTTTCGCTGCAACCCTCGTTCTTGCCGCACCGGTGCTGGCTGACAGCCAACCGCAGGACGGCAAAGGCCTGTATCCGCAATGGTTGATCAACCACGAAGGTTGATCGCCGCCGCCAACGCATGACCACTAACTGAAGCATCCCTAACCAAACCATCGTTACTTAAAGAGGATTACCCCATGTCGATTCAAACCATCGCTTACCGTGCCTACGCAGAAGCTACCGGCGGCCGTGACGGCCGCGCGATTTCCTCCGACGGCGTTCTCGACGTCGCCCTGACCACCCCGAAAGAACTCGGTGGCGCCGGCGGTCAAGGCACTAACCCGGAGCAATTGTTCGCCGCCGGCTACTCGGCCTGCTTTATCGGCGCGATGAAGTTCGTCGCCGGCCGCGACAAGCTGGCGATGCCGGCCGACGCGTCCATCGAAGGCGTGGTCGGCATCGGCGCGATCCCCAACGGCTTCGGCATCGAAGTCGAACTGCGCATCAGCCTGCCGGGCATGGACCGCGAACAGGCGCAAACCCTGATCGAGCGGGCGCATATCGTCTGCCCTTACTCCAACGCCACCCGCGGCAACATCGACGTCACCCTGACCCTGCTCGACTAAGCAATCGCCCGGCCGCTGCCAGCCAGCGGCCCGCCTCAAGGAGCCCGTGCATGAACATCAAACAACGTCTATCGATCGCCGTCCTCGCCCTCGCCGTCAACAGCGCCTTCGCGGCCGGCAGCCCAGGGGTGGAGCGCAACACTCAGGGCTTCCTCGACGCCCTGGCCGCCGGTGGCGGCAAACCGCTCGAGCAGATGACCCCGCAAGACGCCCGCGCCGTGCTGGTGGGCGCGCAGGCCGGGGTTCAGGTCGATCTGTTCGGAATAGAAGTCGCCGACAAGACCATCAGCGTCGATGGCCAGTCGATCGCCCTGAAGGTCGTGCGTCCGGCGGGTGTTGCGGGCACGCTGCCGGTGTTCATGTACTTCCATGGCGGCGGTTGGGTGCTCGGCGATTACCCGACCCACGAACGCCTGATCCGCGACCTAGTGGTGGGTTCCGGCGCGGCGGCGGTGTATGTCGATTACACCCCGTCGCCGGAAGCCCGGTACCCGACCGCGATCAACCAGGCCTACGCCGCGACCCACTGGGTGGCGCAACACGGCGCGCAGATCGGCGTCGACGGCAAGCGCCTTGCGGTGGCCGGCAACAGCGTCGGCGGCAATATGGCCGCGGTGGTCAGCCTGATGGCCAAGGACAAGGGCAGCCCGGCGCTCAAGTACCAACTGCTGTTGTGGCCGGTGACCGACGCCAACTTCGACAATGCCTCGTACAACCATTTCTCCGACGGCCACTTCCTCAGCAAGAGCCTGATGCAGTGGTTCTGGGACAACTACACCACCGACCCGAAGCAGCGCGCGGAGATCTACGCCTCGCCACTGCATGCCTCGCCGGAGCAACTCAAGGGCTTGCCACCGGCTATGGTGCAGACCGCCGAGTTCGACGTGCTGCGCGACGAAGGCGAAGCCTATGCGCGCAAGCTGGACGCGGCCGGCGTCGAGGTCACCGCGGTGCGCTACAACGGCATGATTCACGATTTCGGCCTGCTCAACGTGCTCAGCCAGCTCCCCGGTACCCGTGCTGCCCTGCAGCAGGCGGCCGCGGCGCTGAAAGCCAACCTTCAGTAGCCCTGCCCAAGCAAACGCCTCGCCGCCACCGCGCCGAGGCGTTTTGCGCTATCCGCCGCACACAACGCCCGTAGCCTGGGTGGAGTGCACACATCTGAGCCAGGAACGCCTCATGATCAAGCCGCCTGCTCCGCACACGTCAGGCTACCGATCAACCCCTCGGCAACGCCTGGTCGAGCACCCGTTGCAGAAGCCCGCCGTGCGTGGTCTGCAATTAAGGCAGTCGGCTCTATCACCGCATGGACGGTGACGTGGCACACAAGTCTTACGGTGATGCGAAGCCCTGTTTTCTGCAGCTCTAACCCGTCCTTGTAAAACGGGTCTGCTTCATTTGGTGCCTCTCCCGGGTATCGCTTCGCTCCACCCGGGCTACGGGGTGGAGTGCGTACATCTGGCCAAGAATGTCTCACGATCAAGCCGCCTGCTCCGCACACGCCAGGCTACCGATCAGCCCCTCGGCCAACGCCTGGTCGAGCACCCGTTGCAGCCAGGGCGCGGCGAAGTACTGCTGCATCGCGCCTGGCGAATGCCAAGTCCCGCATAGCCACCACGCCAGCGGATCGGCCGCGGCCTGACGAATCTCGAAGCCCAGGCAGCCGGCCTGCGCACGTGCCGGTGCGAGCAGGTCGTGCAGGTGGGCGCCGAGTCGCTCGGCACAACCGGGGCGGGCGCGGATCAGGGTCAGGTGCGTACTGTTCATGGTGACCTCCACGGGCGATGGCGTAAGGGGTTGGCCGGTTGTTAGTAAGGGCTGGCGGTCGGCCGCACGATCAGCTCGCTGACATCGACATCCGCCGGTTGCTCGACCGCATAGGCGACGGCGCGGGCAATCGCGTCCGGGGTAATGGATATCTTGCGGAACTCGCGCATCATCTCGCGGCTCTGCGCATCGGAGATGCTCTCGGCCAGCTCAGACTCGACCACGCCCGGGGACACCAGAGTGACGCGAATATCGCCGCCGACCTCCTGGCGCAAACCGTCGGAAATCGCCCGCACGGCATACTTGGTCGCGCAATACACAGCACCGGTCGGCACCACGCTGTAGGCGCCGATCGACGCCACGTTGACGAATTGACCACTGCGCTGCGCCTGCATCAGCGGCAAGGTCGCGGCGATGCCATGCAGCACGCCGCGGATATTCACGTCGATCATCCGGTCCCACTCGCCCACCTTCAGCGCATCGAGTGGCGACAGCGGCATCACGCCGGCGTTGTTGATCAGCACATCGACGCGGCCGAAGCGCCCCACGGCGAAGTCGACGAACGCCTGCACCTCCTCGCGGCTGGTGACATCCAGGCGGCGGTACTCGGCGCTGCCACCGGCCTCGCGGATCTCGCCGACCAGTTTTTCCAGGCGCTCGCTGCGTCGCGCCCCGAGCAGCAAGTGCGCGCCTTTCTCCGCCAGCAGGCGGGCGCAGGCCTCGCCGATGCCGCTGCTGGCGCCGGTGATCAGAATCACTTTGTCTTGGATATTCGACATCACTAAATCCTCTGCTGAAGGGCGGCGACAGGGGTTGTCGCTACAGCAGCAGAGGTTAGGCAGATGGCCGCCCGGGCGTTAGTCGATTACTGGCTGATTCTTGCCTAAAACTGCACGACCTTTGCCGGCATGGAGAACTGCACGCACCCGTAGCCCGGATGCAATCCGGGGAGCATTGTCAGCCGCACCAACTTTCCCCGGATTGCATCCGGGCTACGGAAGACCAAGCCAATAACCGGTGATAACCGGTCTGTTGCCTAATCCTGGCGAATGCTTGCCTGATCCTGCCGGCAGCGCAGACTTGCCTGAAAAACCGCGCTAGTCTGCCAGCAGCCCCCAGGAGAGCTGCCATGCCCCCGATCGCCAGTGCGCCATCCACCCTCGACGACAGCTTCGGCCGCTACCAGGCGGAACTGGCCGGACGCATCCTGCGCATGACCGACCAGGACGGCATCCAGAGCACGCCCATCGCCGGCCTCGACCTGTTTCGCTCCAGCGGCCCGACCCTGCCGATGCCGACGCTCTACCGCCCCTGCCTGTGCATCATGGCCCAGGGCAGCAAGGAAGTGCGCCTGGGCGAAGAGCGCTACGTCTACGACCCGCTGAACTACCTGGTGGCCTCGGTCACTCTGCCGGTCACCGGCCAGGTGATCGATGCCTCGCCGGAGCGGCCCTACCTGAGCCTGCGCCTGGAGATCGACCCGGCGCAGATCAGCAGCCTGATCGCCGATGCCGGGCCGATCGGCGTGCCCGCGCCGGGGGCGCAGCGTGCGCTCTTTGTTGACCGTCTGGATATCCAACTGCTCGACGCGGTGATCCGCCTGCTGCGCCTGCTCGACACGCCACGGGACATCGCCATGCTCGCGCCCCTGGCGCTGCGCGAAATCTTCTACCGCCTGCTGCACAGCCCCCAGGGCCAGCGCCTGCATGAAATCGCCATTGCCGACAGCCAGAGCCAACGCATCGCCCGGGCCATCGACTGGCTGAACAAACACTTCGACCAACCCCTGCGCATCGACGACTTGGCCCGCGAAGTCAACCTCAGCCCCTCGACCCTGCACCACCGCTTCAAAGCGGTCACCGCCCTCAGCCCGCTGCAATACCAGAAGCAACTGCGTCTCCAGGAAGCCCGCCGCCTGATGCTCTGCGAAAACCTCGAAGCTGCCGCGGCCAGCTACCGCGTCGGCTACGAAAGCCCCTCGCAATTCAGCCGCGAATACAGCCGCCTGTTCGGCGCGCCACCGCTGCGCGATCTGGCGCGGTTAAGGAGTTCGGCGTAGGGGCACCACTCTAATAGGGGCTGTCTGCTTGGTATCGAGCGCCCGTCAGATAACGGATCTTCTCTGTCCACGGCAGATGCGCGCACGACGAAACGATTTCGAGTGTTCGGAATGGGGAGGATGCTGGGAGGGGAAGATGGCGCACTCGGCGGGATTCGAACCCACGACCCCTGCCTTCGGAGGGCAGTACTCTATCCAGCTGAGCTACGAGTGCGTTGCGGGGCGCAATCATACGCATCTCGCGGGCGGGCGTCCATGCCGGGGCGTCGTTCGCAATTCTGTACGAGTGAGCCACTATAAAAGAGCGGGTGTTGTGTAAAAACTGTCGCTCGCGCTGCATTTCGTTAATTTTTTCGAACAGGCTATTGCCCTTTAGCGGTTACGACCCTAGGATTCGTTTGAGATTTCAAACGCCCTTGGTGAAACGCCTCCTTTCGTGCCGCTCGATGTCGTCGCGCGGGGTCGAAAACCTTCCGAGGGTGCGGCAGCCGCTTAAGGCCGCCACGATGCGCCGATTCGCGCCCTAACAACTGCCCGACGCCTGGGTGTCGGAATCAAGGAGACTGCCATGCAACTGAAAGACACCCAACTGTTCCGTCAGCAAGCCTATATAGATGGCGCCTGGCTCGACGCCGACAGCGGCCAGACCATCAAGGTCAATAACCCCGCCACCAACGAAATTATCGGTACCGTGCCGAAGATGGGCGCAGCCGAAACCCGTCGCGCCATCGAGGCCGCCGACCGTGCGTTGCCGGCCTGGCGCGCGCTGACTGCCAAGGAGCGTGCCGGCAAGCTGCGTCGCTGGTTCGAATTGCTGATGGAAAACCAGGACGACCTCGGCCGCCTGATGACCCTGGAGCAGGGCAAGCCGCTGGCCGAGGCCAAGGGCGAGATCGCCTACGCCGCCTCCTTTATCGAGTGGTTCGCCGAAGAAGCCAAGCGTGTTTATGGCGACGTGATTCCCGGTCACCAGCCGGACAAGCGGCTGATCGTGATCAAGCAGCCGATCGGCGTCACCGCCGCCATCACCCCGTGGAATTTCCCGGCCGCGATGATCACCCGTAAAGCTGGCCCGGCGTTGGCCGCCGGTTGCACCATGGTGATCAAGCCAGCTTCGCAGACGCCGTTCTCCGCTCTGGCCCTGGTCGAGCTGGCGCACCGCGCCGGCATCCCCAAAGGCGTGCTCAGCGTGGTCACCGGCAGCGCCGGCGATATCGGCAGCGAGCTGACCAGCAACCCGATCGTGCGCAAACTGAGCTTCACCGGCTCGACCGAAATCGGTCGCCAGTTGATGGCCGAGTGCGCCCAGGACATCAAGAAGGTGTCGCTGGAGCTGGGCGGCAACGCGCCCTTTATCGTGTTCGACGATGCCGACCTGGATAAGGCGGTCGAAGGCGCGCTGATCTCCAAATACCGCAACAACGGCCAGACCTGCGTCTGCGCCAACCGCCTGTACATTCAGGATGGCGTTTACGATGCCTTCGCCGAGAAGCTCGCCGCCGCGGTGGCCAAGCTGCAGATCGGCAACGGCCTGGACGAAGGCACCACCACCGGCCCGCTGATCGACGGCAAGGCGCTGGCCAAAGTGCAGGAACATATCGACGACGCGCTGAGCAAGGGCGCGCGCCTGCTGCTCGGCGGCAAGCCCCACGCGTTGGGCGGCAGTTTCTTCGAGCCGACCATTCTCACCGACGTGCCGAAAAGCGCGGCGGTGGCCAAGGAAGAGACCTTCGGCCCGCTGGCGCCGCTGTTCCGCTTCAAGGACGAGGCCGAGGTGATCGCCATGGCCAACGACACCGAGTTCGGTCTGGCGTCCTATTTCTACGCCCGCGACCTGGGCCGGGTGTTCCGTGTGGCCGAGGCTCTGGAATATGGCATGGTCGGGGTCAATACCGGTTTGATCTCCAACGAGGTCGCGCCGTTCGGCGGGGTCAAGGCGTCCGGCCTGGGCCGCGAAGGCTCCAAGTACGGCATTGAGGATTATCTGGAAATCAAATACCTGTGCCTGGGTATCTGATCGAGCAGCGGCGCTGAGCCGGGCGGTCGATCAATTACCAAGATGCAGCGCATAAGAAACATTGGTTGGATCGGGCATCGGGGGGGCGCGAGACTGCGCCCCCGATAGCCAGCGGGACCAAGCGGCACAACTACTATTAATTCCTGTAGCCGGGACGCTCCGCGGTCGATCATCGTATGCCGCCACGCCTGACCGGTTACCCCTCCTGAACTACGCCGAGCTGATTGACGGCGAATGAGGACCTTATGAGCAAGACCAACGAATCCCTGATGCAACGCCGCATGGCCGCCGTTCCGCGCGGCGTCGGGCAGATCCACCCGATCTTCGCCGACAAGGCCGAGAACGCCACCGTGACCGACGTCGAGGGCCGCGAGTTCATCGATTTCGCCGGCGGTATCGCGGTGCTCAACACCGGCCACCTGCACCCGAAAGTGGTGGCGGCGGTGCAGCAGCAGCTGACCAAGCTGACTCACACCTGCTTCCAGGTGCTGGCCTACGAGCCCTATGTCGAGCTGTGCGAGAAGATCAACGCACGGGTGCCGGGCGACTTCGCCAAGAAGACCCTGCTGGTCACCACCGGCTCTGAGGCGGTGGAAAACTCGATCAAGATCGCTCGCGCCGCCACCGGCCGCGCCGGGGTGATCGCCTTCACCGGCGGCTACCACGGCCGCACCATGATGACCCTGTCGCTGACCGGCAAGGTGGTGCCTTACTCAGCCGGTATGGGCCTGATGCCCGGCGGCGTGTACCGCGCTCAGTACCCGTGCGCGCTGCACGGTGTCAGCGTCGACGACTCCATCGCCAGCATCGAGCGGATCTTCAAGAACGACGCCGAGCCGCGCGACATCGCCGCGATCATCATCGAACCGGTGCAGGGCGAGGGCGGTTTTTACGTCGCGCCGAAAGACTTTATGCAGCGCCTGCGCGCGCTCTGCGACCAGCACGGCATCCTGCTGATCGCCGACGAAGTGCAGACCGGCGCCGGGCGTACCGGCACCTTCTTCGCCATGGAGCAGATGGGCGTCGCGGCCGATTTGACCACCTTCGCCAAATCCATCGCCGGCGGTTTCCCGGTGGCCGGCGTGTGCGGCAAGGCCGAATACATGGACGCCATCGCCCCGGGCGGTCTGGGCGGCACCTACGCCGGTAGCCCAATCGCCTGCGCCGCGGCCCTGGCGGTGATCGAGGTGTTCGAGGAAGAGAATTTGCTGGAGCGCTGCAAGGCGGTCGGCGAGCGTCTGGTCACTGGCCTGAAAGCCATCCAGAGCAAGCACAAATCGATCGGCGAAGTGCGTGCCCTGGGCGCGATGATCGCGGTCGAGCTGTTCGAAAACGGCGACCTGCACAAGCCGAACGCGGCCTTGACCGGGCAGGTCGTCGCCAAGGCGCGGGAGAAGGGCTTGATCCTGCTGTCGTGCGGCACCTACGGCAACGTGTTGCGCGTGCTGGTGCCGCTGACCGCCGAAGACGCGCTGCTGGACAAGGGCCTGGCGATCATCGCCGAGTGCTTCGACGAGCTGGCGTGATTGCACAAGCTGCACAAGAAAACCCGCTTCGGCGGGTTTTCTTTTGTCCGGGAATTAGCGCGGCGCCAGTGTCGCGTTACGTGGCGGCTTGCACCGCGTCGTGACAAAACCATGGGGGTGCCGCTAACCCGACCCCGTTCCCGTAGCCCGGAGGTAGTCCGGGAGCGGTTTCGCGCCGGGCATCGCTCCCCGGATTGCATCCGGGCTACATTCCCAACCCTTAGCCCGCAAAATTCCGCTTGGCCCGAATCGGGTCGCGCAACAGGCCGGCAAGCAGCGTCTGGAAAATGGTCCATGATTCATCGGGTAGCTGGTGTAACAAAGAACCGCGGCCAATCTCTATAGTGGCAAGCAAATAAGGAGCGAACCGTGCACGCGATGCTTCCCCTGCTCGACCAACTGGCCTTCCCGGCGATTCGCCGTGGCGCGTTGGAAGCCTTGCAGATCAACCTGACCTATCGCTGCAATCAGCGTTGCCTGCATTGTCACGTCAATGCCGGACCGACCCGTACCGAGGCGATGACCGACGAGAGTCTGGCGCTGTTGCACCAGGTGATCGATGCCCACCCGGTGCACACCCTGGACCTCACCGGCGGCGCGCCGGAGATGCACCCGCGTTTTCGCGAGATCGTCCAGCACGCGCGGCGCGAGGGGCTGCGGGTGATCGACCGTTGCAACCTGACCATTCTCAGCGAGCCGGGCTATGAAGACCTGGCGCGGTTTCTCGCCGAGCAGGGCGTCGAGGTCACCGCCTCCTTGCCCTGTTACTCGCGCGATAACGTCGACAAACAACGTGGCGACGGTGTGTTCGACGCCAGCATCAAAGGCCTGCAACAGCTCAACGCCTTGGGTTACGGCCAGGAAGGCAGCGGCCTGCTGCTCAATCTGGTGTACAACCCGCAAGGCCCGAGCCTGCCGCCGCCGCAAGCCGCGCTGGAGGCCGATTACAAGCGCCATCTGTTGGAAGACTTCGGCATCCGCTTCAACCATCTGCTGTGCATCACCAACCAGCCGATCGCGCGTTTCGGCAGCACCTTGGTCAGCAAGGGCCAGTTCAACGGCTACATGCAATTGCTGCGCGACAGCTACCGCCCGGAAAACCTCGCACCGTTGATGTGCCGCAGCCTGGTCAGCGTCGACTGGCAGGGTTACCTGTACGACTGCGACTTCAACCAGATGCTCGATTTGCCGCTCGAACTGCCGGATCAACTGATCGGCCGCGACCGCCCGCACTTGCGTGATCTGCTGAATGCCAAGCTGAACGGCAACCCCATCGTCACCCGCGATCATTGTTTCGCCTGCACCGCCGGACAGGGCTCCAGCTGCGGCGGCGCACTGCATGAGTAGGGTGCGCTGCGCGCGCCAAGGCCGGCAGCGTTTGGTGCGCATGGCGCCCCCTACAACCTGATCAATCAAGGAGTATCCATGCAACCCACCAGTCTTACCGGGCTGTTCTTCTGGGGCTTTCTCGTGGTCTACGGCGTGCTGATGCTGGCGCTGTCGCCGCGCACCGTGACCCTCGGCGGCTTCTTCAACGGCGAGGACGACCAGGGCCGCAGCGCGGCGCCCTGGTTGCTGACGTCGAGCATCTTTATCAGCTGGATTTTCGCCAAGTCGGTGACCAACGCCGCCAACCTCGGCGCCAGTTACGGCCTGGTCGGCGGCCTGGCGTACGCCATGTACTGGCTGTCGATTCCGCTGACCGGCTTCGTCATCTACCGCCTGCGTCGGCGTTTCGCCGCCACCGGGTTGGTGAGTTTTTTGAGCAGCCATTACGGTCGCGGCGCGGCCCTGGCGTTTTCCGCGGCCATTCTGATCCGCCTGTTCAACGAGGTGTGGAGCAACACCGCGGTGGTCGGCGGCTATTACGGCGACTCCGGCAGTATCGAATTCATCGCCTCGGCGCTGCTGTTCACCACCGTAACCCTGGCCTACAGCCTGCGCGGCGGTTTGCGCAGTTCGATCCTCACCGACGCGGCGCAGGCGGCGATCTTCGTCGTCGCCCTGGTCTGGGTACTCGGCCTGGTGCTGCCGCAGCATTCGCCCACCGAGCTGGTCAGCACCAGCAACTGGGCGTTGAATGCCGGTGTCGATCTGCTGCTGGTCGCCGGTCTGCAAGCCTTCAGCTACGGCTTTCACGACCCCGTTTTGACCGACCGCGGCTTTATCAGCGAAGAGAAGACCATGCGCCGCTCGTTCCTGATCGCTGGGGTGCTCGGTTTTATCGCCATCCTCGCTTTCAGCCTGATCGGCGTGCACGCCCAGCTCACCGACCTGGCCGCCTCGGACAATGTGCCGGCGGCGTTGGCCAAGACCCTGGGCATAGGTGCGCTGCTGGTGATGACCGTGGTGATGGTTTCGGCGGCCGGCTCGACCCTGGACTCGACCTTTTCCAGCCTGGCCAAACTGGCCGGCCGCGAATTGCCCAAGCTGGCCGGCCGCGACCTGGGTCAGAAGGCCATAGGCGTGGGCATGGCGGTGATGGTGCTGTTCGCCCTGCTCGGCAACCTGCCGATGATCGCCGGCACCGACATCCTCAAGGCCACCACCATCAGCGGCACCATGGTCATCGGCCTGGCGCCGGTGTTTGTCCTGCACGGACTGACCACGCCGACCCGCTTGGGCTTCCACCTGAGCTTCTGGATCGGCCTGGGCCTGGGCGTGGCTCTGACCCTGGGCTGGATTCCGCAGAGCTGGGCGATCGGCGACGGCAAATACGCGCTGCTGCTCGGCACCAACCTCTATGGCCTGGGGCTGTGCGTACTCGGTTACCTGATGCCCGGCTGGCTGCGGAGGGCTGCCTGATGTTGCTCGTCGTAGGGTGTGCTCTGCGCACCAGGCATCTGCCGGCGGAATTGGTGCGCACGGCGCACCCTACCTCTGTTTGGCTGGGGGCTAAAGCCTGATGCGCGCCGGCCGCGATTGCCCGTTGGACTACCGCCTGGCACGGGATGCCTTTAGCGATGATCCGCTCTTCGAGTGCGACGTCCTCTATGTGGTCGGTGGCCTCTATGGCAATCGCCAGGCCCTGGCCGCGCTGGAAAAGCGCCTGGCCGCCGAGCCGGGCGCGCGGGCGGTGTTCAACGGCGATGCCCATTGGTTCGACCGTGACCCGGAAATCTTCCAGGCCATCGAGCAGGGGCTGAGCGGCCATCTGGCCTTGCGCGGCAATGTCGAAACCGAACTCGGTCGCGCGGCCGACAGCGGTGCCGGCTGCGGTTGCGCCTACCCGATGGCGGTCGATGAGGCGGTGGTCGAGCGCTCCAATGCCATCCAGCTTGAATTGCATCAGACCGTGCAAGGCTTACCGGGCATGGCCGAGCGACTGGCGGCGCGGCAGGCCACCGCCCTGGTCAGCGTCGGCGGCCGGCGCGTGGCGATCAGCCATGGCGACGAGCAGTCGCTGGCCGGCTGGGATTGTTCCCGCGAGGCCCTGGGCGAGGCGCCGCGCCAGCGACAGCTCGAGCGGTGGCTGGCGGCCAACCGGGTGAGCGTGCTGGCCACCAGTCACAGCTGCGCGGCGGTGGCGTTGAACCTTGAGCCGGGCGCGTTGATCAATAACGGCGCGGCCGGGATGCCGAACTTCGCTGGCGGCCGTTACGGCCTGCTCAGCCGCATCGCCACCACGCCCCATGCCGCCGCGCTGTATCGCTGCGAGCGCGACGGGCTGTATATCGAGGCACTGCCGTTGAACTACGACCATGCTGGTTTTCTCGCCGATTTCGACCGCCAGTGGCCGGCCGGCAGTCCGGCGGCGTTGTCCTACCGTTCCCGTATTCTCGGGGGCTGCGCGGATCGTCCGCAGCAGGCCCTGCTGGCCGGCTTCAGCCTGTGCCAAAGCCTGTGCGCGTTGGAGGCGCTGACTGATGAATAGCCGCAAAATCGCATTGCTGGGGCTGATCCTGGCGTTACTCGGCAGTTTCTTCGTCTTCGACGTCGGCCAGTACCTCAATCTGGAAGCGCTCAAGGCGCAACAGGCGGCGCTGAATGCCGAGGTGGCGGCGCAGCCCTGGCTGGCGGCCGGAGTGTTCTTCCTCGCCTATGTCGCGGTCACCGCGCTGTCCTTGCCCGGCGCGGCCTTGATGACGCTACTGGCCGGCGCGCTGTTCGGCCTGCTCGAAGGCTTCGTGCTGGTGTCCTTCGCCTCCACCCTGGGCGCGACCCTGGCGATGCTCAGCAGCCGCTTTCTGCTGCGCGACTGGGTGCAGGCGCGTTTCGGCCAGCGCTTGGCCGGGATCGACGCCGGGGTCGAGCGCGAAGGCGCGTTCTATCTGTTCGCCTTGCGTCTGGTGCCGATCTTTCCGTTCTTTCTGATCAACCTGGCGATGGGCCTGACCCGCCTGCCCGTGCGCACCTATTGGTGGGTCAGCCAACTCGGCATGCTGCCGGGCACCCTGGTCTATGTGAACGCCGGGCGCGAACTGGGTCAGCTCGATTCGCTGGCCGGGATCCTCTCGCCGGGCCTGCTCGGCGCCTTCGTCCTGCTCGGGGTGTTCCCGCTGATCGCGCGCAAGCTGCTGGGCCTGATCCAGGCGCGTCGGGTGTACGCCGGCTGGCACAAACCCAAAGCGTTTGACCGCAACCTGGTGGTGATCGGTGCCGGTGCTGGTGGCCTGGTCAGCGCCTATATTGCCGCGGCGGTGAAAGCCAAGGTCAGCCTGATCGAGAAGCACCAGATGGGCGGCGACTGCCTGAACACCGGCTGCGTGCCATCGAAGGCGTTGCTGCGTTCGGCGAAGCTGGCCAACGAACTGAAAAAGGGCCCGGCCCTGGGCTTCACCGGCGTGCGCGGCGAAGTGGATTTCCCCGCGGTGATGCAACGTATCCAGCGGGTGATCGCCGATATCGAACCGCACGATTCGGTCGAACGCTATACCGGCCTGGGCGTCGAGGTGATCCAGGGCGAGGCGAAAATCCTCTCGCCCTGGACCGTGGAAGTGAATGGCCAGGCGCTGACCAGCCGCAACCTGATCATCGCCGCCGGCGCCCGCCCGCTGGTGCCGAAGATCCCCGGCCTGGAGCAGATGCGCGGCTACACCTCGGATACCATCTGGAGCCTGCGCGAACAACCGCGCTGGCTGCTGGTGCTCGGCGGCGGGCCGATCGGCTGCGAGCTGGCCCAGGCGTTTCAGCGCCTCGGCAGTCAGGTGATCCAGGTCGAGCTGGCCGAGCGTCTGCTGCCGCGCGAGGACGCCGACGCCAGCGCGCTGGTGCTCGATAGTCTGCGTGCCGATGGCGTGGATGTGCGCCTGCAGCACCGGGCCGAGCGCTTCGAACTGGTCAACGGCGAACAGCGCATGGTCGCGCGCCGCCTCGATACCGGCGAAGAGGTGGTGATCGCTTTCGATTGCCTGCTGCTGGCCCTCGGCCGGGTGGCTAACGTCAAAGGCTATGGCGTCGAGGAGCTGGGCTTGACCCTGCGGCCCAACGGCACCCTGGAAACCGACGAATACCTGGCCACGCGCTTCCCGAATATCTACGCGGTGGGCGATGTCACCGGGCCGTATCAGTTCACCCACGTCGCCGCGCACCAGGCCTGGTATGCGGCAGTCAATGCGCTGTTCAGCGGCTTCAAACGCTTCAAGGTGGATTATCGGGTGATTCCCGCATGCACCTTCACCGACCCCGAAGTGGCGCGAGTCGGCCTGTCCGAAGGCGAAGCCAAGGCGCAGAACATCGCCTATGAGGTAACCCGCTACGGCATCGACGACCTCGACCGGGCGATTGCCGACGACGCCGACCACGGCTTCGTCAAAGTGCTGACCGTGCCGGGCAAGGACCGGATTCTCGGCGCGACCATCGTCGGTGAGCACGCCGGCGAATTGCTCGCCGAATACGTGCTGGCGATGAAGCATGGGCTGGGCCTGAACAAGATTCTCGGCACCATCCACAGCTACCCGACCATGGCCGAAGCCAATAAGTACGCGGCCGGCGAATGGAAACGCGCGCATGCGCCGCAGGGGTTGTTGCGTCTGGTCGAGCGCTTCCACGCCTGGCGGCGCAGCTGATGCGCTGGCTAGTGATCGCCTGGTTGCTGGCGGCGCCGCTGGCGCATGCCGAACAGGCCGAGAACCAGCTGACGCCCTGGACCTCCGGTCCGCCCGCGGGCGAGTGGTCCGCGCCCTGGCGCCTGGCGGATATCCCCAAACTCAAACCCTCGGCGCGCAGCCTGGTCACGCAGGACGGCCGTCAGGTGCTGCATATCCAGGCCGACGCCGCGGCCGGTGGCCTGCTGCATCCGCTGGATCTGCAGGGCGATCAGCCCTGGCAACTGAGCTGGCAATGGCGCACCGAGCGCAAGCTCGACCAGGCGCGCTTCGCCACCCGCGAGGGCGACGACTACGCGGCGCGGGTCTATGTGCTGCTCGATTACCCGCTCGATACGCTGGCCTTCGTCACCCGGCAGAAGCTGCGCCTGGCGCGGACCTTCTTCGACCCGGACCTGCCGGCGGCGACCCTCAGCTACGTCTGGGACAACCGCCAGGCGCCCGGCAGCCATGCCCGCAGCGCCTATACCGAAACCGTGGAGATGCGCGTGCTGCGCGGCCCCGAGGCGCCACTCGGGCAATGGCTGACGGAAGACCGCGACCTGCGCGCGGATGCCATCGCGGCCTTCGGCAGCGCGCCGCGGCGCATCCTCGGCGTGGTGTTCGCCGCCGACAGCGACAACACCGGCGAACGGGCTGAGAGCTACTTCGCGAAACCGCAATTGCGGATGAAGCCACACCCCTAGGGTATGTTGCCGTTTCATCGCGACGCGCTTGTGCTGAAACGGCAACAGACCCTAACAGAGCCGGGTCATAGTCTTTACCATGTGGCATTGTTTCAGCCGTGAATAAAGGAATCTTCGGCGCAATGAACCACTATGACCTGCTATTGATCGGTGCCGGCCATGCGCACCTGGGCGTGCTACGACGTTGGGCGATGCAGGAGCGGCCGCCGGGCCGCATCGGTCTGCTCAGCCCGGGGCCTGCGGCCTGGTATTCCGGGATGTTGCCGGGCTTGCTGGCCGGGCGCTATCGCGCCAGCGATTGCCAGGTCGATTTGCACCCACTGTGCCGCGCCGCCAAGGTTGAGCTGATCATCGGCGAGGCCGAAGCCCTGCATGGGATTCAGCACCTGCTGTACCTGACGGACGGTCGTTCGCTGAGTGCCGATTGGCTGTCGCTGAATGTCGGCGGCCAAGTCGCCTGTCCGCCGCAACAAGGCTCGGCGATGCAGGTGCTGGCGGTAAAACCCTTCGCCGACTTTATCGCCGAGTGGCAGCGCTGGCAGCTTTCGCCGCAGCGCATGGCGATTCTCGGGGGCGGCGCCGCCGGAGTGGAGTTGGCCTTGGCGTTGGCCGGCCAGGTGCCGACATTGTCGCTGTTCTGTGGCGGGGCTTTGCTCGAGGGCCACGCCGCCGGCCTGCGCATGCGCGCCCTCGGTCATTTGCGCAAACGTGGGGTGCAGGTGCGCGAGCACTGCCCGATCAGCCGCATCGACGACGATTGTCTGGTCAGCGGCACCGAACCGGTCTGGCGCGGCCGCCGTTTACTGCTCGCCAGCGGCGCGCAAGCCCTGCCATGGCTGGCGCGCAGTGGGCTGGGCTGCGATGCCCAGGGTTTCGTGCCGATCAAGCCGACCCTGCAAACCCATGCATCCGCGCATATCTTCGCCGTGGGCGATTGCGCCGCGCTGCCCGGTGCGCGCAGAAGCGGGGTGTACTCGGTACGCCAGGCGCCGGTGCTGGCGGCCAATCTACGCGCGGCCTTGCGCGGTGCGACCTTGCGCAGCTACCGTCCGCAGCGGCAGAGCCTGGCATTGTTGGCGACGGGCGATGGCGGCGCCTTGTTCAGCTGGCGCGATATGAGCGCCGGCGGGCGCTTGTTCGGGCGTTGGAAGGATTACCTCGATCAAGGCTTTATCCATCGCCACCGACTGGTGGGGTAGGGCGGATGGCCTGCGACGAATTGGTCGGCGCACTTAGACCAAAGTGCCATGGTTTGCGGCCGTCTTCGATGTTCGAATCGACAAAGCCCCTGACCCGCCGCCCGTTCTTCAGCTGCCGCCGCTGATTCGCCCGTCTCATGGCGCGCTATTAAGTGCTTTACTGGGTTCTAGGAACCCCTGTCGATGTCCCGGCGCCAAGTTTCCTCTCTGGCCAAATAAGAAGAATTTGAGGTTTCCGTTATGCGAGTTGCCTTTATCCGCCACCCGATGGCTTTTGCATTGCACGCGTTGGGGCTCGTCGCCCTGATGGTGGTGCACCGGCAATTCGAAATGCCATTGCTGGTGACCATCGTCTCCGTGCTGCTATTGGCCTTGTGGCCCTGGCTCGGCCCCTGGCAGCGGCGCGACGACGAGGTTCGCGCCGCGGATGACGCCGCGCCGAGCCTCAGCCGGCTGACCCAGAACCTGTCCGAGCACACCTGCCATAACGCCTTGTCCGCGGCGCAGGTGGCCGATTCGGTCAAGCGGCTGGCGGAGAAGGTGCAATCGCAACTGCTCGCCACCGAGCAGATCAGCCAGAGCGCCGAGGCCATCACCCATACCGAACAGGACAACGCCCAGCGCGCCCAGCAGACCCTGGAGGCGGCGCAGACCGTGCGCCATACCAGCGAGGAGGGTCAGCAGGCGCTGCAACAGGCGATCGGCCGCATGCAACAGTTGAGCGCGCAGACCGCCGCCAGCCGCGAGCTGATCGATGGCCTGAGCACGCGCACCGAACAGATCGAGCAGGTCACCCAGGTGATTCAATCCATCGCCAGCCAGACCAACCTGCTGGCGCTCAACGCGGCCATCGAAGCGGCGCGCGCCGGCGAGCTGGGGCGCGGTTTCGCGGTGGTCGCCGACGAGGTGCGCAACCTGGCCGGGCGCACCGCCAGCGCCACCGAGGAAGTCGGCCAGATGGTCAGCGATATCCGTCAGCAAAGCATGGCCGTGGTGGCGCATATCCAGCAGCAGGCCAGCGAGCTGGACCAGGCCGCCACGCAAGTCGAACAGGCGGGCGTGTTCCTGCATGACATCGCCGAGTTGGCGGTGGATGTCGACAACCAGGTGGAACAGATCAGCGCCGGTACGGCGAGCAATCACGACCGCTTGACCAGCCTGTCGGTGGCGGTGAGCCAGTTGCGCAGCGACGTGCACACCAGCGAAGGCCAGACCCGCCAACTGGGGCTGGCCGCCGAACAGCTGGTCGGTCAGGCCGAGACGGTCAGCGAGCAACTCGCCGAGGTCGGCCTGGACGACTATCACCAGCGCATCTACGACCTCGCCCGCGAAGGCGCGGCGGCAATCGCGGCGAAGTTCGAGGCGGATATCGCCGCTGGCCGGATCACCCTGGCGGATCTGTTCGACCGCAATTACCAGCCGATCCCCAACAGCTTCCCGACCAAATACAAAACCCGCTTCGACAGCTATGCCGACCAGGTGCTGCCGAATTTGCAGGAGCCCCTGCTCAAGCGCCACGAGGGGCTGGTGTTCGCCATCGCCACCACGCCGGAAGGCTATGTGCCGACCCACAACAACGCCTTCAACCACCCGATCACCGGCGATCGCGCGGTGGACACCCTGAAAAGCCGCAGTAAACGCTTGTTCAACGACCGCACCGGCATCCGCTGCGGCAGCCACCAGAAACCGCTGTTGCTGCAGACCTATATGCGCGATACCGGCGAATTGATGCACGACCTCTCGGTGCCCATCCACGTGCAGGGCCGGCATTGGGGCGGCATGCGCATGGGCTACAAGCCGGAGCCCGAGCATTAAGGTCGGCTGAGGATGGCGGTATCTCCGCCCTACGATCTCTCGCGAACCTTGCGCATAAACATGCTTCCGGATGCAATCCGGGAAACTTGTATGTCCGACCCAGACCTCCCCGGATTGCATCCGGGCGACGGGCGCGGGGTCTTCAGGCCCGACCTTCCAGCCGAGCTTTCAACTGATTCATGCCCTGCTCGGCGCGCCGCTTTAGGGTGCGCCGCGCCAGCGGCAGGAGCAAATGACGAACCCAAGGGCTCTGGCTGCGGCTGAGCATGCGCCAGTCGATGGCGGTCTGTTGCGGGCCCAATTCGGTGAAGCGCACTTCCATACGCGGTAACAGTGGGGGAAAGCGGCCTTCGGTGATAAACAGCTGGTTGGCGGCGACTTCCTTCACCGTGATCATGATTTGCCGCTGACCGCGCAGCGGGACGATCACGGTTTCGCGATATTGCTTGCCGACTTGGCCATGGGCCAACTCATTGCTCGAGGTAATGGCGATGACCTTGGGGAACCACTCGGGAAAACGTTCCATGTTGGCCACCAGGGCGAACGCTTGGGCCGCGCTACAGTCGACGACAGTGTTGCTCTGGACGATCAGATGCATGGGTTGGGCTCTCTTATTATTGGAAGGTTGTCGGAAGGCTTGGCAAGCCTAGCAGGCTGTCGAAAAACCACTAAGGTGACCGATATACCGTTATGGGACGTTCGTATCATATTAGGCCTTCGTTCACCCGGCGCAACGGCCCGGGGTGTGGTTCCGTTGCTCTGCGTTGCCACGGCCGGCTAGGCGATAAGACGTGGCCGGCCATGCAGGTGTTCCGTAAATGTTTAGCTAGCCTGCAACTAAGCATCTGAAAAATCCGATTGAAGCCGCTCGGGCGGCTGTGCGAGCCTGCCGCCATGAGTTTGACATCAGCGTTCTCGCCCTTGCCGCACTGCCTTTCCCGGCAGCCCGAGCGCCGTCGCCCGGTCTTGCTGCGCAGCCTGGCGACGCTCCCGGAAATCCTCGCCTTCTGGGCGCTTTGGCATTGCCGCCATGCGCGCCCACCGGACGCCTTCATCGCCTCGCGTTAGTCGAGTCGCTCAGATCGAGCTGCTCTGATCGAGCCAACTGCCCCCCGGCAGCCCTTTCCGTTGATTGTGTTTACGCGACCGTGCCGATTCGCCGCACGGCGCTAGCGAGAGCCTTATGCCATTCGCCCCAGTGCAGCACGCCGAGGAGTTCCTCGCGCGACACCCCGATATCGAATTGTTCGAGCTGTTCATCCTCGACGCCAACGGCGTGCCGCGCGGCAAGCTATTGCACCGCGACGAGCTGCTCGCCGTTTATCAGAGCGGCCGGCCGCTGCCCAGCACCATTCTCGGCCTGAGCATCAATGGCGACGACGTCGAGGATTCCGGGCTGGTCTGGGACGTCGGCGATATCGACTGCCGCGCCTACCCGTTGGCCGGCAGCCTGGTGCCGCTGCCCTGGCGGCAGATTCCCACCGCCGCGGTGCAGGTCAGCATGCACCCCAGCGAGGGCATGCCGGCGACGGTGGCCGACCCGCGGCATCTGCTGGTGCAGGTGATCGATGCGCTCAAGGCCGAGGGTTACCACCCGGTGATGGCCTGCGAGCTGGAGTTCTACCTGCTCGATCAGCAGCGCGACGCCAACGGCCGCCCGCAACCGGCCCTCGACCGCGACGGCGGGCGGCCGCGCAGCACCCAGGTTTACGGGCTGCGCGAGCTGGAGCAGATCGAACCCTTCCTCGCCGACCTCTATGCGGCCTGCAAGCTGCAGGGCATTCCGGCGCGCACGGCGATCTCCGAGTATGCGCCGGGCCAGGTGGAAATCACTCTGGAGCACGGCGACGCGCTCGCCGCCATGGACCAGGCCGTGCGCTACAAGCGTCTGGTCAAGGGCGTGGCGCATAAACACGGGATGCAGGCCTGCTTTATGGCCAAGCCGTTCGATCATCTGGCCGGTACCGGCATGCATATGCACGTCAGCCTGGCGGATGCGGCCGGCGACAATCTGTTCGCCAGCAGCGAACCGGCCGGCACGCCGTTACTGCGCCAGGCCGTCGGCGGCATGTTGGCGAGCCTGCTCGATTCGCTGCTGCTGTTCTGCCCCAACGCCAACTCCTACCGGCGCTTCCAGGCCAACAGCTATGCGCCGCTGGCACCGACCTGGGGTATCGACAATCGCACCGTCAGCCTGCGCGTACCGGGCGGGCCGGCGCATACCCGGCATATCGAACACCGCATCTGCGGCGCCGACGCCAACCCCTACCTGGCCGCCGCGGCGATCCTCGCCGGCATTCATCGCGGCATTCGCGAGGCGATCGACCCAGGCGCGCCGGTCGAGGGCAACGGCTATGCCCAGGCCAAAACCGTGCTGCCCACCGACTGGCTGACCTCGATCCAGGCGCTGGAGCGTTCCAGCTGGGCACGCGAGGCCCTGGGGCCGGCGTTTCTCAAGGTGTACCTGGCGATCAAACGCAGCGAACACCGCCAGTTTATGGCTGAAGTCGGCGAGCAGGACTGGCGCTGGTACCTGAGCAACGCCTGACATTCGTAGGGTGCGCTGTGCGCACCGAACGTATCTCTGGTGCGCAGGGCGCACCTTACCGCGACAACCGTCGTGAGGATTCTGCAATGAACGCCATCAGCCAACCCGTAATCCCCGCAGCCGAGCGTTGCCCGTCCTACTACAGCGCCACCCTCAATGAGGAAACCGCCTACCCGACGCTGCAAGGCCGGCTCAGCGTCGACGTGGTGATCATCGGCGGCGGTTTTACCGGCGTCGCCTCCGCCGTGGAGCTGGCCGAACGCGGCCTGAAAGTCGCCATCGTCGAAGCCAACAAGATCGGCTGGGGCGCCACCGGGCGCAACGGCGGCCAGGTCACCGGCAGCCTCTCGGGCGACGAGGCGATGCGCAAACAGATGCGCAACAGCCTGGGCGAGGAGGCCGACGACTTTATCTGGCACCTGCGCTGGCGCGGCCACCAGATCATCAAGCAGCGGGTGGCGAAATACGCCATCGACTGCGACCTCAAACACGGCCATCTGCACGCGGCGATGAAGCCGGCGCATATGCGCGAGCTGGAAGCCGCCTACGCCGAGGCGGAGCGCCGCGGCATGGGCGATGAGGTGACCCTGCTCGACCGCGGCGGGGTGCGCAGCCACCTGGCCAGCGACCTCTACTGCGGCGCGCTGAAAAACACCCGCAATATGCACCTGCACCCGCTCAACCTGTGCATCGGCGAAGCCCGCGCCGCGGCCAGCCTCGGCGCGCTGATCTTCGAACATTCGCCGGTTTTGGAAATCATCCATGGCGCCAACCCCGCGGTCGTCACCGCCCAGGGGCGGATCGACGCCAAGCAGGTGCTGTTGGCCGGCGACGTCTATCACAAGCTCGAGCCGAAAAAGCTCAAGGGCATGATCTTCCCGGCCATGGGCGGCATCGTCGCCACCCAGCCGTTGGGCGAGCTGGCCGGGGAAATCAACCCACAGGACCTGGCGGTCTACGACTGCCGTTTCGTCCTCGACTATTACCGCCTGACCGCGGATAAGCGCCTGCTGTTCGGCGGCGGCTGCAACTACTCGGGGCGCGACTCGCGGGACATCGCCTCGGAGCTGCGCCCCGGCATCGAGCGCACTTTCCCCCAGCTCAAGGGCGTAGCCATCGACTTCCAGTGGAGCTGCGCCATGGGCATCGTGGTCAACCGCATTCCGCAGTTGGGCAAGCTCTCGGACAACGTCTGGTACTGCCAGGGCTACTCCGGTCACGGCATCGCCACCACCCATATCATGGGCGAGATCATGGCCAAGGCCCTGACCGGCACGCTGCAGCAGTTCGACACCTTCGCCGCCTGCAAGCAGATCAAAGTGCCGATGGGCGACGTGTTCGGCAACCCGATGCTGGCGGCCGGCATGTGGTACTACGGTTTGCTGGAAAAACTGCGTTAAGAGGATCTTGATGGCCCGCCGTGGGGTGCGCCGCGCGCACCGAGCATGGCGCTCAGGACAGCCCTCCGAGATGGATCTTCCGCGGCCAGGGCCGCTCCCACAGGGCGCCAACTTGCAGGTCTTTGCGAGGCCGCGACATCGTAGGGTGGACATGCCGAAGGCTTGTCCGCCATTGGCTCCTTAGCGGTGGACAAGGCCTCACCATGTCCACCCTACAAATGCGCTCTGGTAGCCCGGATGCAATCCGGGAGCGATCTGTCGGCACCAAGATTCCCGGATTTCATCCGGGCTACTGGTTAGTGATCATGGCGTAATCGTAGGGTGCGCCGCGCGCACCGAGCATGGCGCCCTCGTCAGCCCATAGGTGCGCACAGCGCACCCTACGGGGAGGCGGCTTGGCGCAGGCGGTCGAGGTCGAGGATTTCGATTTCGCCGTAGGTCAGGCGCAGAATGCCCTGGGTTTGCAGTTCCTTGAGGATCTGGTTGGTGGTCTGTCGGGAGATCGCCAGCATCAGCGCCAGTTGTTCCTGGGCCAGGTGGATCACCCTCCGCGGCTCGCTTTCGCCATAGTTGTCAACGATCAGCAGCAGACGTCGGGCCAGGCGCGGCGCGGCGGGCAGCAGGCTCATTTCCTCCAGGGCGATAAAGGCCAGGCGCAGCTTCTGGCTCATCAGCAAGGCGAAGTCGCGCCAATAACCCGGTTGTTGTTCGAGCAGCGCGAGTACCCGGGCCTGGGGAACGTGCAGCAGGGTGCAGGCCTCCTCGGCGAACGCATCGTGGGTGCGCGGTTGGCCGTCGAACAGCGAGATCTCGCCGAACCAGTAAGGCGCTTCGACCAGCAACAGCAAAGCCTCCTTGCCGCTGGGGCCGACCGCGCCGACGCGCATGCTGCCATCGATCACCGCATACAGGCCGCTGGGCTTGTCGCCGCGGCGGAACAGCACCTGGCCGGCGTCCAGGCGCAGCACCTGCGCGGCCTCCAGTAAAGCGCATTGCAGGGCGTCGGGCAGGTTGGCGAACCAGTGGCCTTCGCTGAGGCGGGCTCGATGGGCGGCGGCATCGTTCAGGTGGTTTTTCTGCATGGTCGGTCCGCATTGTCGGCTAGCTGACAGAGGCGGGCGGGGCGTCGCGGCGATGCTCGCATCTTGCCCTGCTCGAGGATCAGCATCATGAAAACCCTAGTCGATCACCTGGCGCAATACGCCGCCTATCACCGCGACACGCGGAATATTCTCAGCCATTTCATCGGTATTCCGCTGATCGTGGTGGCGGTGGCCGTGCTGCTTTCGCGCCCCGCGGTCGAAGCCTTCGGCCTGTGGCTGTCGCCGGCGACCCTGACGGCCATGGCGGCGGCAGGCTTCTACCTGCGTCTGGATCTACGTTTCGGTCTGTTGATGAGTCTGCTGCTGGCGCTCAGCCTGTGGGCCGGCGCGTTGTTGGCGATGCAAACGACGGCGTTGTGGTTGGCCAGCGGTATCGGCTTGTTCGTGATCGGCTGGATCATCCAGTTCGTCGGCCACTACTACGAAGGGCGCAAACCGGCCTTCGTCGACGATCTGATGGGCTTGGCGGTGGGGCCGCTGTTCGTCGCCGCCGAAGCGGCGTTTCTGCTCGGCATGCGCAAGGAAGTCGAGCGGCAGATCGTCGAACGCGCCGGGCCTACCGGCGTGCGCCATAACGGGCGCACCGCGTAAAACCGACCTGCGCCCGCAGCTTTCCCCGGTGCGGGCGCCCTTTACAAGGTCATCCATTCCTCGGTGAACGAACGGCTGTGGCGGTGCACGGTGATGGGGGCGAAGGGGCGGCCGGAGGCGCTTTGCAGCGTATTGCTCTGGCTATTGAGGTCGCTCAGGGCCGACTTCAGGTATTCCCAGCGGGTCAACAGCGAACCGAGGGCGGGGTTCGCCTTGGCGTTCAGGGTCGCCAACTCGTTGTCGATTTTCGGGATCAGCTTGCGCTCGTCCTGGCCCAGGTAAGTGTCGGGCAGCTCGCGGGCGATCTCGAAGTTACCGAAATAGGAGCGACTCAGGTACTGCACGGCGAGGAACTCGATTTGTGCGGCCAATTCGCTGTCGTCCGCCGGCGCCAACTTGCGCGCTTCCAGCAACACGGCGAGCAAGGCTTTGCTCAGGTCTTCCGGGTAGCGCCACGGCATGTCTTCTTCTTTTGGCCCGAAAGACACGCCCCGGCGAATCTGCACCACCAGTTCCAGATGGGCATTGCGTAGCGCATCGCTGCTTTGCGGCAAGCTCTGCACGGCGGCGGCCAATGTCTGCAGATCGGTTTCGAGAGCGTTCTGATGTTTCTTTTGGAAACCCTCGCCACGTAACAACATCAGGCTGCCGGTAACCCTGCTGGCGTATACCTGAAGTGCTTCCTGAGGGCTGATGGCTTCGGCGAAGGCGATCGGCGCAATACTCCCCAGTAGGCCGAAAGACCAAACTAAAAGCTTGTAAATCAAAGGCTTGGAACGCATTCCCGGGTGCTCCTTATTGTTTTTCTGCGCCGTGCGGAGGGCTGTTGGCAGGTGCACAAGCATGTGCCCTAGGTTACTGCACTGCCGTGCTAACGAGATTACTCTTAAGAGTGATTTATTAGGAATACGTCACAGCTCGGGGCTGGTCAGCGTCCGGGAAATCTGTTTTTGCCCGGCGGCTTGCACTCCGCCTCTCAGCCTTTGCGCCATACGCTCGCCAGCCAAGGCTGTTGCTCGCGAGGCAGGCCGGTGGGGCGGTAGTAATGTTCCAACTCGACGAAACCGGCGGCCGTCAGCAGGGTGCGCCAATTGGCCAGGTCGTAATAGGCGCCGTAGCGGTCGCCGCTCCAGCCTTCCTGGTTGTCGCCGCGCGGGTTGGAGCTGAACAGCACGCCGCCGGGCTTCAAGGTGGTGTGCAGCTGGCGCAATACCCGTGGCAATACCTGGCTGGGAATATGAAAAAGCACGGCGTTGGCGAAGATGCCGTCGAACCGCTCAGGCGGCAGCTCGAGGGCGAGAAAGTCCTGCAGCCAGACCTCGCAGCCGCTGTCGTTGCGGGCCATCTCGACGAAGCGCGGGCAGCCGTCGAGGCCGCAGGCCTGGTGGCCGAGGGCCCTGAAGGTGCGCAGGTCGCGGCCCGGGCCGCAGCCGAAGTCGAGAATCCGCAGTGGCGCTGGCGCCTCGATATGCCGCAGCAACGCGGCGATATTCTGGCTGACATCGTGATCGCGAGTGCCTTCGCGGAATTCTTCGGCGCAGCTCTGGTAGTGGGCCAGGGTCAGGGTGCTGATTTTGGCGAGGTCGTCTGGGGTGAGCAGCATGGGGTCGGGTCCTGGGGCTTTGCGCCTATTAAACCGTGAAACCCGGGGCAATGCCGACGTCCGTGAAAACGTCGGCGGGTTCTCCAGCAGGCTGCTAACGCGGTTCGCTTACAGGCCCAGGTCGCTGAGCCCCGGGTGCGTATCCGGGCGCCTGCCCTGGGGCCAGTGGAACAGCCGCTGTTCCGGGCTGATCGCCAGGTCGTTGATGCTGGCATGACGCTCGCGCATCAGCCCCTGTTCGTCGAACTCCCAGTTTTCGTTGCCGTAGGAGCGCCACCACTGACCGTCGGCATCGTGCCATTCGTAGGCGAAGCGCACGGCGATGCGGTTGTCGCTGAAGGCCCAGAGTTCCTTGATCAGGCGGTATTGCTGTTCGCGCTGCCATTTGCCGGCGAGAAAGGCGCGGATCTGCTCGCGGCCCCGGGGAAACTCGTTGCGGTTACGCCAGCGGCTGTCCTCGCTATAGGCCAGGGCGACGCGTTCGGGTTCGCGGCTGTTCCAGCCATCTTCGGCCATGCGGACTTTCTGCACGGCGGTTTCATGGCTGAAGGGCGGCAGGGGTGGGCGGGCTTGTGACTGGCTCATAAAGGCTCCGGGAGTGATTGTTTAAAGGTCGAGCACCAGCGGCTGTTGGCCGGCGCTGCTGGTGGCCGGTACCGCGCAGCAGATCAGCACGGTACCGGCGGCGGGTGATTCGGCGGGTGGCGTGGGGTAATGCACCTGGCCGCTGAGCAGGCGTGTCGCACAGGTGCCGCAAGAACCGCCGCGGCAGCTGAACTCGGGCGTCAGGCCGCGGCTTTCGGCCAGTTGCAGCAGGCTGCCGCTGTCCGGCGTCCAGCGTGCCTCCTTGGCCGAACGCTGGAACAGCACCGCTACCGGGCCGGTCGCCGCGGGTGCTTGCTCTAACGCGCGGCTGCCCTGGTCAGGCTGGCGACGCAGGCTGGAAGGGCCGAACGTCTCGGCATGAATGCGTGCGTCGCCGATGTTCAGTGCACGCAGGTCATCGTAGAGCGACTGGGTGAAACCGCTCGGCCCGCACAGGTAGAAATCGAAATCGTCGAACGGCAATAGGGCCTTGAGCAGCGCGATATCGATACGTCCGTCCAGCTCGAAGTCTTCGCCCGCCCGCGCATGGGCTTCGGGTTGGCTGAGCAGGCGCAGTGCGTGGATCGGCTCGCCGCCGTGTTGCAGCAGCTCGACCAGTTCATCGCTGAACGCCAGCTCGGCCAGGGTCCGTGCACTCTGGATAAACCAGACGCGGCGCGCGCGGCGCAGGCGCTGGTTCTGATAGAGAGTCTCGCGCAGCATCGCCAGCAAAGGGGTCACGCCGACCCCGGCGGCCAGCAACACCAGCGGCCGGCGCTGCTCGGCATCCAAAGTGAAACGGCCCTGGGGGGCGCGCGCTTCGAGCAGGCTGCCGACGCCGATCTGTTCATGCAGATAGGTCGAGGCCAGGCCCTCGCGCTTGACGCTGATGCGCAGAAAACCATCGGAGGGCGCGCTGCTCAAGCTGTAGGTGCGGATCAGCGTCTGGCCGTCGATGTGCAGGCGCAGCGGCAGATGCTGCCCGGCCTGGAACAACGGCAGGCCGGCGCCATCGGCTGGCTCCAGGTACAACGAGCGGATGCTGGCGCTTTCCTCGACCAGGCGCGTCACCCGCAGCGGTCGCCATTGTTCGCGCAGGGCCTCGGCGGCCTGGCGCGCCGCGGCCTCGACCCAGGTGCCGGTGAGCAGGCTGTTCGGCGAGTAACCCTCGAACCGCCAGCGCAGGGCCAGGGCCGCCGGGCGGCGCACCAGGCGCTCGACCTGCAATTGCCAGAGCCGCTCGGCACCCTGGAAGGTTGCGATCTGCGGGCCGTCGAGAATCAGCTCGGTGCGGCCGGACAGCTGCAGCAGCTCGCCAGTGGCGAAGTCGATGAACAGCAAGCCGGCGCGCGGGTTGAGCAGCAGGTTGCCGAGGGTGTTGAAGTGCAGGTTGCCGGCGAAATCCGGCAGGGTCAGGCAATCGCCCTCGACCCGCACGAAGCCGGCCTGGCCGCCGCGGTGCGAAACATCCACCGCGCGGCTGCCATCCGGGTGGTCGACATAGCTGGCGACGAAGCAGGTATCGGCGCCGGTGATCAGCGCTCGCGCGGCGTCGTCCAGCCCGTTCAGCCGCTCGGCCGGGGGCGGCGGTGTCGATGCTGGGTTGCGGCTGAACTCGAACTGGCGCAGCTGGATATATTGCGGGCAGTTGCCGAAGGCCTGGTCGACCGCGATGCTCGTAGCCTGCTTGTCGAATTGGCGGATATGGCCGTTCAAACGGTTGCGCCGGCGCGTGTGCAGTTCGATGCCGAGCAGGCCGATCGCCGCGCCCGCGGATAGCCCCGCCGCGGCCGGATCCTCGACCTGAAAGGGACTGTCGAGTTGCAGCCGGCGGGGTTCGGGCGAGTGGGCAAAGCCCGGCGCGCCTTCGAGAATGCCGGCCCAGGGCCGCCCCTCGGCATCCACGCTGGCGAACAGAACGAAGGGCAACTGGCGATAGAAGTCGCGGTGTTGCTCGGGCATATGGTCGCGAATCACCTTGCGGCCGAACGCCTCCATCCGTTCGGCCACACCGGCGCGTTGCTGCAACTGTCTTTCGCCGGCATGCCAGGGTGACGCGGGGGGATCGACAGGGTGCATGGCGAGTGCTCCATAGCATGGCGGAAAGCCGGATGGACGATGACCCACCCGGCTCTGATCGCCCGGATTCAGGCGCTTTGCAGGCCGATGGCGGTGCGGCGCATCGGCACGAAGCCGGGCAGCGCTTCGATACGGGCCAGCCAGGCGCGCACATTCGGATAGTCGGCCAGGGACACGTTGCCTTCCGGCGCATGGGCGATATAGGTATAGCCGGCCACGTCGGCCAGAGTCGGTTGGTTGCCGGCGAGGAAGCTGCTGCTGGCCAGCTCCTGCTCGATCACCCGCAGCAGCGCGTGGGAATTGGCGATGGTTTCCTCGGCGTTGTAAGGCGCGCCGAATACCGTGATCAGTCGCGCTCTGGCCGGGCCCGAGGCGATCTGCCCGGCAGCGACCGATAACCAGCGCTGCACTTTGGCGGCGCCAAGCGGGTCGCTCGGCAGCCAGTCGCCGTTGCCGTACTTCTGCGCCAGGTACACCAGAATCGCGTTGGAATCGCTGAGCAGGGTGCCGTTGTCGTCGATCACCGGCACCTGGCCGAAGGCGTTGATGGCGAGAAACTCAGGCTGCTTGTGCGCGCCCGCGGCCAGGTCGACGAATACCAATTCGGTCGGCAAGCCGAGCAGCGAAAGCAGCAGTTCGACGCGATGAGCGTGGCCGGACAGCGGGTGGCGGAATAGCTTGATGGGGTTCTGCGACATGGTGAGGCTCCGGATCGGATGGACGGGTTCAGCGGCGGCTTTGGCGGGATGCCGGGTGAGACGCGCTGATGGGGAGTCATAGTCTTCCTAAGCGGGAATCTACAGAATCACCACAAATGGCAATCCTTTGTTTCATTCGCTGCAATAAAGCTGCGGTGCTTACCTTGGCGAGCGGCTCGACACCCGTGGCGGTTGCCGAGCCCATGCGGCTTACAGGGTATTGGCGGCCTTGTCCTTGATCGTCGGCCAGTTGGCTTCGGCTTTCAGCAGGTTGCCCGGCACGTCTTCGCTCCACATCTTGAACACGTCGGCGTTGAGGTTCAGGTACAGCTTGCCGTCGACCACCTTGAATTGGGTCGGGTCGACATCGAGCTTCTTGCCCAGGGCCGCGCCCATGGCGCAGTAACCGCCGTATTGCGGCGCGTACATGGCCGGGTTGGCTTGAAACAGCTGCATGTTCTCTGCGGAGGCGAAATAGTAGGTCGCGCCATCGTGTTTGACGGCGAAACGTTTATCGCCCTGGGTCGGCATGCCCTTGGTGAAATAGGCCACGCTGTCATAGCCGTTGAGGATCACCGCTTCGGCATTGAGGTTGACCGCGGCGGTGGAGTTTTCATCGAAGGCATAGCTGCTGGTTGCGCTGAGCAACGCACCGGCACCGAAAACCAGGGCGACGGCGAGGGTGCTGGCGGTGAAGGTCTTTTTCAGATTCATGCTGGGATTTCCTTGGGAACGGTAGTCGGGGCTGTCGTCGAAACCGGATACATTCGACGTGATGCCACTCTAGGTCTGCACGAATCGAAGAAGAACGGCCGCTCTCGACAAGGATCTATTGCTGAAAATGGAATGACGCGCGCACACTCGCACCACGTGCACAGGAGCCGTTCGATGGATAGATTCCAGGAAATGCAGGTGTTTCTCGCCGTCGCCGAAGAGCAGGGCTTCGCTGCCGCCGCGCGCCGCCTGAATATGTCGCCGCCCAGCGTGACCCGCGCCGTCGCCGCCCTGGAAGAACGTATCGGCACGCTGTTGCTGGCCCGTACCACGCGCAGCGTGCATATCACCGAGGCCGGCCAGCGCTATGTGGAAGATTGCCGACGCATCCTCGCCGAGCTCGAGGAAGCCGAAGAGTCCGCCGCCGGCAGCCATGCCATCGCCCGTGGCCAGCTGACCCTGACCGCACCGGTACTGTTCGGCGAATTGTTCGTCACTCCGGTGCTGGTCGATTACCTCGAGCAGCACCCGGCGGTGAGTATCAAGGCGCTGCTGGTCGACCGGGTGGTGAGCATGGTCGACGAAGGTATCGACGTCGCCGTGCGCATCGGCAACCTGCCTGATAGTGGTCTGCACAGTGTGAAAGTCGGCGAGGTGCGGCGGGTGGTCTGCGCCTCGCCGGCCTATCTGAACCAGCACGGCCGGCCGCAACACCCGGATCAGCTGAGCGAGGCCCGCGTGGTCGAAGCGGCGAGCAGCAGCCTGGTCAGCGACTGGCGTTTCGCCGGTCCCGAGGGCCCGCTGAGCGTGCGCCCCGAGCCGCGCCTGATCGTCACCGCGAACCAGGCGGCGATCAATGCCGCCTGCCTCGGTTGGGGGCTGACCCTGGTGTTGTCCTATCAGGTGGCGGGCAAGGTCGCGGCCGGCGAGCTGGAGATAGTGCTGGAACATTTCGAGCTGCCGCCGCTGCCGATCCATGTGGTGTACCAGGGCGGGCGCAAGGTGCCGGCCAAGGTGCGCACCTTCATCGATTTCTGCGCCGAGCGTCTGGGCCAGGATCGGGCGCTCAACCCCTCACGCAAGGCCTGAGGCCGTGGACCGCCACCATGAAATGCGCGTGTTTCAGGCGGTGGTCGCCGATCTGAGCCTGGCCGCCGCCGCGCGCGGCTTGCAGCTCTCCGCACCGACCGTGACCCGCGCCATCGCCGCCCTGGAGCAGCGCCTGGGCGTGGCCTTGCTCGAACGCAGCACCCGCGGCGTGACCCTGACCGCCGCCGGCGAACGTTTCGCCAACGACTGCCGGCGGATTCTGCAGGAGGTCGATGAAGCCGAGGCGTCGGCCAGCGGCCTGCATGCCCAGCCGCGCGGTCAGCTCAAGCTGGCCATGCCGCTGCTGTTCGGCCAGCAATTGCTGACGCCGATTCTGCTCGATTACCTGAACGCCTATCCCGACGTGCAGATAGTCGCCGATTACCTCGATCGCCCAACCGACCTGCATGAAGAGGGCGTGGATGTCGCCGTGCAGGTTGGCAACCTGCCCGACTCATCCTTGTTCGCCCTTAAGGTCGGCAGCATTCGCCGGGTGGTCTGCGCCAGCCCGGCCTATCTTGCTGAGTATGGCGTTCCCGAGCAGCCCGGCGATCTTGCCCGGCATCGTCTGGTGCATTCCAGCGCCGATGCGCGCCTGCCCGAATGGCGCTTCCAGCAACCGAACGGCCTACTCACGGTTAGCTTTCGCCCGCGCCTGAGCTGCGCCACCAATCAGGCGGCGATTGCCGCCGCCTGCCGCGATGCCGGGTTGATCCGCTGCATGAGTTATCAGGTGCATGAACTATTCGAACAGGGTCGCCTGCGCCGCGTACTGGGCGACTTCGAGCAGCCGGCGCTGCCGGTGCATATCGTCTACCGCGAGGGCCGCAAAGCCGCCGCCAGAGTGCGTAGCTTCGTCGACTTCGCCGTAGCCCGTCTGCGCGAGCATCCGGCGCTGGGTTAACGCTGGCGTACGCAGTCCTAGGCGCAAAACCGCAGCGCAACCGCGGCTGCACGGATGCAATCCATGGAGCGATGTCAGCCGCGCATTCTTCCCCCGGATTTCATCCGGGCTACCAGAACGGTGCTAGTCGACGTAGGCATTGCACATAAACATAGGATCTACGATGCCGTGTTGCATCGCGTATCGGCGCTTATACGGTAGGGAGCTGACCCCCTAGGGTGCGCCATGCGCACCAGAAATCTGCGCCAGCGCTGATGCGCACAGCGCACGCCAGCCATCGCGGCCTTTGCCCAGAGCCATTCTTCCCTAGGCGACCCATGCAATAAGCAATCAGGACACAGCAAAAAAATGCCGCTCACTTATATCAAGTGGCGGCATAAATACAGCTACCGGAGTTCGTTTGTTGCGCCTGGCGATCAGGCGCGGCGCAGGGCCTGGCTGCGTTCGGCGCCGCCCTCGGCGATTTGTAGAGCTTGTTTACCTCGCACTTGCCGCTGGTGCTCAAGGCTGCGTTCGCTGCCGTTTTCGGCCAGTTCTACCGCTGCGCCGGAGAGTCGTTCGCGGGTTTGTTGCGGCACACGTTCGCTACCGTTTTCGGCCAGTTCTACCGCCGCACCGGAGAGCTGTTCGCGGGTTTGTTGCGGTACACGTTCGCCGCCGTTTTCGGCCTGGAGGTGACCGGCGGCGAGGACGGCGAGCAGAGCCAGGCTGTGAGTCAGGCGGCGGTGGGTAAGAGCAGTATTCATGATGACTTCCTTCAAGTAGTTGCCGTCTCCGGCGTTGAAGTAAGTTTCTCAGCTGCCACTCTTTGAAAGAATAGCCACATTAGTCAGTATTCTATTCCTAAAAATGGAATTATCCGTCTGCCTTTCCCTCACAGAAACCAGCGGTACTCCCGCGCACTGACCTCATTCATAAAGGCCAAGTGATCCTGGCGCTTGTTCTCGCAATAGACCATCACGAACTCGCTGCCCAGGCGTTCGCGCACTGCTGGGTGATCCTGCATCGCAGCCACCGCGCTGAGCATATCCTGGGGGAAGTCGATGCCGCTTTGGCGGTCCTGGTTGAGCGGGGCTATGGGTTCGCGCCGGGCATCCAGGCCATGCTCCATGCCGCTGAGGATCGCCGCCAGGACCAGGTAGGGATTGGCGTCGGCGCCGGACACCCGGTGTTCGATGCGCAGGTTGCGGCCGTCCGACTCGGGGATGCGGATACAGGCGTCGCGATCCTCGAAACCCCAGCTGGCGCGGCTGGCGGCGTTGACCATGGCGCCGTAGCGGCGGAAGGCGTTGTGGTTGGGCGCGAAGATCGGCATGCAATGTGGCAGCAATTCCAGGCAGCCGGCGACGGCGTGGCGCAACGGGCGTTGCTCGTCGGCGGCCAGCAGGTTGTTGCCGGCCTGGTCGTACAGGCTGACGTGCACGTGCATGCCGCTACCCGGCGCGTTGAGGTAGGGCTTGCTCATAAAGCTGGCGCGTTGGCCGTGTTTGAGCGCCACGCCGCGGGTGCTGCGGCAGAACAGGGCGGCCCAGTCGGCGGCGCGCAGGCCGTCGTCGCAGTGGCCGAAGTTGATCTCGAACTGGCCGGGGCCGAGCTCGGCGGTGATCACATTGGCGTCCACCCCCTGTTCCCTGGCTGCTTCGACTATCTCGTGGAGCAGCGGGGAGAAGCGCGACAGCCGCTCGATATGCAGGTTCGGCTGGTCGTCGGCGTCGCCGCACAGCGGGTCGCGGGGGAACTGCGGCAGGCCGTCCTTGAGTGCGCGGTCGAACAGGTAGAACTCCAGCTCGAACGCCACCAGCGCGCGGATGCCGCGTCGCTCCAGGCGCTTCAGCACCCGTGCCAGCACCTCGCGCGGTTCGAATTCGATGGGCGCGGCGGTGCCATCCGAGCTGATCAGCATCTGCCCCAGCGGCTGCGCTTCCCAGCGCACCGGTTTGAGCGTGCCGGGGATCAGCCGGCGCAGCGCATCCGGGTCGCCGTCGTGGAAGCAGTAGTCGCCGATCGGGTACAGGCCGCCCTGGGTGCCGAGCAGCACGCAGTTCTGCGGCAGCTTCAGGGGGCTGCCGGCGGCGACCTTTTCGAGCATGTCGATGGGATAGCGCTTGCCGTAGAAATGCCCGGGAATATCCAGGCTGATCAGGTCGACGTAGCCGATCTCGGGGTGCGTGGCGCGAAAGGCGCGGACTTCATCGAGCAGGTCGGGAGCTGTTGTTTTGGTTGGCATGGTGCACATCCTGCGAGCGTGGGTTAGCGGAACACCCAGAGCACGCGCGTGGGTTGATCGGTCAGGTTGGCGTAGCGGAATTGGCTGTGCGCGGGCAGCTGGAAGCTGTCGTTGGCGCCGAGGGTGACGGGCTCCACGGCATCGTCGAGCCAGATGCTCAGCTCGCCCTCGAGGACGAAGCCGCCCTGTTCGGAGCTGTCGTCCAGGTGTCCCTCGCCGCTGCTGGCGCCGGGCTCCAAATGACTTTCGAGCATGGAGAAGCCGGCGGACATGCTCGGCGAGACCAGCACGTCGGTGATGCCGCTGGCGTAGTACAGGGTGCGCCGCTCGCCGGGGCGGGTGACCCAGGGCAGCGCGCGCGGTTTGCTCAGGCTGTAGAAATAGGTGGTCGGCACGCCGAGGGTTTCGCTGATCGCGGTGAGATCGGCGACGGTCGGCCGCGACAGGCCGCGTTCGACCTGGGAGAGAAAGCCCACGGAGCGGCCGATGCGCTCGGCCAACTCGCCGAGGGTGAGGTTCTTGTGCTTGCGCAGGTCGCGGATCAGGATCGCCAGACCTTCGACTTCTTCCTGCATATCCATGGGGTTGTTTGCCTCGAATTTAATGCGGATTCACTGCCGTTGTAGGTTGGCGTTGAGCGCAGCGATACTCAACAAGCTGCGCTTTTCTTCCGTAGCCCGGATGCAATCCGGGAGCGATTTTTCCGGCGCCAGATTTCCCCGGATTGCATCCGGGCTACAAAAATGCCGGTTACCTGGCTTCACAGCACATCACGCAGGCGATACCAGGCTTTTCCTGCCGCCTCCAAGGGGGCGGCCAATAAAGCCCCGCCGGGGAAGCGCGGGTTGTCGATGGCCTGGTAAAGCGCGAGCAAATCGTCGTCGCCGAGTATCGCGTCGCTCACCGCGCGGGCGCCGGCCAGGGTCGGCAGCACGCCGTGGCCGGAAAAGCCCTGCAGCCAGTAACGCTGGCCTTGGCGGCCGATATCCGGGGTGCGCTTCATGCTCACGTCGATATGCCCGCCCCAACCGTATTCCAGCTCGACCCCGCGCAGTTGCGGAAACACCCGCTCGAGATACGGCCGGGTCGCCGCTTTGACGTCCTTGGGAATACCGCCGAGGTAGGTGCAGCCGCCGCCGAACAGCAGGCGATGGTCCGGGGTGACGCGGAAATAGTCGGGGACGAACTGGTTGTCGATCACGCAGCTGTTCTGCGGCAGCAGCGACTGCGCCAACTCCGGGGCGAGCGGCGCCGTGGCGACCTGATAGGAGCCCACCGGCAGCAGGCGACTGGACAGGCGCCTATCGAGGCGGTCGATATAGGCGTTGCAGGCGAGCACCAGGACGTCGCTGCGCACCTCGCCCTGGGCGGTGCGGGCGACGAAGCCATTGGCGCTTTCGCGGTAGTCGAGCACCTGACTCTGTTCGAAGATCTGCCCGCCGGCGCGCTCGATGGCGGCGGCCAGGCCCTGGGCCAGTTTCAATGGGTTGAGGTGCGCCCCGCGCGCGTCGTAGAGAGCCGCCTGGTAGCGCGGGCTGGCGATCCACTGTGGCAACTCCTCGCGCTCGATCATGCGCAGGTGTGGATAGCCCAGCTGCCGTTCTGCGTGGCGCTGGGCCTCGCGCAGTTGCCCGACCCGGCGCTGTTGCACCGCGGTCCACAGGCTGCCGCTGCGGTAGTCGATCGCGAAGCCATGGCGCTGCGGCAACGCCTGTATTTCCTCTGCGGCCCAGCACATGCTGTCCCACAGCCGGCGGCTGCGCTCCGCGCCCAGGGCTTTTTCCAGCGGCGGCATATCGCAGGACCAACCGAGCAGCGCCTGACCGCCATTGCGCCCGGAGGCCGCCCAGGCCGCCCGGCTGGCCTCCAGCAACAGCACGCGCTTGCCGGCCAGGGCCAGGCGCAGCGCGGTGTGCAGGCCGCTGAAGCCGGCGCCGATGATCAACACCTCGGTGTGCAGGCTGTCTTGCAGGGTGGGGCGCAGGGGGATCGGAGCGGGGAAACTGTGTGCGTAATAGCTGGCGATATGTTGAGCGGATTGCTTGAACATGGCGCGATCCATGAAATTTATAAAAATAATTTCATGAAAATATACGTAATAAATTTCACGTAGCCAAGCGTCGGATGTTTATTGGACCCGGTTGCGCCCGCCGTTTTTCGCGCTGTAGAGGGCCCGGTCGGCCGTTTCCAGCAAGGCGTCGGCACTCGCCGGGCCGTTTTCGGTCGAAGCGATGCCGGCGCTCAAGGTGACAGTGAACTCGTTGGCATCGGCGATGAAGTGCAGTTCGGCGAAGCGTTGGCGGATTTCGTCGAGTACCCGCCGTGCTTGATCAGCCGGGCAATCGGGCAACACCACGAGAAACTCCTCGCCGCCGTAACGGCCCAGGCTGTCGATGCGCCGCAGGCGTTGGCGCAGCAGGTTGGCCAGGGCGCGGATCACGTTGTCGCCGGCGGCATGGCCATGGTTGTCGTTGACCTTCTTGAAAAAGTCGATATCCAGCATCGCCACGCTGGCCGGCTTGCCAGAGCGTTGCGCGCGTTCCAGCTCGATGCCGACCTGATCCTTGATATCGGCGTGCTTGAGCAGGCCGGTGAGGCTGTCGCGCGATAGCGCATCGCTGAGCAGGCGGGCGCGTTGGGCGCGGGAGAACACCGTGGTGACCAGGGCGTTGTCGGAGATCGGTTTGGTGACGAAATCGTCGCCGGCTTTGATCAGCGCGCTCATCTGCTGGGCGATGCCGGTTTCCGCCGACAGGTAGATGATCGGCACGCGCAGCCAGTCGTCGTTGAAACGGATGATCTGCGCCAATTCCGGGCCGGTGCAGTCCGGCATATTGACGTCGAGCAGCACCACTTCCGGGTTGAAACTGTGCATGCGGGTGAAAATCTCTGCCGGGTCATGGAGCATTTCCACATGCATGTTGGCGCCGCGCAGGATCAGGCTGTAGCGGCAGGCCAGTTCGCGGTCGTCGTCGATGATCAGCACCCGGTAGGGCTCGCCCTGCTGCTGGGCGAAGCAGCGCTCCAGGCGGTTTTCCAACTGCGGAATGTCCACCGGTTTGACGAAGTAGCCCTGGGCGCCGACGCGCACCGCCTCGAGTTGCGTGGCGAAATCGTCGAGGGTGGTGATCACCAGCAACGGCAGGGGGTGTTCCAGCCGTTGCTGCAGGGCGGCGGCGTATTCGAGCCCGCTCTGTTGTTCGTCGGGCAGGTTGACGTCGACGATCAGCGCGTCGGGTTGCTGGCGCTGCATGGCGGCGTCGAGGTCGGCCATACGGCTGAAATGCTCGGCGTGATAACCGAAATTGTTCAGCGTCAGGCGCATGTTTTCGCCGATCGCCGCCTGGTCTTCGAGGATATAGATGCGCCGCGCGCTGGCGCTGGGCGTCACTGCCCTCGGCTTCTTCGCCGGGGTGGCGGGTTTATCCGGGGTTTCGCTGTCGAGCTGCAATTGCGCCAACTGCGCCAGGCCGGCGCAGAAATCCTCGAGGTTCTGTTGCCCTTGCTGCAACGCCTGTAGCCAGCCGTCGGCTTGCTGTTCCAGTTCGCGGGCGCGCTGGCCGAGTTTGACCAAACCGAAGGTGCCGGCCGCCCCCGCCAGCTTGTGCAACTGATCGCGCAGTTTCAGCACCTGCTGCAGACGCTCGGCCGATTCGTGGCAGTGCAGCAGGGTCTGGCCATCCAGCGCCAGTTGCGGCAACTCCTGGCCTAGGCGCGCGGCGAAGTCTTCGCCGAGCTTATTCAGGTGGCGTTGCAATTCTTCGTTGATGGCGCTGCTATCACTCATGCACCCGGCTCCAGATAGTGCGGATCTGAGTGGCCAGCTGCATCGGATCGAAGGGTTTGATGATCACGTCGTGGGCGCCCAGCTCGCGATAGTGCGCGACCTCGGCCGGCTGCACCTTGGCGGTCATAAAGGCCACGGGTACTTGTTCGATATCGACCAGTTGGCGGATTTTCGCCAGGGTTTGCGGGCCGTCCATATCGGGCATCATCACATCGAGCAGGATGAAGTCGGGGGCGAAGCATTGAACCTGGTCCAAGGCTTCCTGACCCGAAGCGCAACTGAGCACGTGAAAACCACCGACCACTTCGAGCGCCACTTTGGCCACCGCTTGGATCGAAAGGTCGTCTTCGACGTGCAGAATGCGGTTCAGTTCAGGCATGACGTATTCCCGGGGAAAGGTGAATGGCTCAGGAGATGATTGCTGAATCTAGGGTAGTCAGCTCGAACCAGAATGTCGCGCCCTGGCCGGTAATCGAATCGAAACCGATGCTGCCGCCCATGCGCTCGACGATTTCCTTGCTGATCGCCAAGCCCAGGCCGGTGCCGCCTTTTTGCCGGGTATCGGTGGCATCGGCCTGGGAGAATTTACTGAAAATCCGCGATTGAAAGGCCTCCGGAACGCCGGGGCCATGGTCGCGCACGCTGACCCGCACGCGTTCCGCATGCCGCTGCACCTGAACTTCCACGACCTCGCCGGGTGGCGAAAATTTCGCCGCATTCGACAGCAGGTTGGCCAGTACCTGGGCCAGGCGTTGCCGGTCGACCCGTACCCGCACCTGGGCAGGATTCGGCTGCAGCAGCAGGCGCACCTGATGCTCGCCGGCGTAGGGCTGGTTCTGCTCGATGGCCGCCTCGACCAGCGGCAGCAGGGCCTCGGGCTGCAGATCGAAGACCATCTTGCCGGCCACCAGCTTTTCCATGTCGAGCAGGTCGTTGATCAACAGGTTGAGGCGCTGGCTGTTGTCCTGGGCGATCAGCAACATCTTGCGCATGGCCGTCGGGGGTTCGCCCAGCGCGCCGCCATTGATCAGGCCGAGGGAGCCGGCAATGGCGGTCAGCGGGGTACGCAGTTCATGGCTGACGGTGGAGACGAATTCGTTCTTCATGCGTTCGATGCGCTTGCGCTCGTCGATATCGCGGATCACCGCGATGAAGCGCTGCTCGCCCTGGTGGCTGATTTGCGACACCGCCAGCTCGATGGCGAAGACGCTGCCGTTGCTGCGCAGCCCTTCGAGCTCGCGCACCTGGCCGATGATGGTCGAAGGACCACCGCTGTGGTAACGCGCCAGGTAGCCGTCGTGGGCCGAACGGTTGGGCTCGGGCATCAGCACGCTGACGTTGCGCCCGGCCACCTCGGCGTGGCGATAGCCGAACAGCTTTTCGGCGGCGCGGTTGAAGGTTTCGATACGGCCTTGCTTGTCGATGGTGATGATGGCGTCGAGGATATTGTCGAGCACGGTGCGCAGGTAATGCTCGCGTTCGCGAATCGCGTGCTCGCTGGCGATGCGCTCGCTGAAATCCTGGATCTGGGCGATGAAATGCAGGGGCTTGCCGGCACTGTCGCGCAGCAGCGATACGCTTTGCAGCACCCAGATCACCCGACCGAGCTTGTCGAGAAAACGTTTTTCGATCTGATAGCCGCTGATCCGCCCGGCTAACAGGCTGGCCAGATTATCGAGGTCGGCGTCCAGATCGTCGGCATGGGTGATCTTCTGGAAACTGCTTTGCAACAGCTCGTAGCGGCCATAGCCGAGCATGCGGCAGAGCTCGTCGTTGACCTCCTGCCAGCGGCCTTCCGGGCTGATCAACGCCATGCCCTGGGGCGCGGTGTTGAAGGCATTGCTGAACAACTCCTGGCTGAGCCGGAGTTCGTCCTCGAACTGTTTGCGCTCGCTGATATCCCAGATGAAGCCGTCCAGCCACAGCAATTGACCGTTGCTGTCGTACTCGCCACGACCTTTTTCCCGCACCCAGACGCTGTGGCCTTCGGCATGGATCAGGCGGTATGTCAGCTCGTAGCTCTCATGTTTGGCCAGTTGCACCTGGGTGTGGTAGGTGATGGGCAGATCGTCCGGATGAATGATGCTGGCGAAGCTGCGTACGCGGTTATCGATGAAGTCGGCGGCCGGATAGCCGGTCAGGGTGGCGACCTCCGCGCTGACATAGGCCATGCTCCAGTCCTGGTCGTTGCGGCAGCGATAGACCACGCCGGGGAGGTTGGCGACCATGCCGCGGAAGCGGCTTTCGCTGCGTTGCAGGGCACGGGTGGCGTGGTGCAATTCGCTGATATCGGCGGCGATGCCCAGATAGCCGGTGATCGCGCCGTCGCCATCGCGGATGGCGGTGACCGTCAGGTTGACCCGGCGCTGTTCGCCGTCCTTGCGCACATAAGTCCACTGGCGGGTTTCCTGCTCACCGTTGCGCGGGTTATGGATAAACACTTCGAAGCCTTCGATCGGCCGGCCGGTCTGGGCACTGAGCTCCTCGCTGCGGGCCTGTATTTCATCGGCCAGGTGAAAGCGCTCGGGGCTGCAACGGCCCAGCAGTTCGTCGGCCGAGTAGCCGAGCAGGCATTCGGCGCCGGAGTTGAACAGATTGATCAGGCCGCTGGCGTCGGTGGCGATGATCGACACCCCGGTGGCCGCATCCACCACGGCCTGGAGGAACGCGCGGGCGTTGCGCACCTCTTCTTCCTGGTGCTTGGTCTCGCTGATATCGGTGTGGGTGCCGTACATCAGCAATGGCCGACCTTCGGCGGTGCGGCTTTCCAGGCCGCCGCGGTCATGGATCCAGACCCAATGTCCCTGCTTGTGGCGTACCCGTATCTGACAATCGTAGTAGTCCAGCTTGCCGCGGAAGTGGCGTTTGATCAGCGCCTTGACCGTGGCGACATCCTCCGGGTGGATCATCGCCAGCCAGGTGCGAACGTCGAGGGGCGCGAGTTCGTCGAGCGGGTAGCCGGTGATCTCGCTCCAACGCTGATTGAAGACAATGGCGCCGCTGATCACATTCCATTCCCAGGTGCCGATATGGGTGCCTTCGATGATGCTGGTCAGGCGTTGGCGTTGCGACTTCAGCTCGGCCTGGGCTTCGGCTTGCTCGGTGATGTCCTGCACGGTGCCGACCAGACGCGTCACCCGGCCCTGCTCGTCGGCCTGCAGGCGTGCCAGTGCATGGACCCAGCGCACTTTGCCGTCGCGGCGCAGGATGCGGTGGGTCACGTCATATTTGCCGCCGTTGCGTACGCGCATCTCGCTGGCCTCGACCAGCGCCAAATCGTCGGGGTGCACGACCTGCTTCAAACGTTCGACGCTGGGGGTGAAGTGTTGCGGGTCGTAACCGAAAATCTCGCATAGGGTGGTCGACCAGAACTGTTCACCGGTTTCGCTATTGGATTCCCAATGACCGAGGCGAGCGATCTGTTGCGCTTCGTCGAGGCGTTCGAGCAAGGCTTGGCGGGCTTGCTCCTGCTGCTGGCGCTCCAGGGTGGCGCCGACCCAGCGGGCGAACAGCCGCAGGAACTCGCGGTCCGCCTCGTCGAACGGCTGGGCGCGCGCCTCGGCGGCGGCAAAGCACAGGGTGCCGAAGCGCCGCCCGGCGACCCACACGGCGGTGCCGATATAGGTTTCCAGGGCGAACAGACCATAGCAGGGATGCAGCGCATATTCGCCGGTGCGCATATGCTCGATGGCCAGTATGTCGTCGCTGCCTAGGGTCAGGCTGCAGTACGTGTCGTCGAGCGGGAAGCACTGGCCGTCGCTGAGGTCCTGCGGCGACACCTGCACCAGTACGCGGTAATCGTTGCCTTCGATCTGGCTGATGATCGCGATCGGCACCTGGTAGAAATCGGCGCCCAGTCGCAGCGCCTGGCGCAATTGTTCCTGGCTGCTCAGTTTGGGCAGGGCGGCGATTTCGTTGAGCACGCGGAACGCCGCATCGAGGCGTCGTTGCCGATGTTGCATCTCCTGATTCAGGGTATCGCGGCGTAGCGCGTCGATCAGTTGGCCGAGGGTGGACAGCAGCGGTTGCAGCTGTTCGACCAGGGTTTGAGCGTAACCGTCGGCGCAGTTCGCCAGACCGAGCACGCCGACCAACTCGCCATGGGCATGGACCGGCAGGCCGGCGACGCAGTGCAGTGGCGGGTACCCGGCCGGTAGGCCGCTGCTATGGGGGCTTGTCGAGGGGGCGTTGCTGAGCAAGGGTTCGCCGCTGCGGACGACCTGGCCGAATAACGTATCGAGGTCATGCAGTTCCAGGGCGGATTGGTCCTGCTCGACGAAGGCGCGGTTGCTGGCCCTGTCCCATGCCGTGTTGCCGATGGCGTAACTGCGCAGGTAGGGCGCGCCTTGCTCGTCGTGCAGCACTTCGCCGATAAAACCGAATTGGCTGGCGGTCAGTTCGAGGATGCGTTTGAGCAAGGCATCGAAGGCGATACGCTGGTTCTGCGCATTGATATAGGCGGCTTGGGCGGCGGCGATCAGCGCCAGCAGTTGCCGCGACTGCTCGCTCTGCCGGTGTTTGTCCTGCAGGGCGGCGTGGTGCTGGCGCATCAACAATTGGCTGCTGTGCCTCGCCGCCAGTAACAGCAGGACCAGCAGGGCCTCTGCGCCGAGCCAGGCCAGTAGCCATTTACCCACCAGCCAGCGCTTGTCGCGCTGATGACGGTAGTAGAGGTCGCTGATGTCGCGCCAGGTCAGCGCCACGGCGGTCGTGCCGGGTGCGCCGCCGCTCTCCGGTTGGTAGCTCGGCAGGAGGATCTGATTGAGCAGAAAGGTGCGTCCTTGATCCTCGAGCACCTTGAGGGTGTTGCCTTCGTCTGGGTCGGGCAATAGGTGTTTGGCGTACCAGTTTTGCACCTGGGTGCGGGAGTAGGATTCCAGGTGCCAGTTGGCTGCGCCGCTGCCCAGGCCACGCAGCAACTCGCCGCCCGCGGAGGGTTGCTGCACGCCGCGCTTGAGTCTTAGGGCGATCCCGGCATCCAACTCGCGATCCAGTTGTTGCAGCTTGCGCGCGATGTCCATTTGCACTTCGACCGCGCCTATGCCGAGTTGGGTGCCGGCATCGCTGCCTTCGACCTGGAGCGGGGCTATCGCATGCATCGTCAGGCTCGTGGCGATCAGGCCGGCCGTGCTTTCCTGCGTGCGCAGCGCATCGAGCAGTATGGGGCTCTGCGCGTGGGGCCGATCGCCATACCATTCGGGTTGATGGACCCGCAGCAGCACCTCGGCGGTCGGCGCCAGGTGCACATAGAGGTCGAACGGATAACTGGCCTGCAAGGCGCGCCAGCGCACGGCCAGACGGGTGAATAATTGGCTGCGGACCGCGGTCAGGGTCTGCGTGTCGGCATTGCCGCCGATCTGCGAGGCATGGGCCTGGCGCACCAGCTCGACCACCCAGGCGTCGGCGGCGATGGTTTGCGCGAGCAACTGCGCTTCTTTTTGCAAGCTGAATTGCGCGCTCTGCAGGGCGCGCTTCTGCAATTCGTGCTGCTTGGCGATCTGCATCTGCCACAGCGTCTCGCGCTCGCTCAAGGCAAAGCCGCCCAGGGCGGCGAAGAATAACGCCAGGGCCAGGCTGCCGAGCCCGACCAGCCAACGAATCGCGGAGGCTTTTTGCCCGACGATCATCAGGTACAGGAGCCACTGAGTTGCGGATTGGCGTGGTCGATCAGCTCCGCTGCGGGCTGGGGACGACCGAAAAGGTAGCCTTGGCCATAGTTGCAGCCTTGCTCGCGCAAGAAGGTCAGTTGCTCCGGCGTTTCGACGCCCTCGGCGAGCACCTTGAGGTTCAGGCTATGGCCCAGGGCGATCACCGCCCGGGTGATCGCGGCATCGTCGCTGTCGCCGGGCAGGCCGCGCACGAAGCTCTGGTCGAGCTTGAGTTTATGCACCGGCAGACGTTTCAGCCGCGCCAACGAGCTATAACCGGTACCGAAGTCATCGATCGCCAGGCGGATGCCCAGGTCGCGCAGGCGCCCGAGCAGCGCCAGGGCGGCATCCGGGTCGTCCATCACCGCGCTTTCGGTGACCTCCAGTTCCAGGTGGGCCGGGTCCAGGCCGGTATCGGCCAATACCTGGGCCACTTGTCGATCCAGCGTGCCTTTGCCGAACAGGCGGCTGGATACATTCACCGCGACGAAACGCGGCGCCCGGGGCTGGTTGTGCCACAGCACCATCTGCCGGCAGGACTGCTCGAGCACCCAAGCGTCGATCGCGCCGATCAAGCCGCTGTCTTCGGCGATGGGAATGAACTCCCCGGGCGCGATCAGGCCGCGTTGCGGGTGGTGCCAGCGCACCAGCGCCTCGACGCCGATCAGCTCGCCGCTGGCCAGGTCGTGCAGCGGTTGGTAATAAACCCGTAATTCCTGATTCTCCAGCGCATGGTGCAGAGCGCTGATCAGATCGATGCGCAGGCGCGCCGACTCGGTGAGTTCCTGGGTATAGAACGCATAGCCTTCGCGCCCGTTGTTCTTGGCCTTGGACAAGGCCGAGTCGGCATTGCGCATGACCTGCTCCAGGTTCACCGCATCGCCGGGGAACAAGCTGATACCGATGCTGGCGCTCATGAAGAACTCATGCCGGTCGAGGTTGAAGGGCGCCGCCAAACTGTTCAGCAGTTGCTGGGCAAGGGTCGCGGCCTGGGTCGCGTTCAGGCAGCTCTCACAGAGCAGGCCGAACTCGTCGCCGCCCAGGCGCGCCAGGGTCATGTGCTCGTTCAGCTGCGTTTTCAAGCGCTCGCCGACGGCCTTGAGCAGCAGGTCGCCGATGTTGTGGCCGAGGCTTTCGTTGATGTGCTTGAAATGATCCAGATCGATCAGCAGCACCGCGCCTTGCTGTTCGGACTGTGCGCGTTTGAGCGCATTTTCGACCCGCTCGGTGAACAGCAGGCGGTTGGGCAGGTCGCTTAGCGGGTCGTGGTGGGCGAGGTGGTCCAGTTCGTTCTGCGAGCGCTTCAAGGCGCTGATGTCGGAGAACACCGCGACGTAGTGGCTGATTTCACCCTGTTCGTCGCGAATGGTGCGGATGCACTGCCACTGCGGATAGTTTTCGCCGCTCTTGCGCCGGTTCCAGATTTCCCCGCTCCAGGTGCCGCGGGTTTCCAGGGCGTGCCACATGCGTTGGTAAAACTCGCGATCGTGACGACCCGAACTCAAAAACCGCGGCTGCAGCCCGCGGATTTCCTCGAGGGCGTAACCGGTGATGCGGGTGAACGCCGGGTTGATGTGGACGGTATTCAAGTCGCGGTCGGTGACCAGCACGCCGTCCTGGGTGGCGTCGAAGACAGCCGCGGCTTGGCGGAGGCTGTCTTCGTCGGCGCGGCGTTGGGTGATGTCGCTGGCGGTGCCGATAAAACGTTCGGGCCGGCCCTGTTCATCCACTACCAAGCGCCCGCGAGACAGCACCCAACGGTATTCGCCATCGCTGTGACGCATACGGTAGGAGGCCTGGAACGGGCGTTGATCGGCATTCGCCAGCAATTCCGCGGCATGCTGTTGCACTTGCGCGAGGTCGTCCGGATGCAAATGGCTGAGCCAGCGCTCGCGCGTATCGCCCAGTTCCGCCACGCTTATCCCGAGCAAGGCGCGATAGCCCTGGGAAAAAAACACCCGGTTACTTTGCAAGTGCCAATCCCACAGGCCTTCCTGGGCGCTTTCCAGGGCCAGGTTGAGGCGCGCTTCGCTGTTGCCCAGGGCCTTGCGCATGTCTGCCTGGGTACTTTGGTGGCGCCACAGGATCAGGTACAACAAGGCGCTGCTGAGCAAAACGAAGCCCAGTCCTTTGAACAATTGCAGATGTTCGAACTGTTCGAGGGGTAAATCGAGGGCAACGAGCAGTCGATCGCTGAGCAACACCCACAATCCCGCAACCAGCATATAGCTCAAAGTCAGGCGCATGGCGCCTTGGCGAATGCTCATGAAGCGTCCTGGCTCCTTGTCGTGTTGCCCGGGTGTCCGTCGGATAATGCTAGCGAAGGCGCGATAGGCTTTAGTATAGATGCCGCTGCGTTCGATACGGAGATATACGAACGGCCATCTGGCTGGCCGTTGAAGAACCTAGGCGGGGCCAGTGGGACAAGGCTGGGCGGCCCGGTGAAAATGGCCGAAAAAGAGATCTGGGCTCGCATTCGGGTTTACTGCGGTAAATGAGCGTTTCGACGCCGAGTTCGGGCCATTTTTAACGCAGGATCGCCCACATCGATAGTTTTCAATAGCCTGCTGGCCTTTCGGGTTGAATGAAGGAATAGTGCCAAAGCAGCCCGCGTCATTCTTAGCAAGAGGCAAACAGCACCATGTGGTACAACGGATTTCTAGATTTATCGATCTGGCAGTTGGTGGCAACGATCCTGGTAATGACGCATGTAACCATCGTCAGCGTGACCGTGTATCTGCACCGCTATTCTGCCCATCGTGCCCTGGAATTGCATCCAGCGCTCAAGCATTTCTTCCGCTTCTGGCTGTGGTTGACCACCGGGCAGAACACCCGTGAGTGGACGGCCATCCACCGCAAGCATCACGCCAAATGTGAAACCGTGGACGACCCACATAGCCCGGTGATCAAGGGCCTGGGCACCGTTCTGCGCACCGGCGCGGAACTCTACGCCGAAGAGGCGAAAAACCCGGAAACCCTGCGCATCTACGGCAAGAACTGCCCGGAAGACTGGATCGAGCGCAACCTCTATTCGCGTTTCACTTTCGCCGGCATCGCCTTGATGGCGGTGATCGATCTGGCGCTGTTCGGCGTGATCGGCATCACCGTATGGGCGATCCAGATGATGTGGATCCCGGTCTGGGCCGCCGGGGTGATCAACGGTCTCGGCCATGCCGTCGGTTACCGCAACTTCGAGTGCCGCGACGCGGCCACCAATCTGCTGCCCTGGGGCATCCTGATCGGCGGCGAGGAGCTGCACAACAACCACCATACTTATCCCAATTCAGCGAAATTGTCGGTGCGTAAGTGGGAGTTCGACATGGGCTGGTTCTGGATCAAGCTTTTCAGCTTCTGCGGTCTGGCCAAGGTGCAGCGCGTGGCGCCGATCGCCCACCGCGTCGCCGGCAAGCGCAGCCTGGATATGGACACCGCCATGGCGATTCTCAACAACCGTTTCCAGATCATGGCGCAATACCGCAAGCTGGTGATCGCGCCGCTGGTCAAGCAGGAGCTGGCGAAAGTCGATATCTCCATGCGCCACCAATTCCACCGCGCCAAGCGCCTGTTGGCCCGTGAGCCGAGCCTGCTGCAGGACAACCAGCAACAGCGTATCGATGCCATGCTGGCGCAGAGTCAGGCGCTCAAGGTGATCTACGAAAAGCGTCTGGCGTTGCAACAGATCTGGGTGAAGACCAGCGCCAACGGTCACGACATGCTCGAAGCGATCAAGCAATGGGTGCATGAGGCCGAAGTCAGCGGCATCCAATCGCTGCGCGACTTCGCTGAGCAGTTGAAAACCTACTCGCTACGCCCCGCGGCCATGGCCTGATCGCCACAACTCGTCGCACATAAAAAAGCCGCGCCCGATTCGTAAAGAACAGGGCGCGGCTTTTTTATGGCGCAAACGTCAGACGCTGAGAATCCAGTCGTAATCGACCATCAAGGGCGCATGCTGCGAGAAGCGCGGTTGCCGCGGCATGCGCGCACTGCGCACGCTGCGACGCATGCCGGGCGTCAGCAACTGGTAATCGAAGCGATAACCCAGGTTGAGCAACTCGGCCTGTTCGCTGTCCGGCCACCAACTGAACTGCTCGCCTTCGCGGCTGACCTCGCGCAGGGCATCGACGTAACCCATGTTACCTATCACTTCGTCCAGCCACGCGCGCTCGGGTGCGAGGAAGCCGGGCGACTGCTGGCAGTCGCGCCAATTCTTCACATCCTGCTTCTGGTGCGCCACGTAGAGCGAGCCGCAATAGATGTATTCGCGACGCTTGCGCCGCTGTTTGTCCAAATAGTGGGTGAAGTCGTCCATGAATTTGAATTTCTGATTCAAACTCTCGTCACCGCTCTGCCCGGATGGCAACAGCAGCGTGGCAATACTCACCTTGTCGAAATCGGCCTGCAGGTAGCGCCCATAGCGATCGGCCGTTTCAAAGCCGAGTCCACTGATTACCGCCTTGGGTTGCAGCCGCGAATAGAGGGCCACGCCACCTTGGCTTGGCACTTCAGCATCACAGGCATAGAGGAAATAGCCATCCAATTGGAGGGCTTGGTCGTCCAAATCAAAGGCGGAGGCGCGGGTGTCTTGCAGGCAAATCACGTCGGCATTCTGTGCTTGCAGCCAACTGAGCAAACCACGCTCGACTGCAGCCTGAATGCCATTCACGTTCACACTGATGATCCGCATAAATGGCCCCCCAAAACACGTGCGTGTATGATACCCGAGCTGGTCTACATTAGCGAAATTGCTAGGCTCTGTGGGCTCAGATTGTCGATCGCGACGCGTTCAGGTTGAGTGAAAAGCATACAGGGCGTGAAATTTGGCGTGCAGATGAGCCTGGTTATGCGCTTCACGGCCGGTTATCTCCGCTCAACAGAGCCTACCTTCCATGCTGCCCGGGGCTTTCCATGCAAGCGTATCAACGCGAATTCATCCGTTTTGCCATCGAACGCGGCGTCCTGCGTTTCGGTGAGTTCACTCTCAAGTCGGGGCGTACCAGCCCGTATTTCTTCAACGCGGGGTTGTTCGACAGCGGTTTGGCGCTGGCCCAGCTCGGGCGCTTCTATGCCGCGGCGGTGGTCGACAGCGGCATCGATTTCGATGTGCTGTTCGGCCCGGCCTATAAAGGTATCCCGCTGGCGGCAACCACCGCCGTGGCGCTGGCCGAACATCATCAACGCGATATGCCCTGGTGTTTCAACCGCAAGGAAGCCAAGGATCATGGCGAAGGCGGCACCCTGGTCGGCGCGCCACTGGCCGGGCGGGTGTTGATCGTCGATGACGTGATCACCGCGGGTACGGCGATCCGCGAAGTCATGCAGATCATCCAGGCGCAAGGCGCACAGGCCGCCGGCGTGTTGATCGCGCTGAACCGCCAGGAGCGTGGCCAGGGCGAGCTATCGGCGATCCAGGAAGTCGAGCGCGACTTCGGCATGCCGGTAGTGAGCATTGTGTCACTCGAGCAAGTACTGGAATATCTGGCAGGCGATGCTGAACTCAAGCAGTATCTGCCTGCGGTACAAGCGTACCGCGCGGAGTATGGAATCTAGCAGGCCGTTGAAAAACTACCTGCGTTGCCGATGCGTCGTTAAAAACAGCCTCGGCTGCCTCGCCTACGTTTTTAAAGGCCTGCTAACCGACTTAGTGTTCGATCGAGGTGCCGCCCTGATGCAAAAAACGGGAATGATTCGCTGCATGCTGTTGCTCGGCTTGCTGTTGCCGTTGGCGGCGGGCGCCACCGAGTTGTACCGCTATGTCGACGACCACGGGATTACCGTACTCAGTCGCCAGGGCGTGCCGCCCGAGTTCATCGCCAGGGGCTATGAAGTGCTCAACGAGCAGGGGCGGGTGATCAAAGTGGTCGCGCCCGCGCCGAGCGCCGAAGAAATGCAGCGTATTCTCGCCGACAAAGCGCGCGCCGGTTCCGATGCGCATTTGCTGCGCCTCTATACCCGTCCGGAAGATATCGACAGAGCGCTGGAGCGCAAGCTGGCCGAGTTGGACGGCCTGATCGGCGTGGCGCGTGGCAATCTGCAGTCGGCGCGCACCCAGCAGGCCAACCTGCAGAGCCAGGCGGCGGAGCATGAGCGTGCCGGGCGGGCGGTGCCGCAGCAGTTGCTGACGCAAATCGACAATCAGAAGGCCGAGCAACAGCGCTTGCAGGCGAATATCGACCGTTATCGCCAGGCCCGGGAAGAGGCCGAACTGAGTTTCGCCGCAGACCGTGCGCGGCTTAGCGAGCTGCTGGAAAGGCGCCGCTAAGCGGCGTAAATCGCCGGCTAGCGCTGCTGTGGCCATGGCGGTTGGATAACCGCCGGGCCTTCAGCGTTGCGTCGCGATCAGTGACGCTTGCGGTTGCAGATCAGGGTGCCGACGCCGCTGTCGGTGAAAATCTCCAGCAGCACCGCATTGGGTACGCGACCGTCGATGATGTGCGCACTGATCACGCCGCCTTGCACGGCTTCCAGGGCGCAACGGATCTTCGGCAACATGCCGCCATAGATGGTGCCGTCGGCGATCAGGCCGTCGACCTGCTCGGTCGTCAGGCCGGTCAACACCTCGCCCTGCTTGTCCATCAGGCCGGCGATATTGGTCAGCAGCATCAGCTTTTCGGCTTTCAGCGCTTCGGCGACCTTGCCGGCCACCAAGTCGGCGTTGATGTTGTAGGACTCGCCGTCCGTACCGACGCCGATCGGCGCGATCACTGGGATGAAATCGCCCTTGACCAACATGTTCAGCAACTCGGTATTGACCCCGGTGACTTCGCCGACGTGGCCGATGTCGATGATTTCCGGTTGGGTCATTTCTGGCGTCTGCCGGCTGACCTTGAGCTTCCTCGCGCGAATCAACTCGGCATCCTTGCCGGTCAGGCCGATGGCGCTGCCGCCATGCTGGTTGATCAGATTGACGATGCTCTTGTTGACCTGGCCACCGAGGACCATCTCGACCACGTCCATGGTGGCGGTGTCGGTGACGCGCATGCCGTCGATAAAGTGGCTTTCGATCGATAGGCGCTTGAGCAGGTCGCCGATCTGCGGGCCGCCGCCATGCACCACCACCGGGTTGATGCCGACCGCCTTCATCAACACGATGTCGCGGGCGAAGCCTTGCTTGAGTTCTTCACTCTCCATGGCGTTGCCGCCGTACTTGATCACCAGGGTCTTGCCAACGAAGCGGCGGATATACGGCAGGGCTTCGGACAGTACCTTGGCGACGTTGGTGGCGGCATCACGTTCGAGGGTCATGCAGGGCTCCAATAACAGCGAATGGATCAGAATGGCAGTTTGATGTCAGGTGCGACGGCATACAACTGGGCGCGGAAGACTTCCTTGATGCGTTCCAGTTCTGCCTCGGTCTCGGCTTCGAAGCGCAGTACCAGCACTGGTGTGGTGTTGGAGGCGCGTACCAAACCCCAGCCCTTAGGGTAGTCGACGCGTACGCCGTCCAAGGTGGTGAGGTTGGCGTCGCCCCAGTGGCCGTCGCGTTGCAGGCGGTCGATGATGCTGAACTTGCTCGTGTCGGTGACCTGGATATTGATTTCCGGGGTACTGACGTCGTTGGGGAAGGCGTTGAACACTTGTTCGGCGCTGCGTTTGTCCTGGCTGAGGATTTCCAGCAGACGGGCGGCGCTGTAAATGCCGTCGTCGAAGCCGAACCAGCGCTCCTTGAAGAAAATATGCCCGCTCATTTCGCCGGCCAGCAGGGCGCCGGTTTCCTTCATCTTCTTCTTGATCAGCGAGTGGCCGGTTTTCCACATCACCGGGCGGCCGCCGTAGCCGCTGATCAGTGGGGTCAGACGGCGGGTGCATTTGACGTCGAAGATGATGTCGGCGCCAGGGTTGCGCGCCACCACGTCCTTGGCGAACAGCATCAACAAGCGATCCGGGTAGACCACGGTGCCGGTGTTGGTCACCACGCCGACACGGTCGCCATCGCCATCGAAGGCCAGGCCCAGGTCGGCGTTTTCGCTTTTGACCTTTGCGATCAGGTCGACCAGGTTTTCCGGCTTGCCGGGGTCCGGGTGGTGGTTGGGGAAGGTGCCGTCGACCTCGCAGAACAGCGGGATCACTTTACAGCCCAGGGCTTCGATCAATTGCGGGGCGATCACCCCGGCGGCGCCGTTGCCGCAGTCGACCACCACCTTCATCTGTTTGGCCATGGCGATGTCGTCGCGGATCTGCTTGAAGTAGCGCTGCAACACATCGACCTGTTCGACCGTGCCGACGCCGCTGACCAGATCATTGTTATCGATGCGCGCTTTCAGTGCCTGGATCTGCTCGTTGGCCAGGGTATCGCCGGCGATGACGATCTTGAAACCATTGTAATCAGGCGGGTTATGGCTGCCGGTGAGCATCACCGCGGATTTGCCGGCGAGGATATGACCGGCGTAATAGACCACCGGGGTCGGCACCATGCCGACGTCGCTGACGTTACAGCCGCAGTCGAGTAGGCCTTGGATCAGCTGTTGCACCAGTTCCGGGCCGGACAGGCGTCCGTCGCGGCCCACGGCGATATTCGCTTCGCCTTGGGCGAGGCTCTGTGAGCCGATCGCGCGGCCGATCCAGTAGGCGGTTTCCGCGGTCAGGCTGCTGCCGACGATACCGCGGATGTCATAGGCGCGGAAAATATCCGCCGGGAGTGCAGGGGGCTTCGGTGCTGCGATCTGCTGGGTACTCATCATAGGGGGCTGCTCCAATCCCAGGAGATCCTGGTCTTCGTCAAGAATGTCGATATCGAGGATATCGGTGTCTTGAAAAAGCGGGTCGAGCAACTCCACCGCAGGTTCGGGTTCGCTCTTTGCGGCGGGCGCTGGACCTGCTTTTTCGCCAGGGCTTGCCGCCGTTGGGGGCTGGGAAGTGCGGCGCGGCAGGCGCGCCAGGGTCTGCCCCAGGCTGTCGAGGGCTGGCAAGCTCAGGCTGAAGGGTTGGACGGCTTTGCCCGCCGAGAGTTCTTTGACCATATTCGCCAATTGCAATACGTCGCGGCGCAGTTGTCGGTGCAGCTTGTTGTGGATCAGGTACATGCCCAGAAGAGCGCTACTGAGCACGATCAGCGCGGCCAGCCCGAGCAGGATGGGTGAGAGGGCGGTTGCATCGAGCGCCGGCCCCGGGGTGAAGCCCAGTTGCCAATTGGGGTTGCCGCTGGCGAAGCCTTGTTCCACGCCTTCGCCCTCGCCGCTTTGCAAGAGCAACTGCGGGGCGGCATTGCCGAACTGCTGATGCAGCCGCAGCTGGCCGATGCCGGCCGGCAGTGGCGGCAAGCTGGCGAGCAGGCGGTCGAGGTCGAACGCCAGCAACAGCGTGCCCTGCGCCGGTTGATCTTCGGTCTGGCGCAGCGCGGCGGCGCTGTAGACCAGCCAGCGTTCGCCGATTTTGTAGGCTTCCACGGCCGGCGTTTGTCCGGCTTCGACGCGGCGCAGCATATCCAGCGCGGCGAAATTCATCGGCGCGCTACGGTTCATGTCCTGAGCGGCCAGGCCGCGGGCGTTGATATGCGCGTCTACCACGCCGTCCAGATACAGCAGGCTGCGTTCGGCGGCGCGTACCTGGTCGATATCCTGGCTTTGCAGGGCTTCGAGTAATTGCGGGTTGCGCGCGACGCTACGGGTTTCGGCGGTCAATTGCTGCAAGGCCTGCTGCAACGAGGCGGCCTGGCCGCTGCCCCAGGCATGCACGAGTTGTTGCTGATGGCGCTGGGCGCTGCTGCTCAGACCGAACCAGAGCAAGCCGCCGGCCAACAGGACGCCGACGATTGCCGCGAGCAGGCCGGGCAACAAGGCATTCGCCGCTTGCTGCTTCGAACTCGGGGCTTTGTCGGCGGAGGTATTGCCAGGTTGCTTGGCTGCTGCGTCCTTGGTCGCGCGCTTGAAGAGTTTCATCCAGCGTCTCCTGGGCAATCCGTTTTAGAAGGGTAAGGCACTCAGTGGCTGCCGGAATGGCCGAAGCCGCCGCCGCCGCGCTGGCTCTGGTCGAATTCGTCGACCAGCTCGAAATGCGCCTGCACCACCGGCACCAGCACCAACTGCGCGATGCGTTCGCCAATGACCATGCTGAAAGCGCTCTGGCCGCGGTTCCAGCAGGACACCATCAATTCGCCCTGGTAGTCCGAGTCGATCAGGCCGACCAGGTTGCCGAGCACGATGCCGTGCTTATGGCCGAGCCCGGAGCGCGGCAGGATCAGCGCGGCCAGGCCGGGGTCGCCGATATGGATCGACAGGCCGGTGGGGATCAGTACGGTTTGCCCCGGCTCCAGCAGCAGGTCTTCCTGGAGCATGGCGCGCAGGTCGAGGCCGGCGGAACCGGGCGTGGCGTACTGCGGCAGGGGGAATTCGCTGCCCAGGCGGGGGTCGAGGATCTTGGCTTGTAACGCGTGCATATCAGGCTCTGCGGTCGGTGAATGAAGGCATCAGGCGTGCGGCAAGCGCTCGGCGATCAACGCCACCAACTGGCGGGCGATCTTACCTTTGCTGGTCTGCTCGAAACTGCTCTGTTGCAACTCGCGGTCGATGATGGTGATGGCGTTTTCCTCGCTATTGAAGCCGATGCTGGGGTTGGCCACATCATTGGCGACGATCAGGTCGAGGTTCTTGTCCTTGAGTTTGCGCGACGCGTACTCCAGGAGGTTTTCGGTTTCGGCGGCGAAGCCGACGCTGAACGGGCGGTCGGCGCGTCCAGCCAAGGTGGCGAGAATATCCGGGTTGCGCACCATTTGCAGAAGCAAACCATCGCCACTGCTCGGGTCTTTCTTCAATTTGTGCTGGGCGACCACTTCCGGGCGGTAATCGGCGACCGCGGCGGCGGCGATCAGCAGGTCGCAGGGCATCGCGGCTTCGCAGGCGGCGAGCATATCGCGGGCGCTGATCACATCGATGCGGGTGACCCGATCCGGGGTGGGCAAATGCACCGGGCCACTGATCAGGGTCACCTTGGCGCCGGCTTCGGCGGCGGCTTCGGCCAGGGCGAAGCCCATTTTGCCGGAGCTGTGGTTGGTGATGTAGCGCACCGGGTCGATGTTTTCCTGAGTCGGCCCGGCGGTGATCAGCACGTGCTTGCCGGTCAACGCCTGGTTCTGGAAGCAATCGGCGGCGCATTGCGCCAGTTGTTCGGCCTCGAGCATCCGCCCTGGCCCCACGTCGCCGCAAGCCTGGCTACCGGCGGCCGGGCCGAACAGGCGCAGGCCGCGTTCGCTCAGCAGTGCGGCATTGGCCTGGGTCGCCGGGTCGCGCCACATCGCCTGGTTCATCGCCGGCGCCAACGCCACCGGTGCGTCGGTGGCCAGCACCAAGGTGGTCAGCAGATCGTCGGCGGTGCCTTGCGCCAAGCGCGCCATCAGGTCGGCGGTGGCCGGTGCGATCAGCACCAGGTCGGCCCAGCGCGCCAGTTCGATATGACCCATGGCGGCTTCGGCGCCTGGGTCGAGCAGGTCCAGATGCACCGGGTTGCCGGACAATGCCTGCAAGGTCAGCGGCGTGATGAACTCGCGGCCGCCCTTGGTCATCACCACATGCACCTCTGCGCCCTGATCGCGTAGACGACGGATCAGCTCGGCACTTTTATACGCAGCAATCCCGCCGCCCACGCCAAGAACGATGCGCTTTCGATAGAGCCGCTGCATAGACCTGCCTATTTTGTCTAAGATGGTTACACGCTGCTGACGTCTCCAGGGCCGATCGCAGCGCAAAAAGTTGCGCTACGATAGCACAGCGCAAGCGCTCGGGCAGCGCGGCAAGGAGCCGCCAGGCCAGGGTTTGCAGGCATTAGCCAGGCTTGGCAGGAGGGCGGAAAGTGGCGCCTGACCAGGCGTTACCTTTGTCATTAGCGGTAATAGCATATAGCCACGGCAAAGGTTTGCCGAACGCATGGCTATCCATACACAAGGAGGTGGTATGAGTATTCGCGATTGGCCCGCGGCGGAGCGTCCGCGGGAGAAGCTGCTGGCCCAGGGCGCGGTCAGCCTGACCGACGCCGAGTTGCTGGCGATTTTTCTACGTACCGGCGTGGCCGGGCAAAGTGCGGTGGACCTGGCGCGCCATCTGCTCGGCGATTTCGGCAGCCTGCGCGCTTTGTTGCAGGCGGATTTGTCGTCGTTCAGCCAGCGCCTCGGCCTGGGTCCGGCGAAGTTCGCCCAACTGCAGGCCGTGCTGGAAATGGCGCGCCGCCATCTGGCCGAGCAACTGCGCCGTGATTCGGCGCTGGAAAGCCCGCAGGCGGTGCGCGACTACCTCAAGGCGCTGCTGCGTCACGAGCCCCATGAGGTGTTCGGCTGCCTGTTTCTTGATGCCAAGCACCGGGTGCTGGCGTTCGAAGCGCTGTTCCACGGCTCCATCGACAGTGCCAGCGTTTATCCGCGCCAGGTGGTCAAACGCGCCCTGGCGCACAACGCCGCTGCGCTGATCCTGACCCATAACCACCCATCCGGCGTAGCCGAACCGAGTCAAGCCGACCGGGTACTGACCCGCCGCCTGAAAGAGGCTCTGGAGCTGGTCGACGTGCGGGTGCTCGACCACTTTATCGTCGGCGACGGCGAACCCTTGTCGATGGCCGAGTACGGCTGGTTGTAAGGAGCCCTCAACCGCCGTTCAGAAAACTGTCCCACAGCTTGTCGCGCACGACGCTGTGCTTTTCCGGCAGCGCTTCGAGGGCGTGCAGGCGGCGTTTGGTTTCCAGGTCCGGGTAGAGCCCCGGCTGATTGCGCAAGGCCTCGTCGAGAAATTCGTGGGAGTCGGCATTGCCGTTGGGGTAGAGGGTTTCTGCGGTAATCAGGGCGGCGACTTTGGGCTGCATCACGTAGTCGATAAACCGGTGCGCCAGATCGGCGCGACGCGCGCTGCTGGGAATCACCAGGTTGTCGATAAACAGCACCGAGCCTTCGTCGGGCACCAGAAAGCGCACGGGCTGACCGGCGTCCGCCGCCGCCAGGGCGTCACCGACCCAGGCCATGGCCACGCACAGGCGGCCGTTGGCCAGGTCCTCGATATAGCGCTCGCTGTCGACATAGCGCAGGTTCGGCTTTAATCCGTCGAGCACGCTGCCGGCGCGTTCGATTCGACTCGGCGCGCTACGCACCAGGCTGCGGCCCTGGTAGTTGAGCAGCAGCGACAGGGTTTCGTCCGGCGCGTCGAGCACGCTGATGCCGCAACTGGCCAGGCGCGTGCTTTGTTCGGCGTCGAACAGCAGGCTCCAGCTGTTCGGCAAGGGGCCGCCGAACGCCGCCTCGGCCTGGGGCGTATTGATCGCCAGGCCGACCGCGCCCCATAGGTAGGGCACCGCATAGCGGTTACCGGGATCGACCGCGGCCAATTTACTCAGCAGTTGGATGTCCAGGTGGGTGCGATTGCCCAATCGGCTGAAATCCAGCGGCTGTAACTGGCCGTTTTTGATCAGGCGCGGCAAGTCGTTGTGCGAGGGCACGGCGATATCGAAGGATTCGCCGCCGGTCAAGGCAGTGTTCAGCTCCTCAGTGGTGCTGAAGGTGCGGTATTCAACATGGATGCCGGTGTCTTTTTCAAAGTCCTTGAGCACCTGCGGGGCGATGTAGTCGTTCCAGTTCAGCACGCGGATAAAGTTGCCGGTGCCCTCTGGGCCCTGAGCAATTGCCAGTGCCGGCGTGAGCAGTAGCAGCAAAGCGAACAGACGAAGCATGGTGGATCTCCGGATAAATCCACTGGGGCCGAAGCCTAGTGGCTGGTGACAACCATCCAGGTCTGCTGAATGCCGCGCAGCCGAATCCTCGCCGCGGCGCAAGACGCCCGACTTTCAGGTATGGCTGGTTCGACAGATCCGGCTGGATAAAACGACGCCGGCTCAGGGCCGGCGTCGGGTATTGCTTAAACGGTGTGCAAGTACCAGTTGTATTCGAGGTCGGAGATCGAGTTCTCGAACTCGGCCAACTCGCTTTCCTTGCAGGCGACGAAGATATCGATGTACTTCGGATCGATATAACGGGCCAGGATTTCGCTGTCGTCCAACTCGCGCAAGGCATCGCGCAGGTTGTTCGGCAGGCTCTGCTCGTTCTGCTCGTAAGAGTTGCCTTCCACCGGTGCGCTCGGCTCGATCTTGTTCACCAGACCGTGGTGCACGCCGGCCAATACCGCGGCCAGCAGCAGGTAGGGGTTGGCATCGGCGCCGGCGACGCGGTGTTCGATGCGCACCGCATCGGCGCTGTCGTTCGGCACGCGCAACGCCACGGTGCGGTTGTCGATGCCCCAGCACGGCGAATTCGGCACGTAATACTGGGCGCCGAAGCGGCGGTAGGAGTTGACGTTCGGGCAGAGGAAGGCCATCGAAGCCGGCATGGTTTCCAGTACGCCGCCGATGGCGTGACGCAGAATCTCGTTTTGCGCCGGGTCGTCGCAGGCGAAGACGTTCTTGCCGTCCTTGTCGAGAATCGAGATGTGCACGTGCAAGCCGTTACCCGCTTGGTTCGGGTACGGCTTGGCCATGAACGTGGTGTCCATCTCATGGTCGTAGGCGATGTTCTTCACCAGGCGCTTGAGCAACAGCGCGTAGTCGCAGGCTTTGATCGGATCGGCGACGTGGTGCAGATTGACCTCGAACTGCGCCGGGGCGCTTTCCTTGACGATGGCATCGGCGGGAATGCCCTGCTCCTTGGCGCCTTCGAGGATGTCCTGCAGGCATTCGGCGTATTCATCGAGGTCGTCGATCAGGTACACCTGGGTCGAATGCGGGCGCTTGCCCGACAACGGCGACAGCGGCGGTTGCGGGCGGCCGTTCACGTTGGCCTGGTCGATCAGGTAGAACTCGAGTTCGAAGGCTGCGCAGATGGTAAGGCCCAGTTCGTCGAACTTCGCGACCACCTGTCGCAATACCTCGCGCGGGTCGGCGAAGAACGGCTCGCCTTCCAGCTCGTGCATGGTCATCAGCAGTTGCGCGGTGGGGCGCTTCTGCCAGGGCTCGTTGCACAAGGTATTGGGGATGGGATAGCAGATACGGTCTGCGTCGCCGATATCCAGGCCCAGGCCGGTGCTTTCCACCGTCGAACCGTTGATATCCAGGGCGAACAGCGAAGCCGGCAGGTTGATGCCGCGCTCGTAAACCTTGTGAAGGCTCGCGCGCTCGATGCGCTTGCCGCGCACCACGCCATTCATATCCGCAATGAGAAGGTCGACGAACAGGACCTCAGGATGTTTCTTAAGGAACGCGTTCGCTTCGTTAAGCTGAACGGCACGCGGGGGTACCGACATGATGCAACACCTTTGTTGTTAAAAATATCAATCATGCAATTGCACGGGAGTGAGTCAATCTTAAACACTCATTGCTGTCAAGCGAGGTGCATTCTGCCCTAAAAAGAAGCTGTGTGGCCATTTTTAGGGCGTTTCAGGGCATCCGCTCAGGGCGCGAGCCTTGCGTTGGCGGACTGCTCAGTGGGGTGTGTTCAATTTTTTACATGGCTATTGTGTAAAAAAATGAACAAGGCTAAGCTCCGTTCCAACCCATAACAGCAATAAAACGGGTGTCACATGTCACGTCTGCCGTTGATCGGCGTCACCGCCTGCACCAAGCAGATCGGCCCTCAAATCCAGCATATAACCGGCGATAAGTACGTCCGTGCGGTAGCTGTCGGCGCCGCTGGGCTGCCTTTGATCATACCCGCGCTGGGTGAGCTGATCGATCGACCCAGCCTGCTCGATAATCTGGACGGTCTGTTGTTGACCGGCTCGCCCTCCAACGTCGAACCTCATCATTATAGTGGCCCTGCCAGCGTGCAAGGCACCGCTCATGATCCCGAACGCGACCGTACGACCCTGCCGTTGATCCGCCAAGCGGTCGAGGCGGGCATTCCAGTGCTCGGCATCTGTCGCGGTTTTCAGGAAATGAACGTGGCATACGGCGGCACCCTGCATCAGAAGGTGCATGAGGTCGCCGGTTTGATGGATCACCGCGAACCCGCGGACCAGCCTTTCGAGGTGCAGTACGCACCGCGCCACCCGCTGCAAGTGCAGCCGGGCGGTTTACTCGCCGGCCTCGGCTTGCCGGACGAGATCATCGTTAACTCCATTCATGGCCAGGGCGTTGAGCGTCTGGCGCCGGGCCTTCGCGTGGAAGCACTGGCGCCCGACGGGTTGATCGAAGCCTTCTCCGTCGAAGGTGCAAAAAACTTTGCGCTGGGGGTGCAATGGCATCCCGAGTACCAAGTAGGATCTAACCCGGATTATCTCGCCATCTTCCAGGCCTTTGGTGAGGCTTGCAGGAAGAGGGCGGGGCAACGTCGGGCCGACTATATATAAGTCGGCTCCAATCAACCCTGAGGTCTCTATGAGCACCAAATTAGACCAGCTTTCGAGCTGGCTGAAAGAACGCAAAATCACCGAAGTTGAATGCCTGATCAGCGACCTTACCGGCATTGCCCGCGGTAAGATCTCGCCGACCAACAAGTTCCTCGACGAGAAGGGCATGCGCCTTCCCGAGAGTGTGCTGCTGCAGACCGTGACCGGCGATTACGTCGAGGACGAGATCTATTACGACCTGCTCGACGAAGCGGACATCGACATGTTCTGCCGTCCGGATGAAAACGCCGCGTTCATGGTGCCCTGGGCCCTCGAACCGACCGCGATGGTGATTCACGACACCTTCGACAAGCAAGGCAACCCGATCGAGCTGTCACCGCGCAACGTCCTCAAGAATGTCCTCAAGTTGTATGCCGACAAGGGTTGGAAGCCGATAGTCGCGCCGGAAATGGAGTTCTATCTGACCAAGCGCTGCGAAGACCCGGATTTCCCGTTGCAAGCGCCGATGGGCCGCTCCGGCCGGCCGGAAGTGGGCCGTCAGTCGTTTTCCATCGATGCCGCCAACGAATTCGATCCGCTGTTCGAAGATGTCTATGACTGGTGTGAAATCCAGGGCCTGGATCTCGATACCTTGATCCACGAAGACGGCCCGGCGCAGATGGAAATCAACTTCCGTCATGGCGAGGCCCTGCACCTGGCCGACCAGATCACCGTATTCAAGCGCACCATGCGTGAGGCTTCGCTCAAGCACGATGTGGCCGCCACCTTTATGGCCAAGCCGATCACCGATCAGCCGGGCAGCGCCATGCACATCCACCAGAGCGTGGTGGACATCAAGACCGGCAAGAACCTGTTCTCCAATGCCGACGGCAGCATGAGCCAGCTGTTCCTCAACCATATCGGCGGTCTGCAGAAGTACATCCCCGAGTTGTTGCCGCTGTTCGCGCCCAACGTCAACTCGTTCCGCCGCTTCCTGCCGGATACCTCGGCGCCGGTGAACGTCGAATGGGGCGAAGAAAACCGCACCGTCGGCCTGCGCGTGCCGGAAGCCAACCCACAGAATCGCCGGGTGGAGAACCGTCTGGCCGGTGCCGATGCCAACCCTTATCTGGTATTGGCCGCCTCCCTGCTGTGCGGCTACATGGGCATGGCCGAAGACATCAAGCCCAGCGCGCCGGTCAAGGGCCGTGGTTACGAGCGGCGCAACCTGCGCTTGCCGATCACCATCGAGCACGCACTGGAGCGGATGGAAGCCTGCAAGGCGGCCGAGAAGTACCTGGGCGAGAAGTTCATGCGCGGCTATGTCGCGGTGAAACGCGCCGAACACGAAAACTACAAGCGGGTGATCAGCTCCTGGGAGCGCGAATTCCTGCTGCTGTCGGTCTGATTACGCGGGAGCCGGCGCGATCCGGCCGGCTCCTGTCTATGACGCACTTTTTGAGGTGGATATGACACGCCCCGTTAACAACCCGAAAACCCGTGAATGGCAGGCGATGAGCCGCGATCATCACTTGGCGCCATTCAGCGACTTCAAGCAGCTGGCGCAAAGCGGGCCGCGAATCATCACCCGGGCCGATGGTGTTTATCTGTGGGACAGCGAGGGCAACAAGATTCTCGACGCCATGGCTGGACTGTGGTGCGTGGCCGTCGGTTATGGGCGCAGCGAGCTGGCCGAAGCCGCCGCCAAGCAGATGAAGGAATTGCCGTACTACAACATGTTCTTCCAGACCGCCACGCCGCCGGCGCTGGAACTGGCCAAGGCGATCGCCGAGCTGGCCCCGGAAGGCATGAATCACGTGTTCTTCACCGGTTCCGGCTCCGAAGGCAACGACACCATGTTGCGCATGGTCCGCCATTACTGGGCGATCAAGGGCCAGCCGAACAAGAAGGTCATCATCAGCCGGGTCAATGGCTATCACGGTTCTACCGTGGCCGGCGCCAGCCTGGGCGGCATGACCTATATGCACGAACAAGGTGATCTGCCGATCCCCGGCATCGTGCACATTCCGCAGCCGTACTGGTATGGCGAAGGCGGCGATATGACCCCGGAGGCGTTCGGCATCTGGGCCGCCGAGCAGTTGGAGCAGAAGATTCTCGAAGTCGGCGAAGAAAATGTCGCCGCCTTCATCGCCGAGCCGATTCAGGGCGCGGGCGGGGTGGTCATTCCGCCGGACAGCTACTGGCCGAAGATCCGCGAGATCCTCGCCAAATACGAGATTTTGTTTGTTGCCGACGAAGTGATCTGCGGTTTCGGTCGCACCGGCGAATGGTTCGGCAGCGATTACTACGGCAACAAGCCGGACATGATGACCATCGCCAAGGGCCTGACTTCGGGCTATATCCCCATGGGCGGGTTGGTGGTGCGCGACGAAATCGTCGAAGTGCTCAACGAAGGTGGCGATTTCAACCACGGCTTCACGTATTCCGGGCACCCGGTGGCGGCGGCGGTCGCCCTGGAAAACATCCGCATTTTGCGCGAAGAGAAAATCGTCGAGCGGGTCAAGGCGCAAACGGCACCTTATTTGCAAAAGCGTTTGCGCGAGCTCGCCGATCACCCGCTGGTGGGCGAAGTGCGTGGCGTGGGCATGCTCGGCGCGATCGAACTGGTGAAGAACAAAGCCACCCGCGAACGTTTTGCCCAAGGTGCGGGCATGGTTTGCCGCGGTCACTGCTTTAATAATGGGCTGATCATGCGTGCGGTGAACGACACCATGATCATTTCGCCGCCCTTGGTCATCAGCCAGTCGGAGATCGACGAACTAATTGGCAAAATACGCCTGTGCCTCGATCTGACCGCACAAGAGTTGTTGGCTTAACGCGGCGGATGGGGTCGGATAGGGGGAAATCGCGAGATGTCTCGCAGGCTATCCACCGGCAAGTCCCTTTATGTGTCTGAAAGTTGTAAAGAGTGCCGTGTCCTTGCCAGACTGCGCCAGTGCGTTAGCCAGGCTCGCCGAAAGGTGCCGCAGATGGGCTGCGCCACCCGCTCGAACAAAACCAATACGACAACAGGAGCTGTAAGCATGAACAGATTCGGCAAAACCCTTCTCGCGTTGTCCTTGGCAGGCGCCGTTATCGGCGTCGCGCAAGCCGAGGAAAAAGTGCTGCACGTCTACAACTGGTCGGATTACATCGCCGAAGACACATTGGCGAACTTCGAGAAAGAAACCGGCATCAAGGTCGTGTACGACGTATTCGACAGCAACGAAACCCTGGAAGCCAAGCTGCTGTCCGGCGGTTCGGGCTACGACGTGGTGGTGCCGTCCAACCAGTTCCTGGCCAAGCAGATCAAGGCCGGCGTGTTCCAGAAGCTCGATAAATCCAAACTGCCGAACTGGAAGAACCTCAACCCGGACCTGATGAAGGCCCTGGAAACCGCCGACCCGGGCAATCTGTACGCTTTCCCCTACCTGTGGGGCACCACCGGCATCGGTTACAACCCGGAGAAGGTCAAAGCCGCGTTGGGCGTCGACACCATCGACTCCTGGGACGTGATCTTCAAGCCGGAAAACATGGAGAAGCTCAAGGCCTGTGGCGTTTCCATGCTCGATGCGCCGGATGAGGTTTATGCCGCCGCATTGCATTACCAGGGTTTGAACCCGAACCCGACCAGCGTCGACGACGTGAAAAAAGCCGAAGAGCTGCTGATGAAGGTGCGTCCTTACGTAACCTACTTCCACTCCTCCAAGTACATCTCCGACCTGGCCAACGGCAACATCTGCGTCGCCCTGGGCTGGTCCGGCGACGTCTTCCAGGCGCAAGCGCGTGCCGAAGAAGCGAAGAACAACGTACCGGTTTCCTACGCCATTCCTAAAGAAGGCGCGGCGTCGTTCTTCGACATGATGGCGATCCCCGCCGACGCCAAGAACGTCGAAGCGGCGCACACCTTCCTCAACTACATCCTGACCCCGGAAGTGATCGCACCGATCTCCGACTACGTCGCCTATCCGAACGGCAACGCCGCCGCCACTCCACTGGTGGCCGAGGAAATCCGCAACAACCCGGGCATTTACCCGACCGAAGCGGCCAGCAAGAAGCTCTACACCTTCTCCGAGCTGAGCCCATCGGTACAGCGTGCCGTTACCCGCAGCTGGACCAAGGTCAAGTCGGGTCGGTAAGACAAAACGAAGCGATCCAGGTGCTGGCGGGGTCACCCCGTCAGCACCCTAACAATAAAAAGGAAGCTTGCAGATGTGCCTCAACTCCTCCGGCGGCCCCCCGGCTTCGCCCTGACGCTGCGGTCTGTATCGCTCAGCAGCGAACACCATTTTTTCTATGAATTCGGAGCCTTTTGGCGGTCTGTCTGACAACCAGAGAAGCCACGGGTACGCATTTTTTTTGCTAGATGTCAGCGTGGGTTAGCTGAGTCAATTCAACCATTTCGAAACGTCCGGCCGTCGGGGTCGGGCGCTACTATGCGGGAGTTTGGTAATGGCAGTTGCATCCAGTGCCTATAAAAAGGTTCTTGAAGGCGATCAGCAACCGAAAGAAGTATTGGTCAAGATCGAACGGGTAACCAAGAAGTTCGACGAAACCGTGGCGGTCGACGACGTATCCCTGACCATCAACAAGGGTGAAATCTTCGCCCTGCTCGGCGGTTCGGGCTCGGGTAAATCCACCCTGTTGCGCATGCTCGCCGGTTTCGAGCGTCCGACCGAGGGGCGCATCTGGCTCGATGGCCAGGACATCACCGATCTGCCGCCCTACGAGCGGCCGATCAACATGATGTTCCAGTCCTACGCGCTGTTCCCGCATATGAGTGTGGCCGACAACATCGCCTTCGGCCTCAAGCAGGACGGCCTGCCGCGTGCCGAGATCGACGCCCGCGTCGATGAAATGCTCAAGCTGGTGCAGATGAGCCAATACGCCAAGCGCAAACCGCATCAGCTTTCCGGTGGCCAGCGTCAGCGCGTGGCCCTGGCCCGTTCGCTGGCCAAGCGGCCGAAGCTGCTGTTGCTCGACGAGCCGATGGGCGCGCTGGACAAGAAACTGCGCTCGCAGATGCAGCTTGAACTGGTGGAAATCATCGAGCGGGTCGGCGTGACCTGCGTGATGGTCACCCACGATCAGGAAGAGGCCATGACCATGGCCCAGCGCATCGCCATCATGCACCTCGGCTGGATCGCCCAGATCGGCAGCCCGGTGGACATCTACGAAACCCCGACCAGCCGCCTGGTGTGCGAATTCATCGGCAACGTCAACCTGTTCGAAGGTCAGGTGGTCGAGGACATGGAAGGGCACGCGTTGATCGACAGCCCCGACCTGGAGCGCAACATCTACGTCGGCCACGGCGTCAGCACCTCGGTGCAGGACAAGAGCATCACCTACGCGATCCGCCCGGAAAAGCTGCTGGTCACCACCGAGCAGCCGACCTGCGAATACAACTGGTCGCGCGGCACCGTGCACGATATCGCCTACCTGGGCGGCCATTCGGTTTTCCACGTGGAATTGCCGAGCGGCAAGATCGTCCAGTCGTTCGTCGCCAACGCCGAACGCCGCGGCGCCCGGCCGACCTGGGACGACCAGGTATACGTGTGGTGGGAGGATGACAGCGGGGTGGCATTGCGCTCATGAATATTTCCCGAAGCCTCAGCCGCCGTTTGCCCAAGGGCCGTCACTTCGTTATCGGGGTGCCATTCCTCTGGTTGTTCCTGTTCTTTTTGCTGCCCTTCATCATCGTCTTGAAGATCAGCTTCGCCGAAGCCGCCGTGGCCATTCCGCCGTACACCGATGTGTACACCTGGGTGGAAGGCAAGCTGTCGGTGGTGATCAACCTGGGCAACTACATCTTCCTCAGTGAGGATGACCTGTACCTGTCCGCCTACCTCGGCTCGTTGAAGATGGCCCTGGTCAGCACCCTGCTGTGCCTGCTGATCGGCTACCCGATGGCCTATGCCATCGCCCGTGCCGACAAGGAAATGCAGACCGTGTTCCTGCTGCTGATCATGATGCCGACCTGGACCGCGATCCTGATCCGCGTCTACGCCTGGATGGGGATCCTCAGCAACAATGGCCTGCTCAACGGGTTTTTGCAGAGCATCGGCCTGATCGACGAACCGCTGCAGATCCTCAACACCAACCTCGCGGTCTATATCGGTGTGGTCTATTCCTACCTGCCGTTCATGATCCTGCCGCTGTTCGCCAACCTGGTGAAGCATGACCCGAGCCTGCTGGAAGCCGCATCGGACTTGGGTTCGAGCACCTTCAACAGCTTCTGGAAGATCACCGTGCCGCTGTCGAAGAACGGCATCATCGCCGGCTGCATGCTGGTGTTCATTCCGGTGGTTGGTGAGTTCGTCATCCCCGAACTGCTCGGTGGTCCGGAGACGCTGATGATCGGCAAAGTGCTCTGGCAGGAGTTTTTCAACAACCGCGACTGGCCGGTGGCGTCCGCCCTGGCGGTGGTGATGCTGGCGATCCTGATCGTGCCGATTATTTTGTTTAACCGTAACCAAGCCAAAGAGATGGAGGGTCGAGCATGAACAAGTACCGTTTCTCAACCCTCATGCTGTGGGCCGGCCTGACCTTTATCTACCTGCCGATGTTGATCCTGGTGATCTACTCGTTCAACGGCTCGCGGCTGGTCACGGTGTGGGGCGGCTGGTCGCTGAAGTGGTACATCGGCCTGCTCGACAACACGCAGCTGATGAGCGCGGTGATGCGCTCCCTGGAAATCGCCTGCTATACCGCGGTTGCCGCGGTGGCGCTGGGCACCATGGCGGCCTTCGTGCTGACCCGGGTGACCCGCTTCAAGGGCCGCACGCTGTTCGGTGGCCTGGTCACCGCGCCGCTGGTGATGCCCGAAGTGATCACCGGTCTGTCGCTGTTGCTGCTGTTCGTGGCCATGGCGCAATTGATCGGCTGGCCGGCCGAGCGCGGTGTGCTGACCATCTGGATCGCCCACACCACCTTCTGCGCCGCCTATGTCTCGGTGGTGGTGTCGGCGCGTTTGCGCGAACTGGACATGTCCATCGAGGAGGCGGCCATGGACCTGGGCGCCAAGCCCTGGAAGGTGTTCTTCCTGATCACCATCCCGATGATCGCGCCTTCGTTGGCGGCCGGCGGCATGATGTCCTTCGCCTTGTCGCTCGATGATCTGGTGCTCGCCAGCTTCGTCTCCGGGCCGGGCTCCACCACCTTGCCGATGGAGGTGTTCTCCGCCGTGCGCATGGGTGTGAAGCCGGAGATCAACGCGGTGGCCAGCCTGATTCTGCTCTCGGTGTCGCTGATCACCTTCCTGATCTGGTTTTTCGCCCGCCGCACCGAAGAGGCGCGCAAGAAAGCCATCCAGCAAGCCATGGACGAAAGCACCGGCGCCAACCTGCAAAGCGGCCCCGACAGCCGCCGCGACCCGTCGCAGCAGCACGCGCCCGCCTAACCGCCTAATAGGGCGGACCCGCCGCAGGCTGGTCCGCCAGCGGTGGACAAGGCGTCGCCATCGGCTCTTGTAGCCCGGATGCAATCCGGGAGCGGTGTCAGCTGTTACACCTTCCCCGGATTGCATCCGGGCTACCAGAGGTGTCGCTGGGAGAGAGTTGACACCGGCCTGTTAGCGTCTTACCTGTGCCTGAAAAAACCGCCAAATGACATCCGTCGCGTTCAGCGCCGAACTGGGAGTGTCGCCCCTGCGACTTCCCGGCTGTCCGCCCGGCCAGGCATGGCCGTTATCCTTGAGCAGATAAAGCTCGACTGCCCCATTGGACGCACAGGTGTAGCGCCACAGCAAATAGCGGCCGTGGTCCTGTTGCGCCGGAGTCGCGGCGCAGCCGTTCGCCTTCGCCCAGAATGTTGCCTGTGCCAGCGCCGGCTGCGTCGGCACGCCGTCCCAGGCATCGGCAACGCGTCCGGCAGGGGCGCCGCCGAGGTGGGGAACCGCCTTGTCGAGCATGCCGTTGATCATAAGCGCGGGCACCGGGCCAGACGGCTGCGACTCGTCGCCGAATAGGGTCGCGACTACCGGCGCGATGGCGGCGACTTTGTGCGACAGTTCGATGCCGAGTCGGTGACTCATGATCCCTCCGTTGGACATGCCGGTTACATAGACCCGCTGCGGATCCACCGGATATTCCTCGATCAGGCGATCGATCAGCGCGCCGATAAAGGCCACATCGTCGACGTTCCGGTTCATCGCATAGCCGCAGCAATGGCCGGCATTCCAGGTCAGGAGTTTGCCCGCGAAGCGGCCGCTGCCTTCGGGGTAAGCGACGATAAAGCCTTCCTTTCTGGCCTTCTCGGTGAAGCCGGTCATCTTCTCGGCATTGAACGCATTACCGCCGCCGCCATGCAGCATCAGCACCAATGCCACGCGTTGCGTCGCCTGCGCCGGTAGGTGAGCGGCACGCACCACATAGCTGCGGTCGCTGCCGTCGACCCTGAGGGTTTGCCGCGCTTGCGGCGCGGTGAGGTCGGCGCGGGCCGGGGCTGTCGATGCCGCGAACAGGCCCGCCAGCGCCAGGGTCAATGCCAGCCATCCGTTGCTGCGCGGGGCTTTTCTGTCGCGGTAAGCGGTCATGATTGACGACTGCTGGCGCGGCGGCGAGGTTGCGGCGCCTTGCCCTGCTTGCTGGGTAACGAGGCGGAAAACTCGAGCGCTCGATCGAGCCATTGACGCAGGCGCCCTTGGGCATCGTCGGCGGTTTGGTCGACATAGACGAAGCCGCTCAGCGCTTTGCCGGTAAAGTCCATCTTCCGCGCATCGGGCTCTTCGAGCGCCTGCGAATAGCCATCGGGGCCCACGCGCAGCATCAGGTCGGTACCCAAAACGCCGCAGCACATGTTGCCCCTGAGCATAAAGGCCAGGCCGCCGAACATCTTCTTTTCGACGACTTCATCCTGGCCCGCGAGCGCCGTTCTCACCCGCTCGGCTATTCCTTCGTCGTAGCTCATGCACTCTCCAGATTGATCGGCGACCAAGCTAACAGGCCGTTGAAAAACTACCTGCGTTGGCAATACTGCGTTAAAAACAGGCTCGGATGCGAGCCCAGTCGGAATGCTCATTTACAGCAGTAAAGTCGCCCGCGACTCCGACCGTTCCTCTCCTGTTTTTGCCTTGTCTTGCCTGCCTCGCTTACTTTTTTCAATGGCCTGCTAGGTATAGATGCCCCACCGCGTGCGGCAAGTCAGGCGCGCAGGTCCGTCGAAACGGCCACCTCCGGCGCTAGGCGATAACACATGTACTTCACCACGAAGGGCAGGTGCGGAAATTCCTTGCTCTCACCGTCTTTGAAGCCCAATGCCCGATACCAGCGCTGCAGTTCGAAGTGCTGCTCGATCACGCCGATGCTGATGGTCTGCACCGCCTGCGTCTCGGCGTACTGGATAAAATGCTCGACCAGCCGAGTGCCCACGCCGCGCTTACGGTAGACGGGCAGAACCGACAAACGGTTCAAATAGGCAACGCCGGCGCGCGGGCTTTCGTAGGCGACGCAACCGATCGGCGTGGCGTTTTTCGCAATGACGAAATACTTCTCGCCGCGGGCAAAGTCAGCCTTTACCCACTCTGTCGTGCAAAAGGAAGGGTGTTTCGGGCAGTTGGCCGCATTCAGGCCGAATCGCAAGGCGACATCCTTGTTCGATTCGCTGATCAGCATGGCGATGGTACTCAACCCGTTAACTGTGGCTTGACTGATATTCATGTCGATGGCCGTCCATGTGAGAGGGTGAGAGCGCTCGGCAACGCAACGTCGGTTGCGCGGCGCGTATTGCAGGGCCGTTATTCGCTAAGTATTCGCTGGGTTTTCTTGGGCAAGCTGGCGCGTGCTTTTTTATATGACCAGTCGATTAGCTGCTTCAAATATTGCTCGTCGAACGCCTGGGTATTGAGGATGGATACCCAGTGAAAACGATGCAGGTAGCGTGCGGGGCTCACTGCGGGCTGATCGGTCAACTCGATGAACCTGTCGGGCGTCACACGGATGCTGAAGCGCCAGCGATGCGGCTCACTGGTCTTGAAATAGGCGAACTGCTTACCGCCGACGGCGTAAATCAGCACATTCGCGGGTTCGCCCAACAACTGCTCCTGTGCACCCGGGAAGCTCAAGCAAAAACGTTTAACGGCGCCGATATCCATAATGTGCGGCTCTTGATCAATGTCCACGACAAGCGCCTGTACGCAAACGGCCACTACAACTGTTTGGAGCGCTTCGCCAAGAGGGAGGTTCCGACTATTCGTGCACCGGTAGGCTGACACAGGACACCGATGCCGAGCGGCCAAATCGATAGTGTCAGCCCGGCAGCGAATACCTGAACGCGCGTTCGTAAGCGCTGCGCCCACTGGAGCGCAGCGATCGTATCAAACATAGAGCGGTGAGCCCATGGCCCGGCTGGCCTGCTCGCTTGGCGCGGCATCGAACAGGCGGGTGGTGTAGGCGGCGTTCAGCTCGGCGGTTTCGCCGGGGAAGTAGTCGGTGACGAAACGCCGGGCGTTATCGAGGTTGTCGAAGGCGTAAAAGCCGCCCACCGATTGGTTATCGGCACCGCTCAACCAGGTTTTATGCAACAGCCCGGGCTGGGCCTTGAGGATCGGATTCAACGCGCGCCAAGGCGCTTGATCGAAGGGCACCGACAGCTGCACTTCGGTGTAAACGAACGCGCCGGGACTGCGTTCCGGGCGTGCCCCGAAATACACCGAGCCCAACTGCCGGCTGGCCTCTTCGACGACGGCCATGTCGAACACCCGGGTGGTTTGCGCGACGCCGAATTTGCGCGCCTCCGCGGGGAAGTAGCCGGTGACGAAGCGTTTCGCGTTGGCGAGCGAGTCGAACTCGTAGAACCCGCCGACCGACTGATTCAACGACCCGGCAAGCCAGGTTTTATTGCGGAAACCCGGCTGCTCGACTATCTGCGCATTGAGTTCGCGCCACGGCGTTTGGGCGAAGGGCAGGGAGATTTGCAGTTCGGTGTACACGAAGGCTTTCGACATGATGGGTTCCTGATCAGTGAGAAATGTACGTCCTGTTGGGCACGGTGCAATCCATAGGATAACGACCGTGATCAAAGATAGGATTGCGATCGTTATCCTGTCAAGTAGAATGCTGCTCACTGTCAGGCGGAAGAATTACCCATGCGCTACACACCGGAACAAAAGCAGAAAACCGCAGCGAATATCCTCGCGGCCGCCGGGCGCGGTTTTCGCCTGGAAGGCTATGGCGGCGCAGGGGTCGATGGTCTGGCGCGCGAGGCGGGGGTGACGTCGGGAGCCTTCTACAAGCACTTCCCGTCCAAGGCGGCGGCGTTCGAAGCCGCGGTGGCGGCCGGGCTCGATGACTTCCAGAAAACCATGCAACAGGCGATCGCCGACCCGCAGCAGGATTGGCTGAGCGCATTGGTGGACTATTACTTCAGCCGCGAACACCGCGCCAATCTTGCCGGCGGCTGCGCTGTGCCGGGCCTCACCGGCGAGGTGATGCGCGGCAGCGAACAGGTACGGGCGGTCTACCAGCAGGGCATCGAACGGGTGGTCGAGACCCTGGAAACCGGCCTGACCCACCTCGACCCCGAGCTACGCCGCGAGCGCGCCTGGGCCATTCTGGCGATGCTCAGCGGCGGCCTGCAGATCGCCCGGGCGGTGCATGACGAAGCGCAGGCCACGGCAATCGCTATGGCCATGCGCGAGGCGGTGCTGCGCTTCGCCCGCGCGCCGGGCTAGATTGCTTCCGCGGGATGCAGATGCAGCGCCAGCCAGATCGCGCCCTGGGAAACCCGCATCACCGTGTGCGGGGTGCCTGCCGGCAGAAACAGATAGTCGCCCGCTGCCAGCACCACCGACTTGCCATCGACCAGCATCTCCGCCTCGCCGTGGGCCAGCAGCACCCACTCGTCCTGCGTCTGCACGTACTCGCTCGGCGTGATCGCCGCCGAGCTGAGAATGCGCTCGACGACCAGGTTGCGGTGTTGCAGCAGGGTCTCGAAGTGCTCGCCCTCGGCAGGGGGCGCGGCATCGGCAAATAGATTTCCGGTTCGCATTCAGGGTCCTCGTTTCGGTTGCCGGGGCGCCAAGCCGCCGATCAAACGCCGGCATCGCTCCATACGGCGAATTCGTTGCCGCTGGGTTCGACGAAGTGAAAACGCCGACCGCCGGGGAAGCTGAATATCGGTTTGACGATTCGCCCACCGGCGTTTTCGATTTTGTCTTGGGTTTCCTCCAGGCGCTCGCTGTAAAACACCACCAGCGCGCTGCCGTTGGCGACCGAGGCCGCCAGCTCGGCCTGGTAGAAACCGCCGTCGAGGCCCTGGCTGGAAAACGCGCAGTACTCGGGGCCGTAATCGACAAAGATCCAACCGAATGCCGAGGTGAAGAACGCTTTGGTCGCCTGCAAATCCTTGGCGGGGAATTCCAGGTAATTGATCTTCTCGTGCGCGTGCATCGCCGTGCTCCTTATCAGCTGCGTAACGGGGTTATAGAAAACCACAAAGCCACAGGCGCCGGTAACGCTCGGCAGCGAGGCATGGCGGCGGAATCCATGGCGCTAACGCAGATCAGCGTGGCCGATCCGTCACGGACGAGCCTCGTTGCATGGCAACCGCAATCAGGGCCAGGAGTATCGCCAGCGAATAGGCGAACAACCCGAGGTTCAGGCCGAATATGGTTTTCTCGCTACCGTCGGAGAGCACCATGGAGCCGCCGTAGTAGTCGCGTATTAGATAAGCCAGAAGAAAACCGCCGGTCACGAAAACCGTCATCAAGCTGGCGAGGCGGAAATTGCTCTTCGCCCATGTCAGCCAGAGGCTGAAAAGGCCGATGGAGGTATTGGTGAACAGCTGCCAGACCTCGTGCAACCGTGCATGTGGCTCCCAGTTGGGATTGAAAACATGGGAGGTGTTTATCTCGAAATACGGGACGACCCCGGCATAAAAGAATATGCCGATGGTGATCAGTATCTTGGGGACCATTTTGTCGCTCCTGTGGTTCTGAAAGGCTATACCTGTCGCTAAGTACGCGCTCTCGCCTTTGCTGGCCCGGCCCTGCCGTTCTGGCGGCATGCTCCCTGCCTCCTCTTCCTGCCTGGCCGACGAGCGGCCCGTCGATCATATGCCGGGCACAGGCGCAAAGCTCGTCCCGAGATCGAACTTCCTGCGTTATCTAGTAAGCGCACCTTGCGATATATCGCCCAACTGATATCGGGTGGTTAATAAGCCTGTGGCGTTGTTCTCGGTTTCTGCGATTGGTTGCAAAAGACATTGCTTGGACTTTTTCTACTACGTCAAACGCATGGGGATGAGCCCGCCGCATGTCGAGGCGATAGTGAGCAAGTTGGCGGCGAGGGTGGCGGCGACGACTATGGCTGCAGTTCCGGAGGCTACGATCAGTTGGGCTATGGCGCCCGGAATACCGCCTAAGCGGCCCGGTCGAGAATGGCCTCAGGCCGTTGAAAAACTACCTGCGTTGGCAATACTGCGTTAAAAACAGCCTAAAAATTCTCATTTACAGCACGTAAACTCCGCTTTTTCGGCTGTTTTTGCCTTGCCTGCCTCGCCTACGTTTTCAACGGCCTGCTATACCGTCGCCTCGCTCAACAGTACCCTGCTGGGCCGGAGCCTTTGGAGGAGGGGCTGAAGCGGCTGGCTGGAAAGCGGAGGCGGGCGCCTCCGCTGGAACGCACTTCAGTGGTTGGCGGCTTCGGCGACAATGCGGTCGAAGCTGCCATCGGCTTTCATCTGCGCGATGGCATCGTTGAATTTGCTCAGCAGATCCTGCCGATTGGTGGACTTGTTGAAGGCCAGGTAGGACTCGGCGGAAGACAGATACTTGGCGTTCATCTGCACGCCGGGGAAGCGTCCGGTAGCCAGCAGGGCGTTGCCGGACTGTTCGATGGCCAGCACCGCATCGACCCGCTTGGCCGCCAGCTTCTCGAAGTTCTTCTCGTCGCCGCTCACCTCGTCGATGGTCAGCTTGCCGCTCTTGCCCGCTTCACTGAACTCATCGGTATACAGCCAGCCGCGAATGGTGCCGACCCGTTTACCGCTCAGACTGTCCATGTTCTCGTAGTTCACCGGGCTGTCCTGGTGGAAGTACACCGCGATGTTCTCCACCATGATCACGTCGCTGTAATCGTACTTCTGCCGCCGTTCTTCGTTGGAGTAAATACCGGCGACACCCGCTTCGCCCTGGTCGATCTCTTCGATCACCCGTTTCCACGGCCGCGCGGCGAGGGTGACGGGCACTTTCATGCGGGAGAAGGCTTCTTTCACCAGCTCCGGATAGATGCCTTTGGCCTGGCCATTCTCGGCATACATAAAGGGTGGATTTTCGATATCGACATCGATCACGACGGGCTCTTCGGCCCAGGCGAGGCTGCCGGTGAGGGCGAGCAGTGAGAGCAGCCATTTGCTTTTAAACCAGGTTTTAGCCATTGGAATTCTCCTTCGCGGGGGCGCTTTTGCTTCTGGGAGTATTGATTAGATCGAGCGGTCTGCAACGAACAGCCCGGCCAGTGGCTATTGAATCGACATAGCGATGGATGAAGCCCTGGCTCCCGAGGGCGTACGCAGCGACGCCGAACCTACCGTATCTAACGGTAGTAGGTATCCCACAACTTATTGCGGAATTTATTGCTCGGGTCGACGCGCTTTTTCAGAGCGAGGAATTGTGCGCGGCTGGCGTGGATCCGGCAGGGCAGGCTCAACTGGGTCTGCGCGGGGAAGGGCAGCGAGCAGGCCAGTTTGGGGGCCGCAGAGCTAGACGATCTTCGACCGGATTCGCTCTTCCGACTGTATGGGCTGGAATCGTAAGAACGGAACCTCAGCCAGACCTGAGCACTATTGCCCCAGCGCTTTCTGCCGTTCGCGTTCATATTCATCATATGATTTATTGGCGTTTTTCATGCACTCATCATATTGAGATGGCGGAAGCTTGGTGCACTCGAATCTGTTACTGGCCTGAATGCCTTCATAAGCACCTCTGCTAGAACATCCGGCTATGACGAGAGGGATTAAAATCAAGTATTTGACTTTCATTATTCCATCCTGTTTTGGCTCATGCTGTTTACTAAAGAAACGGTTTGGTTGCTTATCGCTTTACTGCTATGCGGATGATAATGGGCTGCCTCTGTCAGGCCTGCCGCTTATACATCACATCCGTGCGTTATTCTCTATTCACAGGTAGGAAGCGGCTCCTACGCAGTCGTCGGCTTAGAGAATGCCGTTGTGCATCACCATCGCAAAGCCTGAGAGCAGCGTTAAGCAGCTCACCAAACTGTGTAAACATCCCGTTCATGCTTCCCCAATTACCCTCATTTGGGTGATGGCTATTGCAAAAGGTTTGCTTTTATAGTGAGCAAGTTTAAGTTCTGCTTTAAATAAAAATAATCCATGAGAGAGCACGTCATGCAAAAAGTAAGGGTAAATAAAATTGTATTATTGGTTTCTATATTTACGCTACTGTCGGCAACGGAGTTAACGATGGCAAGTGACTTTGCCAAGCTGGATCAAGCGTTGCCGACTAACGGCATAATTAACAACAAACAGCCCGTATTTGATTTTGATGGTGATGGTTGCTTGCCCAGTGCAGGCATCAGTCGTCTGGGCGAAAAGAATGCGGGTCTGAATACCTCTGGTACCATTACTGGAAACTGTCGTTCAGGAAATTTTCTGATCACCTCAAACACCATGCATCGTTACGTTTGTAAAATTTCAAGTGGTAACCAATATTGCGGGCATATGTACGCATTGTATTTTGAAAAGGATCAATTATTTGACTACGTCGGCGGTGGGCACCGCCATGACTGGGAGCATGCCTTGGTCTGGACTAAAAACGGTGTCGTAACACATGGCAGCTATAGTTCACACGGCAACCAAACCACGAAAGCCGCCTCTGAATTGTTTTTTCAAAATGGCAACTTAAAGATTGTTTACCATAAAGATGGCATCACCACCCATGCCTTGCGCTTTGCCAAAAGTAACGAATATGCTGAAAACCCCTACGGCTCTTTCCTTACGCCTACTATAGTCAGTTGGTATCAAATGGTTGGCGACGGGCTTTCAAACGCGCAAATGCGATCAAAATTGAATAGTTTTGATTACGGCTCGGCTAACCTGCCGGTAAAGGACAGTAATTTTTTAAACAATATCAATAATGGCAAACCCTCAGGCTACCCGACCTTTTCAAGCGCTGACGTGAGTGCTTCCAACTAGGGTGCTTCTGAGGTAGGCGTGCCTGTCTGGCGACTTCAGCCTCGCTCATGTCGGTGTTTCTCGCCGCCGAGATTACCTCGCGGAGGTTATTGCCCGTGCTACGGGCACGCCCCTTCCATATGTCAGTAAGTGCACGCCATTCACGGATTTGTAGAAAACCTTCTCAGGGTCTGCCTAGCGGTAGTACGCATCCCACAACTTATTGCGGAACTTGTTGCTCGGGTCGATGCGCTTTTTCAGGGCGAAGAACTCTTCGGCGCGGGGGTAGGCAGCGAGGAATTGTTCGCGGCTGGCGTGGATCTGGTAAGGCAGGTAGTAGCTGCCTTGGTGGGCGATGGCCAGGTCGATCAGTTCGCCGGTCCAGCGGGCGACGGCGGCGCGTTCGCTGGGAGAGATGCCTTGGCGGTAGTAGAGCACCAGGGCGAAGGTGTCGCCGCGGGCCCAGGCCAGCAGAGTGCCGGGGTCGCCTTTGGCGTGGCGGATAGAGATGTTGGCGATGGTGACCCGATGTCGCTCGAGCACTCGATGCATGCCGGCGACGAAACTTTCCAGCTGCGCCTCGGGGACGAAGTACTCCTGCAGTACGTAACTGTAACCGGGGCCGGAGATCGGTTGCAGTTCGCCGACGTCGAGGCTGGCCTGATGGTTGCGCCATTGCACCGGCGCGCCTTTGAGCAGCAGCGGGTCGACCAGCGCCTCGCGCACTTTGCTGCCGCCGGGGCTGCTGGCCAGCGCCAGGGCGGTGCGCATTGCCCCGTAGCTGCGTTCGCTGGGCACAAGGCGTTCTTCGATGGTCAGCGGGGCATCGCTACGTAGGTAGGACACGGCGCGCACGCTGTCGTAATCGTCGGTGTAGAGGATGCCGTTGTGCATCACCATATCCGGGTTGCCGCGTACCTGGTTGGCGAAGAACGCGGGGTATTCGTTGAGCGGCATCAGTTGCGATTGGCGCACCAGTTTGCTGTTGTCGACCAGCGGCAGGGTGGCATCGACTATCACGCCGAGCCCACCATAGCCGCCGATGGCGCCGTAGAACAGTTCGCTGTTGTGCGTCGGGCTGGCCTCGACCAGGCTGCCGTCGGCCAGCACCAGGCGCAGCGCGCGTACGCCGAGCACCAGCGGCCCCTGGCCGACATAGCGGCCGTGGGCGTTGACGCTGAGGGCGCCGCCGACGGTGAAGTTGGCGTAGGACTGCATGATCTGCGGCGACAAGCCGTAGGGGTCGATGTATTCGAGCACTTCGCGCCAGGTGATCCCGGCTTGCACGCGAATTTCCCGGCGCTCGGCGGAGAATTCCAGCACCTGGTCGAAGTCGCGCATGTCCAGTTGCAGGGCCTGCTCGGTGGCGGTCTGCCCGCCCATGCTGAAGCGCGCGCCGCCAATGGCGATGGGGCCGGGATGCTCGCGTACCGCGGCGACTATCTGGCTCAACTCGGTGGGCGCCAACACCTGGGCGACTTCGATGGGGTTCATGCCGCTGACGTCGTTGACGGTTTCGGCGGCGTACGCGGCCTGGCACAGCAGCAGGATAAGGATGGCGATGGTGCGCATGAAACGTCCTTGTTCGAGCGCCGCTATTGCGGCGTGGGTGTGAGTAGCAAACGGCCGTGGCTATGGGCGGCGACATCCGCTTCGCTCAGGTGCTGCGGCATGTAGCGGCCGGCGATATAGGCCTCAGCCTGATCACGATAATGGGCGTCGAACGGCACGCCGCTTTGCCCGACTGGGTTGATGCCCAGCGCCGTATCGGCGTTGGCCAGGTCGATCAGGCGGCGGGTGGAGGGGCCGTAGGCCACCGGCCAGGGCGCCGGGCCGATGCGTTGCGACAGGTTGTTCGGGGTTTCATGGCTACCCGGTGCGGCGAAGGGGCCGACGTTGAGCAGTTTATCGAGCGGCTTCTGCTGGCTCAGCGGATGGTTATGGGTAAGGGTGTGGGCCTTGCCCCATTGCCAGTCCGCCGGGTTTTCGCCAAGGGTTTCGCGCAAGTGGGCGAGGCTGGCCTGCCAGGCGAGTTCGACGATAGCGGCGCGGCTCTCCACGGCTTGGCTATCGCGCTTGTCCCACCAGGGCGAGCCGGCATCGGCGAGCAAACGCGGCAGCGCGGAATCCAGGGCGCGGGTGGTCAGCAGGTTGTCGAAGAAGGCGCCGCTCAAGTCGTCGGCCATGGCTTGCTTGGTCAATTGATAGAGCAGCTGATTGAACAACGTGGCGGCGGTCGAATCGAGGTTGTGATCGCCATTCCAGGTCGCCAGTTGTTCGACCAGCGCGCGTTCCTGCTCGCCTGTGGCGGCCGCGCGCAGCTCGTCGAGGATCGGCGTCAGCATTTTGCGTGGGTAGTCGTTACCGGGGTCGAGTTGCAGCGCCTGACTGTTGTGCAGATCCCATTTCACGCTGCTGTCGGCCAGACGCTGGTCGAGGCGTTGGCCGCGTTCGGCGGGATTGTAGTAGCCGGGGATTTCGATACCGCTGGCGGCCTGCGGCTGAAAGTTGGCCGAGAGGATATAGCCGCGCGCCGGGTTCTCCTCCTGGGGGTTGTCGCTGAACGGGTGGTAGCCGAGTTTTTCCGCCTCGCCTTTGCTCGCATCGAGCATAAAGCTCGGGTTGACCCCCTGCGGCCGGCGCGGCAGCTTGGCCGCCGCCCACCAGCCGATATCGCCCGACGCCGAAGCCCAGACCACATTGAGCCCCGGTGCTTCGATGTGTTCGACGGCGGCGCGGGCTTTGTCCAGGCTGTCGGCGCGATTGAGCTGATAGAAGCCCTCGAGCAGCGGGTTGGCGGTTTCCAGAAACGCCCACCACATGGCGATGGGCGTGCTGCCGGCGCTTTCGCCCAGGGCATCATTGATGATCGGCCCGTGGGGCGAGCGGCGCAGGGTGAGGGTCACCGGCTCGGCACCCTTTACCGCGATCGTCTCGGTGCGACTCTGCAAGTCGACCCAGGCGCCGCGGTAGCGGACCTGGTTGGGGTTTTCCGGGTTGGGGGTTTCCGCGATCAGGTCGAGGTCGTCGTTCTGGAACATGGTCAGGCTCCAGGCGAAGTCGCGGTTGTGGCCCAGGGAGGCGACCGGGTTGAGCGCCTGGTGATGGCCGTAAAGTTCGAAGCCCGGATAGCTCAGGTGCGCCTCGTACCACACCGCCGGTACGGCGAAGCGGATATGCGGGTCGCCGGCGAGCAAGGGCTTGCCACTGGCGGTGCGGCTACCGGATACGGCCCAGGCGTTGCTGCCCTCGAATTGCGGCAGGCCGGCATCGCGCAGGGCGGCGTGGCTGGTGTGGGCGATGGCGTTGAGGTCCCGCCAGTCGCCGGCGCTCAGGTGCCGACCGACCACGCCTCGAGGGTGCCAATCGAGGTCGAAGGCTTTCAGGTAGTCGGCGCCGAGTTCGTCGCGCACATAGCTCAGTACCGGTTCGGTGCGGAACGCGGCGGCAAAGCTGTAAGCCATAAAACCGGCCACGCTTATGGTGTCTGCGGCCGTGAACGGGCGCTTTTCGATCCCCAGCAGGTCGAACTCCACGGGCGCCGGGCGGCTGGCCTGGTACTGGTTGACGCCATCCAGATACGCCGACAGCGCCTGGCCGGCGGGGCTGCTCATGTCCAGGCGGGCGGCGTAGGCGTCGGCATAGGCGCGAATGCTCAGGGTGCGGAACAGGCGGTCGGTTTCCACCAGCTTGGCGCCCAACACCTCGGCCAGTTCGCCGCGGGCCAGGCGGCGCAGAATCTCCATCTGGAACAGCCGATCCTGGGCATGCACGTAGCCCAGGGCGCGGTACATATCGGCTTCGTGCTGCGCCTGGATATGCGGCACGCCGCGTTCGTCGTAGCGCACGCTGACCGGTGCCTGCAACCCGGCCAGCGGCAGTTCGCCGTCGCGTTGCGGCAATTTGCTGTCGAGGTACCAGGCCGTGGTCGCCGTGGCGGTGGCGAGTAGCACGGCGAGCACGATCAGGGTGCGTTTCATAGCGACTTCCTTGTGTGGGGGCAGTGCATTCTGCTCAGGTTGACGCCCGGCAGCTATTGACCCTTGGTGTGGCGAGTGGAAGTATTCGGTCAATTTCGAGGCCGCCATGATCACCTATTCCGGCAATCCGCTGACCCACTCCGCGACCTTGCGACGCCTGTTGTACGAGGCCATGGAGCGGCTCGGCCTCGATCCAGCCGAGGTTTACCGGCGCATCTACCATTACCGCCGCCTACCGCCACCGACTTTCGGCGAGCGCCTGATCCACGACGATGCACCGCTGTTCTGGCGCAATCTGCAGCGGATAACCGGCGACGCGGATATCGGGCTGCACCTGGGCGAGGTAATCAAGCCGCGTCTGCTCGACGTGGTCGGTTACCTGCTGCTGGCGAGCCGCGACTTGCAGCAAGGGCTGGAGACCTTCGTGCGCTTTCAGCATCTATTGTCCGGCGGGTTCGCCGCGCGCCTGGATATCTCGGGCGATCAGGCGCAGCTGATCTTCGACCTCAACTACCTCGGCTCGCCGCCGCTGCGCCAGCAGATGGAGTGTCTGGCGCTGTTGTTGATCAAGCTGCTGGATTTCCTCTGCGACGGCGAACTGCGCTTCACCGCCCTGGGCTTCCGACACGGTGCGCCGGCCGACACCGACGAGCACCGGCGCCTGTTCGGCATGCTGCCGCGCTTCGGCCAGGCGCATGACAGCCTGAGTCTGCCCCTGACCCTGCTCAAACGCCCGTCGCGCACCGCCAACAGCGGCCTGTTCGAGCTGCTCAGCGAGCATGCCGAAGCCCAGTTGCATGTGCTGGATGAAAACCAGTTGCTCAAGCAGTTGCACTTTCTCTTGCAGCAGCGCCTGGCCGAGCAGGAGTGCCGCCTGCCCGACCTGGCGCGCGAACTGGGGATGGCCAGCGGCGCCTTGCAGCGCGCCCTGGCGCAGCAGGGCCTGAACCTGCGCGGCCTGCGCGAGGGCTTGCGCCAGCAGCGCGCGCTGCACTTGTTGGCCAAAGGCGGGCAGATTCGCGAGGTTGCCCGAGCTTGCGGTTTCGCCGATCTCTCGCCGTTCTATCGCGCCTTCAAGCGCTGGTACGGCGTCACGCCCCATCGATACCGTGCGCAATTGCAGGCGGCGGGCAGCGGCGATGCCTAGGTTTTGCCGCGTTCGCCGCGAGTCAATCGCCCGCTTTGGACCAGTCGCAGAAGCAGCCGACCGCCAGGTTGTTGCTGGCATTCACCTCGCGTCCGGCCGCCAGGGCTTCGAGAATCGGCTCGATAAAACTATTGCTCGAATTGCAGGTGGCGCCGCTGCTGTAAGGGCCGAAATAGGCCAGTTTGCCGCTACCATCCCAGATCGCCACCGCCGGGCTGGCCGGCAGCTGCTCGCTGCCGTCGAAGCCGGGAAGGTTTTTCAGACCGCTCAGGGTGGCGGGCAACTGTCCCTTGCTGCCGGGCTTTTGCACGGCGAAGAAGCGCACGCCCCGAGGGCCGTAATGGGCGATCAGCTCGGCCAGGTGTTGCTGGTTGCCGACGTTGCAGGGGCAGGCCGGGTCCCAGAAATGCACCAGGCGGAGCGGCCCAGGGCCGGCCAGCTCGTCGGGCAGGCGTAATTGCTCGCCGTAAAACAATGCGGTCTGCTCGCTGAAACTGCGCAGATAGCGCGCCTCGTACCAGCGCCAAGCGGCGAGCATGGCGAGGCCCCAGAGCGCGAGCAACAGGACGATAAGCAGGGTCTTACGCATGGATTGCGGCATGGTCGGTCTCTGTATACAGGCGCGCAGCTTGCCATGACCGGCCGCGCAGCTGAATATCGACCTTAGAATTCGCTGGCCGGAATGCCCCGCGCCCTGTTTGCCATATTGTTGGAACCCCTATGCCAGAGCCCTTTCAACCGGAAAATCTGCTTGCCACGCTGCGACCCTTGGCCGCAGTAACGCCGTTGTCGACGGACCACCTGGCCTACCGCGACTTTTATGGTTTCGGCGAGCTGCAGGCGGGGCACAGCCGCCTCGGGGTGATCGAGGTCGGCGGGTATCGGATCGCCCTGCAAGCCTGGTGGCCGCAAACGCCGCGGGCGACCCTGGTGTTGCTGCACGGTTATTACGACCACAGCGCGCTGTACCGCCATGTGATCGAGTGGGCGCTGGGCATGGGCTTCGCCGTGCTGACCTTCGACCTGCCGGGGCATGGCTTATCCAGCGGCACCCGCGCCAGCATCGGCGATTTCGCCGAGTATCAGTTGGTGTTACAGGCGGTGCTGGCCGAGGCCGCGGCCCTGGATATGCCGCAACCCTGGCATTTGTTCGGACAGAGCACCGGCGGAGCGATTCTGATCGACTACCTGCTGACCGACAGCCCGCGCCCGGAGGTCGGTGAAACCATTCTGCTGGCGCCCCTGGTGCGGCCGCGGGCGTGGGCCTGGTCGCAGCTCAGCTATCGCTTGCTGAAACCGTTCGTCAGCGAAATCCCCAGGCGCTTCAGCAATAACTCCAACGATGCCGAATTTATCGATTTCATCCAGAACCGCGACCCGCTGCAGCCGCGCAACCTGCCCACCGCCTGGGTCGGCGCCCTGAGCCGGTGGGTGCCGCGTATCGAGCGCGCACCGGCCAGCTCGCGCAGCCCGTTGATCGTGCAGGGCGAGGCGGATATGACGGTGGACTGGCGGCACAATCTGGCGTTGCTACAGGAAAAGTTCGCCGAACCGCGGATTCTGCGCCTACCCGAGGCGCGTCATCATCTGGCCAATGAGACGCCGGCGTTGCGCCAGCGCTATTTCGATTTTCTCAGCCGGCACCTGAGCTGATTGCTCGCTTGTTTCCGCGGCAGGCCCGCGGGCGTGGCCGGCGAGGTCCGGCAGCGCATCGACCCATGTCCAGTTAAATCCCCTGCGGTGCCGGCGCCAGGCTGGAGGCGCTCTGGCCGACCGCCAAACCCGCGCGCAATGCGGCCAGCGCCGCCTGGTAATAGGCCTGGCCGTCGCTGGATTGGGCGAATTCGACGAATTCCTCCAGCTCCGGGTCGGACAGTTCGCGGTAGACATGCAGCAGGGTGTTGTCCAGGTCCGCGCCTATCTGCTCCATCAGCCGCTGGCGTTGGCTGTTGAGCATGGCCTGGGTGGTATCGCCGCCGAACAGGCCGGGAAGCATCTGGCTGAGGCTGTCGGCCGCCACGCCGGCGAGCGCCAGGCTGACTTCGGCGCCGGCTTCCTCGGCCGGCAGCGCCTGGGCCAGGTGGCGGATCAGCAGGCGCCGGGTGGCGCTGGCGTCGATGCGCGGCAGGCCATTGGCATGGCGCGCCAGTTGCTCGCGGCGGGTGGCGAGTACTTCGGCATCGACGATCTTGCGCCCCAGCGGCGACTGGAAGAATTGCAGCGCCGGCTGCGGGTTGGCGAGCTGTTCGCGCAGGCCGTGTTGCGCCCGCTGGTCGATCGCGGTCGCGGCGAAACGCTGATTGCTGTTATTCACCAGGGCCTGATAGACCGCGGGCGGCAGGCTGTCGCGGTAGCGCGTCTGGGCGGCCTGCAGGGCGTCGTTGAAGTTGGCCCGTTGTTGCGGCCAGCCGGCGGCTTGATACAACTGCAGGTGGGTATCGGCCTGGCTGGAGAGGCTGAACAGCAACAGCAAAACACTACAAAGGATGCGCATACGGATTCCTGTCTCGCGGGCGGCTATTTTCAATGGGCCGGGGGTGGCTTGTCGAGGTAAAGCCTGCGCGCGGATAATCGCCGGCATGACTTCAGATATCTCACTCGCTTGCATCGTCGACGACCTGGCTACCCGGGGTTGGTCGCAACAAAAGCTGTTCGTCCCGCAATCTCTGACCCTGGCCTTGGCCGATGAGTGCCGTCGACGCGCCGGGCAAGGCGCTTTGGCGCCTGCCGGCGTCGGGCGCGGCGAGGCGCAGCAAATCAGCGAAGGCATTCGCGGCGACCGTATTCAGTGGCTGGAGCCGGGCCAGGCGGCGTGCTGCGACCAGTATCTGGCGCTGTTCGACGAGCTGCGCGTGGCGATCAATCGGAGCCTGTACCTGGGCCTGGAGGATTACGAAAGCCACTTCGCCCTGTATCCGCCCGGCGCCTTCTACCAAAAGCACCTGGACCGCTTCCGCGACGACGACCGTCGCGCGGTGTCGGCGGTGTTCTATCTCAACCCGGATTGGCAGGCCGAGCAGGGCGGTGCCTTGCGCCTGTATCTGGCGGACGGCTCGACCCATGATGTGCTGCCCGAAGCCGGCACCCTGGTGGTGTTTCTCTCCGCCGACCTGCCCCATGAAGTGTTGCCGGCGACCCGCGAGCGCCTGTCCCTGACCGGCTGGTTCCGCCGCCGCGGCGCTGGGGTGTTTTAAGGCCTTCGCGTAGCCCGTATAAGCCTTGGCGCAATCCGGGAGCGTTGGTGAATGCGCAAGCTTTCCCGGGTTGCAACCCGGGCTACGGGGCGCGTTGGTAGGGCGGACATGGCGCAGCCTGGGCCGCGAATGGTATTTGTCTGCGTGCGCAATTCATCGAAGCTGGAGAAGGCCGTATGCAAAAGATTCTGGTCAGCCGCTGTCTATTGGGCCATGCCGTGCGTTATGACGGCGGCGCCCACGGTCCCTTCGATCAACTACAGCGCTGGCAGGCGCAAGGCCGCGTGGTCGCGTTGTGCCCGGAAGTCGCCGGAGGCCTGCCGACGCCGCGCCCGCCAGCGGAAATCGCCGGCGGCCAGGGCGCGCAGGTGCTCGATGGCCGGCTGTCGGTGCTGACGGTGGATGGCGATGACGTCAGCGCGGCCTTTATCGCCGGCGCCGAGCAGGCCTTGGCGCTGGTGCGTCAGCACGGCATCCGCATTGCGCTGCTCAAGGCGCGCAGCCCTTCGTGTGGCAACCGGGAAAATTACGACGGTAGCTTCAGCGGGGTGAAGGTTACGGGCGAAGGGGTGACCGCCGCCGCGTTGCGTAGGGCCGGGGTGCAGGTATTTAGCGAAGAGGAGTTGCCGGCGGCTGAAGCCGCGTTGCGCGAGTTGGAAGCCTAAGAGGGGCGTGGGAGGGGCGGGGCCCCGTAGGTTGTTCGCGATACCCATGCTGTTGGGTTACGCGGCGCGTGAGATTCGCAGCGTCTGTGGATAAACGATGGGCGCCGCTAACCTGCGCGGCCCGACCCAACCTACGCGCCTCCCACAGGGTTGTTGCATCGCCATAAAAAAGGGAAGCCGAAGCTTCCCTTTTTCGTTGCGGCGGCGCTTAGAACAATACGCGGCTGCGGATGGTGCCGTTGACGTGCTGGAGTTTTTCCAGCGCCAGGTCGGAATACTCGGCGTCGACGTCGATCACCACGTAGCCGACCTTGTCGTTGGTCTGCAGGAACTGGCCGGAGATGTTGATGGCGTTTTCGGCGAAGACCTTGTTGATCTCGCTCATCACGCCCGGCACGTTCTGGTGGATGTGAAGCAGACGGTGCTTGCCCGGGTGCGCCGGCAGGGCGACTTCGGGGAAGTTGACCGAGGACACCGAGGTGCCGTTGTCGCTGTACTTGACCAGCTTTTCCGCCACTTCCAGGCCGATGTTGGCCTGGGCTTCAGCGGTCGAACCGCCGATGTGCGGGGTCAGGATCACCCGATCCAGGCCGCGCAGCGGGCTTTCGAACTCTTCGTCGTTGGATTTGGGCTCGACCGGGAACACGTCGATGGCGGCGCCGATCAGGTGTTCGTCCTTGATCGCCTGGGCCAGGTGCTCCAGCTCGACCACGGTGCCGCGGGCGGCGTTGATCAGGATGCCGCCCTTCTTCATCGCGCGGATTTCCTTCTCGCCGATCATCCACTGGGTGGACGGCAGCTCCGGCACGTGCAGGGACACGATGTCGCACATGCCCAGCAGGTCATGCAGCTTGGCGATCTGGGTGGCGTTGCCCAGCGGCAGCTTGGTCACGGTGTCGTAGAAGAACACCTGCATGCCCAGGGCTTCGGCCAGCACGGAAAGCTGGGTGCCGATCGAGCCGTAGCCGACGATGCCGAGCTTCTTGCCGCGGATCTCGAAGGAGTTGGCCGCCGACTTGATCCAGCCGCCACGGTGGCAGGAGGCGTTCTTTTCCGGGATGCCGCGCAGCAGCAGGATGGCCTGGGCCAGCACCAGTTCGGCCACCGAGCGGGTGTTCGAGTAGGGCGCGTTGAATACCGCGATGCCGCGCTCACGGGCGGCGTCCAGGTCGACCTGGTTGGTGCCGATGCAGAAACAGCCGACGGCGACCAGGCGCTTGGCGCAGTCGAAGATTTCGGCGGTCAGCTGGGTGCGCGAGCGGATGCCGATAAAGTGTGCGTCGGCGATCTTTTCCTTCAGCTCCTCGTCGGAGAGCGCGCCCTTGAGGTACTCGATGTTGGTGTAGCCGGCGGCCTTCAGGGTATCCACGGCATTCTGGTGGACGCCTTCAAGAAGAAGGAACTTGATCTTGCTCTTGTCGAGAGAGGTCTTGCTCATCGGAGTACCTGTCGTCCCACAAATAGTGTCAGGGAAATGCATCTAGTGTCAGGAAAATGCATCGGCGGCGTCGCCGAGCGAGCCCGCGCAATCAGCTCAGGGGCGCGATTCGCGGGGTGCGTATGCTAGCATGATCTTCTTTTTCCATGCTCGGTTGCGACCTGAATGGTTCTCAGGGCGACCATGAATTGTTTGAGAGTTCACTTGATGACTACCGCTGCCCTGATCGAAGAGCTGAAGACCCTGGTTGAACCCGGCAAAGTGCTGACCGATGCCGATTCCCTCGCGACCTTCGGCAAGGATTGGACCAAGCATTTCGCCCCGGCGCCCCTGGCGATCGTCTTCCCCAAGAGTATCGAGCAGGTGCAGGCGGTGGTCCGTTGGGCCAACCAGCACAAGATCGCCCTGGTGCCGTCGGGCGGGCGTACCGGCCTCTCCGCCGGGGCCGTGGCGGCCAATGGCGAGGTGGTGGTGTCCTTCGACTATATGAACCAGATTCTCGCCTTCAACGAATTCGACCGCACCGCCGTCTGTCAGCCGGGGGTGGTCACCAAGCAGTTGCAAATGTTCGCCGAAGACAAGGGCCTGTACTACCCGGTGGATTTCGCTTCCGCAGGTTCCAGCCAGATTGGCGGCAATATCGGCACCAATGCCGGCGGGATCAAGGTGATTCGCTATGGCATGACCCGCAACTGGGTGGCCGGGCTGAAGGTCGTCACCGGCACCGGCGAGCTGTTGGAACTGAACAAGGACCTGATCAAGAACGCCACCGGTTACGACCTGCGTCAGCTGTTTATCGGCGCCGAAGGCACGCTCGGTTTCGTGGTGGAAGCCACCATGCGCCTGGATCGCGCGCCGAAGAACCTCACCGCGATGGTTCTCGGCACTCCGGATTTCGACTCGATCATGCCGGTGCTGCACGCCTTCCAGGGCAAGCTCGACCTGACCGCTTTCGAATTCTTCTCCGACAAGGCCCTGGCCAAAGTCATGGCCCGTGGCGATGTGCCTGCGGCGTTCGACACTCCGTGCCCGTTCTACGCGCTGCTGGAATTCGAAGCGACCACCGAGGAAGTGGCCAACCAGGCCCTGGAAACCTTCGAGCATTGCGTCGAGCAGGGCTGGGTGCTCGATGGCGTGATGAGCCAGAGCGAGCAGCAGCTGCAGAACCTGTGGAAGCTGCGCGAGTACATCTCGGAAACCATCAGCCACTGGACGCCGTACAAGAACGACATCTCGGTGACCGTCGCCCAGGTGCCGGCCTTTTTGCACGATATCGATGCGATCGTCGGCCAGCACTACCCGGATTTCGAGATCGTCTGGTTCGGCCATATCGGCGACGGCAACCTGCACCTGAATATCCTCAAGCCGGAAAACCTGTCCAAGGACGAGTTCTTCGCCAAGTGCGCGACCGTCAACAAGTGGGTGTTCGAGACCGTGCAGAAGTACAACGGCTCGATCAGCGCCGAACACGGCGTGGGCATGACCAAACGCGATTACCTGCATTACAGCCGTTCCGAGGCGGAAATCGGCTACATGAAGGCGATCAAGGCGGTGTTCGATCCCAACGGCATCATGAATCCGGGCAAGATTTTCCCGCTTTGATTGGCACCGAGCCGCCCATGTAGCCCGAATAAGCCTTAGCGCAATCCGGGGCAGCGACTTCCCGGATTGCGCCGGGGCTTATCCGGGCTACGAGATTGTGTATTCTCCCCCTTTGGTCGCAGCGACGGCCCGCCTTGACGCGGGCATGATCGTAGGGCGGGTGCAGCCCGCCACCTGACACACCGCAGGCTCCCACAAAGAGCCGCGCACCGCATTCCCATAAGGAGTCGCCCATGAGTTACCAGCACCAGTACATCGACGGCACCCACATCCACTTCCCCATGGGCAAGGTGGTGTGTATCGGCCGCAACTATGCCGAGCACGCCAAGGAACTGAACAACCCGGTGCCGAGCGAGCCGCTGCTGTTTATCAAGGCGGGTAGCTGCGTGGTGGCGTTGGACGACGGTTTCGTCATCCCCGACGACCGTGGCGATGTGCATTACGAGGCGGAAATCGCCGTGCTGATCGGCAAGCCGCTGTCGCGCACACCTAACGCCGAAGAAGTGCTGGACGCGATTTCCGGCTTCGCCCCGGCCCTCGACCTGACTCTGCGCGACCTGCAGGCCGCGCTCAAGGCCAAGGGCTATCCCTGGGAAACCGCCAAATCCTTCGATGGCGCTTGCGTGCTCGCGCCTTTCGTCGCCAGCGATGCGGTCGAGGATCTAACCGATATCGGCATCCGTCTGAGCATCAACGGCGAAGTGCGCCAGGACGGCAACAGCCGCGACATGCTCAACCCGATTCTGCCGATGATCCAGCACATCTGCGGGCACTTCAGCCTGCAACCGGGCGATGTCATCCTCACCGGCACGCCGGCCGGCGTCGGCCCGCTGCGCAAGGGCGATTCGCTGGCGCTGGAACTGGTCGGCCTGTCGCGCTTCGACAGTCGCGTACTTTGACCCCCGAGGTGCCTGGAGGCATCTCTTATCGGTAACAGAACCTTAAGCGACGGCTGCTAGTCTGACCGCCGTCGCCGCTTTGAGTCTCTTCCGATGGCTATTCGAGCCCGCGTTTTCCGTTGGTCAGCGTCCGCGTTCGCCTGCCTGGGCCTGTTCGCCCTGACCAGCCACTACCTGCATTGGGACGACCACGCCTATTTCTGGTTCAAGCAGCGGGGGCAGAGCCTGAGCGTGCAGCAGGCGAGTATCTGGCTGCCCGGCTATCGGGCGATCGTGCAAGGGAAAACCCTGCCGGGGCTGGAGCGCGGCGAAACGTCCGGGCTGACCTACAACCCTTACAGCAACACGCTGTTTACCGTGACGGGGCGCGAATCGCAGTTGGTCGAGTTGTCCCTCGACGGCGAGATTCTGCGGCGCATCCAGCTGCTGGGATTCAGCAACCCGGAAGGTGTTGAGGTGGTGGCGGGCGGCCGCCTGGCGATCATCGACGAGCGGCAACGCAAGCTCACGTTGTTCGGTCTCGATGCCGATACCACCAGCATCGATGCCCGGCATTATCAGCCCATCGATTTGGGCGGCGACGACACCGGTAACAAAGGCTTCGAGGGCATCGCCTGGGATGCCAACCAGCAGCGCCTGTTGCTCGGCAAGGAGCGCGGTCCTCTGGGGCTGTTCAGTCTGCCGTTTCCCGGCGAGGATGGCGCGACCGGTGCCTTGCAGCCGATGCCGAGTGGGCACTTGTTTATCCGCGATATTTCGTCCCTGAGTTTCGATGCGCGCACCGGTCACGCCCTGGTCCTTTCCGACGAGTCGCGGCTACTGCTGGAAGTCGACGCCCAGGGCGAGCCGGTCAGCTTTATCAGTTTGATCGGAGGTTTGAACGGGCTGACCCGCAGTATCGAACAGGCCGAGGGGGTGACCATGGATGCCGCCGGCGATATCTATATCGTCAGCGAGCCGAACCTGTTCTATCGCTTGCGCAAGGGCCAGCCAGTCGTTAAGCCGAATGCGGGTTGAATGGCCCGTTAAGCCTGACTTCAGTTTCGTTCTCTACTCTGGCGCCCGGTTTACGGATTAGAGGTTGGCGGTATGCGTCGCATGTTCACTCTGAAGCGGGTGCTGTCCAGCAGCGCGCTGATCGGTCTGTTGCTGCTGGCGCTGGTGGCGCAGGAGTTTCGCCTGTTCGAGCGCGCCTGGTTCAACGTCCAGCAATGGCGACATGCCGCCGAGTGGCAAGAGAATTCGATCTGGTTGTCGGATTACCGGGTCGAGATCGAGGCGCAACCGATCGTCGGGCTGGAAGACGATATTTCCGCGCTGACCTACGACCCGGATCGCCACAGCCTGTTCACCGTCAGCAATAAGAATCCGCAGTTGATCGAGCTGTCCCTCGATGGCCAGGTTCTGCGTCGGGTCGATCTGCTCGGCTTTGGCGATGCCGAGGCGGTCGAATACATCAGCCCCGGGCTTTATGTGATCAGCGACGAGCGCCGCCAGCGCCTGATCAAGGTGCGCCTGGACGACGACACCACCGTGATCGACGGACGCGATTCGCCGCAGTTGTCCCTGGGCCTGGGGCTGAATGGCAACAAGGGTTTCGAAGGTTTGGCCTACGACCCGCGGGGTCAGCGCCTGTTCGTCGCCAAGGAGCGCGACCCGCTGCAGATCTTCGAAATTCACGGCTTCCCGCAGCGCGACCCGGACCAGCCGTTCGCCGTGCATGTGCTCGATGACCAGAAGCGCGATGCCGGCTTGTTCGTGCGCGATCTATCCAGCCTGCAATACGACCAGGGCACCGGCCACTTGCTGGCGCTGTCCGACGAGTCGCGCTTGGTGCTGGAGTTGAATGTCGACGGTCGGCCGATCAGCAGCCTGTCGCTGCTCGGCGGTCAGCAGGGACTGCGTAAATCGGTGCCGCAAGCCGAAGGCGTGGCCATGGACCACGACGGCGGCCTGTACCTGATCAGCGAGCCCAATCTGTTTTACGTATTCAAGAAAAAGGCCGGAGCCTAGGCGCCGGCCGGGGAGCTATTCCGTCATCTCGGGCGCTCGGTGGACAAGGCGTCGCCATGTCCACCCTACAAAGTGCGCTTGCTTGGATCTTTAGCGGGTCAGGCGCTTGACGCCTTCGGCCGTGCCGAGCAGCAGTAGGTCCGCCGGGCGGGCGGCGAACAGGCCGTTGGTGACCACGCCGACGATATTGTTGATCTGCGCTTCCAGCTCGCGCGGATTGACGATCGACAGGTTGTGCACGTCGAGGATCTGGTTGCCGTTATCGGTGATCACCCCTTCGCGGTACACCGGATCGCCGCCGAGCTTGACCAGCTCGCGGGCGACATGGCTGCGGGCCATGGGGATCACTTCCACCGGCAGCGGGAAGGCGCCAAGCACCGGCACCAGCTTGCTGGCGTCGGCGATGCAGATAAAGGTTTTCGCCACGGCGGCGACGATCTTCTCGCGGGTCAGCGCGGCGCCGCCGCCCTTGATCAGGTTGAGGTGCTCGTCGCTTTCGTCGGCGCCGTCGATATAGAACTCCAGGTCGCTGACCGTATTCAGCTCGTACACCGGAATGCCGTGGCCCTTGAGGCGCGCGGCTGTGGCTTCGGAACTGGCCACGGCGCCGTCGAATTCCATCTTGTGCTTGGCCAGGGCGTCGATAAAGCAGTTGGCGGTGGAGCCGGTGCCGACGCCGATCACGCTTTTGGCGTCGAGCTGGGGAAGGATGGTGTCGACGGCCGCCTGGGCGACGGCTTGCTTGAGTTGGTCCTGGTTCATCGCGGGTTCTGCGCCTGAGAGGTAGGGGTGGAATCGAAGGCGCGAATTATAGCGCGTGAGCCCGCTAAAACCTTGCCGGGTGTCAGTGGGCGCGCAGGCAACAGGTAGCCCGGATGCAATCCGGGGAAATCTCAACGACGCCGCGGATTTCATTCGTGCAACGAAGCGGCGGTATGCGCCTGCATTGCCGGTGGTTTCCCGGCCGAGCCCTGGGGTAGACTCGCTGACTACCCAAAAAACCGCCTGCGATGCCCGCCATGCTCGAACAGTACGTCAAGAAGATCCTCACCTCGCGCGTCTACGACGTCGCGGTGGAAACGCCGCTGCAAAGCGCCCCGCAACTGTCCGAGCGCCTCGGCAACCAGATTTTGCTCAAGCGCGAAGACTTGCAGCCGGTGTACTCGTTCAAGATTCGCGGCGCCTACAACAAGCTGGCCCAGCTCTCGCCGGCCGAACAGGCGCGCGGCGTGGTCACCGCCTCGGCCGGCAATCACGCCCAGGGCCTGGCGTTGGCGGCCAAGGTATTGGGGGTTACCGCGACTATCGTGATGCCCAAGACCACCCCGGAGATCAAGGTTCACGGCGTGCGCTCGCGCGGCGGCAAGGTCGTGCTGCACGGCGACAGCTTCCCCGAGGCGCTGGCCTATTCGCTGAAGCTGGTCGACGAGAAGGGCTACATCTATATCCACCCCTACGACGACCCGCACACCATTGCCGGCCAGGGCACTGTGGCGATGGAGATTCTCCGTCAGCACCCCGGCCAGCTGGACGCGATTTTCGTCCCGGTGGGTGGCGGCGGCCTGATTGCCGGTATCGCCGCGTACGTCAAATACCTGCGCCCGGAGGTCAAGATCATCGGCGTCGAGCCGGATGACTCCAATTGCCTGCAAGCCGCGATGGCGGCCGGTGAGCGCGTGGTGCTGCCGCAGGTCGGGTTGTTCGCCGACGGTGTGGCGGTGGCGCAGATCGGCCAGCACACCTTCGATGTCTGCAAGGATCATGTCGATGAGGTGATCACCGTCAGCACCGACGAGATCTGCGCGGCGATCAAGGACATCTACGACGACACCCGCTCGATCACCGAGCCGGCCGGTGCCCTGAGCGTCGCCGGGATCAAGAAGTACGTGGAGCGCGAGCGCTGCAGCGGCCAGGTGCTGGTGGGCATCGACTCGGGCGCCAACGTCAACTTCGACCGCCTGCGGCATGTCGCCGAGCGCGCCGAGTTGGGCGAAAAGCGCGAGGCGATCATCGCCGTGACCATTCCCGAGCAGCCGGGCAGCTTCAAGGCGTTCTGCGAGGCTATCGGCAAACGGCAGATCACCGAATTCAACTACCGCTACCACACCGACAAGGAAGCGCACATCTTCGTCGGCGTGCAGACCCACCCGGAAACCGACCCGCGCGCGGCCTTGGTGGCGAGCCTGAGCGCTCAGGGTTTCCCGGTGGTCGACCTGACCGACAACGAGCTGGCCAAGCTGCATATCCGCCATATGGTCGGCGGCCACGCGGCGCGGGTGCGCGACGAGGTGGTGTTCCGCTTCGAGTTCCCCGAGCGGCCGGGCGCGCTGTTCAACTTCCTGCAACGCCTGGGCGGGCGCTGGAACATCTCGATGTTCCACTACCGTAACCACGGTGCCGCCGACGGTCGCGTGGTTGCCGGCTTGCAGGTGCCGGAGGCCGAACGTCATTTGGTGCCAGCGGCGTTGGACGCAATCGGTTACCCCTATTGGGACGAAAGCGATAACCCGGCCTACAGCCTTTTTCTCGGCTAGCGCGACAGGAATCCAGCATGGAACATTATTCGTTACTGAAAATCGTCCACAGCCTGTTCGGCATTCTGGTGCTGCTCGGCGTGCTGGCCCATGTCTTTATGCTGTGGAAGGCCTCGCGCAGCGGCGATGCGCAGGTGCTGCAGCGTAAGCTCAGGCGCACCCGGTTGATCAGCTTGCCGGTTCTCGGCCTGCTGGCGCTGAGCTTGCCGCTCAGTGGCTGGTGGCTCGTCGACCTGGGCGGCTTTTCCCTGGGGCAGAGCTGGCTGCTGTTCAGCAGCATCCTGTTCGGCGTGCTGATGCTGGCCGGTCTGCTACTGGCCGGGCGCCTGACGGCCTGGCAGGCGTTGGGCGCAACGCCGGCGTCCAGCCGCCTGCTCGGTTTTGCCGCGGCTTACGCCGGCGTGCTGGTGCTGCTGTTGCTGGTAATCATGGGCCTGATGGGCGCCAAGCCGGTTTAATCGGCCCTGACGCCTTTGCCGCCCTCTGTTGGGCCTCGCTGCGCTCAGCCCCAATCTACGGCCATATCCTTCGTAGCCCGGATGCAATCCGGGGAGCGATGTTGGCTGCACAACCGATCCCGGATTTCATCCGGGCTACCAGAGCACGGCGGTTCCTGTTCTGCAGCGCAGCGAGATCATTGGCCTGCGGCTTGTTGGGCTTCGCTGCGCTCAGCGCCAACCTACGGCCATATCCGTCGTAGCCCGGATGCAATCCGGGGAGCGATGTCGGCCGCGCAACCGATCCCCGGATTTTATTCGGGCTACCAGAGCGCGGCGATACCTGTTCTTCAGCGTAGCGAGATCACCGGCCAGCCGCGTTGTTCGGCTTCGGCGCGCAGCTTGGGGTCGGGGTCGACGGCTACCGGGCGGCTGACTTGTTCGAGCAGGGGCAGGTCGTTGATCGAGTCGCTGTAGAAGCAGCTGCCCTCCAGGCTCATGCCGTTTTCCCCGAGCCAGCGGTTCAGGCGGGTGACCTTGCCTTCCTTATAGCAAGGCACATCGGTGGTGCGCCCGGTGTAACGGCCGTCGGCCATTTCGCATTCGGTGGCCAGCAGGGTGTCGACACCCAAACGCGCAGCGATAGGCGCGGTGACGAAGCGGTTGGTCGCGGTGATGATCAGCAGCTTGTCGCCGGCGGCGCGATGCTCAGCGAGCAGCGCTTCGCCCTTGGCCAGGACGATCGGCTCGACACAGTCGCGCATGAACTCGCGGTGCCACTGGTCGAGTTGGGCCATCTCGGTGCGGCCGAGAATCTCCAGGCTGAAGTTCAGGTAGTCCTGAATATTCAGGCGGCCGGCTAGGTAGTCCTGATAGAAGGCATCGTTGCGCGCTTTGTAGGCGATGCCATCGAGAATGCCGCGCTCGCACAGGTAATCGCCCCAGGCGTGATCGCTGTCGCCGCCGAGCAGGGTGTTGTCGAGATCGAATAAAGCCAAACGCACGGGACACCTATACGCAGTAGAAGTTGAAGGGCGGCAGAATACCGACTTTTATAAGGCATGCCCAATCGCCGCAGGCGCGGCTGCGGGCCGTTCGGCATGGGTCGTCGCGTTGCCGCTGTCGCGGCCTTTGTGGAACAATGCCGGAACATGCGTTTACGAGGTTGTGCGCCGTGATCGATCCTGATGGTTTTCGCCCGAATGTCGGCATCATATTGACCAACGACGTTGGTCAGGTGCTCTGGGCGCGTCGGATAAACCAGGACGCTTGGCAGTTCCCCCAAGGCGGGATCAACGACCAGGAGTCGCCGGAGGACGCGCTATACCGCGAATTGAACGAAGAAATAGGGCTGGAGCAGCAGGATGTGAAAATTCTTGCCTGCACCCGGGGCTGGTTGCGCTATCGTCTGCCCCAACGTTTGGTGCGCACGCATAGTCAACCGTTGTGCATCGGGCAAAAACAAAAATGGTTTCTGTTGCGTCTCACCGGCACCGAAGATCGGGTACGCATGGATCTGACCGGAAAACCGGAGTTCGATGGCTGGCGCTGGGTCAGCTATTGGTACCCGTTAGGACAGGTGGTCACATTCAAGCGCGAGGTCTATCGTCGCGCCCTCAAGGAACTCGCTCCGCGTCTTTTAGCGCGGGACTGACACTGATTAGAGTCGAGCCATGCTCAATACGCTGCGCAAGATCGTCCAGGAAGTAAACGCCGCCAAGGACCTCAAGGCTGCATTGGGCATCATCGTGCAGCGGGTACGCGAGGCCATGGACAGCCAGGTCTGTTCGGTCTACCTGCTCGACCCCGAAACCAACCGCTTCGTTCTGATGGCCACCGAGGGCCTGAACAAGAAGGCCATCGGCAAGGTCAGCATGGCGCCCAACGAGGGCCTGGTCGGTCTGGTCGGCACCCGCGAAGAACCGCTCAATCTCGAACACGCCTCCGAACACCCGCGCTACCGCTACTTTGCCGAGACCGGCGAGGAGCGTTACGCCTCCTTCCTCGGTGCGCCGATCATCCACCACCGCAAGGTGATGGGCGTGCTGGTGATCCAGCAGAAGGAGCAGCGTAAATTCGACGAGGGCGAAGAAGCCTTTCTGGTGACCATGAGCGCACAGCTCGCCGGGGTCATCGCGCATGCCGAGGCCACCGGCTCGATTCGCGGCCTGGGCAAACTCGGCAAAGGTATTCAGGAAGCCAAGTTCGTCGGTGTGCCGGGCTCGCCCGGCGCCGCGGTGGGCACCGCCGTGGTGGTGTTGCCGCCCGCCGACCTGGATGTGGTGCCGGATAAGACCGTCGACGATATCGCCGCCGAACTGCGCCTGTTCAACTCCGCCTTGGAGGGCGTGCGCGCCGATATGCGCGCCTTGTCGGCGAAAATGGCCACGCAGCTGCGCCCGGAAGAGCGCGCCCTGTTCGACGTTTACTTGATGATGCTGGAAGACGCCGCCCTGGGTAACGAGGTGGTCAAGATCATCCGCACCGGGCAATGGGCCCAGGGCGCGTTGCGCACGGTGATCGGCGAGCACGTCAACCGCTTCGAGCTGATGGACGACGCCTACCTGCGCGAACGCGCCTCGGACGTCAAGGATCTCGGTCGGCGCTTGCTCGCCTACCTGCAACAGGAACGCCAGCAAACCCTGGTGTACCCCGACAATTGCATCCTGGTCAGCGAAGAGCTGTCGCCGGCGATGCTCGGCGAGGTGCCGGAAGGCAAGTTAGTTGGCCTGGTCTCGGTACAGGGCTCGGGCAACTCCCATGTGGCGATTTTCGCCCGGGCCATGGGCATCCCCACGGTAATGGGCGCGGTCGACCTGCCGTATTCGAAGATCGACGGCATCCAGCTGATCGTCGACGGTTACCACGGCGAAGTCTTCACCAACCCCAGCGAAGTGTTGCGCAAGCAATATGCCGATGTGGTCGAGGAAGAACGGCAGATGGCCCAGGGCCTCGATGCCCTGCGCGCGTTGCCCTGCGAAACCCCGGACGGTTACCGCATGCCGCTGTGGGTCAACACCGGCTTGCTCGCCGATGTGAAACGCGCCCAGGAGCGCGGCGCCGAGGGTGTCGGCCTGTACCGCACCGAAGTGCCCTTTATGATCAAGGAGCGCTTTCCCAGCGAGAAGGAACAACTGGCCATCTACCGCGAGCAACTGGCCGCGTTCCATCCGCTGCCGGTGACCATGCGCAGCCTGGATATCGGCGGCGACAAGGCCCTGAGCTACTTCCCGATCAAGGAAGAAAACCCCTTCCTCGGTTGGCGCGGCATCCGCGTCACCCTCGACCATCCGGAAATCTTTCTGGTGCAGACCCGGGCGATGCTCAAGGCCAGCGAGGGCCTGAACAACCTGCGCATCCTGTTGCCGATGATCTCCGGCACCCAGGAGCTGGAAGAAGCGCTGCACCTGATCCACCGCGCCTGGGGCGAGGTGCGCGACGAGGGCACCGACGTACCGCTGCCGCCGGTCGGGGTGATGATCGAGATTCCCGCGGCGGTCTACCAGACCCGCGAACTGGCGCGCCAGGTCGACTTCCTCTCGGTCGGCTCCAACGACCTGACCCAATACCTGCTGGCGGTGGACCGCAACAACCCGCGGGTCGCCGACCTCTACGACTTCTTCCACCCGGCCGTGCTGCAAGCGCTGTGCAAGGTGGTCGCCGACGCCCATGCCGAGGGCAAGCCGGTGAGCATCTGCGGCGAAATGGCCGGCGACCCTTCGGCGGCGGTGCTGCTGATGGCCATGGGCTTCGACAGCCTGTCGATGAACGCCACCAACCTGCCGAAGGTGAAATGGCTGCTGCGGCAAATCAGCTCGACCAGGGCCAAGGAGCTGTTGGCCCAGGTGCTGACCATCGACAATCCCCAGGTGATCCACAGCACCCTGCACCTGGCGCTGAGCAACCTGGGCCTGGGCCGCATGATCAATCCGGCCTCGGATATCCAGGCCTGAGCCGCGCCGGCTCGTGCTGAACCCTCCCGTACTGCTGCGTGCGATTGCCCATCTGCGCCAGTCCGCGGCCAGCGGCCTGGTCTGTGAGGGCGATAACCTCTGGCTGGTGGCGGACGATGAACTGAGCCTGCAACGCTATAGTCTGGCCGGCGCCTGGCAGGCCGAGTTGGCGCTGCTGCCCGGCGAGTTGCCCGCCGATCCGAAGTCGCGCAAACGACTCAAGGCGGATTTCGAAGCGCTGCTCCTGCTACCCGACGGTGCCTTGCTGGCGCTGGGCTCCGGGTCGACCCCGCAGCGCTATCGGGGCTGCCTGATCCGGGCCGGCGTGGTGCGCGTGATCGACCTTGGCCCCTTGTATCGGTCCTTGGCCGAGCGCTTCCAGGAATTGAACGTCGAAGGCGGCGTCGTCTATGGCCGGCATTTATTGTTGGCGCAGCGCGGCAACGGCGTCGGCGGGGAGAATGCGTTGGTGTTCCTCGATCTGCAGCAAGCGTTGCAGGACCTCGTGGGCGATCGGCTGAGCGCGGCCGCGCTGGTGCAGATCCTGCCGGTGCATTTGGCGGACCTGGACGGGCTGCCCTTGAGTGTCACCGACCTCTGCGTGAGTCCTGCCGGGCATTTGTACTTCAGCGCGGCGGCGGAGGGTGGCGGCTCCAGTTACCTGGACGGCGAGTGCGCGGGCAGCGTGCTCGGCCGTTTCGACCGGGATTTCAACATCGCGCAGCTGGCGAGGCTGACGCCGCCTGTGAAAATCGAAGGCTTGGCTTTCCAGGCCGACGGCCGCTTGCTGCTGGTCGCCGATGCCGACGATCCGGCGATAGCTTCGCCGCTGTTTGCCCTGGACGACCTCGGCGAGGCGTCGAGCACGGGCTAAGCCGGGCGCCACGCCGTCAGCATTCGAGGTTGACCTCCCCCAGCAGCACGCCGTAGGGCCCGAAACTGCGTTCGACCAGTTGCCGTCGGCCATCGGCGTGCATGACCAGAACCGTACTGGCGCGGGTGCCGTAGCTGCGGGTGGCGATAAAAATGCCCGAGAGCAGGCGTTCGGTGTTCAAGCCCACGCCGGTGTCGGGTAGCTGAGCGTCCTCGACTTGCTGCGCGTCGTGCAGCAGATCCAGCAAGGAGGGGATTTGCGGCCTGATCAGGCATTCGCTCAGCAGCGCTTTGGCTTTTTCCACCTTGGGCCAGGGCGTATCCAGATCGGCATTCGACAGGCCGTAAATGCCTTCCGTCAATTGCACGGGCTTGCCGGCGCGCGAATTGAGCAGCCAGAGCTGCTCCCGGTCGCCGAGCAATAAATTGAAGCCCGAGTAGTCCCCGGCACGTTTCGCCAGGTCGTGTAAGAACGCTTCCGGCCCCAGTGAACCGCCCAGGTACTGGACGGACAATTCGCCTCTGGAGCGGCCCCGCGGCGGCTGACGTGGGTCGCGGATATTGGTCAGCGCGGCGAAGCGCCCCTGCGGGCCGATGCCCAGCCAGGTGCCGCCGGCCTGCTGATCGCGCCCGGCGATGACCCCGGGCGCTTCCGGCCACTCGAATAGCGGCAGGGTGGGGCGGTCATAGAATTCGTCACGGTTGGCAGCCAGCAGCAAGGGCTGCGGATGGCCGGGACGCCAGGCAAAAACGATCAGGCACATGGATCCCCCTTGGAGGAACGTTAAGCTTGAAGCCCCCAGCTTGTAGTGCCGGTGCCCAATTACGCAACTGCCAGTTACTGCTTTACGCTTCCCGCCCATGTCCGCGCCTATTACCATTGCGCTTTGTTTTCGGGGGTACCGATGGAACTGCTGCTGTATTTACTGCTGGGCGCCGCCGCTGGAGTGCTGGCGGGGCTATTTGGCGTGGGCGGCGGCATCATCATCGTACCGGTGCTGGTATTCAGTTTTGCCGCACAGGGAGTCGACCCGAGCGTGCTGACCCATCTGGCGGTCGGCACCTCTTTGGCGACTATTGTGTTCACTTCGGTGAATTCGGTGCTGGAGCACCAACGCAAAGGTGCAGTGCGCTGGCCAATCTTCATCTGGATGACTCTCGGCATTCTGCTCGGTGCAGCGCTCGGTGCGGCGACCGCTTCGGCCATTCAGGGCGAGAAACTGCAGAAGATCATCGGCGTATTCGCCATTGTCATCGCCCTGCAAATGGCTCTCGATCTGAGACCCAAGGCCAGCAGCAGTGTTCCAGGTAAATTTGGCCTGAGCATCGCCGGCGGCGTGATCGGCTGGGCTTCGGCGATATTCGGTATTGGTGGCGGCTCGCTCAATGTGCCTTTCCTGACGTGGCGCAGCGTACCCATGCAGCAGGCGGTGGCGACCTCGGCGGCTTGCGGCCTGCCGATTGCCGTGGCCGGCGCCTTGACCTTTATGTGGCTGGGTTGGGATAAGCCGCAGTTGCCTTCGTGGAGCCTGGGTTTCGTCTATTTGCCGGCGATGGCCGGGATCGCCGTCACCAGCATGTTTTTCGCCCGTTTCGGCGCACGCCTGGCGCACCGTTTGTCGCCGCGCCTGCTTAAACGTTTATTCGCCCTGCTGCTGTTTTGCGTGGGCCTGAGTTTTTTGATTTGAGGAATTGAAATGCTGCCTTATCCGCAGATAGACCCGGTGGCTTTGGCCCTCGGCCCGCTGAAAATCCACTGGTACGGCCTGATGTACCTGATCGGCATCGGCGGTGCCTGGTGGTTGGCGTCGCGCCGGGTCAACGCCTTCGAGCCCAGCTGGAGCAAAGAGAAACTCTCCGATCTGGTGTTCTGGGTGGCCATGGGGGTGATTCTCGGCGGGCGCCTGGGCTATGTGCTGTTCTACGACCTCGAGTCCTATCTCGATCAGCCGAGTCTGATCCTGCAGGTATGGAAAGGCGGCATGTCGTTCCACGGCGGCCTGATCGGCGTGATGCTGGCGACCTGGTGGTTCGGCCAGCGCAACGACAAGAGCTTCTTCCAGCTGATGGACTTTATCGCGCCGCTGGTGCCGATCGGCCTCGGCGCCGGGCGCATCGGCAACTTTATCAATGCCGAACTCTGGGGCAAGGCCACCGATGTGCCTTGGGCCATGGTCTTCCCCACCGATCCCGAGCAACTGGCGCGACACCCCTCGCAGCTGTATCAGTTCGCCCTCGAAGGCGTGGCGCTGTTCGCCATCCTCTGGTTCTACTCGCGTAAGCCGCGGCCGACCATGGCGGTGTCGGGCATGTTCGCCCTGTGCTACGGGATCTTCCGCTTTATCGTCGAGTTCGTGCGCGTGCCGGACGCCCAGCTCGGCTACCTCGCCGGCGGCTGGTTGACCATGGGCCAGGTGCTCTGCGTGCCGATGGTACTTGGCGGCCTCGGGTTGATCTGGTTCGCCTACCACCGCCAAGCCGCCCAAGGAGCCGTACGATGAAACAGTACCTCGACCTGATGCGCCTGGTGCGCGAGACCGGTACCTTCAAGCAGGATCGCACCGGCACCGGCACCTACAGCCTGTTCGCCCACCAGATGCGTTTCGACCTGGCGCAAGGCTTCCCCCTGGTGACCACCAAGAAGTGCCACCTGAAATCGATTGTCCACGAGCTGCTGTGGTTCCTCCAGGGCGACACCAATATCAGGTACCTGAAGGAAAACGGCGTGCGCATCTGGGACGAGTGGGCCGACGAGAACGGCGACCTCGGTCCGGTCTACGGCTACCAGTGGCGCAACTGGCCGGCACCGAACGGCGAGTCGATCGATCAGATCGCCAAGCTGATCGAGATGATCAGGAAAAACCCGGACTCGCGCCGGCTGATTGTCTCCGCCTGGAATCCCGGGCTGGTCGAACAGATGGCGCTGCCGCCGTGCCACGCGTTGTTCCAGTTCTACGTCGCCGACGGCAAGCTGAGTTGCCAGCTGTATCAGCGTTCGGCCGACATCTTCCTTGGCGTGCCCTTCAATATCGCCAGCTATGCACTGCTGACCCTGATGGTCGCCCAGGTCTGCGACCTGCAACCGGGCGACTTCATCTGGACCGGCGGCGACTGCCACCTGTACGCCAACCATATCGAACAGACCGACCTGCAACTCTCCCGCGAGCCGCTGCCGCTGCCGACCATGAAGCTCAACCCCGAGGTGAAGGACATCTTCGCCTTCAAGTTCGAGGACTTCGAACTGGTCGGCTACCAGGCCCACCCGCATATCCCGGCGCCCGTAGCGGTCTGAGGTGTCTCGCCTGGCTCCCAGGTATCGCTTCGCTCAACCCGGGCTA
>CBIHLQ010000013.1:0-120759 GCA_966210885.1 uncultured Pseudomonas sp.
GGTCCAGCGCCAACGCCTCGTTCTCCGCGGCGGGTAGGCGAGCCATATCGCGTTTGTCGGTCAGCAAAAGCAGGATGGGCAGCAGGAACAGGTCCATCATCAGGGCGAAGGCAATGCTCAGGCAGGTGACGATGGCGGTGTTGACGGTGATCTGGATCGCCGAGTTGGCCAGCCAGGCGAAGCCCAGGCCCAGCACCAGGCTGGTGGTCATCAGGGCGTAGCCGACCGTGCGAAAAGCGCTGCGTACCGCGTCTTCGCAGCTCAAACCGTTGCGCCTGGCACGTTCGTATTTGCTGATGAAGTGGATGGTGTCGTCGATCACCACGCTGAAGGCGATGCCCAGCACCAGGGTCAGGCCCAGATCGATATTGCCGTTGAGCAGACCCCAGGCGCCGAAGGCCATGCCGATCGGCAACAGGTTGCCGACAAAGCAGGCCAAGCCATGGCGCCAGGAGCCGAACAGCAGCGCCACCAACAGCGAGGCGCCGACCAACGAACCGAGCATGCCGGAGAACATGCCGCCGATCGAGCGCGCGCCGATGTTCGCGAACATCAGCGACAGCGAGGCGCCTGGGGTCTGCATCGCGGCCGGCAGGTGATCGCGCTGCCAGGCCTGGGCGGCCCGATCCAGGGCGATGATCTCCTGGCCGCTGGAGCTGCCGACCGAAACCCGCAGGCGCGATTCCGAGCGGTCGAAGCGGATCAGGTAGTTCAGGTCCATGCCCAGGGGCAGGGACAGTTCGTACTGCAGCAGGTACTGGGCGACTTCCTCGCGGCTGTCGGGGATGCGGTAATAGGCCGGATCGTCGCCATGCATCACCTGGTTGACCCGCTTGATCACGTCGACCAGGGAGTTGACCTGGGTGACATTGGGCTGGGTCTTGAGCCACTGGGCGAAGGCATCGAGGCGCCGCAGATAAGCCGGCTCGACGATCTGCTCGGCGCCGCCGGCGGGCAGCGAATAGTTGATTTCGCCGATACCGGTGAGGTTGTTGTTGACGAACTCCATGTCCTGACGGAATTGCGTGTCGGGGGTGTAGTACTTGACGATATCGTCGTTGATCCTATTACTCGGCACCCAGGCGAGCAGGCCTGCGGCCAACAGCAGCAACACGGCCAACAACGGGTAACGACGGTGGATCACGAACTCCGCCAGGCGGCCCATCTGCGCCGAGTCGCCAGCCATCATGGGCCAGACGCGCTTCGGCGGCCGGCCCGGCAGCCAGGCCAGCAGCGGGGCGCTGAGCAGCAGGGTCAGCAGCAGGGCGATGAGCACCCCGGCGGCGACGATGTAACCCATGACCCGGAACGGCGGCGAGTCGTTGAAATGCAGGGTCAGAAAGCCAACGGCGGTGAGCAGGGTGGTCAGGGTCATGGCGCCCATATTGGTGCGCAGGCTGTGCGCCATGGCCGTTCGCTTGTCCTGGCCGGCATGCGTGGCCTGGGTCCAGGTCACCACCAGGTGGATGCCGTCGGCGAAGGCCAGCGCCAGGATCATTATCGGCGCCACCACCACCGCGTCGTTGATCACCGGGTTGACGAAACCCACCAGGCCGGCGCCGGCGAACACCGCCAGCAGGCAACTGAAAACGACCACCGACATCGCCTTGGCGCTACGGAACAGCACCGCCAGCACCAGCATCATGGTCAGCATGAACCATGGCCAGACGCGCACGAAGTCGGCCTGAGATTCCTCCGGAAACGCCTGGTTGGCGATGGTCTGACCGGCCAGGTGAGTGTCGATATCCGGGTGCGCCCGGCGTAGCTCGCCGACCAGTTCGCGAATTGCGAAGACCACCTCCGGGACTTCCTCGATCTGCTTCAAGCCGGGCATGTTCAGGGTCAGCCTGACGCCGGCGACCGTGCCTTCGGGGTTGACCAGGGAGTCGACCAGAAACGGCTCGGCCAACGCCGTGCGGCGAATCTCGGCGAGGTCCGCGGCATTCAACTCGGCGGGGTTCGGCACCAGGTCGGCGGTGTCGATGTTGTCGCCGTCGACCTGCACATGCTGGAAGTTGGTCAGTGACTCGACGCGTTGCACATAGGGCAGCTGCCAGCTCTGCTCGGTCAGGTCGCGCAGGGCCGTGAGGAATTCCGGGGCGAACACCGAACTGGATTTTGGCGCCAGGGCGATGATCACCGTGTCGGTTTTCGAATAGTCCTCGTGCAGTTTTTCGAAGGCTTGCAGCTGGGGATTTTCCGGGCTGAAAAACACCCGGTGATCCAGGGAATAGGTATAGCCGCCCATGCCGACGACGCAGGCGGCGACCAGCAGCAGGCCGAGCAGGATGGACACTAGCGGGTGGCCGACTATGGCGCCGGAGAGACGGGCGACCAGTCGGCTGCTCCAGTTTTCTGCGAGGGGCTCTGTGGTGGGGACGTTTGGCAATCGTTTCATATCAGGCCTCTGGCTTAGCGAAGTGCCGCATGCAGCGGCTGTCCCAGTGATTACTTCGTTTAAAAAAACCAGCTCAGCTCCAAGCGCAGAAAATCGTCCCGGAGCAATGGGCGCAGCTTGTGCCGGGTGTCGGTCGCGCTGACGAACTCGAAAGCGTTTTGCGGCCGCTTGGCGCCGCCTGCGAAAACGCGCAGCTCCAGCTCCAGCAGCAGGTCGTCGCTGAGCCGGTGCTGGCCTTCGAGGCTGATCAGGCGTTCTCTGGTCTGGCGGTCGAGGATCAAGCTGGCCAGCAAGGTGCTGCTGGCCGCATCGTTGAACGCCAGACGCCAACCCAGCAGCAGGTCGTCCTCGAAGGGCGTGGTGGCGCGTTCGTCGCGGCTGTCGTAGAGGTATTCGAACAACCAGCCGAGATCCAGGCGGGTGCCGAAGGCGCCGACCTGGGTGTATTCCAGGCCGGCGTCGGCGGCGTTGAAGTTCTCCACGCCGCCGGTGCGCCGGATGGCTTCGAGCTTCCACAGCAGGTCGCCCTGGGTCACCTGCACGTCCAAGCCGAACTGCTCGATCAGCGGGTAGTGGGGCGCCAGTACCGGTCGGTAGCCGGGGGCGAAACCGACCGCTTGGCTGCCGCTGAAGCGCACCTGGGCGAGGTCGACGACCGGGCGCAGTTCCGGCTCGCGGGCGGTGCCGGAAAAGCCGCTCAGGCCCAGGCGCAGAGTCGGCAGGTTGAGCTGCCAGCGTGCGGCCAGGTCCAGGCGGCGGTTCTCCCGGGAGGATTCGTAGCTGCTCAGGTCCTCGTCCACCACCAGGGGCAGGCGTAGACGCCCGTCCTCGCCGGGAAAACGCCGTTCGCGGGCGCCGGTGAGCAGAAACAGGTCGAACAGCTGCTGACCGCGCTCGATGCTCAGGTTGATCATCGGTTGGCCGAGCTTCTGCTCGCCGTCCAGGCTTTCCACCTGATCGGTCTGGTTGACGATGTCGACCAGGTGCACGCCCTCGGTCACACCCCAGAACACCTGATGGATGCCGGCGCGCAAGGTGAAGCCATCGCCGCGGTGGTCCCAACTGGCTTCGCGCAGGTCGAAATGGCTGCGCCGGGCATCGCGCAGGTCGCCGCGCACGAACGGCACCAGCACGAGGCGATCGCGGCCGTTGTCCAGGTCGTGCCAGAACTCGCTACGCAGGCTCACCGAGGCATTTGTCCGGGCCTGACCCTGGGCGCCCCGCTCGGCGAAGTTCCAGGTTTCCAGGCCGAGTTCGTGGCGCTGCTGCAGTGCATCGGCCGGCGAGCAGGCGAACAAGCTTATCGCCAGGCCCAGGGTCCATAGGGCGGGGCGCGTGATCTTGGTCATCATCAGCGCACTCGCAGCAGGGCGTTCTGACTGAAATCTGCGGCTGTCAGACCGGTGTCGAAGCGGTAGTCGCGCCACAGCAGGCGTGTCTGTTTGCCGGTCTGGTGGTTGACCATCAGCATTTCCCCGGGCCGCCAATGCCCGCCCGGGTGCTGCTGGAAGTCCGAAGCGGTGTAGGTTTTGAGGAGGTTGTTGCGACGGTCGTAATACTCGATACGGCGGATCAGGTGTTGCGCCTTGTCGATCCACACGAGCTGACGGGTATAGCCCGAGTATTCATCCTTGGGGATGCGTTCCAGGCGGTAGACGGGCATGTCGCCCAGCGTCGTCTCGGTCAGGTCGCGGTAGCTGAATTTCTGCCAGAACGGCGTGACTATGTCTTCGTAGGCGAACTCGGAGCCCATGAACGGACCGGACTTGTTGCGCGCACCGATCTGCTTGATGCGCTTTAGGGTGGGCAGGTAGAGCCATTGTTCGTCTTCGCCGGTAGCACGATTGTGCGACAGCAAACCTGAACCCGCCACGTCCCTGGGGGCCTCGAAGACCATCAGGGTCTGGTCGGTGCTGTCGCCCGCCTCGCGGCTGCGTACCCGCAGCGCGCGGCTTGCGGTTTCGCCGCTGGGGCTGATCAGCACCATTTCCAGGTTCACTTGCAGGTCGCCATAGTTACGCAGGTTTTCGTCCGCGCGTATGGCCACCTGTTCGGCGGTTTCTGCTTGAGCCGTCCACGCCAGGGTAAGCATCAGGGGCAGCAGGAGTGAGGGCAAACGCATGACAGATCCTTCTGGCACGTGACCAGATGCAGTCGGGGGACAGTCCAGACGCAGGAAGCCTGGACTGACCGGCTGTTAACTTGATCAATGAAATTGACCTTCCGTGGTTGATTTGACAGTCCACTAATCAAGCATTCCGGGCTGCTTGGAATCTTTGCGCATAGCCTGCGATCGGGCACCTTTCATCCAGTAATAGAAGGGCATCGACGGCTTGCTCGGCGTGCGGGAAGAAATAGGCGTTTAGCGCTCTAAAACGGCATTATCAAGCGATAGTTGGCGGTGAAAATCTAGGGCGCCGAACACCTGCGGAGGGGGCCGATTGAGCATGGAGGGTTGCTGAAGAAACGAAACGGAATTCAGCCTTAGCCGATAAATGGCCGGACTGAAATAGGCAAATTGAAACAATGAATAAGTTCAAACTTTCGTTGCTCTAGGAGTGCGCTATCGACAGGCGCAGTTGCCGCTGTGCCGGTTCGCTACTTTGGTCGCAAGGCTGCTCGTGCCAAAGCAGCATTGCCGGGCGGCTGCCGATTGTTCGATGCTGAGGTGCCGAATGCTGCCAGAACCGAGTTCCGCCATGCCCACCGCTAGCGATTTTCCGCCGCTAACCGCGCCTCAGCCCGAGCGTCGGCAGTTGGCCGGCGGCCTGCGCGTGGCGGCGCTCAGCCAAGCGGGGGCGACCAAGGCGGCGATCAGCCTGCGGGTAGCCGCGGGCAGCCATGACGAGCCGACGGCGTATCCCGGCTTGGCGCACTTTCTCGAACATCTGCTGTTTCTCGGCAGCCACGGCTACGCCGTCGAAGACGCGTTGATGGCGTTCGTCCAGCGCTGCGGCGGGCAGTTGAACGCCTCGACCCAGGCGCGGCACACCGAATATTTTTGCGAGGTGCCGGCCCAGCGGCTCGGCGAGGCCCTCGCGCGACTCCTGGACATGCTGGCCAAGCCGCTATTGGATAAAGCTGCGCAACTGCGCGAGCGTGAGGTGGTGCATGCCGAATTCATCGCCCGCGCCCAGGACCCCGACACTCTGGTCGCGGCGGGGCTGGCCCAGGCATTGCCGGTCGGCCATCGTTGCGCCGCGTTTCAGGCGGGCAATCGCGACAGCCTGAAGGTCGAGGAGGAGGATTTTCAGCAGGCCCTGCTGGGGTTTCATCGACGCTTTTATCAGGCCGGACAACTGTCGCTGCTGCTGGTCGGTCCGCAATCCGCCGACGAGTTGTTCGAGATAGCGCAGCGGCATGCGCAGGTGCTGGCGCCTGGCGTCAGGCACCGACAAACGCCGCCCGTGCCCTTGCTGGCGCTGCGCGAACAGCACTTGCACATGCAGGTGGCGGCGACCGGGCCGGCATTGCACCTGGCGTTCGCCCTGGAATGGGCGGCGCCGGGTATGGGGCAGGCATTGGAATTCGTTCAGACCTGGTTGCGTAGCGAGGCGCCGGGTGGGTTGCTCGCCGGCTTGCGCGAGGCCGGGCTGTGCCAGGGGCTGAAAACCCAGGTGATCTATCGCTACGCCGAGCAGAGCCTGTTGCTGTTGAGCTTCTCCGGCGTCGACTGTGCGCCGGCCACCCAGGCTCGTCTGACCCAGGCCCTGTCGGCCTGGCTGACGTTCTTCGCAGGCGCCGATCATGGCGCTTTGCATGAGCGCTATCGCAGCATCCGACAACACTGGTTAGGCGCTCTGGCGCCCTTGGCGCTGGCGCGCTGCTGGCAAGCCAGCCTGGAGTACGGCGAGCAGCCGAGTACCGCCGAAGCTGCCGTAGTCGCGGCATTGTTGGCGCAGATGCAGCAGGGATCACGGTGTATCGCCTTGTTCGCCGATGCCGCGCCCATGCCCGCCTGGCCCGCTGTCGGCTTTGCCCTGCAAATGCGCCGCGAGGCGCCTGCGAGTGCCGCCCAACGGGCCTGGGCCTGGCAGCTACCGCCAGGCAATGCGTTTCGCCAACCGCGAGCGACGCCGCCAAGCGTCGTCGCCATTCCGGCACGGCTGCGTTGGCTGACTGCGCCCGGGCAGGCGGTGTTGAACGGGCGTTGCCGGTTCGCCGGGCGGGTGGCGGTTGCGCCGTTGCAGGCATTGTTCCGCGTCGCGCTGCGGGCGGTCGAAGCCGGTGCGGCCGAGGTCGGCGTCGCCTTGCAAGTGACGGTGGAGGAGGATGCCTGGCACCTGTCGCTCCAGGGGCCGGCAAAGTTGTTGTCTCAGGTGCTCGGCGAGGTGTTGCCGATCCTCCTCGAGCCGCCGGCCGAGGCCTGGCGGCAGAGCCCGCGTCAGGCGCGAGAAGACGCGGCGCAGGTGCGCGCCGAAATGGCGCTACGCCAAGTGCTGCGGCGTTTGCCCGAACTGTTTGCGCCGCCTGGCGATTGCGCGCCGCTGACCCCGCAAAGCCTGCGCGAGGCATACCGAGGGGCGCGCTTCGAAGGCCTGGGTGTGGCTATCGAGGCGGCGGGGCAAGCCGAGATCGAAGCCTTGTTCGCCGCGATTTCGCCGTTATCCGTCGCCGAGCCGCCAGGCCCTGCGTTAGCGGGGCGGCATTGGTGGGATGTCGGTATCGCCTGCGACGATTCGCTATTGCTGTTGTTCTGTCCGCAGCCCGCGCCGGAGGCGGCGCTCGAAGCCGGCTGGCGCTTGCTCGCGCAGCTGTACCAGCAGGCGTTTTTTCGCCGTATGCGCAGCGAGCTGCAACTGGGCTATGCGGTATTTTGCGGCTACCGCCAGGTGCGGGGACGTGGCGGCATCCTGTTCGCGGTGCAATCGCCGCACGCTTCGCCGGCGGAAATCCTCGCCCATATCGAAGCCTTTCTACAGAAGCAGGGCGCAGGCCTGGCGACCTTGGATGCGCAAAGCCTAAGCGGCGCGGCCGACGAGTTGGGTCGGCAATTGCTGAGCGCGGCGTCGCCCGAGCATGCCGAGCAGTGCTGGCAAACCCACCTGGCCGGCTTGCCCGAACAGCACCATGGCGCACTGCAGCAGGCGTTGGCGGCGATCACCCGCAGCGATCTGCTGCAGTGCCAGCGCCAGCTGCAAGCAGGTCAGGGCGGTTGGTACGTTTTGGCCAACGCCGCCAAACCGACTGCGGATTGGTCGTCCCACGCCGATTAGCGCCTTCTCGCGCGACTTTTCTCATCGTACCCACAACGCCGGATCGCCCGTTTCGGCGCGGCCTGGGCGCTTGTCCGCGCCTGGCTCGCGCCGTTTACGACCTTCGGGCGACGGGTACTACATCTTCAGGTACTACGCCTTATTGCCCGAGCCGCCGGGCCCGGCCAAAGCAGCAGGTAACCGGCGCCATAGCAGCGTATGGCCGGGGTTGCGGCTTTTCGATAATCGCCTCCGAACCGACTACCCGACGGTCGACCCCTCAAGCGGAGAGTGATATGCACAACAACAAGATCGCCAACATCCGATTCCTGCCCCTGGCCCTGACGGCCGCCGTAGCGCTGGCCACGGCTCAGCAAGCGGCTGCCGAGATCGTTCTGTACGACCAGGACGACACCACCTTCTCCACCGACGGCTATATCAACGCCTTCTATGTGAACAGCGACGTCGACCGCGAGGGCGAGCAGTTCGACCGCCGTCAGGCGCGGGTGAAAATGGGCTTTCTGCCGAACTGGATCGGCTTCAATTTCGGCAAGCAGATCGATGGCCTGAAACTCGGCGGCCGTTCGTCCTTCTGGGTCACCATCAACGACAGCGAAGCCAACGGCACCAGCACCGCCATCGACGTGCGTCAGTTCTACGGCACCGTGGCGTCGCCGGAGTGGGGCGAAGTGCTGGTGGGTAAGGACTTCGGCCTGTTCTCGCGCTCCAACATCTTCCTCGACGAAATGCTCGCCGGCTACGGCAACGTCAGCGACACCCTGGGCCTGGTCGACGGCACCGGCGTGTCGTTCGGCAATATCGGCACCGGCTATCCCTATCCGTTCCCGACCTCGCAGATCACCTACCGCAACAACAACCTGGCCGAAGGCCTGCGTTTCGCCGTCGGCATCATGGACCCGGTGGACACCAACGACGACAGCGCAGTCGGCAAGTCCTACCAGGAAGAGCCACGCTTCGAGTCGGAGGTCAGCTACCAGTTCGACCTCGGCGGCGCGACCATTTACTCCTGGCTCAACGGCGCCTACCAGACCTCGGAAAACACCGACGACACGGTCGACAGCGTGACCTCCCAGGGCCTCGGCTACGGCGTGCAGGCGAAAGTGGCCGGCTTCTCGGTGACCGCTTCCGGCTTCCAGGCCGAAGGCATCAACCCGTTCTTCACCAACAATGCCGGTGAAGCCACGCTGCGTGAAATCGATAGCGAAGGCTATCTGCTGCAGGGTTCCTACACCTTCGGCAAGAACCGCGTGGCGCTGTCCTATGGCAAGACCGAGGACGACGGCAACGGTCTGGGTACCGCCGCCGATTACGAGACCCGTGGCGTCGCCTACTTCCGCACCATCAACGACAACCTCAAGCTGGTCGCCGAGTACAACCAGTACGAGATCGATGCCGCCGCCGGTAGTGGCTTGGCCGAAGACACCGACACCTTCGCCGTGGGTGCGGTGCTGAGCTGGTAAGCAACGCTGGTGCCGAATGCCGTTCACTTGGTTCAGGTGAGCGGCATTTTTTTATCCGGCAGGTATGGGCGATCCAATGTTGGGCCTCGCTCTTCGTAGCCTGGATAAGCCTAGGCGCAATCCGGGGAAATCCAGCGACCGGGCAATCGCTCCCGGATTTCATCCGGGCTACGGAACTGGCATGCGCATGGTGGACAAGCCTTCGGCATGTCCATCTTACGAGGCCATAGACCGTGCTCGCCCTGCGGCTGGCAATCCACCCTGGTCTTTTTTGCGAGGTGAATATGGAGCTCTACAGCCTGGAATTACTGCTGATCCTCTCGCCTATGACGCTGTTGTTCGCGGCTTTGCCGATTTTCCTGATGCGCTGCCTGTGAGCCGGTCTGCTCCCACGATCATGCTACTTAGGGACTAGGCCGGCGCTACTCAAGTGGAATGGGGCGCGGGCGGGGAGCTTCGTAAAATCGATCCCGGACAGATGGGTTTTTTATGGGGCGAGTTATGCAGCAAGGACAGACGGAAGGCGTGATCACCGCCACATCGAGCGCCGCCGACGTCGAGCTGGTGGCGCAGGAATTGGCGCGCCAGCTGATCCACCCGCATCTGGGCTTCGTGCTGTTTTTCTGCTCCGCCGCCTATGACCTGCAACGCCTCGGCGAAGCGCTGGAGTCGCATTTCGGCGGGATCAACCTGATCGGTTGCACCAGTGCCGGGGAGATCACTCCCCACGGCTATGGCCGCGGCTGCGTCAGCGCGGTGGGCTTCGACCATCGCAGTTTCTCGATCGCCAGCGCACTGATCGACGAAATGGAACGCTTCAGCCTGATCGACGCTCAGCAACTGGTCGAGCGTCTGGTCAAGGATTGCCGCGCCAACGAACTGGCTTCGATCAAGGGCCACAGCTTCGCCCTGACCCTGCTCGACGGTCTGTCCAGCCGCGAGGAAGTGGTGCTCGGCGCGCTCAGCGCGGCCCTCGGCAGCATCCCGCATTTCGGCGGCTCGGCCGGCGACGACAATCAGTTGACCCACACCCATGTCTACTACGGCGGCGAGTTCCATACCGGCGCGGCGGTGGTGGTGCTGTTCAACACCTGGCTGGATTTTGAAGTGTTCAGCACCCACCACATTCAGCCCAGCGCCGACAAATTGGTGGTGACCTGTGCCGACAGCGCCAGCCGGCGGGTCTACGAGCTGAACGCGGCGCCGGCCGCGCAGGAGTACGCCGAGTTGATCGGCGTGCCGCTGGAGGCTTTGGATCACCGGGTCTTCGCCGCCCATCCCGTGGCCGTGCGGATCAGCGAGCAGTACTACGTGCGCTCGATCCAGCGGGTCAACGAGGACCTCAGCCTGACGTTCTACTGCGCGGTGGAGAACGGCATCGTGCTCACCGCCATGCGTCCGGGGCCGTTGTTGCCGAACCTCGAAACGGTGTTCGCCGGCCTGCGCGAGCGGCTCGGGCCCTTGCTGCTGACCATCGGCTGCGATTGTTTTCTGCGCCGCCTGGAAATCGAAGACCAGGGCGGCGTCGAGCCGGTCTCGGCGTTTCTGCGTAACCAGCCAGTCATAGGGTTCAACACCTACGGAGAGCAGTTCAATGGTATGCACATCAACCAGACCTTCACCGGAGTCGCCATCGGCCGACCTGGCCGGGGTTGATGCCGTCGAGCTGCACGCCCGTTGCCAGGCGCTGGAAAAGGAAAACCACAAGCTCAAACGCATAAACGCCGCACTGATCGAACGGGTCGAGTCGGTGCACTCGCGCGGCGACGACGCCTATGCCGCGTTCCAGCATTCGGTGGTGCTGGCCGAGCAGGTGCGCGAACGCACCGACGCGCTGAACCAGGCGATGGCCGAACTGAAATCCAGCAACCAGTTGCTCAGCGACGCGCGTCTGCGCGCGGAAACCGCGCACCAGCATCTGATCGACGCCATCGAGAGCATTTCCGATGGCTTCGTGCTGTTCGATCGCGAACAGCGCATCGTCCTGTTCAACAGCCACTTCAAGTCGTTCTGGGCCCATAGCCGCGCGCGCATCAGCGCAGGCACCCGCCTAGCGGAAATCAAGCGCCTGAGCATCAGCACCGGCCTGGTGGTCGAGGAACAGCGCAGCAAGGAAGGCGAGCAGATGCTCTATCGCCTGCGCGACGGGCGTTGGGTGCAGGTCAGCGAGCGGCCGACCCGCGAGGGCGGCCTGGTGATCCTCTATACCGATATCACCGAGGTCAAACTCAACGAAACCCAGCGCCGCGAGCAGGCCCTGGCGCAGAAGTCGCGGCTGCTGCAACGTGCGGTCGACAACCTGTCCCAGGGCATGGCCATGGTCAACGCTGAAGGCACCCTGGAGTTGTGGAACCACCGCTTCCTCGACCTCTGCGGCCTGGCGCCGATCAATGCGCACCGGCCGTTCGCCGAGGTGATGGCCGACAGCGAACTGGCCCTGCTGACCCCCGCCAGCCGCGACGCCAACGGCCGGCCGATCGAGGAACTGGAGCTGCGCCTGTTCGACGGCCGGATGCTCGAGGTGCGCACCCATGCGTTGCCCACCGGCGGTTTCGTCAACACCTTCACCGACATCACCGAGCGCTACCGGCACGCCGAAGCGCTCAGCGAAAGCGAACGCTGGATCCGCCTGATCACCGACCATGTGCCGGCGCTGATCGCCTACCTGAATGCCGACCTGGTCTACGAGTTCACCAACAAGGTCTACGAGGAATGGTACTGCTGGCCGCGCGGCGCGATGCTCGGCCAGAGCCTGCGCGAGGTGCACAGCGACGAGCATTGCCGGCGCCTGGAACCCTATATCGAGCGGGCGCTGTCCGGCGAGAGCGTGACCTTCGACGTCGCCGAAACCAACCACAGCGGTCAGGAGCGCTACATGTTGCGCTCTTACGTGCCGAACCGGCAGGCCAGCGGCGAAGTGGTCGGAATCTTCGTGCTGATCCGCGATATCACCGAGCGCCGGCGCACCGCCGAAGCGCTGCATCAGGCCTATCAGCACCTCGAGCAACGGGTGCGCGAACGCACCGCCGAGCTGACCACGGTCAACCAGCAGCTGCGCCGCGAAATCGACGAGCGCACGCAGATGGAAGCGCGCCTGCGCGAGGCCAAGGGTGAGGCCGAGCAGGCCAACCTGTCGAAAACCAAATTCCTCGCCGCGGTCAGCCACGACCTGCTGCAGCCGTTGAACGCCGCGCGCCTGTTCACCAGCGCGCTGCTGGAGAAACGCGAGCTGGCGGGCAGCGCCGGCCTGGTGCGCAACGTCAGCAATTCCCTGGAGGATGTGGAAAGCCTGCTCGGCACCCTGGTGGATATCTCTAAGCTCGACGCCGGGCTGATCAAGCCGGACATCGCGCCCTTCGCGGTCAGCGAACTGCTGGAAAACCTCGCCGCCGAATACCACCAGATCGCCGGCAGCGAAGGCCTGCGCCTGGACTTCATCCCCAGCTCGGCACTGGTGCGCAGCGATATCCAGCTGCTCGCGCGGATCCTGCGCAACCTGCTCAGCAACGCCATTCGCTACACCACCAGCGGGCGCATCCTGCTCGGCTGCCGTCGGCACCGGCAGCGCCTGTCGATCGAGGTCTGGGACACCGGCATCGGCATCGCCGAAGACAAGCTCGGCGAGATCTTCCAGGAGTTCAAACGCGGCGCCGTCACCCACCGCAAACAGGACCGCGGCCTGGGCCTGGGCCTGGCGATCGTCGACAAGATCGCGCGTATGCTCGGCCACCGAATTCACGTCCGCTCGCAACTGGGGCGCGGCTCGATGTTCGCCGTGGAAGTGCCGCTGACCACCCGCGCGCCCCGCGCCCGGGTGGTGCACGAGACGCCCGATCTATTGCTCGAACGCCTCAGCGGCTCACGCATCTGGGTACTGGATAACGACGCGGCGATCTGCGCCGGCATGCGCACCTTGCTCGAAGCCTGGGGTTGCCAGGTGGTCACCGCGCTATCGGAAGAAGACCTGGCGCGCCAGGTCGACAACTACCACGCAGACGCCGACCTGCTGATCGCCGACTACCACCTCGACGACGGCCACAACGGCGTCGACGCGGTGGCCCTGATCAACGCCCGCCGCAGCACACCGCTACCGGCACTGATGATCACCGCCAACTACAGCAACGAACTGAAACAGCAGATGCGCGAACTCGGCCACACCCTGATGCACAAACCGGTACGGCCGATGAAGCTGAAGACGGCGATGAGTCATTTGTTGGAGCGTGGGGCGGGTTGAGGATTGCGTTGCCAGTTGAGAGGGCGGCTTTTGTAGGATGCGGTTGAGCGAAGCGATACCCATCAAGGGGACGATGAGTCACCATTAGTCAGCCTGCATACAGCTGTTGCCATCTTGATTCTTGCGTAAGTTTGCATTTGGTTGTGATGGGTATCGCTACGCTCAACACCATCCTACCGGGAATCGCTCGGTAATCGCGGCGTTTGCAGATATGACCGGCCGTACACAATCACTCCCGCCATCCCCTACTCACCGTATCCGCGATCCTGCTCATCGCCTCCACCCCAATCCTCGGGCAACAACCCGGTCTGTACATACCGATGAAAGGACGACCACGGCCAGTCCGCGAGCCGTTGTACATGTCCATGTTTGCGCGGGTTGTTATGGATGTAATCGACGTGCCGGGCGAAGTCTCGATCGTCTCGAATACGATGCTCCCAATAGCGCCGCTGCCAGATACCGCGCTCGCCTCTGCCCAGGCGGCTGGCGCCGATCCGTTCGTGACGGGGCAGGGCGCGGGAGAAACCGGTCTTGATCAGCCGCCAGCGCAGCGCAAAGTCCGCATCGCCAGGTGGCAGCGTACACAGGGCATGCAGGTGATCGGGGAGGATCACGATCGCATCGATCCGCCACGGATGCCGGTGCATCACCCTGGCAAAGCTGGCGCGCAATAGATCGATTTGTGTGGTGAGCAAGCCGCGTTGGCGTTCGGCCAGGTTAAGGGTAAAGAACCAGGTGGCACCCGGCGTCCAGTCGCGGCGGTAAGCGGTCATGCCTGCATTCCTTTGCAGAGAAGTACGCAGGTAGTTTAGCGGGTGACGAGGTGATGGCCAGCTAGCGATCACAGGGAAAGCCGTGGCGATGGATATAGCGATGATGGGTTACGGCGCGTTTGGTTATGCGCTCACCCGCAGATCGGTGGGCGCCTAACCCATCCTACGAGGCTGGCTTCATGCATCCGTTAACGCCGTAAATAAGCCGCGAAGTCGATATCGCCGGCCGAGAGGATCGCCTGCACCCGGTTATGCACGTTGAGCTTGCGCAGGATCGCCGAGACGTGGGCTTTGACCGTGGTTTCGGCGATGTCCAGGCTGTAGGCGATCTGTTTGTTGGACTCGCCCTTGGTCATGCGCTCCAGCACCAGCAGTTGTTTGCGGGTCAGGGCCTGCAGCAGTTCGGCGGAGATGCTCGGGTTTTCCGGGTGGCTGCGTCGCGAGCTGTTGCCCTGGGTGCGGATGATGTCCGGCGGCAGGTAGACGTTGCCGTTGAGGATCTGCTGGATGGCGTCGGTCATCTGCGCGCGCGGCGAGGATTTGGTGATGAAACCCACGGCGCCGTAGGTGATGGCCTGCAGCACGACTTGCTTGTCCTGTTCGGCGGAGACGATCACCACCGGGATGGTCGGCGCCTCGTTGCGCAGTTGCATCAGGCCGTTGAGGCCGTGCATGCCGGGCATGTTCAGGTCGAGCAGGATCAGGTCGAGGTCGTCGTGTTCCAGGGTCAGGGCCAGGGCGCTGTCGAGGTCGGCGGTTTCGAGGATTTCGCTGCCGGCGAAGCCGTCGCTGATGACGTTGTGAATGGCTTCGCGAAACAGCGGGTGGTCGTCGGCAATTAGAATTTTGTACATGGTCGCTCACCTCATTGTTGTAATTCTGGCGTGGCTTCCAGCCGTCGGCAAAGAATCTTTGTGCTTATCCAGGCAGGCTATCAGGGCAGGGCCGCCGGTTGTGCCGGGATCAACGGCAAGCCGGCCTGCTGCCAGCCGTCGATGCCATCGCGGTACCAGTAGAGGTTGTTATAGCCCATGGCGTGGGCGCGTTTCGCCGCGTTCCAGCCGAGCCAGCAATCGGCGCGACAGTAGAACACCAACGGCCAACCTTTGTCGTTGTGGCTGGCCTGTTGCAGATGGTGGCTGAAGTAGGTCTGCCATTGCATGTCCAGTTCGCCGTCGCCGGTGTTGGCCAGCCACAGGCTGTCCGGCAGGTTGGCGTGGGCTTCGTCTTCGATGAACTGACCATGCCGCCAGGGACGGCGGTAGACATCGATCAGGCGGGCGTGGGGCTGTTCGATCAACAGCCGTTGCAGGGCCGCGGTGTCGAGGGGGCGAGCGTACTCGTTATGCATCGGGGTCGGGCTGCGGTAGTGCTCGATGCGGTAACCCGCGGCCGAAAACAGCGGCGGCTCGGCATGCGCCATGCAGGCCAGGGCCAGCAGACCATTGAGCACCAGCAAAGCAGCGGGTCGCATTGCCACCGGATACCTCCTCGCTTAAGTAGCGGTTCTTTTTATGGAGGTATTACAGGCCAATGGCGAGGCTTTGGAAATTCTACGTTGGAGAGTAAAAGCAGTACCAAAGTAGTAGAGGCCCGAACAGATATTCGCGGCTAGCAGGCTGTTGAAAAACTACCTACGTTGCCGATACGGCGTTAAAAACAGGCTCGGAATGCTCATTTACAACACGTAAACTCCGCTTCCTCGCCTGTTTTTGCCTTGTCTCGGCTGCCTCGCCTACGTTTTTCAACGGCCTGCTAAAGCCCCTTCCACGGGGTATGCGCTTTTTTGTAGGAGCGGCCGGGCGGCGTTCCGCTTTAGCCGCGAATGGGCTTAGCTGGCCCGGCGCAGGGCGGCGTGCTGCGGGTTGAATGTGACTACCGCGAGCACCGCGAACAGCGCGGTCAGGCCCAGGCACACCAGCAGGGCGGTGAGGTTCAGGCGCTGGTAGAGGGCGTAGCGCACCAGCTCCACCGCGTGGCTGAACGGGTTGAGCGCGCACAGCCAGTACAGCCATTCGCTGGCTTCGCGCATCTTCCACAGCGGGTAAAGCGCCGAGGAGAGGAAGAACAGCGGGAAGATCACGAAATTCATTACCCCGGCGAAGTTCTCCAGTTGGCGAATGCCGTTCGACAACAGCAGGCCCAGGGCGCTCAGCAGCAAGGCCACCAGCAACAGCGCGGGCAGGGCGGCGAGCAGGCCCCAGAGCGGCGGCTGTACGCCGTAGAACCAGGCGATGGCGAGAAAGGCATATACCTGCAGCAGCGAGATCAAGGCGATCGCCAGCAGCTTGCCGGCGAGCAGAAACGCCCGTGGTAAAGGGCTGGTCAGCAAGACGCGCATGCTGCCCATTTCGCGGTCGTAAACCATCGACAGCGAGCCCTGCATGCCGTTGAACAGCAGGATCATGCAGGCCAGCCCCGGGACTATGTAGGTCTCGTAGGTGATGTAGGTGTCGTAGGGCGCGATGATGGCGATGCCCAGGGCGGCGCGAAAGCCGGCGGCGAACACCAGCAGCCACAGCAGCGGGCGCACCAGGGCGCTGAGAAAGCGCGAGCGCTGCAGCACGAAGCGCAGCCATTCGCGTTGCACTATGCCGGCGAGGCAGTACCAGTAGGCGTTCATCGCGTGGGCTCCGGGGTTGGGCGCGCAAGGGTAGGGTGCGCCATGCGCACCAGGGGTTCTCGGACGCGCAAATCGGTGCGCGCGGCGCACCCCACGCTCATGCCGCCACCTCACTGCTGGTCAGGCGCTCGAATGTTTGCGCCAGACTGGCGTCGTCGGAGCCGATCTGGCCGGCGATGCCCTGGGCGACCAGCTGCCCGCGGTTGAGGATCAGCAACTGGTCGCTGGCTTGCACTTCATCGAGCAGGTGGGTGGTCCAGAGCACCGCCAGGCCGGTGTCGCGGCACAGTTGCCGGACATGCCGGTTGAGCGCCAGGCGGCTGGCCGGGTCGAGGCCGACGCTGGCTTCGTCGAGCAACAGCAAACGCGGTTTGTGCAGCAGGGCGCGGGCGATTTCCACGCGGCGACGGTGGCCGCCGTTGAGCGCGCGGACTCTGTCGTGGCGGCGCTCGATCAACTGCTGGCGGGTCAGCTCCTCGTCGATCCGCAGCTGCGCCTCGCGCCTTGGGATACCGTGCAGGGCGGCGTGGTAGCGCAGGTTCTGTTCGACGCTCAGGTCGAGGTCCAGGGTGCTCTGCTGAAACACCACGCCGAGCTGGCGCAGCGCCTCGCGCGGTTGCTGGCGCAGGCTGCTGCCCATCACCCGGATATCGCCCTGTTGCAGGTCGTAGAGGCGGGTGAGCAGGGCGATAAGGGTGGATTTGCCGGCGCCGTTGGGTCCCAGCAGTGCGGCGAAACTGCCGGTCGCGACGCTGAAACCCACGCCTTGCAGGGCCTGGCGCGGGCCATAGGCGAAGGCGACGTCGCTGACTTCGAGGGCGTTCATGGCGTCACCACCGCGCCCCAGGGATAGCGGCCGACCTTGATCGACTTGCTGACCTCGAGGCTGTCCACATCGATCACCGAGACGTCGCCGCTGACCCCGTTGGTGGTCAGCAAGCGCTTCTGGTCCGGAGTGAACGCCATATGCCAGACGCGCCGGCCGACCAGCAGATAGTCGAGTACTTCGTAGGTTTTGGCATCGAGCACCGCCACGTGGTTGGCCGGGCCGAGGGCGACGAAGGCGTACTTGCCGTCGGCGCTGAGTTTGACCCCGACCGGCTGCACCTTGTCCGGGTGCACGCCCTTGATCTGGAAGCTCAGGGTCTTGAGCACCTGGCGGGTCGCGACCTCGATCACCGTCACCGTGCCGCCGATTTCCGCCGAGGCCCACAGGCGCTTGCCGTCGAGGTCGAACTCGACATGCCGCGGGCGCTGGTCGACCAGGGTGTTATCGACCAACTGCTGGGTGGCGGTGTCGATCCAGTGCAGCATATTGGTGGTTTCGCTGGTGTTCACCGCCCATTTGCCGTCCGGGCTGACCGCCATGCCTTCGGGTTCGACGCCGACATCGATCTGCGCCAGCACCGCGTCGCTTTGGCTGTCGACCACCGTGACCAGCGCATCGTCTTCGTTGGAGATATACAGCCAGCGGTCGTTGGGGTGCAGGGCGAATTGCTCGGGATCGGCGCCGGAGGGAAGCTCCTTGACGATCTTGCGCGTCGCCAGGTCCATCACCTGCACCCGGTCCGAGTCGCTGGCGCAGATGTACAAGAGCTTGTTGTCGCTGGACAGCAACAGGCCGCGTGGGCGCATGCCGACGGTCAGGGTATCGGTAACCTCCAGGCTGTCGAGGTCGATCACGCTGATGCTGTCGTCCTTTTCATTGGACACATAAGCCGTGGCGGCCTGGGCCGTGTGACAGGTCAGGCCGAGGGCGACGGTGCAGGCAAGGTGGCTAAGACGCATGGATCGATCCTTTTATTGTTGTGGTAGGGCGGTGCGCACAGCGCACCCTACGGGCGGTGTAGGGTGCGCCGTGCACACCATCAAGTACCGTTGCCAGCCAGATCACAGCTGACCTCCGGCCGGTCGTAACCAAGGCTGTCCAGCTCGCTGCTGGGATGGAGGAAACCGTCCTGGGGCGAATTGCTGACTAGGGCGCGGGGATGGACCAGGGGAATCGGTTGGCGCAGTTGGCCGTTCCAGCTGCGAAAGCTCAGTTTGCGACCCTTGAAACCGTCGAGCGGCAGTTGCCCGCTCAAGGCCAACTGGCGAATCGCCGCGGCGTCGCTCAGGCGCAGCTTGCTCACCGCGGCGGCGATGCTACGCACGGCGAGCCAGGCGGCGAAGTCGCGGTCGTTCATCCAGCGTTTGGCATGGGCCTCGAAGCGTTTTTGCAATTGCGCGGCGCCGTAGGTCTCGACGGTTTTGTGCCAGCCGGTCGGGGTCAGGCCCTGGGTGCCGGCGACCGGGCGCGGGTACCAGGTCTGGTAGGGCAGGTATTCGCCGAAATCGCCGCGCTCGTCGGCCACCAGCACCACATCGTACTCGGCGGTCTGGGTGAACAGCGGCATCTCCGCCTGGGCGCTGCGGCGCTGGTCGTTGTCGAAACTCCAGGCCTTCTCGGCGACTATCTTGTGGCCGAAGCGCTTGGCCGAGCGTTCGAGCGCCGCGGCGTAGGCTTGATCGTCTGCGGTCGGCCCGCTGATCAGCAGCCAGCGGGTCCATTTACGCACCGCGAGGAACTGCGCCAAGGCGTCGGCGAGCATGGCCCGGCTCGGCAGCGTGTGCAGCACGTTGTTCAGGCACTGGCTATGGCGCAGGTCATCGTCGGCGCTGCCGGCGTTGAGCAGCAGGCTGTCCGGCAGGGCCAGGCTGAGCTGGCGCAGGGTGGCGGCCGGGGCATTGACCACGAACAAGCGCAGACCTTGCCCGTGCAGTTCGCTGGCGGCGGCGAGCAGGCCGGCGCTGTCATCGCGCTCGGCGACTTCCAGGCTGTAACTGTGCTTGAGAAAGCGCCCGGTGCTGTTGCTGTCGACTATCGCCAGCTCGGCGCCGCGCAGGCCGGCGTCCTCTGGTTCCGGGATGACGTTGGACAGCAGCGGGCCGCTTGACGGGCTGTAGGCCAGGTAACCGATGCGCACCTGGAGTTCACCCTGCGCGGCGGCCGGGGTCGCGCAAACGCCGCCCGCGTAAACGAGGACTGCAGCGACAGCGGGCAAGAGACAGCGGCTGATCTGGCGCATGGGCAACTCCCGGGTAGGTGTTGCCAGCATAGGAACAGCCATGGCCCGGGGAAATATGCCCAAAGTACCAAGCGGGCCGTACCAAGGTAGTAAATCCGCTCGAATCCCGGGGTTTTAGCATGGGCGCACCCACCCATAACAAGAAAAACGGTGCTTGCCATGTCCACCCTGAAAAAACTTCTCCTGCCCATACTGCTGATCGCCAGCCTGATCGGTTTCGACAATATCTACGCCGCCGGCGACCTGACCCGCCGCACCCTGGCCTTGCCGGATTTGCGCCTGGGCAACGAGCAGAGCGACTACAGCATGTCGCAGCTGGAATACCAGTTGGAAACCGGCCGCGCCTACCAACTGAAAATCATCGCCAGCGGGCAGAAGGAATACGCGTTCCAGGCGCCGGAATTCGCCACCTCGATCTACCTGCGCAAGGTCGAAGCCGGCGGTGTCGAGATCAAAGCGGTCACCCTCACCGAACTGGAATTCGAGGACGCCGGCGAGGCGGAGATCTTCTTTGTGCCGATCAAACCCGGTAAGTACCGCTTCTACGCCAAGGGCCTGGAAGGCAAGGGCATGCTCGGTTACTTCGTGGTCAAGTAGGCCATGTCGGCGCTTCTGCGGATCAACCTGCTGGTGACGCTGCTGTTCGTCCTGATAACCGCTGTCGGCCTGGCGTTGCTGGTGCGCCAGGCCGGCTATGACGTACAGAGTGAAATGCAGGCGCCGAAGCGATGGTCGACTGCCTGCGCGGTACGCCGTGCCCTGCGGGTATTGGATGAGTTGCTCGATGGCCTGCAACAGGTGGGGCAGGGGCAGTTCGATGCGCGTCTGCGACGCTATGGTCTGCCGGAGGCCTGGCAGTTGGTCGGGCATTTCAATGCCATGTCCAGCACCTTGCAGCCAAGTGCAGGCCGATAACGCCGAGCTGACCCAGGCTTTGCTGGCCCTGCAAGAGCACGAGCGCACCTGATCGATACCGGGGGGTTGCGGGTGGGGTTGGAGAGTGCTTGAGATGGCGGGGTAGGTTGCAATGGCCTGCATATACCTGCTCATTCATACACTGAAGCGATGGCTGCTTCCTGGGACAGGATCATGCTCCTAGCGGAAATGTTCAGGTATGCATGGGTTCGATTTTGGGGGAATACGGATGCGGCGATATTCAAGCGCTTCGACTAATCCTTGTTTGCAAGGTGTCATTTAGCCATCAGTTCTATAGAATCGCTCAGCCGTTAAGGCCAAACCAAATACAGGATATGGAGTAGTTTCAATGGGCATGGAAAAGATATTCAGAATGGGGGTTGTGGCTTGCCTGCTTGCGTTGAGCGTCGGTTGTGCTACGAATCGTTCTGAGATCGATGTGAAGGTCCCTCAGCTTGATCAGGCCAATATTGCACCCAGCAACGGTAAGAAGGTTTACATCACCGCAGTTGACGAACGCGTTTTTGAAATCAATCCGCGTAAGGCAGACATTCCTTCTTTGAAGAACGATGAGATTACCGTCCGTTCAATAACTGAACGTGCTGTTGCACGAAAGCGAAATGGTTATGGGAAGGGACTTGGGGATGTGTTGCTGCCTTCTGGTCGTACAGTGTCGACTCTGGTGAGCGAATCTGTAGCGTCCGCATACAGGCAAGCAGGATATGAAGTTGTAGGCGATCCTGGTGTTCCTGATGCTGCCGCAGTGAAAGTACGTATCGTTGAGTTCTGGTCATGGTTTTCTCCCGGCTTCTTCTACGTAACGGTCAATAACAAATCTCGCTTGAATATCGAAACCGAAGGAGGTTCTGGTTTTGAAGTCGTCACATTGAAGAACGACGGTATGCAAGCAGTTACCGAAAACGACTGGAAGGAAATTACCGAAGCTGGTCTTCAAGAAATTATGCAGGAAACGGCAAAGAAGCTCTGATTTGAGAGCGAGTTGCTTCGATGTTTGTGATGGAAAACGCTTCGCGGTTTTCCACCCTACGCCTGAAAATCATCGCCAGCGGGCAGAAGGAATACGCTTTCCAGGCGCCCGAATTCGCCACTTCGATCTTCCTGCGCAAGGTCGAAGCCGGCGGCGTCGAGATCAAGGCGATTACCCTCACCGAACTGGAATTCGAGGACGCCGGCGAGGCGGAAATCTTCTTCGTGCCGATCAAGCCCGGTAAGTACCGCTTCTACACCAAGGGCCTGCTCGGCTACTTCGTGGTCAAGTAACGTTTTCCGGTGTTTTCACTCCAACCAGGCTCGATGCTTCCTCGCCCTGGCTGGGCTGCACCACGCTGAATGTGCCATCGGTTTCCAGGACGACGGCTTCGACGCTGGCGAGCGCCTCGATGCCAGATGCGCGGATAGCGGCGCGTATTTCGTCTTCGGTGACTCGCGCGACCCGCATGGCGCTGCTGAGAAACTGGCCGCGATAGAACAACAATGCCGGCTCCCCGGTGACCAACCGGCGCACCCAGGCGGTGCGTACGCTGGTCCAGGTGACCAGGTATTGCAGGCCGATCAGCAAGGCTAAAGCCAGGATGCCTTGGGCTAAGGACACATCCTTGTTGAGCAGAATGGTTGCGAAGGTCGAGCCCAGCGCCACGGTCACCACCAGGTCGAAGGCGTTCATCTTCGACAGCGTGCGCCTGCCGGACAGGCGCAGCAGGAAAATCAGGCCGATGTATGCCAGGACGCCAACGACCAGGGTGCGTAACAGCGCCTGCCAATTGTCGAAAAACACCTCAGCCATCATTGCCTCCTCGGGCTATCGATTCCGGGCTTTAGACTCTCGGTCAGGGCGGAGGTTTGCCCGTTGTGCTGCGAGCGCAGTGCGATGTACCGCCAAGGTTCTACTACCAAGGAACGAGGTGCGGGCCACCAAAGCAGCATTCGGTATGTGCGAGGGGCTTCTTAAGATGCGTTCAATCAAGCTCCATAAAGTCCGCCTTGCTTGCATTCGATGAGGTCTAAAACATGAAAACCATACAAAAAACCGGTTTCGCCATGCTGTTGTTGGCTTGTTCGACCACCCTCTGGGCCCATGGCGATGTGGTTCCCCAGGCCGTCAATACCTCGGGCCTGGAGCCGCTGGGCGAAGAGTGGTTGGAGGAAAACCCCTACCGCGACAACCCACGGGCGATCGAGATCGGCTCCTCGGCCTACAACCAGAACTGCGCCGCCTGCCATGGCCTGGAAGCCAAGTCCGGCGGCATCGCCCCCGATCTGCGTTTGCTGGAAGCCGGTGCCATGGGCGATGAGTGGTTCAAGGAGCGGGTGATCAACGGCGCGGTGCGCGATGGCCGGGTTTACATGCCGAAGATGGCCGACTACCTCAGCCAGGAAGCGTTGTGGGCGGTGCGCAGTTACCTCGAGAGCGTGGCAATAGAGGAGTGACCTCGATGCGCCGGAAGCTGCTGTTGGTGGTGGCGTTGTTCGTCAATCTGGCTTGGCTGGCGTCCCCGGCGCTGGCCCAGGCGCCGGTACGCAGTTTCGACAGCATCGTCGAATCCGGGGTACTCAAGGTCGCGCTCTACGAGGGTTTCGCGCCCTATAGCTTCCTGCAGGACGGCCAGCCGCGCGGAGTCGACTACGAAGTCGCGGCGGCCCTGGCCGGCGCCTTGGGTCTGAAGCTGGAGGTGATCTGGGCGCCGCCGGGCGAGAAGCTCGACGACGACCTGCGCGATTACATCTGGCGCGGCCATTACCTGCGCCCGGACGTATTGGCCGATGTGATGCTGCGGGTGCCTTACGACCGCGATTTCGCCTATATGAGCAACGAGTTCGGCGAACTGGCCAACGACCTGGTGGTGATGTTCGGCCCCTACCAGCGCGAGCGCTGGCAGGTCGCCTACGACCGCCGTCGGCTCGAGGCGGTGCCCAGCGTCGCGGTGTTCCGTTATCACCCGATCGGCGTCGAGGTCGACAGTGTGCCGTCGTTCTACCTGTCCTCGGTGTTCAACGGCATGCTCAGCGACAAGACCCATCACTTCGCCAATCCCCAAGCGGCTTTCGCCGGGATGAAGAACGCCGAAGTGGATGCCGTGATGGCCATGCGCGGTGAGATCGATTGGCAGCTCGCGCAGGCGGCGGACAGCAACCTGGCTCTGGCCGAGAACGCCTACCCGGATATGGGCAAGCAGGTCTGGGACATCGGCATGGCGGTGCACGAGAGCAACCGCCAACTGGCCTACGCGCTGGAGGAAAAGCTCGAAGAGTTGATCCTCGCCGGCGAACTCGAACGCCTCTATGCCCGCTACGGCTTGCGTTACGAGCTACCGGGTTTGTACCAGGACGTCGAGTAACCGGCGACGAGCACGGGCGGCCCACCGCCTACCGATTGGACAAGGGGGACGGCGAATGGGATGGCGTTGCGCGCTGCTATTGCTGGGGGTTGCCTTGAGCCCCGGCGCGTGGGCCGCCGCGGGCGACCCGGTGGCCTCGGTGATGTGGGACTACCACCATGCGCGCCTGCTCGACGGTGCGCCCTATGTGTTCGATGAGCGGATCGAGGTCGCGGTGCCGCCGTTCGCCGAGGATGCCCGGCAGGTGCCGATTCAGGTCGATGCCAGCGCTTATGCCGGGCGGGTGCTGCGCATCCTGGCCTGGGCCGAGCTCAACCCCATCGCGCAATTGTTCGATTTCGTCCCTGGCGCCGAGGTGGTGCCGCGCCTGGCCCTGCGTATCCGTATCGAGCAGGCCACGCCGATTCGTGCGGCGGTGCTGACCGACGACGGCCTTTGGCACATCGGCTCGGCGACCATCGATGCCGCTGGTGGCGGTTGCACCGCGCCGAGCGTGGTGCGCGCCCAAGCCGGCTGGGAGGAGCGGCTCGGCGAGGTGTACGGCAAGCGTTTCGTGCGCCAAGGCGGCAGCCGCTTGCGCGTGCAAATCGCCCACCCGATGGACAATGGACTGGTCGGCGGTATTCCTGAGTTCTTCCTCAATCGGGCCGAACTGCGCGACAGCGCCGGCAAGGTGTTGGCGACCCTGGAGCTGTTCCCCTCGGTCAGCGAGAACCCGACCCTCGGCCTGGAGGTGAAGGGCGAGGGCGACACCGAGTTGTGGCTGCGTGACAACAACGGCAACGAATTCGAGGCGGTGCTGTGATATTTCAAAAAAATCACTGTCCATAGGGCCTGCTTGTTGCGCGGGGTCAATTTGCTGATCATCGCCGCCAGTACGCTCTAGCCTGAGCTTTTCACCGGCCTGTTAGCGTCCGTACAAGCAGTTCGGCAAGCCTTTCTGCTGCGGCGGATTTGCCCGCAAACGCGTTCGCATGTCACCACCGAGGAGAATTAGATGATCCAAGTCAGCGTGCTGTACCCCAACCAGCCCAATGCGCATTTCGACTTCGACTATTACGGCAAGCAGCACATGGGTATCGTCCGCGAGTGCCTGGGTAAGGTCTGCAAGGCTATAGCGGTAAATCAGGGTTTGACCGGCGGCGCGCCCGGCGAGGCGGCGCCCTTTATCGCCATGGGCCACTTTTATTTCGACAGCATGGAGGCGTTCCAGCAGAGCTTCGCGCCCCATGCCGACCGGATCATGGCCGATGTCGCCAACTTCACCGACATCGAGCCGCTGATACAGATCAGCGCCGTCACGCAGGTGCCCTGAGTTCCGGCCAGGGCGGCCAGTCATTCACCAGACGCGGTAAGCGCGTCGCCCGATCCCCTGAGAGGTGCCCATGCGCTGGCTATTGCTCCTGACCCTGCTCGCCTGCGCTTTACCGGCGCGCTCCGAATTCGACTACGCCTTGCAGCCGCGCCAGATCGCCGAGGGCGTCTGGCTGGTCGAGGGCAGTACCGACAATTTCGCCCAGAGCAACGGCGGCAACATCGTCAATAGCGGGTTTATCGTCACCGATCAGGGCGTGCTGGTGATCGACAGCGGCCCGTCGAAACGCTACGGCGAGGCGCTACGCCAGGCGATCGCCCGGGTCACCGACAAGCCGGTGCTGCAGCTGCTGTTGACCCATCACCATCCCGACCACGTCCTCGGCAACCAGGCCTTCGCCGATGTGCCGATCGCCGCCCTGGCCGGCACCACGGCGCTGCTGGAAGAGCAGGGCGAGGCGATGGCGGAAAACATGTACCGCCTGGTCGGCGACTGGATGCGTGGCACCGAGGTGCTGTTGCCGACCCAGAGGCTCGAAGTCGGCGCGCTGCGCATCGGCGGCCGGCAACTGCGCCTGCTGGCATTGCGTGGGCATACCGGTGCCGATTTGGCGATTCTCGACGAGAGCAGCGGCGTGTTGTTCGCCGGCGATCTGGTGTTCTATCAACGGGCGCTGACCACGCCCGGCACGCCGGGGCTGGATGTTTGGCTCGGCGACCTCGAACGGCTGCAGGCGCTGCCCTGGAAACTGATCGTGCCCGGCCACGGCCCGCTGGCCGAGAGCGCCGCGCCCTTCGAGCAAATGCGCGATTACCTCGCCTGGCTCGACGAACTGTTGCGCAACGGCGCGGCCGCAGGCACGGAGATGAACGAACTGATCCGTGCGCCCATCCCCGAGCGCTTCGCCGCGGTCAGCCTGAGCCGCTACGAGCTGATCCGCAGCGTCAGCCACCTGTATCCGCGCTACGAGCGCGCGCAGTTCGAACAGCTGGATTGAGCTATGGCCGGGCAAAGCACCTCGGGCACGCTGGCACGGACGTTGACTGCGATCCCGTAGCCCGAATAAGCCTTCGGCGCAATCCGGGAGGGGTTGTAGGCGCATGATTTTCCCGGATTGCATCCGGGCTACAAAAGCTTGGCGGGTTGGAAAACCCGCTTTGTAGGGTGGACATGGCGGAGCCTTGTCCACCGCGGGCGCCGGGATGGCGGACAAGTCTTCGGTATATCCGCCCTACGAGTTCGCAGACCTTGCAGATAGAAGTTGCTAGCGGCTGATATCTGGTTGATCCGGCGGAGCCGACTGTGCTTTCACTCAATCCCGATCGGGCGCACCGAGTGGAAAAAGTGAACGATACGGGCGCGCCTCATCGACCGCCCTGGCGAACGAGGGCCGCGCCAGCAGGCGTTGGCGCAAACCGTGCACCTGGGTCAACGCCGGGCTGATCGGCTGGACCCAGTCGGCATAAAACAACGCGGGCGCGGCGGCGCAATCGGCGAGGCTGAAGGCATCCCCCGCGGCCCATTGGCGGCCGCTCAGGGTGCCGTCGAGCCAGCGATAGGCTGTGTCGAGCATCTGCCGGGCGTCGCTGACGCCTTGCGGGTCGCGGTTATCGTCGGTGCGCATGCTGTCGAAAACGATCTTCTGCATCGGCGTGGAAATGTAGTTGTCGAAGAAGCGATCCATCGTCCGCACTTCCAGCGCGGCGCGCCCATCCTCGGGGATCAGGCGCACCGGCCCGGGGTGATAGAGCGCCAGATACTCGATGATGATGCTCGACTCCAGCACGCTGCGCGCGCCATCGAGCAGCACCGGAAAGCGCTTGAGCGGCCAGAGCGCCGCGAGTTCGGCCGCGGTTTGCGGGTCATCCGGCGCGAGCAGGCGCATCTCGAACGGAGTGGCGTTCTCGTAAAGGGCGGTCAGCACCTTCTGGCAGTACGAAGAGAAGGGGTGGGCATAGAGTTTCAGCGACATGGGCGATTCCTCGACTCGACGGATTTCAGAGTAGTTCGTGCCGCCAGTAAACGAACCATGGTCGGCAGTTCTAGTCGTTTGCCAAGGGGTTAAATCGACAAGCCTCCGCGTTTTTGTTCGGTGGAGATGACGAAGCCTTGTCCGCCCTACGAAGCGATCTTGGTGAGAAACACCGGCAGATCGGTGGTCGGCGGAAACAGGGCGTGGTGATACAGCATGTCGGCCACATGGCCGCGGTGATAGGTGGTGTGATTGACCACGTGCAGCAGGATGTCGTTGCGCGACATCGCTCCCTCGCCCCCGCCGATAAAGGTGAAACGCACGGTTTCAGCGAGCGCGTTGGCATCCAGCGATTCGGCATAGTCGACATACCAGGCGTCGATGGCCAGTTGATCCTTGTGCAGCGCTTCGAATGGCGGGCAGTCCTGCGGGTTGCGCGTGGTATAGCCATGCGCCTGGCCGAGTAGGTGGGCTTGCCACACCCGGTCCATGGCATAGGAATGATGCAGGGTGCGAATCAGGCTGCCGAACAGGATAGGGCGCGGTGCGAGCAGATCCGCTTCGGGGAGCTGCGCCACCGTGTCGAGAAACAACTCATCGGCCCAGGCTTTGTAACGCGTCAAGGTTTGCACGGAAGTCATGAGCATTCCTGTCGATAGATGGGGAGTGGCGCACCGAGGCGCGGCGTGCGCCGGGCAACGCTACTACAGCGCCGCGGGCATGGCCATGCTGGGGCGCGCCCCCGCAGCGCTTTGCGCTTATTGCAGGGTCAGCTGCTCGCCGCGTTGCTGCTGCCACTCGTCCTGGCTGGGCGCCGCGTCCTCGCCGTCCATGCGGTGAATGATCTCGAAGTAATCCTGCTTGAGCAGATCCTGCATGATCTGGCTGCGCGCCTTGACCCGTACCGCGTAGACGCTTTGCACATTCTGGTGGTCGAAGGCGCGCCATTGTTGCGGGCCTTTGAGCAGGCTGTAGCTGTGGTCTTCGAGGGCGCCGATCAGCTTTTCGCTGTCCAGGCTGGCGCTACGGCGCACGGCCTCGGCCCATTGCTGGACGATGGCATAAGCCGAAGCCGCGGCGCTGTCGGGGTACTCGCGATGCTGCTCGATATATTCGGCAACGAAGGCTTGGCCGCCCGGCGATTGCTCCTCGCTGGGTACTTGCCAGGTCCAGGCCTGGGTGCCGATCACCCCTTGCATGACCTTCGGCCCGGCCTGTTGGATCAGGCTCTTGCTCAGGTGCGGCACTATGATCTGCATGCGCTTGTGCAGCCCCAGGTCGTGGGCCAGGCGCATGCTGTGCAGCAGGTCCTCACCGAGCAGCGCCAACACCAGAATCTCGGCGTCGCTGGCGGCGGCCTTGTGCAGCGCCTCGGCACGTTGACGCTGCAGCGCGCCGGACGCGGGCAGGGCGCTGCGACCGTGGCGGGCGCGGTCCTGGCTGCCGGTGGTCAGGCGCAGCTCGCTTTCGATGCTGCGCCCCCAGGTGTCGTCGACGACTATGTAGTGATAGCGCTGGCGCGGCATGTTCCAGCCGAGGTATTCGCCGAGCACGCGGGCGCTCATCAAGGCGCTATTGGACTCGCGAAACAGGTAGCGATGGCCGGTGCGGCCGGTGACTTCCTCGGCGAAGCTCAGGGTGGCGAAATACAGCAGGCCGAGTTCCCGGGCGCGTTTGCCGGCGGCGATCGCTTCTTCGCTGGTGGCGCCGCCGAAGACCATCCGTGCGCCTTGGCTGGCGAAGCGTTCGACATTGCCGCGCGCCTTGTCGGCCCGCGAGGCGCTGTTGCGCGTCAGCAGCTGCAAGGGGCGTCCGAGCAGACCGCCCTGGGCGTTGATGGCCGCCACCGCCATCAATGCGCCGCGATGCAGCTCCAGGCCTTCGGCCTTGTAGTTGCCGGTACGCGGGTAGCTCAGGCCGATCTTGATCGGTTCGGCCAACAGGCCGTTGCCCAGGCAGTTGAACAGCAGGCAGCAGAACAAAATGACACGACCCATGGGCTTCTCTCCTTAGCATTTGGGGTGTCACTTTCTAACGGCTGAGCGGCCTGCCGGGTATGCTCTTTTACGGTGGCCCGGCTGGCACTTAAGTCGCGCCATTGGATGAGCAAGGCGCCGTTCGAGGGGCAAGTATTGCTACCAAGGGAGTAGGGAAATCGGCACTGCGGGCAATTGTTGCAACACCAGCTGCGGCGAAGAATTAGCGGCAGACCGGGAGAATTTCCCGGGGATAACAATTAACCCGCAGAGGTAACCGCAATGAAACACTCCGGTCTACGCAAGCCTTTCGTGCTCAGCGCGCTGTGTGCCGCGATGGTCCTGCCCGCCATGTCGGCCTGGGCCGTCACCGATCAGGAAATCCTCGACGATATGCAGTCGACCAACCAGATCGTCACCAACGGCCTGGGTTTGCAAGGTCAGCGCTACAGCACCCTGACCACTCTCAATACCGACAACATCAAAGACCTGCGTCCGGTCTGGGCCATGTCCTTCGGCGGCGAGAAGCAGCGCGGCCAGCAAGCCCAGCCGCTGATCAAGGACGGCGTGATGTACGTCACCGCCTCCTACTCGCGGGTGTATGCGGTCGATGCGCGTACCGGCAAGGAACTCTGGCAATACGATGCACGCCTGCCCGACGACATCCGCCCGTGCTGCGACGTGATCAACCGCGGCGTCGCCCTGTACGGCGACCTGGTGATCTTCGGCACCCTGGACGCCAAGCTGGTGGCGTTGCACAAGGACACCGGCAAGGTGGTGTGGCGCAAGAACGTCGCCGACCACAAGACCGGTTACTCGATCACCGCCGCGCCGCTGGTGGTCAACGGCAAGCTGATCACCGGGGTGTCCGGCGGCGAGTTCGGCGTGGTCGGCAAGATCGAAGCCTATGACCCGAAGAACGGCGAACTGCTGTGGACCCGGCCGACCGTGGAAGGCCATATGGGCTACGTCTACAAAGACGGCAAGGCGATCGAGAACGGCATCTCCGGCGGCGAAGCCGGCAAGAGCTGGCCGGGCGACCTGTGGAAGACCGGTGGCGCCGCGCCTTGGCTGGGCGGCTACTACGACCCGGAAACCAACCTGCTGCTGTTCGGCACCGGCAACCCGGCGCCGTGGAACTCGCACCTGCGTCCCGGCGACAACCTCTATTCGTCTTCGCGCCTGGCGCTGAACCCGGACGACGGCAGCATCAAGTGGCACTTCCAGACCACCCCGCACGACGGCTGGGATTTCGACGGCGTCAACGAACTGGTTTCGTTCAACTACCAGGAAGGCGGCAAGTCGATCAAGGCGGCGGCCACCGCCGACCGTAACGGCTTCTTCTACGTGCTCGACCGCACCAACGGTAAGTTCATCCGCGGCTTCCCCTTCGTCGACAAGATCACCTGGGCCAAAGGCCTGGACAAGAACGGTCGGCCGCTCTACATCGACGACAACCGCCCGGGTTCGCCAGCCGCGGCGGAAAAGGGCAAGAGCGTATTCGCCGCGCCGGCCTTCCTCGGCGCGAAAAACTGGATGCCCATGGCCTACAGCCAGGACACCGGTCTGTTCTACGTGCCGTCCAACGAATGGGGCATGGACATCTGGAACGAAGAGATCGCCTACAAGAAGGGGGCGGCCTACCTCGGTGCCGGTTTCACCATTAAGCCGCTGAACGAGGACTACATCGGCGTGCTGCGCGCGATCGACCCGAAGACCGGCAAGGAAGTCTGGCGCCACAAGAACTACGCGCCGCTGTGGGGCGGAGTGTTGGCGACCAAGGGCAACCTGGTATTCACCGGCACGCCTGAAGGCTTCCTCAAGGCCTTCAACGCCAAGACCGGCGAAGTCGTCTGGGAATTCCAGACCGGTTCCGGCGTGCTCGGTTCTCCGGTTACCTGGGAAATGGACGGCGAGCAATACGTCTCGGTGTTGTCCGGCTGGGGCGGCGCGGTGCCGCTGTGGGGCGGCGAAGTGGCCAAGCGGGTGAAGAACTTCAACCAGGGCGGCATGCTCTGGACCTTCAAACTGCCGAAGGACCTGGTCGCCAAGCGCTGATCGCTTGATTCGGTAATACCCGTAACGCACAAGGCCGGCTGATTAGCCGGCCTTGTGCTTTCTGCTGTTCGAAACATCGCTGGCGGCTGGCATCCGAGCTGCAACGCGGCTGCTAACCCGTAGCCCGTATAAGCCTTTGGCGCAATCCGGGAGCGGTGGTGCATGCGCAGAAGTTTTCCCGGGGGCGATTGTCCAAACGCCGTTCGCCTTGAACGCGCGCCTGCGGCCAGGTTTCTACTACCAAATGACGAGACGTTGTGTGCCATGGGCGCATACCGGCGCAACCGGCGGCTTTCTAATATCGAACCATGACCTGTTCCACGTTCCCAGGGGCAGGCTCCGACAACAGAGAGAGGTCAGCATCATGATTTACGCTAAACCAGGCACTCCAGGCGCCGTCATTACGCTCAAGTCGCGCTACGGCAACTTCATCGGAGGTGAGTTCGTTGCGCCGGTAAACGGCCAATACTTCACCAACACCAGCCCGGTCGATGCCTCGGTGATCGGCGAATTCCCCCGTTCCGATGCCGCCGATATCGAGCTGGCCCTGGACGCCGCCCATGCCGCGGCCGATGCCTGGGGCAAGACCTCGGTGGCCAACCGTTCGCTGATTCTGCTGAAGATCGCCGATCGCATCGAAGCCAATCTCGAGCTGCTGGCCGTGGCCGAAACCTGGGACAACGGCAAGGCCGTGCGCGAAACCCTGAACGCCGACGTACCGCTGGCCGCCGACCACTTCCGTTATTACGCCGGTTGCATCCGCGCCCAGGAAGGCAGCGCCGCCGAGATCGACGAGCACACCGCCGCCTACCATTTCCATGAGCCCCTGGGCGTGGTCGGTCAGGTCATCCCGTGGAACTTCCCGCTGTTGATGGCCGCCTGGAAACTCGCCCCGGCCCTGGCCGCCGGCAATGCCATCGTGCTCAAGCCGGCCGAGCAAACTCCGTTGTCGATCACCATCCTGCTGGAAATCATTGGCGACCTGCTGCCGCCGGGCGTACTCAACGTGGTCCAGGGCTTCGGCAAAGAAGCCGGCGAGGCCCTGGCGACCAGCAAGCGCATCGCCAAGATCGCCTTTACCGGCTCCACCCCGGTCGGCTCGCATATCCTCAAGTGCGCCGCCGAGAACATCATCCCGTCGACCGTGGAACTGGGCGGCAAATCGCCGAACATTTTCTTCGAAGACATCATGAAAGCTGAACCGGCCTTTATCGAAAAAGCCGCCGAAGGCCTGGTGCTGGCGTTCTTCAACCAGGGCGAGGTGTGCACCTGCCCGTCGCGGGCGCTGGTGCAGGAGTCGATCTACGACGCCTTCATGGTCGAAGTGATGAAGAAGATCCAGGTGATCAAGCGCGGCAACCCGCTGGACACCGAGACCATGGTCGGCGCCCAGGCCTCCGAACAGCAATACGACAAGATCCTCAGCTACCTGGAAATCGCCCAGCGCGAAGGCGCCGAGCTGCTCACCGGCGGTGCGGCCGAGCGTCTGGAGGGTGATCTGGCCAGCGGCTATTACATCCAGCCGACCCTGCTCAAGGGTAACAACAAGATGCGTGTGTTCCAGGAGGAAATCTTCGGCCCGGTGGTGGGTATCACCACCTTCAAGGACGAAGCCGAAGCCCTGGCGATCGCCAACGACACCGAGTTCGGCCTCGGCGCCGGTCTCTGGACCCGCGATATCAACCGCGCCTACCGCATGGGCCGGGCGATCAAGGCCGGTCGTGTATGGACCAACTGCTACCACCTGTACCCGGCGCATGCCGCGTTCGGCGGTTACAAGAAATCCGGTGTCGGCCGCGAAACCCACAAGATGATGCTCGACCACTATCAGCAGACCAAGAACCTGTTGATCAGCTACGACATCAACCCGCTAGGCTTCTTCTGATGAGTTGTACCCCGGCGCGCGTGCTCCCGTGCGCCGGTTCCCCTGCGATATGCCTTAGGGCGCGGTTTGCAGCAGGCTTGCCCTGCTGACGACGGCAGCAAATCGCACTCGCAACGCGGCTTCGGCCGCGTTTTTTATGATTTTAGATTCGGCCACCTGTAGCACAGGGTTCGCCGCTTAGTTCCCTCTCCCCTTTGGGGAGAGGGCTAGGGTGAGGGGCGCACCCTACCGACTGCGACTGGGGCGTAGCTTTTTTATTGCGCAAAAAAAGACTGGCTCGGGATAGTCGAGCCAGTCTGTTCGGGCCTTACTTAGAAGTGATACTTCACCAACGCCTGCACCGCAGTCTGGTCGAAGCCGTCGTCGGAGCCGTCGATCGGGCGGATGCCGTACTTGTTACGCCACATGTTCAGCTCGGTGCCGACGTAGAGCTTGCGCTCCTTGCCGAACAGGGTTTTGCCCGCATCCCATTTGATCTGGATCGAGGAACCGACCGAGGTCTGGGTGCCGGCGTCTTTCGACGGTGCGCGCCAGTCGATGTAGCCGTCGATCACGAAGTCCTGTTCGCCGATGGCGAAGGGATAGGCACCGTTTACGGTCAGTTGGAAGGTGTGGCCGTTGCCCTTGTCCGATGCCTGGAAGTCATGATCGAAGAAGATGTGGTTATTGACCTTGACCGCGTACAGGTTGGCGTTCAGGTAGGCGAAGCCGGGGGCGTTCCAGGCGGTACCGATGCCGTACAGGTAGTTCTCGGTGCCCGGGCCGCCGTTGCCTTTTTCGTAGGTGAAGGCGGCGTATACGTCCTTCAACGGGCCGGCCGAGAGGTCCTGGCCGGTCAGCCAGCTCAGGCTGACGCGCGGCGAGAATTCCATGTAGTAGAAGCTGTCTTTGCTGTCGATTTCCAGGTTGCCGAAGCTGCTGCCGCGCGCCTGTGTATTGTCGGCCTTGATGTAGTCGAGGAAGTAGAACGCATCGCCCCAGACCCAGCCGCTGGCGTGCTCGAAGGTGAAGGTGGTTTGCGAGCGCTGCTCTTCGCCGTTGAAGTTGAGGCGCTGGAAGTTGCTGCCATAGAGGTAGGACAGGCTGTTGTCCTGCCAGAACAGCATCTCGCCGGCGCCGGCGTGCTGGGCGCCGAGCAAACCGACGGAAAGGGCGAGGCAGTGGGGGAGGTGTTTCAGTTTCATCGGGTTTTCCTTATGTTCAACTGCGATTTTCAGGCGCAAGGGGTCGTGACCCTGCGGCGAACCGCAGGGCTGAAGGGGCGAAATGTTTTGGGGGTTAGGCCGGGTTGGCCGGGTTCAAGCCATCGTTCGGAGCGCGCGACTGGTGGTCGGGCTCGGCGTTCCGCGGGTTCTGCAGCACGCTGTGAAGATGGGCCTCGGGGTCGTAGTCGTTTTCTTTCTGTGGCAGATGTTCTTGCGGCAGAAAGAAGTTCAGCAGGATGGCGCTGAACGCACCGATGGTGATCGGTGAGCCGAAGATGTTCTTCAGGGCTTCCGGCATCTGCGACAGGGCTTCCGGCACCGCCGCCACGCCCAGGCCGAGACCGAGGGAAATGGCCACGATCAGCACGTTGCGGCGATGCAGGCCAGCCTCGGTGAGGATCTTGATCCCGGCCACCGCCACAGTGCCGAACATGATCAGCGTGGCGCCACCGAGTACCGGTTTGGGCATCAGCTGCAACAGGGCGCCGACCGCCGGAAAAAGGCCGAGCAGCACCAGCATCGCGGCGATGTAGAACGCCACATGACGGCTGGCCACGCCGGTGAGTTGGATCACCCCGTTGTTCTGGCTGAAGGTGGTCATCGGCAGGCTATTGAACATCGCCGCCATGGCCGAGTTACAGCCATCGGCGAGCACCCCGGACTTGATCCGACGCATGTACAGCGGGCCGCTCACTGGCTGCTTGGAAATGATCGAGTTGGCGGTCAGGTCGCCGGCGGTTTCCAGCGGGGTGATCAGGAAGATCACCGCGATAGGCACGAAGGCCACCCAGTCGAAGCTGAAGCCGTACTTGAACGGCAGCGGCACGCTGACCAGGGGCACCTGGGCCATGTTGGCGAAGTCCACCTTGCCGGTGAACCAGGCCATGGCGAAGCCCAGGCTCAGGCCGATGATCACCGCCGACAAGCGCACCACCTGGGATTTGAAGCGGTTGAGCACCACGATGGTGGCCAGTACCAGGCCGCCGAGGCCGAGGTGGTGCAGGGCGCCGAGGTCCGACGCGCCAAAGCCGCCGGCCAGGTCGGTCATCGCCACCTTGATCAGCGACAGGCCCATCAGACAGATGATGGTGCCGGTGACCACCGGGGTGATGACGCTACGCAGCTTGTTGATGAATTGGCTGAAGGCGATTTCGACGAAGGCGGCGCAGAAGCACACGCCGAAGATGGTCGAGAGGATTTCCTCCTCGCTGCCGCCGCGGCCCTTGACGATAAAACCGGCGCTGAGAATCACGCTGAGAAAGCCGAAGCTGGTGCCTTGCAAACAGAGCAGGCCGGAACCTATCGGGCCGATGCGCTTGGCCTGGACGAAGGTGCCGAGGCCGGAGACGAACAGCGCCATGCTCACCAGATAGGGCACATAGGCGCCCAGGCCGAGCACGCTGCCGACGATCAGGGTGGGGGTGATGATACCGACGAAGCTGGCCAGCACATGTTGCAGCGCGGCGAAGATCGCCGGGGTGAACGCCGGGCGGTCGTCGAGCTGGTAGATCAGGTCGTTGTTGCCCACAGACGGAGCTGTGGCGTCGAGGTTGCGGGTCGTGGTCATTGTCAGAGCCTGCCAGTTGTTTTTATACGGTCATGGGCTTGCATGAGGCTTCACGGCGCCTCTTTCTGTTCCGAAACAAAACTGTCCGGTCGGTCAGAATGGGTCGACTATAGCAACTTGTTCACAGTGTTAAAAACAATTTATTTGTGGATTGTGTACAAATATTTGGCCGTCAGTCTGATGGCCTACAGCTGGGCTTCAGGTGGCGGGAGGGGGGAGCGGAGAGAAGTGGTGCTTCCCCGCATGCAGCAACGCTTGTAGGGGACACGCGCCAGAGAGCCTACGGTTTGTAAGCCAGTTTCAAACTACGAAAATGGGTCTGTCATCCCGTTATTTGCACCAACCTGATAGGCCAGCCCCTCACCCTAGCCCTCTCCCCAGAGGGGCGAGGGGACTAATCGAGGCATGCCCAACAAACGCACTACGGCAAGACCGCAATCTGCTCCCCTCTCCCTCCGGGAGAGGGGCTGGGGGTGAGGGTGTGCGGTTCAGGATTGTGCTCAATCTCAAACTACGAAATGAGTTTGTCATCCGGAGGGTGAGGGGAGCATTCGCGCCTGGCGATACACACGTAACTGGGAATTAGCCAATAGAAAAACGCCGCACCCGGTCAGGGTGCGGCGCTTGGGCGGGTCAGTTGAGCTGCGCGCCCTGGTCGATCCAGGCGCCGATCAGGTCGCGTTCTTCTTGGGTCATCTGGGTCATATTGCCCAGCGGCATGATTTGCGTGGCGACGCTCTGGGCATGGATCTTCGCCGCTTGCGCCTTGATCTGCTCGGGGCTGTCGAGCATGAATCCGGCCGGCGCGGTGCTGAACATCGGGCTGCTCGGGGTGGCCGAATGGCACACCGTACAGCGTTCCTGGATCACGCTCTGCACCTTGGCGAAGTCGCCGCTGCCGGCTGGCGCCGCTGCGTCAGCAGCAGGTTCCGTTGCCTGTGGCGCGGGCTCTGCAGCCTTGCTGGTGGGCGGGTTGCCGGCGATGCCAGTGGCCGGAACCGGCGCGTATTTGATCTCCGCGGTTTTCGGTGCTGCGACTGCGCTCGCCTTCATCTGCGGAGCGGTGACGAACGCCAGGCAGATCATGCCCAGGGCCGCGACCGGCAGGGTCCAGGCGAACTTGTTGCTGTCGTGGCGGGTGTTGAAGTAGTGGCGCACCAACACCGCCAGCACCGCGATACCGGCCAGGATCAGCCAGTTGTACTGGCTGCCGTAGGTGCTCGGGAAGTGGTTGCTGATCATGATGAAAAGCACCGGCAGGGTGAAGTAGTTATTGTGGCGCGAGCGCAACAGGCCCTTGGCCGGCAGCAACGGGTCGGGCGTGCTGTTGGTTTCGATGGCTTTAACCAGCGCGCGCTGGGCCGGCATGATGGTGAAGAACACATTGCCGACCATGATGGTGCCGATAATCGCGCCGACATGGATATAGGCGGCGCGGCCGCTGAAGATCTGATTGAAGCCGTAAGCCGCAGCGATCAGCAGCACGAACAGCACCGCACCGAGCAGGGCCGGGCGCTTGCCCAGGGGAGAATCGCAGAGGAAGTGGTAGGCCACATAGCCTGCGACCATCGAGCCGAAGCCGATGGCAATGGCCAAGGCCGGTGCCAGGTCGACGCCAGGCTTGACCAGGTACAGGCTCGGGTTGAGGTAGTAGACCACCAGCATCAGGGCGATGCCCGACAGCCAGGTGAAATAGGCTTCCCATTTGAACCAATGCAGGTTGTCCGGCATTTTCGGTGGGGCCAGTTTGTATTTCTCCAGGTGGTAGATGCCGCCACCGTGGATCGCCCATAGATCGCCGGACAGGCCGTCGCGCGGGTTCGCTCGGTTGAGGTTGTTTTCCAGCCAGACGAAATAGAAGGATGCGCCGATCCAGGCGATGCCGGTGATCATATGGATCCAGCGGATGCCCAGGTTCAGCCACTCAGTCAAATGTGCTTCCACAATCAGTACCTCTTTCCCGCTGCCGGCAAGCCGGCGCCGGGCTTCTCTTATTGGTGGGGGTCGAGGAGCAGTTGCTCTGCCTCGGTAAAGAAATGCTCATCGCAGTTGTTGCCTGAACCACTGCGATCAACCACCAGGAAGTCATCCCGCTTTTCGATCGTCAGCACCGGGTGGTGCCAGACGCCGCGATGGTAATTAATGCCCTGCCTGCCGTTGCTGCGGAAGGCGCGGACCAACTCCGATTCAGGTGCATCGCCAAGTGGCGCGACCAGGATCAGAAAGGGGTGGCCGAGCAGCGGCATAAAGGCCTGGCTGCCCAGCGGATGGCGCTCCAGCATGCGCACGGTCAACGGCATCTCCAGCGCTTCGGCGCTGAAAATGCTGATGATCGCCCTATCCTCCGGCTGCGCGGTCTCGACCGTGGCCAGTTTGTGATAGCGGCGGGTGGAGCCGTTATTGATCATGAAGAACTCGCTGCCCTCGGTTTCGATAACGTCGCCGAAGGGGGCGAAGGCTTCTTTGCTTAACGGCTCGATGATCAATTTGCGCATGGTGACTCGCTAATGAACTGGTTTGTTTCGTAGGAGCCAGCTTGCTGGCGATCAATGCCTGAAAAGCATCGCCAGCAAGCTGGCTCCTACAAGGATTACGACTTACTTGGCCACTTTGCCGAACAGGCGCAGGCGGCTGATGCCCCCATCCGGGAACACGTTGACGCGCACGTGGGTGATCGGCCCGAGCCGGTTGATCTGCTCGGCGTACTCGTGCTCGGCATGCATCGAGAGCTTCTGGCTCGGCAGCAGCTCGCGCCAGAACAGGCTCTGGGTTTCGATCTGGCTGTCGGTACCGCCCTTGACGAAGGCGCCCTGGATCGAGCAGCTGTCCGGGTAGTTGCCCTTGAAGTGCAGGGTGTCGACGACGATGCGTTCGATCTCACCCGGATGGCCGAGCGCGACTATCACCCAGTCGTTACCCGGGGTGCGGCGGCGCGCGGTTTCCCAGCCGTCGCCCATATTGATGCCGCGGCCCGGATTGAGAATGTTGCTCATGCGGCCGAAGTGCTCGTCCGAACAGGCCAGGGCGCGACCGCCATTCAGCGCGGCGGCCAGATCGACCTGCTGGTTATCGCCGACATTGGACCAGTCGCGGAAGGGCACGCCGTAAACGCGCAGGCGAGCGACACCACCGTCCGGGTAGATGTTGAAGCGCAGGTGGGTGAAGGCCTGGCTGTTGGCGATCTCATGGTAGTGGTGGTTATTGCCTTGCAGCTCGACGGCGCCCAGCACTTCGCTCCACTCGGTGCTGTCGCTCGGATCGCCTTCAGCGACGAAGCAGCCTTCCAGAGAGGCCGACGGCGGGAAGTTGCCGGTGAAGAAGCTGGTGTCGATATCCACGCCCTTGATCGAGCCCGCCACGCCGAGGCGGATCACCGCGCTGTCGTAACCTTCGAAGCGCTTGCGGCGCGATTCCCAGCCGTCCATCCACTTGCCGTTGTCGTCGAATACGCCTTCCTTCCATACCGCCGGGGTCGGCTGGAACAGGCGATTGACGTCGGCGAACCAGTCATCGGTGACCGAAATGGCTTTGGTGCCGAGGCGGGCGTCGGCCAGGTTGAGGTATTTCTCGAAGGGTACGGCGTAAGTTCTCATGTTCGTGTCTGCCTTAACGGTGGGCGTGAAAGTGGGCTAAAGCGCTTGCAAGCGAAACAGCGCGATCTTGTTGATCTCGGCCAGGGCGGTCTGGAACTCCTGCTCGGCGGAGTGGTGGATGCGCTCCTCGAAGGCCGCGAGAATCTGCTGGCGGTTGCTGCCTTTCACCGCCTTGATAAAAGGAAAGCCGAACTTGGCTTTGTAGGCGTCGTTGAGTTCGGTGAAGCGGGCGAACTCTTCGGCGCTGCATTCGCTGATGCCGGCGCCAGCCTGCTCGGCGGTGCTCGATGCGGTCAGCTCGCCGCGAATGGCGGCTTTGCCGGCCAGGTCCGGGTGCGCGTTGATCAGTGCCAGCTGCGCTGAAAAGCTGGCGCTGAGCAGAATGTCGGCCATGCGCTGGTGCAGGCCGTCGATCTCGTCGACGCTCTCGTCCAGGCCGAGATCGAAGGCTTTCTCGGCGACCCAGGGCGAGTGCTCGTAGATGTCGGCGAAGGCTTTGACGAAGTCTGCACGGCTCAGGCGCGACGGGGTCAGGGTCTGAAAGCGGCTCATTTGCTGTTCTCGCGCTGTTGATTCAAGAAGAAGGGATGGGTGGCTTGCCAGTGGCGGGCGATATCGACGCGGCGGGCGCACCAGACTTTTTCGTGGCCTTTGACGTACTCGATAAAGCGCGCCAGGGCGGCGATGCGCGCCGGGCGGCCGAGCAGGCGGCAGTGCATGCCGATCGACAGCATCTTCGGCGCGCCGGCCACGCCTTCGGCGTAGAGCACATCGAAGGCGTCCTTGAGGTACTGGTAGAAATCGTCGCCGGTGTTGAAGCCCTGCACCTGGGTGAAGCGCATGTCATTGGTGTCCAGGGTGTAGGGGATCACCAGATGCGGCTTGGCCGCGGTGCTGGCCGGGTCCCAGTAGGGCAGGTCGTCGTCGTAGGTATCGGAATCGTAGAGGAAGCCACCTTCCTCCATCACCAGGCGCCGGGTGTTCGGCCCGGTGCGGCCGGTGTACCAGCCCAGCGGGCGCTCGCCGGTGATCTCGGTGAGGATGCGGATGGCCTCGAGCATATGTTCGCGCTCGCTGGCCTCGTCCATGTATTGATAGTCGATCCAACGGTAACCATGGCTGCAGATCTCGTGGCCGGCGGCGGCCATCGTCCTGATTACATCGGGATGACGCTGGGCGGCCATGGCCACGGCGAATACGGTCAAAGGAATTGCGTGCTTTTCGAACAGCGCCAGCAGGCGCCAGACCCCGGCGCGGCTGCCGTACTCGTAGAGCGACTCCATGCACAGGTTGCGCTCGCCCTGCAGCGGCTGGGCGGAGACCATTTCGGAGAGAAAGGCCTCGGATTCCTTGTCGCCGTGCAGCACATTGCGCTCGCCGCCTTCCTCGTAATTGAGGACGAACGACAGGGCGATACGGGCATCGCCCGGCCAGTGCGGGTGCGGCGGGGTATTGGCGTAACCGATCAGATCGCGTGGGTAGTCAGCGCTCACTGCAGTCTTCCTTCTAGATGTTGGGCGGCCAGTGCAGGATCAGCGAAAGCTGTCATGCGGCTGCGATGAGCTAATTGTATACAAAGTGCATCGCATTTTGTAAATCTAAAATTCAGCTATTTTGCAAAATACATGTCTCTCAGCTGTTCTACCGTGGTGCCTGGGCAGCTGTTTCCGGTAACTGCCCTCTACTATGCGGCTTGCCTGTCGAAGATCCATTGCGCGACAGTCGCGATACAATCTGAGTGCGTAAAATTGTGTACAATATTTGTTAAAACTGTCCTATATTGGCTTTTCGGCATGCTATGCTTCAGCGAAGTCTAGGCTGCTTGCGTCGGAGTGCCTTAACGAATTCAACACACGAGAGGAGGTGCGGCCACCGCCAGGCGCAAGGCCCGAGCGGCGGCCCATAGACCAATGGGACGATTGACCACACATGTTCTGGATGCCGCGCACGGCTGCCCCGGCAGCGCGCTGAAGATCGAGCTGTACCGCATCGAAGGGGCGCAGATGGAATTGCTCGCCACTACGCTGACCAATCACGATGGGCGCTGCGATGCGCCGGTGCTGCAAGGCGAGGATTACCGCAGTGGCGTCTATCAGCTGCATTTCCACGCCGGCGACTACTACCGCGCCCGCGGCGTGAGCCTGCCCGAGCCGGCCTTTCTCGATGTAGTGGTGCTGCGCTTCGGCATCGACGCCGCCCAGGAGCACTACCACGTGCCGCTGCTGATCTCGCCCTACAGCTACTCGACCTACCGCGGCAGCTGAAGCGACCCGATTACCCTCGACTCTTCGCAGAGTCTTAGCCCGCGCCACACTGCGGGCTTTTTTATAGCTGCGATTCGGGTACGGGGCGCCTGAGTGCGGAATGATTTTCGTAGCCCGGAAAGATGTGTCCGCAACATCGCTCTTCGGATTTCATCCGGGCTACGGATCTGCGGGCTTTTTTGATTTGGGATTTCCCCGGTGCGCGCGGCGCACCCTTGTATCTCGACTACAGCCTCTCAGGAGGCGATAGTCCCCGACTGAGCGTGGTAAGCGAGACCTGCTGACCAGCATCGACGGTATCGCGGACAGAACCGCAGCGCTGTTGCTGGCTGAGTTGGGTGATATTCAACGCTTCGACAGCAGCAAAGCGGTCACCGCCTTTTCCGGCCTCAACCCCAGGTTGCAGGAGTCGGGCAAGTACAAGGGCCATGTGCGAATTTCGCGCATGGGCTCAGCCCGTTTGCGCGCCGGCCTTTACATGCCGGCCGTCTCGTCCCTGACTCACAACCAGGCCATTCGAGAGATGGCCGAGCGGATGAGAGCCAAGGGCAAAGCCGGCAAACAGATCGTCTGCGCGGCTATGCGTAAGCTGCTGTGCATCGCTTATGGCGTGCTGAAATCCGGTCGACCTTTTGAGCCAGCACTCGCTATTGCGAGGTGAGCCCCAAGACGGTATCTACGGGAGTGTGCTACGTAGCCTGGGTTGAGCGCAGCGATACCCAGGGCGCCGATACCCGGGTAACTTTGATCGTTCCCACGTCGAACCGTCCACGTTGGAACCATCATCTGGGCTAAGTACTGCGTAGGCGTAGGTTGGCGCTGAGCTTGCGAAGCCCAACGAGATATCAAACGGCCTAACGACTCAGCAACGAAGCCGCGCCGGCACCGCCGAACAACGCCGCGCTAACCCGGTTGAACCACACCTGGCCCTTGCCCGAGCGCAGGTAGTGCGCCGCACCCCGGGCGCTGAGGCCGTAGAACAGCTTGCAGCCCAGATCCAAAACCGCCCAGGTGGCGATCATCACCAGCAACTGGCCGAGCATCGGCCGTTCGGCGCTGATGAATTGCGGCAGAAAGGCGGCGAAAAACAGGATGTCCTTGGGGTTGCTGGCGCCCAGGCCAAAGGCCTTCCAGAACATGCTGCGAAAGCTCGGATTGACCGGTTGTTCCTCGGCGCTCACCGGCTTGGCGGCCTGGCGCGAGGCCTGCCAGCTTTGCCAGGCGAGGTAGAACAGGTAGAGCGCGCCGACGATTTTCAGCAGGCTGAACAACTGCTCGGAGGCCAGCAGTAGGGCGCCCAGGCCCAAGGCCGACGCGCTAAGTAGGCAGATCGATGCCGATACGCCGCCGATAAACGCTGGCAGCGAGCGGCGCAGGCCATAGTTCAGGCTGTTGCTGACCATCAGCAGGGACAAAGGCCCTGGAATCAGAATCACGATCAGGGCGGCGCTGCTGAACAGCAACCAGGTTTCCAGGCTCATTACGGGTCTCCGGATATGGAAAAGCCCCGACGTCTGACGCCGGGGCCCGGGTATCGCTCAGGCACGCTTTACAGGAAGGCGAACTTGGCGATAAAGATGATGCACAGAACGTACAGGCTGACGGAAACCTTGTCACGCTGGCCGGTCAGCAGCTTCAGCGTGGCGTAGGTCAGGAAGCCCAGGGCGATGCCGTTGGCGATGGAGAAGGTCAGCGGCATCATCACCACGGTAACGATCGCCGGGATGGTGTCGGTGTGGTCTTTCCAGTCGATATGCGCCATGCCGCTCATCATCAGCATCGCTACATAGATCAGCGCGCCAGCGGTGGCATAGGCGGGGATCATGCCGGCCAGCGGGGCGAAGAACATCGCCGCGAGGAACAGCAGGCCAACGGTGACCGCGGTCAACCCGGTGCGGCCGCCAGCAGCGACGCCTGAGGCGCTTTCCACATAGCTGGTCACCGGCGGGCAACCGACCAGGGCGCCGACCACGCTGGAGGTACTGTCGGCCTTGAGGGCTTTGGACAGGTCTTTGATCTTGCCGTCGTCATCCACCAGGTTGGCGCGGTGAGCGACGCCCATCAGGGTGCCCGCGGTGTCGAACATGTTGACGAAGAGGAAGGCCAGAATCACGCTGACCATCGCCACGTTGAAGGCGCCGGCGATATCCATGGCCAGGAAGGTCGGCGCCAGGCTTGGCGGCATCGACACCAGACCGTTGTACTCGACCAGCCCCAGACCCCAGCCGACGGCGGTAACGCCGAGCATGCTGAACAGGATGGCGCCGAATACGTTGCGGTGGCTGAGCACGGCGATCAGCAGAAAGCAGATAGCGGCCAGCAGCGCGTTGGGTTCGCCGAACGAGCCCATGGTCAGCAGCGTGGCCGGGCTGTCGACGACTATGCCGGCGGTTTTCAGGCCGATCAGCCCGAGGAACAAGCCGACCCCGGCGCCCATGGCGAAACGCAGGCTCATGGGGATGCTGTTGAGCAGCCATTCGCGGATGCGCGACAGGCTCATGATCATGAACAGGATGCCGGAGATGAACACCGCTCCCAGGGCGATCTGCCAGCTGTAGCCCATGTCGCCTACCACCGTGTAGGTGAAGAAGGCGTTCAAGCCCATGCCCGGCGCCAGGCCGACCGGCCAGTTGGCGTACAACCCCATAAGGAAGCAACCCAGCGCCGCACCGATGCAGGTGGCGACGAAGGCCGCGCCATGGTCGACGCCGGCGTTGGCCATGATGTTGGGGTTGACGAAGATGATGTAGGCCATGGTGACGAAGGTCGTCAGGCCCGCCAGCAGCTCGGTCTTGATGGAAGTGCGGTGTTCGGTGAGCTTGAAAAATCGATCGAGCAGACCTGTGGGTCTTAGCCCTGGTGTGTGAGTCGCCAGTTGTTCTTGTTTAGCGCTTTCCACAGTGGGTACTCCTTATCTTTCTTGTCGTGTACCACCCGGATTCTGCCTTGAGGCCCTGGTTCTCTCTGAGGCGGGTGGTGTTTGGTGTGCCTACTGCCGGTTTAGTTGACCGTGTGGTCAGAAAGCTACACTGTCGCGATTATGCTTTTGTATACAAAAAAAGCAAATAATGTTTTCCATATTGCTGCGGCTATCTATTCGTGTCCGTAGACAATTAATTTGCCACCCGGCTGCTCTTGGCTTTCAAGTAGTCTTTATAAAACAAAGGCTTGTGCGCTTTGTACGTTTGCGGATCCAGGCGGAACTGCCCGTTGACATAGGGTTTTTGCGTTTTATTTAGCGGATTGCTGCGTAAAAAGAGCGATTGATATAAGCAATTGATCGATGGGTTTCGTCGCCTGAAGGTGGCCGTCGGCGTGGTGCTGAGACGCCATGTCGCGGGCTTGCGGGTATGCGCATGCGGGCAATTGTGTACAATGCCGGGGCTTATGCTTTCTGGGTTTCGTGGCAAACTGCTCGGCAGTCGCCAGGCGGAAGCAGGAGTGGATTTTGCTGGCACGCGCTAAAGCCGCTGCGGACATCGTGCGCTAAGGTTTTAGCAACCTTGATCAGCCGTACTTTTTTGACACGAGCCCCAATGAACGAACAATTGCAGCCCCTCAAGAAGCAGCCGCGTGCCGGCAAAAGCAGCCGCAGCGGGACTCAGGACGATGTCGTCTACGCGCATATCTTCGAGGCCATCCTCGAACAGCGTCTGGCGCCTGGCACCAAGCTTAGCGAAGAAGCCCTGGGCGAAATTTTCGGCGTCAGCCGCACCATCATCCGTCGCGCCTTATCGCGTCTGGCCCATGAAGGCGTGGTGCTGCTGCGGCCGAATCGTGGCGCGGTGGTGGCCAGCCCGAGCGTCGAGGAAGCCCGGCAGATTTTCTACGCGCGGCGCATGGTCGAGCGGGCGATTACCGAACTTGCGGTCGAACATGCCACGGCCGAGCAACTCGCCGAGTTACGGCAGATGGTCGAGGACGAACAGAGCAGCTTTTCCCGCGGCGACCGCGGCGCCGGTATCCGTTTATCCGGGGAGTTCCACCTCAAGCTAGCCGAGGCGGCGAAGAATGCGCCGCTGATCAGTTTTCAGCGCAGCCTGGTGTCGCAGACCTCGCTGATCATCGCCCAGTATGAAAGCGGCAACCGCTCGCATTGCTCCTACGACGAGCACAATCAACTGATCGATGCCATCGAGGCCCGTGATGCGGCCAGGGCGGTGAGCCTGATGATGCACCACATGGACCATATCGACAGCAAGCTCAACCTCGACGAGGAAAGCGCCTCCGACGACCTGCACGCGGTGTTCTCGCACCTGCTGCAGAGCGCCAAGAAAAAGCCGGGGCGCACTCCTGCCAGTCGTTGATTGACAGTCAGCCCTGCGGTGGGGCGGTCGTGTGGGTTTAACGGCGCGGCATAGATTTGTAGGTTGGGTTAGCGGCGAATGACGTGGTTTAAACAACGACATCGTTATCTGCCGCCGCGTAACCCAACAGCGATATACGCACCTTCACAAGGCTTGCGACCGCGGTGGGTTACACGCCGCCTTGAGCCTGCATTGTTCCGTTCATGGTTTCCCCGCGCCGCTAACCCACCCTACGGGATTGCAATTTGTGGGAGGGGTTTTAGCCGCGACTGTCGCCGCTGAAGCGCCTCCCACGGTTTCATCAATCCCTGCAATGCACCGATACGCCGGCGGCGAAGGTTTGCTTGATCGCGCGATCGTCGCCGAGCATGCACAGGGCGAACAGCTTCTCGGCCAGGCTCGTGGCCTGTTGCATGCGGTAGCTCATCAGCGGCGTGGCCTTGTAGTCGAGCACCACGAAGTCGGCATCCTTGCCGCTTGCGAAGTTGCCGATCCTGTCGTCCAGGTACAGCGCTTCGGCGCCGCCCAATGTGGCCAGGTATAGCGACTTGAACGGGTCGAGCTTCTTGCCTTGCAGCTGCATGATTTTGTACGCCTCGTTCAGCGATTGCAGCTGGCTGAAGCTGGTGCCGGCGCCGACGTCGGTGCCCAGGCCGACGCGCACGCCATGGCGTTCCAGCTTGGCCAGGTCGAACAGACCGCTGCCGAGGAACAGGTTGGAGGTCGGGCAGAAGGCCACCGCCGAGCCGGTCTCGGCCAGGCGCTGGCATTCCTCGTCGCACAGGTGCACGCCATGGGCGAACACCGCGCGCGGGCCGATCAGCTTGTAGTGATCGTACACATCGAGGTAGCCGCTACGTTCGGGGAACAGCGCCTTGACCCATTCGATCTCCTGGCGGTTCTCCGACAGGTGGGTGTGCATATACAAATCCGAGTATTCACCGAGCAGCTTGCCGGCAAGGGTCAGTTGTTCCGGCGTGCTGGTCGGGGCGAAGCGCGGGGTGACGGCGTAATGCAGGCGACCCTTGCCGTGCCAGCGTTCGATCAGCTCCTTGCTCTCGGCATAGCCCGATTCCGGCGTATCGGTCAGGTAGTCCGGGGCGTTGCGGTCCATCAGCACCTTGCCGGCGATCATCCGCAGGTTCAGCGTCTCGGCGGCTTCGAAGAAGGCGTCCACCGATTGCTTGTGCACGCTGCCGAACACCAGGGCGGTGGTGGTGCCGTTGCGCAGCAGCTCCTTGAGGAAGATCCCGGCCACGTCGGCGGCATGGGCCTTGTCGGCGAACTGCTTTTCGGTGGGGAAGGTGTAGGTGTTCAGCCAGTCCAGCAGCTGTTCGCCGTAGGAGGCGATCATCCCGGTCTGCGGGTAGTGGATATGGGTGTCGATAAAACCGGGGGTGATCAGCGCATCGCGGTATTCGGTCAGCTCGACGCCCTTGAGCGACGGCAACAGCTCGGCGGCATGGCCGACGCGGGCGACCTGACCGTTTTCGATAACCAGCACGCCATCCTCGAAATACTCGTAGGACTGCTCGATGCCGACCACGGCGGGGTCGGCGATGCTGTGCAGGATGGCGGCGCGGTAGGCTTTGAGGGTGTTAGTCATCTAGTGCATCTCGATCATGCGTAGGGTGCGCCGTGCGCACCGAGGGGGATGGGGTGGTGCGCACAGCCTAGTCGGCCCCGCGCACCCTACGACCTGGCCGGTTCTGCGAACCGGATGTTGGGTATCGCTTCGCTCAACACCAACCTACGAGGAAGTTCTGCGCGAGGCCGGTAGAAGCTTGGCAACGCTGCTTTCGCCCTTTTTCACGTCCTGGCCGAAGGCCGCGTTGTAGGTGGCGATCACCTCGCCGGCGATGGACACGGCTATTTCGATCGGCAGTTTGCCTTTCACTTCGGGCAAGCCCAGGGGGCAACGCATCCGTTGCATCACTTCAGGGGCCACGCCGCGCTCGCGCAGGCGGTGTTCGAATTTGGCGCGTTTGCTCTTCGAGCCGATCAGCCCGTAGTAGGCGAAATCGTTGCGCTTGAGAATCGCCGCGGTCAGTTCCAGATCGAGCTGGTGGTTATGGGTCATGACGATAAAGTAGCTGCCGGCCGGCATGCGCTCGACCTCGTCGACCACCTCGTCCTCGACCACTTTCTCGACGACGCTGGGAATCTGCTCGGGGAACTCGTTTTCCCGCGAGTCGATCCAGCGCACCTTGCACGGCAGGCTGGCGAGCAGCGGCACCAGGGCGCGGCCGACATGGCCGGCGCCGAATACGGCGATTTGCGCCTGGGGTTGGCCCATGGGCTCGAACAGCAGCACGGTGGCGCCGCCGCAGCATTGGCCGAGGCTGGCGCCCAGGTTGTAGCGTTCCAGGCGGGTGTCCTGGCTGCGCGTGGCGAGCATCTCGCGGGCCAGTTCCATCGCCTTGTATTCCAGATGGCCGCCGCCGATGGTTTCGAAGATGCGGTCAACGGTGACCACCATCTTCGAGCCGGCATTGCGCGGGGTCGAGCCGCGCTCTTCGATAATGGTCACCAGCACGCAGGGCGTGCCTTGCTGCTGCAGCTCGGCGAGGGCGCTGATCCAGCTCATTTGCTCAGCCTCCAGGTTGGCGGCGTTTGCCCCGGGCGCGGTAGGCGCCAGTTGCTCGGCGACGGGTCCAGTATCGGAACCGGCACCGGCCGGGTCGGTTGGCTATTCGGTTCGGTGTGTTTTGTCATTGTTCTACACCTGTTTGGTTCCGTAGCCCGGATGCAATCCGGGGAGAATTTGTCGCCTGCTACTCAGCTCCCGGATTTCATCCGGGCTACGTTCAGGCCGTTTCGATCTCGACTGCCGCCGCGGCCTTGGTCGGCTGCTGCAGTTTCTTCAATTGCTCCACGCCCCAGAGCACTCGCTCAGGCGTGGCCGGGGCATCGATATTCGGTTGCACCCGGTAGTCGGCGAGACTGGCCACCGCATCCTTGATCGCGCACCACACGGCGATACCGAGCATGAACGGTGGCTCGCCCACGGCCTTGGAGTGGAACACCGTGTCTTCCGGATTCTTACGGTTTTCCACCAGCTTGACCCGCAGATCCAGTGGCATATCGGCGATGGCTGGGATCTTGTAGCTGGCCGGACCATTGGTCATCAGCTTGCCTTTGCCGTTCCACACCAGCTCTTCCATGGTCAACCAACCCATGCCCTGGACGAACGCACCTTCGACCTGGCCGATATCGATGGCCGGGTTCAGCGAGGCGCCGACGTCGTGCAGGATGTCGGTGCGCAGCATCTTGTATTCGCCGGTCAGGGTGTCGACTATCACTTCGGCGCAGGCCGCGCCGTAGGCGAAGTAGTAGAACGGCCGACCGGCGGCCTTGTCGCGGTCGTAGTAGATCTTCGGCGTGCGGTAGAAGCCGGTGGAGGACAGCGAAACCTGGGCGAAATAGGCCTTCTGGATCACTTCCTCGAAGCTCAGGAACAGATCGCGCACGCGCACCTGGCCGTTGCGGAACTCGACGTCTTCCGGGGTCACCTTGTATTCGCGCACCAGGAAGTCGACCAGGCGCTGCTTGATGGTTTCGGCGGCGTTCTGTGCGGCCTTGCCATTCAGGTCGGCGCCCGAGGACGCTGCGGTCGGCGAGGTGTTCGGTACCTTGTCGGTGTTGGTCGCGGTGATCTGGATGCGCGAAATATCCACCTGTAACACTTCGGCGACGATCTGCGCGACCTTGGTATTCAGGCCCTGGCCCATCTCGGTGCCGCCGTGGTTCAGGTGGATCGAGCCGTCGGTGTAGATATGGATCAGTGCGCCGGCCTGGTTGAGGAAGGTGGCGGTGAAGCTGATGCCGAATTTCACCGGGGTCAGCGCCAGGCCTTTCTTCAATACCGGGCTCTTGGCATTGAACGCGCGGATTTCCTCGCGGCGCTTGGCGTACTCGCTGCTTTCTTCCAGCTCGGCGGTCATCTCATGGATGACGTTGTGCTCGACCGTCTGGTGGTAGTGGGTGACGTTGCGCTCGTCCTTGCCGTAGTAGTTGAGCTTGCGCACTTCCAGCGGGTCCTTGCCGAGTTTGCGCGCCACGGCGTCCATGATTTCCTCGATGGCGACCATCCCTTGCGGGCCGCCGAAGCCGCGGTAGGCAGTGTTCGAGGCGGTGTTGGTCTTGCAGCGATGACCGTTGATGGTGGCGTTGCCGAGGAAGTAGGCGTTGTCCGAGTGGAACATCGCGCGGTCGACGATCGAGCCGGACAAATCTGGCGAGTAGCCGCAGTTACCGGCCAGTTCGATCTGAATACCGTGCAGCAGGCCATCGTCGTCGAAGCCGACGTCATACTCGACATAGAAGGGGTGGCGCTTGCCGGTGATGCTCATGTCTTCCATGCGCGGCAGACGCATCTTGGTCGGCCGCCCGGTCAGGTGGGCGATCACCGCGCACAGGCACGCCGGGCCGGCGGCCTGGGTTTCCTTGCCGCCGAAACCGCCGCCCATGCGGCGCATGTCGATAACGATCTTGTGCATCGGCACGCCGAGCACTTCGGCGACCAGCTTCTGCACCTCGGTGGCGTTCTGCGTCGAGGTGTAGACGATCATGCCGCCGTCTTCGCTCGGCATCACCGAGGAAATCTGGGTTTCCAGATAGAAATGTTCCTGGCCGCCGATATGCAGGCTACCTTGCAGGCGCAGCGGCGCGGTGGCCAATTCAGCCGCGGAGTCGCCGATCTTGTGCTGATGGCTGTCGAGCACGAAATGCTTCTTGCGCAGGGCATCGACCACGTCCAGCACCGGCTCCAGGTCTTCGTATTCGATCACCGCCGCCATGGCCGCCTTGCGCGCGGTTTCCAGGCTGTCGGCGCCGACGGCGATCACCACCTGGCCGACATATTCGACCTTGCCGTCGGCCAGCAGCGGGTCGCCGGCGACCACCGGGCCGATATCCAATTGGCCGGGCACATCCTTGCTGGTGATGGCGATGGCCACGCCGGGAATCGCATAGCAGGGCGCGGTGTCGATGCTGACGATGCGCGCATGGGCGCGGTCGCTCATGCGGGCGTAGACGTGCAGCTGGTTGGGGAACTCCAGGCGGTCGTCGACATACACGGCTTCGCCGGATACGTGCTTGTCCGCGCTCTCGTGCTTCACGCTCTTGCCGACGCCGGTGGTGATATCGGCGCGGAACAGTTCGGCCAGTTCTGCCTGGGTTTTCAATACGTGGTGGTTAGACATAGGCGGTCACCCGGGTTTCGACTTCGGGAGCGTTTAGCTCGAGGAAGAATTTACGCAGCAGGTTCTGCGCGGTGAGCAGGCGGTATTCCTTGCTGGCGCGGAAGTCGCTCAGCGGAGTGAAATCCTCCGCCAATGCTGCGCAGGCACGTTCGATCTCCGCCGGGTACCAGGCGCAGCCGAGCAGGGCGGTTTCACAGGCGGCGGCGCGTTTCGGAATAGCGGCCATGCCGCCGAAGGCGATACGCGCCTCCTGTACCACGCCATCTTCGATACGCAGGTTGAAAGCGGCGCAGACTGCGGAAATGTCGTCGTCCAAGCGCTTGGACACTTTATAGGCGCGGAACGCCTGATTGCGCTGGGCGCGCGGCACGATGATCTTCTCGATGAATTCGGCTTCCTGGCGGGCGGTCACCTTGTAGTCGAGGAAGTAGTCTTCGATCGGCAAGCTGCGGGTCTCGTTGCCCTTGCGCAGCACGATCTGCGCGCCAAGGGCGATCAGCAGCGGCGGGGCGTCGCCGATTGGCGAGGCGTTGCCGATATTGCCGCCCAGGGTGCCCTGGTTGCGGATCTGCAGGGAGGCGAAACGGTGCAGCAGCTCGCCGAAATCCGGGTATTCCTTGGCCAATGCTTCGTAGCAGTCGGACAGCGAAGTCGCCGCGCCGATCTCGATGTGTTCGGCGGTGACTTCCACACGCTTCATCGACTCGATATGGCCGACATAGATCATCACCGGCAGCTCGCGATGGAACTGGGTGACCTCCAGGGCCAGGTCGGTGCCGCCGGCAAGCAGGCGCGCTTCTGGATTGGCGGCGTAGAGGTCGGCCAGGTCGGCTACGGTCAGCGGCAACAGGCAGCGTTTGTCGCCGCTATTGAGTTCGGCGGTATCGCGCGGGGTGATGGCTTTCAGTTGCGCGACGGTCTGCGCTTCGGCGGCATCGAACTGATCCGGCGCCTTCTGGCAGCAGGCCTGCTCGGCGGCATCGATGATCGGCCGATAGCCGGTGCAGCGGCACAGGTTGCCGGCCAGGGCTTCCAGGGTCTCGGCCTTGTCGAAACCCTCGGAGTTTTTCTGCAAAGCGAACAGCGACATAACGAAGCCCGGGGTGCAGAAGCCGCACTGCGAACCATGGCAGTCGACCATCGCCTGTTGCACGCTGTGCAGTTGGCCCTGGTGCTTGAGGTCTTCGACGCTGATCAGTTGCTTGCCATGCAGGGAAGAGACGAAGGTCAGGCAGGAGTTCAGCGTGCGATAACGCACGCGTTCGCCATCCAGTTCGCCGACCACCACGGTGCAGGCGCCACAATCGCCCGAAGCGCAGCCTTCTTTGGTGCCGGATTTGCCGACATGCTCACGCAAGTACTGCAGCACAGTGACGTTTGGGTCCAGGGCATGCTCGGTGCGCAGCTCCCGGTTGAGTAAAAACTGGATCAAGGACGACCTCCAGGCACTTTATTGTTCTCTTATCAGGCTTTGCCAAAACGGCTGCACGGAGGGTGCGACGCTTTGGCGCGGCCTGGCATGGGCTAAATCTAGAGATTTCTGACTTTAGGGTCAATAAATATTTGACTCTGTGGTCAAGTGCTTGTCATGCGATTCGGTTATGAGCGCGAAAAGCCCCAGAGACCGAGTTAAAAGGTAGCGGCTTTTATGCCAACTACGGGGCCACTACGCCGGGCATGCGACAGGGGGGATGTCGACAGGCTGCCGCGCGCCGGAAAGCCCCGTCCGCGTATCTTGGCCGGCCAATACCCTGTGTTACACTCGCGCCCCGCGTTCTCCACGATTCCGAAGGAAAATCATGACCTTCCAGGCACCCGGCAGCTTCGCTGAGCGGATCGCTCATCACCTTGCTGAGCGCATTGCCCGTGGTGAACCGCAAGTGTGCGAGCGCACTCGTAGACAGAAGGTCCGCCAGGCGTTCGAACGCCGTGGCGCCGGAGTGGCCGAACCGATTCCGCCATTGCCAGCTGCTGCTGGCGTGCTAAGGATGGCTGTACATGCGGCTTAAATGCATCAAGTTGGCGGGCTTCAAGTCCTTCGTCGACCCGACCACGGTGACCTTTCCGAGCAATATGGCGGCGGTGGTCGGCCCCAATGGCTGCGGCAAGTCCAACATCATTGATGCCGTGCGCTGGGTGATGGGTGAGAGTTCGGCGAAGAACCTCCGTGGCGAGTCGATGACCGATGTCATCTTCAACGGCTCCAACACCCGTAAACCGGTGACCCAGGCCAGCATCGAGCTGGTCTTCGACAATTCCGACGGCACCCTGACTGGCGAGTACGCCGGCTATAACGAAATCTCCATCCGTCGTCGCGTAACCCGCGATTCGCAGAACACCTATTTCCTCAACGGCACCAAGTGCCGCCGCCGCGATATCACCGATATCTTCCTCGGCACCGGTCTGGGCCCGCGCAGTTATTCGATCATCGAGCAGGGCATGATCAGCAAGCTGATCGAAGCCAAGCCCGAGGATTTGCGCAACTTTATCGAGGAAGCCGCCGGCATCTCCAAATACAAGGAGCGCCGCCGCGAGACCGAGAACCGCATCCGCCGCACCCACGAGAACCTGGCGCGCCTGACCGACCTGCGCGAGGAGCTGGAGCGTCAACTGGAACGCCTGCATCGCCAGGCCCAGGCCGCCGAGAAGTATCAGCAGTACAAGGCCGAAGAGCGCCAGCTCAAGGCCCAGCTCACCGCCCTGCGTTGGCAGGCGCTGAATGAGCAGGTCGGCCAGCGCGAAGCGGTGATCGGCACTCAGGAAATCAGTTTCGAAGCCCTGGTCGCCGAACAGCGCAACGCCGATGCCAGCATCGAACGCCTGCGCGACGGCCACCATGAGCTGTCCGAGCGCTTCAATCTGGTGCAGGGCCGTTTCTATTCGGTCGGCGGCGATATCGCCCGGGTCGAGCAGAGCATCCAGCACGGCCAGCAGCGCTTGCGCCAATTGCAGGACGATCTGCGCGAGTCCGAGCGCGCGCGCCTGGAGACCGAATCGCACCTGGGCCACGACCGCACTCTGCTGGCGACCCTGGGCGAAGAATTGGCCATGCTCGAACCCGAGCAGGAACTGACCGCCGCCGCGGCCGAAGAAGCCGCTGCCGCGCTGGAGGAGGCCGAAAGCGCGATGCACGGCTGGCAGGAGCAGTGGGACGGCTTCAACCAGCACAGCGCCGAGCCGCGGCGCCAGGCCGAAGTGCAGCAATCGCGGATTCAGCAGTTGGAGCAGAGCCTGGAGCGCCTGGCCGAACGCCAGCGGCGCCTCAGCGATGAATCGCAGCAGCTGGCCGCCGACCCCGAGGACGCGGCGATTCTCGAATTGAGCGAGCAGATCGCCGCCAACGAGCTGAGTCTCGAGGAGCTGCAGCTTGCCGAAGAGCAGCAGGCCGAACGCTTGCAGCAGTTGCGTGACGAACTCCAGCAGGCTGGGCAGGCGCAGCAACAGGCGCAAGGCGAGCTGCAACGCCTGAACGGCCGCCTGGCCTCGCTGGAAGCCTTGCAACAAGCCGCATTGGACCCTGGCAAAGGCACGGGCGATTGGTTGCGTGAGCAGCGGCTCAACGAGCGCCCGCGCCTGGCCGAGGGCTTGCGGGTCGAGGCCGGTTGGGAGCTGGCGGTGGAAACCGTGCTCGGCGCCGACCTGCAAGCGGTCTTGCTCGACGATGCTCACGTACAAAATCTCGGCGGCCTCGATTTCGCTGGCCTGACCCAAGGCGATCTACGTCTGGCCTGTCCGGGCAAGGTCGGCGCGCGGGTCGCCGGCAGCCTGCTGGACAAGGTTGAAGCCGGCGTTGACCTGGCGCCCTGGCTGGCCAAGGTCAAACCGGTGGAGTCGTTGGACGAAGCGCTGGCCGGCCGCGCGGTGCTGGCTGACGACGAAAGCCTGATCAGCCGCGATGGCTACTGGGTCGGTCGGCATTTTCTGCGCGTGCGGCGTGCCAGCGAGGCGGAAAGCGGTGTGCTCGCCCGCGGGCAGGAGCTCGAACGCCTGAGCCTCGAGTGCGAGGAGCGCGAAGCGGCGCTGGCGCTGCTCGACGAGCGCTTGCTGAGCCTGCGCGAGAACCAGCGCCAACAGGAGGAGCTGCGCGAGCAGCAGCGTCGCCAGTTGCAGGACCGCGCCCGCACCCTGGGCGAATTGAAAGCGCAGCTGTCGGCCGGCCAAGCCAAGGTCGAACAACTGACCCTGCGCCGTCGTCGCCTCGACAGCGAGCTGGCGGAGCTGACCGAGCAGCGCGAAATCGAGCACGAGCAACTGGGCGAATCGCGTTTGCAGTTGCAGGACGCCCTAGACGCCATGGCCGTCGACAACGAACGCCGCGAAACCCTGCTGGCCAGTCGCGACGCGCTGCGCGAGCGGCTCGACCGGGTGCGCCAGGAAGCCCGTCAGCACAAGGACCATGCCCATCAGCTCGCCGTGCGCATGGGCTCGTTGAAGGCGCAACACGACTCGACCCGCCAGGCCCTGGAGCGCCTGGAGTTGCAGGCCGAGCGCCTGCACGAGAAGCGCGAACAGCTCAACTTGAATCTGGAGGAGGGCGAAGCGCCGCTGGAGGAGCTGCGCCTAAAACTCGAAGAGCTGCTCGATAAACGCATGGGCGTCGAGGAAGAGCTGAAGCTGGCGCGGTTGGCCCTGGAAGACGCCGACCGCGAGCTGCGCGACGCGGAGAAGCGCCGGACCCAGGCCGAGCAGCAAGCGCAATTGCTGCGTGGCCAGCTGGAACAGCAGCGCATGGATTGGCAATCGCTGACGGTACGGCGCAAGGCTCTGCAGGACCAGTTGCTGGAAGACAACTACGACCTCCACGGCGTGCTCGCCACGTTGCCGGAGGGCGCCGGCGAAAGCGCCTGGGAGGAAGAGCTGGAGCGTCTTTCGGGGCGCATCCAGCGCCTCGGCCCGATCAACCTGGCGGCCATCGACGAGTATCAGCAACAATCCGAGCGCAAGCGCTATCTGGATGCGCAGAACGCGGATCTGGAGGAGGCGCTGGAGACCCTGGAAAACGTCATCCGCAAGATCGACAAGGAAACCCGCAATCGTTTCAAGGAAACCTTCGATCAGATCAACGGCGGACTGCAGGCGCTGTTTCCCAAAGTTTTCGGTGGCGGCAACGCTTATTTGGAACTCACCGGCGAAGATCTACTCGATACCGGTGTAACTATCATGGCGCGTCCGCCGGGTAAGAAGAACAGCACCATTCATCTGCTCTCCGGTGGGGAAAAGGCGCTGACCGCGCTGGCCCTGGTATTCGCCATCTTCCAGCTCAACCCGGCGCCGTTCTGCATGCTCGATGAGGTGGATGCGCCTTTGGACGATGCCAACGTCGGACGTTATGCGCGCTTGGTAAAAGAAATGTCGGAGAAAGTGCAATTCATCTATATCACCCACAACAAGATCGCCATGGAAATGGCCGATCAGTTGATGGGGGTGACCATGCATGAGCCGGGCTGTTCGCGCTTGGTGGCGGTCGACGTGGAGGAGGCGCTGGCAATGGTCGAGGCCTGATGCGAGCGCCGGTGTAAAGTTGCCTTTCGTCGTGCTAGCTTATTGCCCCAGTATTTTTCGCCCCATGCCTGTCGAACAGGCAACCGGCATCGGCTTACAGCATTCAATGAAACAAGGGCAGGATGCCCTCAATTCATACAATTATTATTAGGGGTTCAGGTATTTCATGGAATTCGGTCTGCGCGAGTGGCTGATCGTTATCGGCATTATTGTGATCGCTGGCATTCTTTTTGATGGCTGGCGGCGTATGCGCGGTGGCAAGGGCAAGCTCAAATTCAAACTTGATCGCAGTTTCGCCAATATCCCGGACGATGATGGCGACCCGGATCTGCTGAGCCCGCCACGAGTCGTCAATCGCAATCAGGAACCTTCGCTGGACGAGGAAGATTTGCCGTCGATGAGCGCCCGCGAATTGAATCGCCGGCGTTCGGGCGAACCGCAGCAGGGCGATTTGAACCTGGGCTTGGACGAGCCCGTGCCGACCTTGCTCAACCCGGTCGATGAGGGCAGCGAAAAATTCGCGAGTGCGGCACCGGCACCGAGCAAGGAACTCCCACCCGTGGAGGAAGTGCTGGTGATCAATGTGATCGCCCGTGATGGTGACGGTTTCAAGGGGCCGGCGCTGCTGCAAAATATTCTGGAAAGCGGCCTGCGTTTCGGCGAGATGGATATTTTCCATCGCCACGAGAGCATGGCCGGTAATGGCGAAGTGCTGTTCTCCATGGCCAACGCACTCAAGCCGGGTACTTTCGATCTGGACGATATCGAAGGCTTCAGCACCCGCGCGGTGAGCTTCTTCCTCGGTCTGCCCGGCCCGCGCCACCCCAAGCAGGCGTTCGATGTGATGGTGGCGGCGGCGCGCAAGCTGGCCCATGAATTGAACGGCGAGCTGAAAGACGACCAGCGCAGCGTGATGACTGCGCAAACCATCGAGCATTACCGTCAACGCATCGTCGAGTACGAGCGCAAGCAGCTGACCACCAAGCGCTGATCCAGGTGGGGTGACGCCAAGGCGTTTCCCCTAGCATTGACCCCTCGACCCGTTCGGGTGAGGGAGGGAAGAGCAGCTGCGGCTGCTCTTTTCGTTTTCGAGAAGCACAACCATGACCGACGCCCAGACCGCCGCCGAACGTATCGCTCAACTGCGCAGCGAAATCGACCAGCACAACTACCGCTATTACGTACTCGACGAGCCGAGCGTGCCCGACGCCGAGTACGACCGCCTGTTCAACGAGCTGAAGGCGCTGGAGGCCGAACATCCCGAACTGGTCACCGCCGAATCGCCGACCCAGCGTGTCGGCGGCGCTGCGCTGGCGGCCTTCGGCCAGGTGCGCCACGAAGTGCCGATGCTCAGTCTGGGCAACGCCTTCGAGGAGCAGGATCTGCTCGACTTCGACCGCCGCGTGCGCGATGGCCTGGATCTGCCGGCTGGCGATCTGTTCGGTGATGGCGTGGCGGTGGAGTACAGCTGCGAACCCAAGCTAGATGGTCTGGCGGTCAGTCTGCTTTACGAGAACGGCCATCTGATCCGCGGCGCCACCCGCGGCGACGGCAGTACCGGCGAAGACATCAGCGCCAACGTGCGCACCATCCGTAATATCCCGCTCAAGCTGCATGGCGAGGATTGGCCGCCGGTGCTGGAGGTGCGCGGCGAAATCTTCATGCCCAAGGCTGGCTTCGAAGCGCTTAACGCGCGGCAACTGGAAGCTGGCGGCAAGACCTTCGCCAACCCGCGCAACGCCGCTGCCGGCAGCCTGCGCCAGCTCGACCCGCGGATTACCGCCAGTCGCCCGCTGGAGCTGTGCGCCTATGGCGTCGGGCGCAGCGATGGCGAGCTGCCGAAAACCCATTTCGAGCTGTTGCAAGCGTTGAAGCGCTGGGGGCTGCCGATCAGCCGCGAGCTGAAAATCGCCAAGGGCGTCGAAGAGTGCCGGGACTATTACCGCGATATCGGCGAGCGCCGCGATGCTTTGGCCTATGAGATCGACGGCGTGGTATTCAAGGTCAACGATATCGGTCAGCAGCGCGAGCTGGGCTTCCGCGCCCGCGAACCGCGCTGGGCCATCGCCCATAAGTTTCCAGCGCGGGAAGAAATCACCGAGCTGCTCGGCGTCGAATTCCAGGTCGGCCGCACCGGCGCCATCACTCCGGTGGCGCGGCTCAAGCCGGTACAGGTGGCCGGTGTCACCGTATCCAATGCGACCCTGCATAACATGGATGAAGTGGCGCGCCTGGGCGTGATGATCGGCGACAGTGTGATCGTACGCCGCGCCGGTGATGTGATCCCGCAAGTTCTCGGCGTTATCGCCGAGCGTCGCCCGGCCGATGCCATCGCCGTACAGGTGCCGGAGCACTGCCCGGTATGCGGCTCGGCGGTGGAACGCACCCAGTTGATCAAGCGCAGCAAAGGCAAGGAGTCGGTCAGCGAAGGTTCGATCTATCGCTGTGTCGGCCGCCTGGCCTGCCAGGCCCAGCTCAAGCAGGCGATCATTCATTTCGTCTCGCGCCGTGCCATGGATATCGACGGCCTCGGCGACAAGATCGTCGAGCAGTTGGTGGACAAGGGTTTGGTCGGCTCGCCGGCCGATCTCTACACCCTGACCTTTGAGCAGGTGGTCGAGCTGGAAGGCTTCGCCGAGCTGTCGACGAAGAATCTGCTGGCGTCCATCGATGCGAGTAGGAAGCCGCTGCTCGCACGCTTCATCTTCGCCCTCGGCATTCCCGATGTCGGCGAGGAAACCGCCAAGCTGCTGGCCCGTGCGCTCGGCTCGCTGGAGCGTATCGGCCGGGCATTGCCGGAGGTGCTGATCTATCTGCCGGATGTCGGCCTGGAGGTGGCCCACGAAATCCATAGCTTCTTCGAGGATCCCCATAATCGCACGGTGATCCGGCAACTGCGCGAGCGCGGCGTGGAGTTGCAGGAAGAGGGCGATGTGCACGCCGAATTCGCCGCCTGCGCGACCTTCGCCGGGTTTATCGACAAGTTGAATATCGCCGGCATCGCCAGCACCGGGGCGAAAAACCTGGCGGAGAAGGTCGGCGACCTCGACGGCCTGATCGCCCTCAGCAAGGACTGGTTGGAGCTGAGCGTGATGAAAGGCCTCAACGAGAAAGCCAAGCAAGCCCTGCGCGAATTTTTCGCCGACCAGGGCAATGTCGCCCTGGCCCGGGCTATCGAGGCGCAGCTACGCGAATTCGGCATGCACTGGCAAAGCGAGCGCAAGTCGGTCGAGGGGCTGCCACTGGCCGGGCAGACCTGGGTGTTGACCGGCAGCCTGGAAGTGCTGAGTCGCGATCAGGCCAAGGATAAACTGGAGGGGTTGGGCGCCAAGGTCGCCGGGTCGGTTTCGGCGAAGACCACCTGCGTGGTGGCCGGGCCGGGTGCCGGGTCCAAGTTGGCCAAGGCCAATGAACTGGGGCTCAGGGTGCTCGACGAAAGCGAGTTCGTGAAGGTGCTCGAGGGGTTTGGGATCGCGCTTTGATGCGGGAGGGGATGCTGGCGGGTCAGTCAGGCCCGCCAAGCCGCGGTACTAATTGATCGCGTCGCTCAGGGCCTTGGCCGGCACATACTTGACCACTTTCTTGGCGGCGATTTCGATCGCTTTGCCGGTCTGCGGGTTACGGCCGGTACGCGCCGGGCGCTCGCTGACCTTCAGCTTGCCGATGCCGGGCAGGGTGATTTCCTCGCCGTTTTCCAAGGCATCGCTGACGATCTCGCTGAGTTGTTCGAGCACGGCGCGAATGGTGCTTTTCGGCGAGTCGGTGGCTTCGGCGATATCGCTGATCAGTTGGTCTTTGGTCATGGCCATGGGGTTGCTCCTTAAGGGTGATGGGCATGGAAAAATGCCCCGCGCAGGTTACTGCGATTTTGGGCGCTCGGCATTACATCCTTGCGCTATGAAGGCGTCTCTCGGCGTATCGGTTCGCCGCGTGGCAGAGCTGCCGCGATGGGCGCGGCAAACACTGCTAAACAGCGCTAAGTGGTTGTAAGTTCAAAACAAGCCGGTACAATGGCGCGGCTCGCAGCGACAAGGCGAGCTGCGTTATGGTGGCCCTGCCGGTCCCCCCGCAACGATCAGCCGTGAACCCGGTCAGGCCTGGAAGGGAGCAGCCGCAGCGGTGACATTGTGTGCCGGGGTGTGGCTGGTGGGGTCGCCTCCATCTCTAAGCCCGTTCGGGCTGTTGCTGTAAACATCCTTTGAAGAATTCGCGTGAAGCCACGGTGCGTGCTCGCTTCGCCGTATTGCCGTGTCCGTTGTGTGGCGGGCGGCAAAAAGCCCCGCGCCAGTTCGACTCGCGCGAGGCTTTTGGTTTAGGCGTTCAGCTCAGGTCTATTCAGCTCAGGTCATAGCTGAGTACGCTGTCCTGCTCCTTCAGCGCTTTACGCATGTCGGCTGGAATATTGCCGGCGCGTAAGGCGAGCTCGAGGCGGATGTCTTCCAGGCTTTGGGCGAAGGCCTGGGTGTCCTGTTGAGCGGCGCTGATCACCCGGCTATAGGCGGTGGCGTCACTGGCGTCGAGCAGTGCCAGGATGATGCCGCCATCGGGGCGAGGGGGGCTGAAGGTGACACGCAGAGGGGCGAACAAGGTTTCGGCGAGCTGCCGGTTTCTGCTTTCCATACCGTACTCCATCCTGAAGGTGATCAGGTTGGACGCCCATTCGCTCGGTAAGTTCGGCCTGGCGTGTCGCCGATGCCCTCAGGCCTTCAGCGACTGCTTCGCTCGCTCGATGACCCGGGGCAGGCACTCGCTGCTGTATTGCTCGGGATACAGGCGTTGGCTGTGCTTGGCGACACCGGTCTGATCGACGACGGTAAAGCTGAAGTTGCCTTTGCGGGCCGCCATGATATGGCAGGCAAAAGGGGCGAAGGCGTTGGAAAGGATGCGCATGGCGTCCTGGATTTGATGTTGTGTATGCATTTTGGTGTTCCTGAACAACGGGCGCGTCATTGCGCTGAATAAAGCTCCAAGCACTCGAGTTGGCTCGAGGGGATTAGCTAGTGGGAGCGGGACTGCAGGCAAAAGTTCCGAAATCTTCGGACGTCGAGCCTGGTCGGTACTTCGGAGGCTGGCTGAGTCAACGCTTATGCGGGACGGCCAGATCAGTCAGCAGGGTGGGGTCGTGTAAAGCGTCGTGGCATCGGAGTCGGATGCGGGCTTTAACGGAAACCATCGAGGAGGCGCGAGGCCGATAGACTTACAGCGTGGTACGAACGGCGCGGATAGTAACGGTTCGATTAAATTTTAGCCAGCGATATCGATGGTTGGTCGTCTCTTACCATGCCGATCGGCGCATCGGATGCAATTTAGGCGATGCTCCGCTAGGATTAGCCCACTTTTGCTTCTCTCTCGTGACGGTTTTCAATGAGTTATCAGGTTCTTGCACGTAAATGGCGTCCGCGCTCGTTTCGCGAAATGGTTGGCCAGACCCATGTGCTCAAGGCGCTGATCAACGCCCTGGATAGCCAGCGTCTGCATCATGCCTATCTGTTTACCGGCACCCGCGGCGTGGGCAAGACCACCATCGCGCGGATTATCGCCAAGTGCCTGAACTGCGAGACGGGCATCAGCTCTACGCCTTGTGGGGGGTGCTCGATCTGCAAGGAGATCGACGAGGGCCGTTTCGTCGACCTGATCGAAGTCGACGCCGCCAGCCGGACCAAGGTCGAAGACACCCGCGAACTGCTCGACAACGTGCAGTATTCGCCGAGCCGCGGCCGCTTCAAGGTTTATCTGATCGACGAAGTGCACATGCTGTCGTCGCACTCGTTCAATGCCTTGTTGAAGACGCTGGAAGAGCCGCCGCCCCACGTCAAATTCCTGTTGGCCACCACCGACCCGCAGAAGCTGCCGGTCACGATTCTGTCGCGTTGCTTGCAGTTCTCGCTGAAGAACATGCCGCCCGAGCGGGTGGTCGAGCATCTCAGCCATGTATTGGCTGCGGAAAATATCCCCTTCGAGGACGACGCGCTCTGGTTGCTCGGCCGCGCCGCCGACGGCTCGATGCGCGATGCCATGAGCCTGACCGACCAGGCCATCGCGTTTGGCGAGGGCAAAGTGCTGGCGGCCGACGTGCGGGCAATGCTCGGTACCCTCGATCACGGCCAGGTCTACGGCGTATTGCAGGCGTTGCTCGAGGGCGATGCGCGTGCGCTTATCGAGGCCGTGCGCCACCTGGCCGAGCAGGGGCCGGACTGGAACGGCGTGCTGGCGGAAATACTCAATGTGTTGCACCGCGTGGCCATCGCCCAGGCCATGCCCGACGCCATCGACAATGGCCAGGGCGATCGCGAGCGGGTGCTGGCGTTGGCCGAAGTCTTGCCCGCGGAGGATGTGCAGTTCTATTACCAGATGGGGCTGATCGGTCGTCGCGATCTACCGCTGGCGCCGGATCCCCGTAGCGGCTTCGAGATGGTGCTGTTGCGGATGTTGGCGTTTCGTCCCGCGGGCACGGATGCCGTGCCCAGGGTGGCGCTAAAGCCGCTAGGGATTAGCCAGGCCACTGCTGATCCCCGCTCCAATCCAGTGGCCGGCGCCGCTATGGTCGCGCCGGCTATCGCTACGCCCGAGCCCGTACTTGAAACGACCACGCCTGCGCCTGTGAGCGCTCCGGCGGCGCAGACGGCTGTCGAGCCGGTTAGGAGCGTCGAATCGATTGCGCCGGCACCCGAGACGAGCGCACCGCTCGCTGTGGAACCGCCAGCGGCGCCGGTGTTGTCCAATGCGCTACCGGTCGACCTGCCGGAACCGATGGTGCCGCCCGCCGCCCAGCCCGCATTGGTGCAAGTCGAGCCGGTCGCGCCGGTCGAGGACCTGCCGTGGGAGGAACCACGGGTTGTCGCCGAGCCGGTGGCGGCCCCGATCGAGCCGGTGCCGCCCTTGGGCGAGAACCTCGCGGAACCAGGTGAAATGCCCGCCGAGGGTGACGATGAACCGCCGCCGGGCGATTACGATTATGTGGAAATGGACGCCGAGTCGTTCGATTATGACTTCGATGCGGTGGCCAGCGAGCCCGCGCCCGAGCCGGAAGTCGTTCCCGCCGCACAACCAGCGACCGGGCTGGCTGCGGACTGGTTGGAGCTGTTCCCCAAGCTCGGCCTGTCCGGGATGACCGGCAGCATCGGCGCCAACTGCACCCTGATGGCGGTGGAGGGCGATAACTGGTTATTGCACCTCGACCCCGGTCATAGCGCATTGTTCAACGCGACTCAGCAGCGTCGTTTGAACGATGCGCTGAACCAATACCATGGGCGTGAGCTGGTTGTGCAGATCGAGCTGCGCAAGCCCGAACAGGAAACCCCGGCACAGGCGGCCGCGCGCAAGCGCGCCAATCGCCAGCGCGAAGCCGAGGCCTCGATCCATAACGACCCGGTGGTGCAACAGATGATTCAGCAGTTCGCCGCGGTCATCCGCGCGGACAGCATCGAACCCCTGGATACTCCAGTAACCCCCTGATTACCGAGGACTAGCACCATGATGAAAGGTGGCATGGCCGGCCTGATGAAGCAGGCCCAGCAGATGCAGGAAAAAATGCAGAAGATGCAGGAAGAGTTGGCGAATGCCGAAGTGACCGGACAATCCGGCGCCGGCTTGGTCAGCGTGGTGATGACCGGTCGACACGATGTCAAACGCGTCAGCCTGGACGATAGCCTGATGCAGGAAGACAAGGAAATCCTCGAGGACCTGATCGCGGCCGCAGTCAACGATGCGGTGCGCAAGATCGAGCAGAGCAGCCAGGAAAAAATGTCCGGCATGACTGCGGGCATGCAACTTCCTCCCGGCATGAAGCTGCCTTTCTAAGACCGCTTCGGCAAGGCCCTGATCGTGGCGAGTTCGACTGCAAGCCCGCTAATGACAATGGTGCTTGCGCAGTGACGCATCTCTACGGCACTGCGCAGCCGCTCCGTTTTTTACGAACAACCGAATATGCCGCAATGGCAATCTCGGTTAGTTTGCGGCGCCAGCGAATGGTGCTGAGCTGTCGGCTTATCCTATCTCTCCATTTTCATTAACCTTCTACAGGTTTTATTTAATCGAAGCGTTGTTCGTTTCGTTGTTTCGCTTGTCACTAATTTGCTATTTGGTTTGCTGCTAAGCGGCTTTAGTATGGCGCCGGGATATCAGTTTAAACAGGCGCTTGTGTGTTCTTGCAATTCCAGCAGGCAGGCGCTTGTTCTTGTTATCGGGGTAGTTACATTGGTTATTGTTGGCCGCTTGTCTTATTGGTTTCATGTCTGAATATTTAAATGAAATCAAATAGCTAGCAACCATTCGTCTGTCCTGAACTTGGTAGGGCGAACGTATGTTGAACTCTCTGCCTTAAGCTTATTCAAAAAGCGTGACAGGTTCATTTTTTGTAGGGCCGCAATCATGTGAACTGTCTTCCATCTATCGACTAATGAGCGAAGCAGGAGAAGACAAATGGCAGATAAAGGCAATATGAGCGTGCGCGATGCCGGTCGCAAGGGTGGTAAAACCACTTCTGCCACTCATGACCATGAGTTTTATGAAGAGATTGGCCACAAAGGTGGCAGCAAGGGAGGCCCGCGTGTACGTGCGTTGATCGAGGAAGGAAAGAACGCGGAAAAAAGCAGTAGTAATAAAGAGTAGCTGTTGCAGTTCATGAGTTTATAGCGAGGAATTAGGCAATGGCCAATGAAGAGAAAGACGACGAGACGACTGAAGAGCAGGAAACTGAAAAGGGAAGTATGAGTGTGAGCGAAGCCGGACGTAAAGGTGGCGAAACTCGGAAAGAGCAACTTGGCCCAGAAGGTTACTCTGAACTTGGCAAGAAAGGGGGGCAGCGGGTTCGCGAGTTGGTTGAGGAAGGTAAGCGCGCCGAAGGTGAAGAAGGCGAAACGAGCGAAGGTGAAAAAAGCGAATCCTGAGACGTTGTTCCTATGCAACCAGAGGAGGTGCTCAAATGGCTAGTAATAAAGGCGATATGAGTGTGAGTGAAGCAGGCCGTAAAGGTGGCCAAGCCACGTCTGCGACTCATGACCGCGAGTTCTATCAGGATATAGGTCACCAGGGCGGTGAAGTCGGCGGTAAGAAAGGCGGTCAACGAGTGCGCGAGCTTATCGAGGAAGGTAAGCGGGCGGAAGGTCAAAGCGACTCTAAGCGACCATCGAAATGAGTATCGGGATGAATGTCAACTGAGGTGAGTGGTTGTTGTCATTTATCGCGCGTCCTATCGAATAGGAGGAAGTACAAATGGCGAACACCGAGAAAGGTAACGAGAAAGGCAGTATGAGCGTCCGTGAGGCCGGTCAGAAGGGCGGTGAAATCCGCAAAGAACAACTCGGGCCAGAAGGTTATTCCGAGATGGGTAAGAAAGGTGGTGAAACCCGTAAAGAGCAACTGGGTTCCGAAGGGTATTCGGAAATGGGCCATAAGGGCGGTGAGACCCGCAAGGAACAACTTGGCCCGGAAGGCTACTCCGAACTTGGCCATAAAGGTGGCGAGGCCCGGAAAGAACAGTTGGGCCCCGAAGGCTATTCGGAGTTAGGACAAAAAAGCGGCCAACGGGTTCGTGAGTTGGTCGAGGAAGGTAAAAAGCAAGAAGGTAATAGCTGATTGATTTACCTGCATGCTTTTATCGAGAGGCTTTATGTATGAAGAGGAGTCCTAAAAAAGAGGGTGGTGGCAGCAGTTCCGACAAAGGCAATATGAGTGTTCACGACGCCGGTAAAAAAGGCGGGCAACGTGTTCGCGAATTGGTCGGAGAAGGTAAGCAGCAAGAACAGGGACAAGGGCAGAATAAGAGTTGATTGCCTGGCCGCTATGCTTTGTTAAGTAATTACGGCAACAGTCAGCGGTTGCTCTGGACTTGTCGCAGCGAGTACGCGCATTTGAAGACGATAGAGAAACGTAGTGCTCAGTTGCGCTGAATGCGGGGGATTTCCCCGCATTCCATTATTGGTTATTCCGTGGTTTCGCGAATCAATCGAGTACTGGAGGCAATTATGACCATAGGAATGGGCGGTAGCTCTCCTTCCAATATTGCACACCATTTGAAAGGTATTGATTTCCCGGCGAGTAGAGCGCAGCTACTGGAGTGCGCTCGGAACAATAATGCGCATCAGGAGGTTCAGCAAACGATCGAGCAAATGCCTGATACCCAGTACGGCGATATGGCTGAGGTAATGAAAGGTTATGGCGAAGTACATTGAGGCCGTGTTATCCGTCCCAGTGGCATCGCATTGACGCTGGGGCGTGTGATGGGTATAACCGCGCGTCTGTGCATTTACGGTTATTTCCCCATGAGCTTCAGTCCGCTTATTCGCCAATTGATCGATTCTCTGCGCATCCTGCCGGGTGTGGGACAGAAAACTGCCCAGCGCATGGCCTTGCAGATGCTCGAGCGCGATCGTGGGGGCGCTTTGCGTTTGGCCCAGGCATTGACTCAGGCGATGGAAGGGGTAGGGCATTGCAAGCAGTGTCGCAGCCTCAGCGAGGATGAGGTCTGCCAGTTATGCCTCGATTCCCGTCGCGACGACAGCCTGCTCTGCGTGGTCGAGGGGCCGATGGATGTCTATGCCGTGGAACAGACCGGTTTCCGCGGCCGTTATTTCGTGCTCAAGGGCCATCTTTCCCCGCTCGATGGCCTTGGGCCGGAAGCCATCGGTATTCCCGAATTGCTGGCGCGGGTCGAAAACGGTCATTTCAGTGAAGTGATATTGGCGACCAACCCTACAGTCGAAGGCGAAGCGACAGCCCACTACATTGCGCAACTACTTGCCAACAAGGGCTTGATCGCTTCACGCATTGCCCACGGCATGCCGCTGGGGGGCGAGTTGGAGTTGGTAGACGGCGGCACCCTGGCGCATTCGATTGCCGGACGCCGGCCGATCCAGCTGTAAGGCGCCCTCCAAGACGCTTTGCCGCGGAAGCCCTCAGTTCCGGATTGCGCTACTGAGGGGGGCGGGGCTGCCGTAGTCGAGAATGCCCTGCGCTATGGCGTAATCCACACCTTGTAAACCAAGCAAGCGCTCGGTATTTTCCCTGAAAGCCTCAGCGGAAACTGCTCATGTCTGCTTATCAAGAATATTTCGATGATTCCCACCAGTTGGTGCGGGATTCGGTCAGGCGTTTTGTCGAGCGGGAAATAGCCCCTGCCATCGACGCATGGGAAGAGGCCGAGGAGTTCCCTCGCGAGCTATACCTCAAGGCCGGGGCCGCCGGCATTCTCGGTATCGGCTATCCGGATCATTATGGGGGTAGCCATGAGGGCGATGTTTTCGCCAAGGTCGCGGCCAGTGAGGAGCTGATGCGTTCCGGCTCGGGTGGCCTGGTGGCAGGCCTGGGGTCTCTCGATATCGGCTTGCCGCCGGTACTGAAGTGGGCACAGACCAGTGTACGGGAGCGCGTCGTGCCGCAGGTGCTGGCCGGCGAGAAAATCATGGCGCTGGCGGTGACCGAGCCGTCGGGCGGTTCCGATGTGGCCAACCTGAAAACCCGCGCAGTACGGGATGGCGATTTCTACCGGGTCAGCGGCAGCAAAACCTTTATCACCAGCGGTGTGCGCGCCGACTATTACACGGTAGCGGTGCGCACGGGGGGCGAGGGTTTCGCTGGCATCAGCTTGCTGCTGATCGAGAAAGGCACACCGGGCTTCAGCATTGGCCGCAAGCTGAAGAAGATGGGCTGGTGGGCCTCGGACACCGCCGAATTGTTCTTCGACGATTGCCGCGTGCCGGTAACCAACCTGCTCGGCGTGGAGAATATGGGCTTCGCCGGCATCATGGCCAACTTCCAAAGCGAACGGCTGTCGCTGGCGATCATGGCCAATATGACGGCGCAATTGGCGCTTGAAGAATCGCTGAGATGGGCCAGGGAGCGCGAAGCGTTCGGCAAACCCATTGGCAAATTTCAGGTCCTCAAGCATCGGTTGGCGGAAATGGCCACCCAACTGGAAGTGTCCCGCGAATTCACTTACCGCCAGGCTGCGAAGATGGCGGCGGGCAAGAGCGTGATCAAGGAAATTTCCATGGCCAAGAACTTTGCCACTGATATCGCCGATCGGCTGACCTACGATGCGGTGCAGATCATGGGTGGCATGGGCTATATGAGGGAAAGCCTGGTCGAGCGTCTTTACCGCGACAACCGCATCTTGTCCATCGGCGGTGGCTCGAGGGAAATCATGAACGAGATCATCAGCAAGCAAATGGGGCTGTAATTCGCGAAACAATTAACCCGCCCAAAAATAAGCCCCGCATCTGCGGGGCTTATTTTGAACAGGGCAGGGGGACTTAAGCCACCTGTACCTCTTCAGCCTGCATGCCTTTCTGACCGCGAGCGGCCACGTAGGTCACGGTTTGGCCTTCTTTCAGGCTTTTGAAACCGTCGCTCTGGATTGCTTTGAAGTGCACGAACAGATCATCGCCGCCGTTAGTCGGGGTAATGAAGCCGAAGCCCTTCTCATCGTTGAACCATTTGACGGTGCCAGTTTCGCGATTAGCCATGATGTTTCTCTTAAATCGATACGAATTTGCAGTGCCAGAGCAATCATGGCACCTATGCGGTTTTGCTGATAACTACAGTTCAGCTCGACCATTCTAGGCCGTTTTTATGACCTGTGCTGGTATTGCAGAAAATTAGCTGTGATTTACGTGCAAATTAGTCTGCATTTTTCGAGAGTTTCCCGTTTGCAGCGCCCGCTGCATCGAATCTCGACATAGCGCCAAGAAACTCGTCAAAGCGATTTTTGCAAATTATCGCGCAAAGCGATCAGCTGTTCTTTGAGCGACATCAATTGCTCGACCGACTGCCCGCTGGCGTTGACGATGCAACTGGGAATGGACTTGGCCTCTTCGTGCAGGGCGCGACCCTTATCGGTCAGATACAGCTCGACCACGCGCTCGTCGACCCGGCTGCGGGTGCGTTTGAGCAGGCCTTCGGCCTCCAGACGCTTGAGCAAGGGTGTGAGGGAGCCCGGGTCGGTCAGCAACCGCGCGCTGATATCGCCCACGGTGATGCCGTCGCCTTGCCACAGCACCATCATCGCCAGGTACTGGGGGTAGGTCAGGCCAAGCCGTTGCAACAGCGGTTTGTACACCTTGGTCATCAGCAGTGAAGAGGAATACAGGGCGAAGCAAAGCTGGTTATCGAGCAACAGGTCGGTACAGGCGTCTTGCATGGCCATCGGGGGCTCCGGGAGCAAGTAAAGGGCAGCGACAATTTATCGCGCTAACTACCCTTATGCCAACTAAGGTGCGACCGTGGCCAGGCATAGGCTTCAGCTCTTCAGGTTGTCCAAGCGCTGGGGTTTGTCGTCCGCAGGCTTGGCCAGGTTGTAATGCTGAAACGCCTGAGCGATGGTCGCGCGCAATTGTTCGTCGTTCCAAGGCTTGGTGAGGAATTTGTAAATCGCCCCTTGGTTGATTGCATCGGTTACCGACTTCAAGTCGGTGTAGCCGGACAGCACGATACGGATAGTGTCGGGATAGAGGTCCTTGACCCGGCTGAGGAACTCGGTGCCGTTCATTTCCGGCATGCGTTGGTCCGATAGGATCACCTGCACATCGTGTTTCGCCAGTAGGGCGAAGGCGTCCTGGGCGCGGTTGGCGGTGAGGATGTGATAGCCGTCGCGACGTAACACGCGGGCGAGGGCGCGCAGGATATTCTCCTCGTCGTCGAGCAGCAGCAGGGTCTGTTTATTGGCGTCGTCCGTGCTGTCTGGCAAGGGGTTGCTGTATAGCTCGTCCTGTTGCCGGAGAAAGACGTCAAGCTTGGCCAGCGGCATAGGCTTGGCGAAGTAAAAGCCCTGGAATTCATCGCAGTGGCTCTTCTTCAGGAAAGCGAATTGCGGTTCGGTTTCCACCCCTTCGGCGATCACTTTGAGCTTGAGGTGGTGGGCCATGGAGATGATGCCCTGGGTGATGGCCGCATCGTTGCGGTCGCTGATGACCTCCTGGACGAACGAGCGGTCGATCTTCACTTTGTCCACGGGCAGGCGCTTGAGGTAGTTCAAGCTGGAGAAGCCGGTGCCGAAATCGTCGATGGCAATGCGCACGCCGAGTGACTTCAAGGCGTGCAAGGTGAAGATGGCGCGCTCGGCATTATCCAGCAGGACGGTTTCGGTGATCTCCAATTCCAGGTGGTCGGCGGGGAGGCCGGCCTGGTCGAGGGCCGCTTGCACGGTCTCGACGAAATTGCTGCGTTGGAATTGCACCGGCGATATGTTCACCGCCATCACCCCGTTGGGATAGCCCTGGTCGATCAGCCTGCGTGCGGTCTTGCAGGCGGTGCCGAGTACCCATTCGCTGAGCGGGATGATCTGTCCGGTGTCCTCGGCGAGCGGGACGAACTGGGCCGGCGAGATAAATCCTTGCTCGGCGTGCTGCCAGCGCAGCAGGGCTTCATAGCCGATGACCCGACCGGTACGGCCATCGATTTGCGGTTGGTAATAAAGCTCGAAGGCTTCGGCCTCGATGGCTTTTTGCAAGGCGTTGCGCAGGGTTACGCGCTCGCTGACCTTGAGGTTGAGGTCTTCGGTATACCACTGGTAATTGTTACGGCCTTGCTGTTTGGCCTTGAACATTGCCAGGTCGGCCTGTTGAATCAACAGCATGGGGTCTTCGACATTGCCATCGCTCAGGGTGATACCGATGCTGGCGGTGATATGCAGTTCGATTTTGGCGATTTTGTAGGGTCGCGCGATGCTTTCGATGACCCGGTCGACGACCAGCAGTACGTCCTCTTCGCGGGCGAGGTCGGGCAGAATCACCACGAATTCGTCGCCGCCCAGGCGTGCCACGGTGTCGCCCGGACGTATCTGCTGATTCATGCGCCGTGCCACTTCGATCAGGATCTGGTCGCCGACCCCGTGGCCCATGCTGTCGTTGATCGGCTTGAAGCCATCCAGATCGATGAACATCACCGCCAGGCTGCGGCTGTAGCGGCGGCTGATTTGACAGCCTTGTTTCAGGCGATCTTCCAGCAGCGAACGATTGGGCAGACCGGTGAGTACATCGTGGCTGGCGTTATAGGCCAGCTCGGACTCGTAACGCTTCTGCTCGGAAATATCGCTCAATACGCCGATGAAGTGAGTGATCTTGCCGTCTTCGTTGGGCACCGGCGCGATATACAGATCGTTCCAGAACGGGGTGCCGTCCTTGCGGAAATTGCGCAAAACCACATGGCTGTCACGTTGTTCCGCCAGGCCTTGGCGAATTTCTCCGATGCCCACTTGTTCGCGCTCCTGGCCCTGGAGAAACCGGCAGTTCTGACCGAGGGCTTCGCTGGCGCTGTATCCGGTTATGCGTTCGAAGGCCGGGTTGACGTAGATGATCGGCAGATTCTCGACTTGCGCATCGCAAATAATCGCGCCGTTGTAGCTGGCTTCCAGGCTGCGTTTGAGCAGGCGCAGCTGTTTATCCGATTCCTTGCGTGCGGTGATATCGCGAAAGGCCACGACCCAGCCGAGCGAGCCGCTGTCGTCTAGCAGCGGCGCGCTGTCGTAGGCGATATAACGCTCGCTGTTGTCCTCTGGCCGCAGGTTTATTTCGCCGTGCCGGTTGCTTTCGATGCGTTCGAGCGGCAGTGCCAGGAAGTCGGTCAGCGTCTTGCCGAGCAGGGCCTCCGGCGGATGGCCGAGGAGGTCGGCGGCGGTTGGGTTGATAAAACTCAGCGAGCCTTGACGATCGACTGCCAACAAGCCTTCGGCAATGCTGTCGGTGATCGCCGAGGTGAACTCCAGTTGGCTTTTCAGGCGGCGTTCGCCGGCGATCACCGCTTGCATCAGGCGATTGTTTTCCAGCACCGAAATCGCCATTTGGGCGAATTGCTGAGTGATGGCCAGATCGTTCTCGTCGAATTCGCCCAGGCATTTCTCGGTGAGTTGCAGCAGGCCGATATTGTGGCCGGCATAATCTTTCAGCGGGCTGGCGAGCCAGCCTTGCATCGGCGGGTGATTATGCTCTTGCCGGGTAAGCACGCCCCAGCGTGGGTGCTGCTCGAGTTGCGCCTGGTCGAGTACGATCGATTGCTGAACTTCGTGGGCAAGGGCATGGATGCCATTGCCGTCATGGGGAGGCTGGTAGTCATGCCAGTCGGCATATTTCTCCGACAGGGAGAATGCCGAGATCGAGGCTGCCGCATCTTCGCCGCGAAATAAAATCATGCTCGCCTGGTGAGCCCCGATCAGCAGGCGCAGGCGTTCGGCCATGTATTCGAGCAGCGACTGGCTGTCCATGACGCTGTTGATATTCACAGCGGTTTCGCTCAGGCCGCGTAGCAGCTCAGCCTGGTGCTCGGAGCGCTGCAAGGTCTCGCGCAGGGCGCGGGTCATCTGGTTGCGCTCGCTGATATCCTTGGCGATGCCGAAGACCCCGACGATCTTCTCGTCGACGATGATCGGCAGATTGGTCAGGTCGAGTTCCAGCAACTTGCCGTCGCGGGCACGGCAAGCCAATTCATAGTGCTGCGGTTGCCCTTTGAGCGCGGCCTTGATGCGCTCTTTGGCCTGCGGCAAATCGTCTTCGACAAGCATCAGGGAGATAGGTCGGCCGAGCACTTCCTCCTCGCTATAGCCCGAGAGTTTGCAGCCGGCCTGGTTCATGCCGGTGTAGCGGCCCGCGAGGTCGAAGGAAAATACCGGGTCGGGGTTGAAGGTGAAGAGCGAGCGGAAGCGTTGCTCGCTTTCCAGCAGGCGCAAATGATCATGCCGGCGCTCGATGGCGATGGCCGCCAGTTGCCCGAGGGTGCCGATCAGTTGCAGGTGGTCGTCGTCGGGTAATCTGGGCTCGCGGCTATAGATTGCGAAAGTGCCGAGTACATCGCCATGGGGTGAGATCAGCGGAATCGACCAACAGGCGCGCAAACCATGCTCCAAAGCCAGGGGGCGCAACCTCTGCCAGCACGGATCATTGGCGATATCGTCGGTTATCACCAATTGCCGGCGATGGACCGCAGCGCCGCACGAGCCGGCGGCTGGGCCTATATCGAGGTCCTGTAGGGCCTGGACATAGGGCGGCGGCAGGTTCGGCGCGGCGCCGACCGTCAAGTGTTGTTGATCCTCGTCGACCAGCATCACCGAGCATGCGGTATTGGAAGCTTGCGATTCGCCCAGCAAGCAAACGGCCTTGAGTATTTCCGCCAGCGCTTGATCGGTGGATATCATATTGAGAATGTCGCGCTGATCCTCCGCATAGGCCTCGTTTTGCAGCAGGCGGGTTATATCGTGAGCCACGGCCAGCAGCGTCTGCTCGCTTTTCGACCACCAGCCGGCGTACCAGAGCAGGTTTGCGCTGCTGCCGTCCTTGCGTCGGTAACAATTGCGAAAACCCTGGAGTAAACCTCCGGCCATGACTGCTTTGGTCATGGCCTCGGTGCGTTGGCGGTCTTCGGGGACGACGAATTGCAAATAATGCTCGCCCAGCATCTCTTCGGGAGCAAAGCCGAGTATGGCCGTGGACGAGGGGTTGATTTGCGTGAAATGGCCCTGCTCGTCGATCGAACAGAGCAGATCCATTGAGTAATCGGTGATCCGCTGATTGAGCTCTTGCAGGTCGGCTTGGCGTTGCAGGCTTTGTTCCAGTTCCTGGTTGCTACGCCGTAAATGCTGAGCGTGTTCGATGGCCACATGCGCGAGTCGCTGGCTGATCATCAGAAAGAAGCTGAACGCCAGGCCGAGCAGCATCAGCAGGTTAGGCAGGAAGCCACCCGCTTGTGTCGAGGTGGGCGTGCTGCGGAAGCTGACCAGGCGCCAGGTATTGGCACCTACTTCAATGATCTCTTCGCCTACTTGGCTCGGAAGGGGATTGCTGCCGGACGGTACGGTGTCATAGAGCAACCGCTGATCCTGGTATACCTTCACGCCGAAGCCGCCAAGTCCGGTGTCCAGGCTTTTTTGCAAAGTAAGGCTGAGATCCAGACTGGTGACCAATATCCAGTTGGAATCGGGCATTAGCAGGCGGATCGCCAACAGACTGTGCGGGCCAGGGGGGCTATAGGCCTCGCTGATATGCGATTTGGCATCGGCGGGGATTTGCTGCAGCCATTCGCGCAGCTCGGAGCGTTCGAGCAGGTTTTGCAGGTGTTCGTCGGCGTTATCGTCACGGCCGGTGATCCAGTGCGTGCGCAGTCGATCGTCCAGCAGGGCGACCACTTCGATATCGGAAAAGTCCCGCAGATAGCCGCGACTCTCCTGGCGCCATTGGGCTTCGTTCGGGAGACTCCCTTCTTCCCGCCAGTGTTCGGCGGTGCGCTGGAGCAGCGTGCTGCGGTTATTCAGAACGCTGGCGATGGAGCCTTGCAGTTTGGATAGCAGCAATTCGTTCTGTTGGGCATTGGACTCGATACCCTGTAGATGGAGGAGGTACCAGCCGCCACAGGTCAGCAGAACGCCCAGGGCGCCGGTTAGCAGGCTGTTGCGATCGAACAGATGGCTACGATTGGACGGTAAGCGGATCAGGCAGAGCAGGCCGAGGCCGATGCATAAAGTGAAGAGATTGGCCGTGCTGTTGACGTTATACCTGTAGCCGAGCCGCCATTCGCCGAGGCCCGGCAGCCAGGTCGATAACAACGACAGGCCGGCAAGCACGATCACGGCCACGCCGGTGAGGTTGCCGAGGCGCTTGCCCCAAGAGCCCCGGCGGTAGCTCAACAAACCGATGGCGAGTAGGCAGAAGGCCAGGGCCAAAGGGGAACGCATCCGCTGAAATCCGCTGAGCAGGGAATAACCGGGTTCCCCGCTCGGGAACAGGAAAGTGTGGCTCAGCGTATAAGCGCCGACTCCGAGCAATAGGGTGAGGGTATATCTGGCCAGGCGCGGCTGCTGATAAATGCGACCGAATAGGCCCACCCCCAACAATATGGCCGCCAGGGCGGCATCCGGTAGCAGTACGATCTGAGCGGCGCTGGGCATCGGCAGTAGGATATAGCCCGATAGACTGATAACCCCCAGAGCCAACATGGCGCAGGCCTGGATATGCAGAAAGGCCTGATAAATCATGTGACGGGTTCTAATATCCATCCCTGAATCCTGTGATCTATAGAGGATACCGCGTGAGAGCGCTGCGAATCATGGTGCCGCCTGCGGATCGTCGAGATCGTCGAGCAATACCGCGCCGTCGTCGTCACGGGTCACTCGGGTGATGCCTGGATGTTCGGCTTCCAGGCGCAACAATTCGTGTCGCTGCCGCTCGATCGCACTCTGTTGCTGGCGTAGTTGCACGAGCAGTCGCTGATTTTCGTCGCGTAATAGATACATATCGATGGCGCCACGTACCGCGTTTTCGATCTCGAGGTCTTCCCAGGGCTTGGAGATAAAGCGGTAGACCTCCGCCTGGTTGATGGCCTGCATCATCGATTGCCGGTCGAAATGCCCGGTCAGCAATATGCGCACGGCATTGGGTTGGCGCTGTTTGGCGAATTGCAGGTAAGTGACGCCATCCAGATGCGGCATTTTCAGATCGGAAATGATCACGGCATAGGTGTGCGCGGTCAGGGCTTCGAGCGCCTCCTGCACATCGGTGAAGGCGTGCACCTCCCAGTCATGGGGGCGGAGCATCCGTTGCAGGGTCTTGAGGATCTGCGGTTCGTCGTCCAACAGCTGAATTTTAATCATGGCGCTTTCTCCGTGGCGAGGCTGGCGTCCTCGGCGGTGCGGACAAACAGGGTGTAATGACCATTTTCACTGGCTTCGAAAGCGATCAATTTATCGATGAGCAGGGCGTTCAGCGGCTTGCCCTCGTTGAGCAGGAGCATGCCGCTGTCGGCATACAGGTTGCGGGCTAGCACCATGCCCGGTTCCAGGCGCCGGGTATCCAGGGCGAGGATGCTCGGGTCGGCCAGGATCACGTCGGGCGCCAACTCGGTGCACAGCGAAATGAATTTTTCGCAGAGCTCCGGATCGTAGAGGCGGCCGCTGTATTTGTTGATCAGCAGCAGCGCTTCGTCGCGGCTCAGTTTGCGCTCGAGAATGATCCCGCGTTGCAGTTCGATGAAGTCCACCGCCAGCTTCAGCAGGCGCGAGCCGAAAGGCGTGGCTTCGCCCTTGAGACGATCGGGGAAGCCGCTGCCATCCCAGCGTTCCTGATGGTGGCGGATCAGGCGCGCGGCATCCTGCAAAGGTTCCAGAGTCATCAGCAGGCTTTCGCCTTGTACCGGATACTGCCGATGGCGCTCGCGCTCCTCCTTGTACAACAGATCGGAAGGGCGATTGAGCAACTGATCGTCCCAGGTCAGCTTGCCCACGTTATAGAGTGCGGCGGCCATGGTCAGGTCGCGGCTCAGGCCGGTACCGAGGCCGTGTTGCTCGGCATAGGCGCGCACCAGGGCGATGACTTGGGTATTGGTCTGTTTGTCCCGCGGGATACGTTGGTTAACCAGGCTGGAAAACACCTCGGTTGCCGTGACGTAGCTGCGCTTGAGTTCCTCGTAGGCCAGGTCGAGCATGTCGGCGGTTTGTTCGAGCTCCGAGGTGCGCGCCATAACCCGCTGTTCGAGGGTGGCGTTGAGCTCCTGCAGGCGTTGGTTCTGTTCTTTCGCCAGGGCCTCCAGACGAATCCGTTCGCGCTCCGAGTGCTGGTAGGCGAGGGCTTGTTCGATGGTCAGGCGCAGTTCGTCGTCGACCCAGGGCTTGCTGATGTAGCGGTAGATCTGCCCCTGGTTGATGGCGCGGATGGTGGTGCTGATATCGGCATAGCCGGTAAGCAGGATGCGCATGGTTTTCGGCCATTGCTTCTGCACTTCGGCGAGTAGGGTGGCGCCGTCCATGCCGGGCATGCGGGCATCGGAAATCACCAGGTCGACCGGTTGTTTACGCAGTATTTCCAAGGCCTGCTCGCCGCCGTTGGCGATCTGCACGCTATAGGGCTGGCCCCTCAGCACGCGGCGCAGGCTGCTGAGAATGTTTTCTTCGTCGTCGACCAGCAGCACGCTGGCGATGGCGGCAGTGCTCGATTCATTCATAGTGACCGGGGTCTTCCATGGTGAGTTGCTCGGTAGGTTGCAGAACTGGCAGCCAGACACGGAAGCGCGTGCCCTCGCCCTGGGTGCTGAATACCTCGATGCGACCGTTGTGCTTGCGCACTATGTTGTACGAAAGCGATAGCCCGAGCCCGGTGCCTTTGCCCACCGGTTTGGTGGTGAAGAAGGGCTCGTAGATACGGTTGAGCAGGTGCGGTGCAATGCCTTGCCCGGTGTCCTCGACCTCGAGCCAGACCCAATCGCCTTCATGGCCGCTGCGCAGGGTGATGCGGCCGAATTGTTCGATGGCATGGGCGGCGTTGATCAGCAGATTCATGATGACCTGATTGATCTGCGACGGCATGCATTCCACTTCCGGCAACTCGCCGTATTCCTTGATCACCTCGGCTTTGTACTTGAGTTCGTTATTGACCACATTGAGCGTGGTGTCGAGGCCGCGATGCAGATCGGCCAGGCGGAATTCGTCCTCTTCGATATGGGAGAAATCCTTGAGCGACGTGATGATCTTCTTCACCCGCTCGATGCCGTCCTCGGATTCGCCGATCAATGCTTCGACATCGCTGCGGATGTAGTCGTATTCCATGCTGCGCTTGAGTTGGCGCAGTTCGTCGAGGTCGGCGGCGCCATCCACGGCGTCGATGATCCGTAGTAGGTCGTGAACGTAACCGGCGAGCGTTTTCAGGTTGGAGAACACATAGCCGATCGGGTTATTGATCTCGTGGGCGACGCCCGCGGCGAGCTGGCCGATGGCGGCGAGTTTTTCCGATTGCAGCAACTGGGCATTGGCTTTTTCCAGCTTCTTGATCAACTGGTCCTGCTCGATTTGCTTGCCGCTCAGGGCATTGAGCGCCGCATCCAGCTGCTCGTTGGAGCGTGCGAGCTCCGTGGTGTCGTACAGCAACAGGCCGAAGCAAAGTTGCTCTTCGAGGCCGTGGAACGGGAACAACAGGGTGCTTTGCAGCATCAGCGGCACCGCCTGCCCGGACGCATTGAACGGCAGGTGAATGAGGTAGGGGTTTTCCCGCCACTGGGTGTTGACGTGTTCGCCGTGATCGCGCGCGCGCGCCAGCATCTTGCTCAGATGCGGCGTATCGGCTTCAGGAAAGACGCTGGTCAACGGCTGTTGACGCGCCTGCTGCAGCGACTTGCCACTACACTGGCTGATGAAGCGGTTCCAGTACTGAATGCGCAGGTCCGAGTCGAGGATGATTACGCCGATTTCAACGTGTTCAACTAGAGCGCTGGCCAAATCGTTTTGGCGGCTTTCCATGGCTAGCTCCATGTGCTGTGTTGCCGTGATATTTAGTGTGAGAGGGGCCGCGTTTTACAATTTTGAGTATTGACTAGAACTTGGCGCCTGTATATTGGCGAGGCCGCCATTTATTTTCTTTACTTTCACCCTGTTCATCGTTCAGGTTAGCCCATGGAACATGATTCAGCGGATGATTCGGTCATCCAATATCATTTCGAGTTTGCCGATGGCCGCAGCTGGCAGCATCGGGTCGATCTCGTCCCCGTATCCGCCGCCGAGCCGTCACCCGAGACCCTGCCGGAGTGGACTCGCCTCGGCTCGCAGCAATGCGGCCATTGCCCATTGCGCGAGGCCGATTCGCCCCATTGCCCGTTTGCCGTGGCGCTGCTCGAGCCGGTAAAAGTGCTGGCGCAATTGCCATCCTACGAGGCCGTTGCGGTGCAGGTGCTGTGGCGCGGGCGGGATATCCGTCAACGCACCACGCTGCAGCGCGCCTTTGGCTCCTTGCTCGGGGTCATAGGGGCGAGTTCGGGCTGTCCGTACACGCGTCTGCTCAAGCCGATGGCGTGGTTCCACTTGCCATTCAGCAGTAGCGACGAAAGCCTCTATCGGATATTCGGCACTTACTTGCTCGGCCAATACCTGCGTCAGCAGAGAGGGCTGGAGCCGGATTGGACGTTGACTGAGCTGCGTGCGCTCTATCGCAACCTGCGCCAGGTCAATCAAGGGATGACCAAGCGCTTGCGGGGCGCGGCTCTGGAGGACTCCGGGCCGAACGGCATGATCCTGCTCGACTTGCTGGCGGCGGACACGCTGTATTCGCTGGAGCAGTACGACGGCGAGTTGGACCGTTTCTTCGAGGAATTTTTTCATTAGATGGGCGAGTGCCTGTAGGCTGCGCTTTTCCGCTGTTTTTGTTATGTCCCGCCGGCCTCGTCCCGGCCTTATGCTGCGTAAGGATTGTGAATGATCGAAGCCACCTGGATTGCCTTCGCTTTCGTCATGGGTTTGGGTGCGCGTTCTGTCGGTCTGCCTCCTTTGGTCGGTTATTTGGGCGCAGGCTTCGCTTTGGCCGGCTTTGGCGATCTGATCGGGGTTGGTCCACGCGACAGCGCAGCTTTGGCACATATCGCCCATCTGGGAGTGCTGCTGTTGCTGTTCACCGTGGGCTTGAAGTTGAAGCTGGGCAATCTGCTGCGCCGCGAGGTCATCGGCGGCGGTTTGCTGCATTTCGCCATTTCCAGTCTGGTTTTTCTCCCGGCGATTCTGTTGCTGCTCGATCTGTCCTGGCAGCAGGCGTTGCTGCTGGCCATCGCCTTGTCGTTCTCCAGTACGGTGCTGGCGGCCAAGGTGCTCGAGGGTAAGCGCGAACTGCGTGCGTTCCACGGGCGGGTGGCTATCGGCGTGCTGATCATCCAGGATCTGATCGCCCTGGCGGTCATGAGCCTGGCGGCTGGCGAATTGCCTTCGCCCTGGGCTTTGACGCTGTTCGTCTTGCCATTGTTGCGCCCGCTGCTGTTCCGTCTGCTCGATGCCAGCGGCCATGAAGAGTTGATGGTGCTGTTGGGCCTGTTGTTGGCGCTGGTGGTCGGTGGCTACGGTTTCGAGCAACTCGGCCTCAGCTCGGAACTGGGCGCCTTGGCGTTTGGCGCCATGCTGGCCGCGCATAAGCGGGCCACCGAGTTGTCCAATTCGCTGTGGAGCATCAAGGAAGTATTTCTGGTCGGCTTCTTCCTGCAAATCGGCATCGGCGGGCTGCCGGATGCCCATGCCCTGGCGTTCGCCGGAGCGATGGCGCTGTTGCTGCCACTCAAGGGCCTGTTGTTTTTCTTCCTGTTTCTGCTGTTTCACCTGCGCGCGCGTAGCGCCTTTCTCAGCAGCGTCAGCCTGACCAACTACAGCGAGTTCGGCCTGATCATGGCCAGCATCGTGTTGCCGCAATGGATGATTCCGTTGGCCATCACAGTGGCGCTCTCGTTCGTCATCTCGGCCCCCCTGAACCGGATCGCACATCCCTTGTACGAGCGTCTGGCCAGGCGGCTGATTCCCCTGGAGCGGGATATCCGTCACCCGGACGAGCAGCCGATATCCTTGGGCGATGCGCAGGTTCTGGTCATGGGCATGGGGCGAACCGGTCGGGCGGCTTACGACCGCTTGCAAGAAGCAGGTCTCAAGGTCGTCGGCCTCGATTCGGACCCCGTGGTCATTGAATTCAGCAAGCGGGCCGGGCGTCGGGTGTTGTTCGCCGACGGCGAGGACCAGATGTTCTGGCAGCACCTGGATATGCCCATGGCCGAGGCGGTGATCTTGGCGCTCAACGATGCCGAGGCGAAAATAATCTCCACCCGTAAGCTGCGGGAACGGGGTTTCCACGGTTTGGTGGTTTCCCATGCCCTGTACGAGGACATCGCCAGACGCATTCAGGAAGCCGGTGTCGATCACACCTACCTGACCATGAGCGAAGCCGGCGCCGGGCTTGCCGAGCATGTCTGTCGTGATTTACAGGCCAGGAGCTAGCGGGGCGGTGCAACAAAATCGCGCCAGTAGCCCGATCTCGGCGCAATCGGGGATTCCGCGCCCCGGATTGCGCTGGCGCTGATTCGGGCTACGGGGGCTGCACCACCCATGGCTTCTTAAGGGTGATGACGATAAAGGTCGTTATCGATCGTTGAGGGCGAATGCGGTAAGGCTAAAGGTGGGGATGCCGGTGTCCTGCAGTTTTTGCGAGCCGCCCAATTCCGGCAAGTCGATGATTGCAGCGGCTTCATGGAGACTGGCGCCCATACGGCGTACCAGTTGCGCGGCCGCCAGCAGGGTTGCCCCGGTCGCGATCAAATCATCGAATATCAGCACCTTGTCGCCTTCGCAAAGGCTATCGGCTTGCACTTCGAGCGCGGCTTTGCCATTTACGCTCGAAAAACCTTCGCTAAGCACGGCGCCCGGCAGCTTGCCTTGCTTGCGGAACAGAATCAGCGGCTTGTTCAGCTCATAAGCGATGATCGAGCCGACCAGAAAGCCGCGCGCTTCGATGATGCCGATATGACTGAAGTCCGTCTCGACATAGCGTTGGATAAAGCTATCGGCGACCATGCGCAGCGCGCGCGGCGACTGCAGCAGGGGGCTGATGTCGCGGAAGGTCATGCCCGCTTCGGGGAAATCCGGTACCGCGCGAATCAGCGTCTTGATGCTGAATTCATCGAAAATCATCGTCTGGATCCTCGGTTAGCAGGCCAGCAAGGGCAGCGGATTCGCTCGGGGGTCATCCTTCGATATTGCCGCCTGCCAGGGCGCAAAGCTCGATGGGATCGAGAATATGCACTTCCTTACCCTCGGCCTCGAGCAGCTTGTTCTGCTGGAAGCGGGTGAATACCCGTGACACGGTTTCCACCGCGAGGCCCAGGTAATTGCCGATTTCGTTGCGCGACATCGCCAGGCGGAACTGATTGGCGGAGAAACCACGGGCCCGGAAACGTGCCGACAGGTTGACCAGGAAGGTGGCGATACGTTCGTCCGCGGTTTTCTTCGACAGCAGCATCATCATTTGCTGATCGTCGCGAATCTCGCGGCTCATGATGCGCATCAGTTGGCGCCGCAACTGCGGCAGTTGCACCGAAAGGTCATCCAGGCGATCGAAGGGGATTTCGCAGACCGAGGTGGTTTCCAGGGCGATCGCGGAAACCGGATAGGCTTCGCTGTCCATGCCGGACAGGCCGACCAGCTCGCTGGGTAGATGGAAGCCGGTGATCTGCTCTTCGCCGGTGTCGCTGAGGCTGAAGGTTTTCAATGCCCCGGAGCGCACCGCGAACACCGAGGCGAAAACATCGCCCTGACGGAACAGGTATTCGCCTTTTTTCAAGGGGCGGCCGCGTTTGACGATATCGTCCAGAGCGTCCATGTCTTCCATATTCAACGACAGTGGCAGGCACAGGCCGGATAGGCTGCAGTCGTTGCAATGGATCTGGTGCGGGCTATGCACCTTGATGCTTTCGGACATCTTTCTGATTCCCGGAAATGAACTCTGACTGCTCGCTAGATTACAGCAGGGTAGCGGCCTCAGCCAGTCGAGGCTTGGGGTTGGCTGGTTACCGCAAATAGCCGCAGATCGTTGTTCGAAAGCCTATTACCGTTGGGAGTACTGTCAAGTCTCTTCGTGCTGTTGGACGACGCCAGGTACCTAGATTACGCGGGAAAAATGCCGGTCGTTCTGCTCGCTCAGGTAGCGGTCGAACAGCATGCACAACGAGCGTACCAGCAGGCGGCCCGCGGGCTGCACGCTGATGCCCTGGTGGTCGAGGCGGATCAGGTCGTCCTGGGTCATTTGCTGCAGTTGTGGCCAGATATCGGCGAAGTAATCGTGGAAGACGATACCGTGGTCCTGCTCGATCTCGGCGAAATCCAGGCGGAAATTACACAGCAATTGCTGTATCGCCGCTCGTCGCACCAGATCATCGGCACTGCAGCGTAGGCCGCGTTCGGTCGCCAATTGCCGGGTATTCAGGGCTTGTTGGTACTGATTCAGGTCGCTGGCGTTTTGGCAGTAAAGGTCGCCGATCTGGCTGATCGCCGATACACCGAGGCCGATCAGGTCGCAATGGCCGTGAGTGGTGTAGCCCTGAAAGTTACGTTGCAGGCGGCCATCTTCCTGGGCGCTGGCCAGCTCGTCGTCGGGCAGCGCGAAGTGATCCATGCCGATATAGCGATAACCGGCGGCGTTGAGTTGAGCGATGCTGTTTTGCAGGATCGTCAGTTTGTCCGCCGCCCCGGGCAATTCGCGCTCGTCGATGCGGCGCTGAGCGATAAAGCGTTCGGGCAGGTGCGCATAGTTGAACAGCGATAAACGGTCGGGCTGCAGGGCGATGATTTCGTCGAGGGTCAGGGCGAAACTGGCTGGGGTTTGTTTGGGCAGGCCGTAGATCAAGTCGATATTCACCGAGCGGAACTGCAGCGTGTGCGCGGCATCGACGATGGAGCGGGTTTCTTCCAGGGTTTGCAAGCGATTGACCGCGCGTTGCACCGCTGGATCGAGGTCCTGCACGCCGATGCTGATGCGATTGAAACCGAGTTCGCGGAGCAGGCCCATGGTCGACCAGTCGGTTTCACGCGGGTCGATTTCGATGCTGTAGTCGCCGGAATCGTCATTCAATAAGGGGAAGTTCTCGCGCAGTTTGCCCATCAACTGGCGCAGTTCGTCATGGCTGAGGAAGGTCGGAGTGCCGCCGCCCAGGTGCAGTTGCTCGACGGTCTGGCGGCGGTCGAGCTGGCGCCCGAGCATGGCCATTTCGTGCTCCAGCGCATGCAAATAAGGCTGGGCGCGTCCGCGATCTTTGGTGATTACTTTATTGCAGGCGCAGTAATAGCAGGCATGCGCGCAGAACGGGATATGCACATAAAGCGACAGCGGACGCAGCGTTTTGCGGCTGTCACGCAACGCTTGCAGCAGATCTTGCGGGCCTATGCTCGGATGGAACTGCAGGGCGGTCGGGTAGGAGGTATAACGCGGGCCGACCTGATCGTAACGGCGGATCAGGTCGCTGTCCCAATGGGTGGCATCGAGCATGCGGGCTTTCCCGGTTTGGCTATCAATGCCGGGAGTCTAAGAGCAGCCCGTTCGTGGTGTTTTGACCTGGGTCATGGAGCCGTGGGCTCCAGCTGCGAGCGTTAGCAGGCCGTTGAAAAACTACCTGCGTTGGCAATACTGCGTTAAAAATAGCCTCAAAATGCTCATTTACAGCACGTAAACTCCGCTTTTTCGGCTGTTTTTGCCTTGTCTTGCCTGCCTCGCCTACGTTTTTCAACGGCCTGTTAGCCGCAGCGCTTCTTGCCGCTTTTGGCTTGCCGCCTAAAGCGCTATCAATGCCCCATCAGCCAGGCTTGGTGCGGGCCGGGCAGGGTCCATAGACCGAAAAGAATCACCAGGACGCCGCCGGCCATGCGCACGCCGCGTTCGCGCAGCAAGGCGCTCAGGCGTTCGGCGGCCATGCCGGTGGCCAGCAGCACCGGCAATGTGCCGAGGCCGAACGCCAGCATCAGTGCCGCGCTATCCAAAGCATTGCCCTGGCTGGAGGCCCAGAGCAACGTGCTGTACACCAGGCCGCACGGCAACCAGCCCCAGAGGCCGCCGAGGATCAGGGCGCGCGGCCAGTTGGTAACCGGCATGAAGCGTCGTGTCAGTGGTTGGATATAACGCCACAGACCACGACCAAGGGCTTCGATGCGGGTCAGCCCGCTCCACCAGCCCGCCAGATACAGGCCCATGGCGATCAACAGCAGGGCCGCGATTATGCGCAGCAGCATTGCCGCAGGGCTATTGTTCAGCGCCCAACCGGCCAGACCGAGCGATAGGCCGGCGGCCGCATAACTGAAAATGCGCCCCAGGTTGTAAGCCAGCAGCAACTGGAAACGTTGCGCTCGCCGTTCGGCGGGGATGGCCAGGGTCAGTGCGCTCATCAATCCGCCGCACATGCCCAGACAATGGCCGCCGCCGAGCAGGCCGAGGATCAGTGCGGACAGCAATAGAGGCGCCAGCTCAAGCATCGTGACGTTTCTCGTCGACCTGCGTCGCGTCGGTTTTTTGCGCGTCGCTCACGCCGGCCTTGTGCATCGGGTCTTGGTCGTCGAACAGGATGCTATGGGCCGGGCCGTCGAGGTCGTCGTACTGGCCGCTGTCGACCGCCCAGAAGAACAGCCAGATGGCGAACCCGACCAGAACGATGGCCACCGGGATCAAAATATAAAGCGCGGGCATACATTCTCCGGCAGTGGATGAGTAGGTTGGGCTGAGCCTGGCGAAGCCCAACGCTGTTAATTTTGTTGGGCTTCGTTCCTCAGCGCCAACCTACGGATTGGGGCTGCGGGTTAGGCGTAATGCATTCAACACCACCAGCAACGAACTCAACGACATGCCCAGTGCCGCCCAGATCGGCGTGATCCAGCCGATGGCGGCGAAGGGCAGCACCAGGCCATTGTACAGGCTGGCCCAGGCCAGGTTCTCGATGATGATGCGCCGGGTGCGTTGCGCTATGCCGAACGCCTGCACCAGGCTGTGCAAACGGTTGGACAACAAGACCGCATCGGCGCTGGTTTTCGCCAGATCGGTGGCGCTGCCCATGGCCACGCTGATATCGGCGGCAGCCAGCACCGGCACATCGTTGACCCCGTCGCCGAGCATCAATACGCGGCGCCCCTGCTGGTGCAGGGCATACAGTTCCGCAAGCTTGGCGTCCGGGGTCAAGCCGCCGCGCGCCTGCTCGATACCCAGCTGGCGCGCCACTTCGCCGACCATCGGCGAGCTGTCGCCGGACAACAGCAGTACTTGCCAGCCGCGGGCGCGACAGGCGTCGAGCAGGGCGGGAGCATCGTCGCGCAAGCGGTCGTCGAGTACCAGCCAGGCCAAGGGGCCGTATTCGTCGCCGAGCAACAGCCATTGCCCGTGTTCGCCGGGAATCGACGGCGGCGTCTGGCCGCTGAGTTGGCTGACGAACGTCGCTTGACCGATCCGCAGCAGGCGCCCGGCGACCCGGCCTTGCAGGCCCAGGCCGGGATGGCTGTCGACCTGCTCGGCGGCCTGCGCGGCGCGGCCAAAAGCACGGGCGATGGGGTGCTCGGAGCGGTTTTCCAGAGCCGCGGCCAAGGCCAGGCAGGCATCGCCGTCCAGTTCGCCGAGCGGATGTATCGCGCTCAGGGTCAGGCGTCCTTCGGTGAGGGTGCCGGTCTTGTCGAAAATCACCGTATCGATCTGATTCAAGCCTTCCAGCACATGGCCGCGGGTCAGCAGCATGCCGAGTTTGTGCAGGGTGCCGGTGGCGGCGGTCAGGGCGGTCGGGGTGGCCAGGGCCAGGGCGCAGGGGCAGGTGGCGACCAGCAGCGCGAGGACGATCCAGAAGGCGCGCGACGCGTCGATCTGCCACCAGACCAGACCGACCAGAGCCGCGGCGGCCAGTACGATTAGCAGGAACCACTGCGCCACCCGGTCGGCCACTTCCGCCAGGCGCGGCTTCTCGCTTTGTGCCCGCTCCAGCAACCGCACGATGGCCGACAGCCGGGTGGCGTCGCCGAGGGCAAGCACTTCCACGGTCAGCGGGCCTTCGACATTCAGGGTGCCGGCGGTGACCGGGTCGCCGACCCCGCGCGGCTGCGGCAGGTATTCGCCGGTCAATAAGGATTCGTCGATGCTCGACTGGCCGCTGAGGATGCGCCCATCGGCCGGCAACAGCGCGCCGGGCGGCACCAGCACGCGTTCGCCGACCCGCAGTTCGCTGAGCAGGATGCGCTGGCTGTGGCCCTGATCGTCCAGCCGCAGGCAGGAGGCGGGCAGCAGGTTGACCAGTTGCGCGGTTGCCGCCGCTGTACGTTCGCGCGCGCGGCGTTCGAGGTAACGGCCGGCGAGGAGGAACAGGGCGAACATGCCCACCGCATCGAAATACAACTCGCCCTGGCCGGTGACGGTCGACCAGATGCCGGCGCCGTAGGCGCCGCCGATGGCCAGGGACACCGAGACGTCCATGGTCAGGTGGCGGGTGCGCAGGTCGCGCAGGGCGCCGCGGAAGAACTGGCCGCAGCAATAGAAGACGATCGGCGTGGTGAGGAACAGACTGACCCAGCGCAGGATGGTGTCCAGCTCGGCGGACAGGTCGATATTGAATTCCGGCCAGGTGGCCATGCTCGCCATCATCACCTGCATCCACAGCATGCCGGCCACGCCCAGTTCGCGCATCGCCCGGCGATTCTCGCGCTGCAACTGTTCGGCGGCGGCGTCGGCCTGCCAGGGGTGGCCGGCATAGCCGATCTTGCGCAGTTCCTGGAGCAGTTGGCTGAGCGGTAGCTGGCTGTCGGCCCAGCGCACCTGCAGGCGTTGGTTGGACAGGTTGAGGTGCGCCTCGGCGACGCCGGGCAGGTTGCGCAGGTGTTTCTCGATCAGCCAGCCACAGGCGGCGCAACTGATGCCTTCGATCAGCAGACGGGTTTCGCTCAGTTCGCCCTGGTGTTCGACGAAAGGCGCCTGCACCTCGTCGCGGTCGTACAGCGCCAGTTCGTCGGGCAGCGCCTGCGGCAGGCTCTGCGGGTTGGCGGCGCTTTCGCTGCGATGCTGGTAATAGTGCTCCAGGCCGCCCGCGACTATCGCTTCGGCCACCGCCTGACAACCGGGACAGCACAGCTCACGGGTTGCGCCCAGCACCTGGGCCTGGAAACGGCTGCCGGCGGGAACCGGCAGGCCACAGTGATAGCAGGGAGTTGGGCTGGCCATCGGTGCGCTTATTGCGTATCTCCGAGCTGGATACGCTTGCCGCTTTGCAGGGTTTTTTCCTCGAACAGGCGCCATTCCTTGCCGCCTTCCTGGCCAAGCAATTCGACGAAGCGTCGTCCGCTCACCGCGTCCTGCATTTGCCCGCGGTATGCGCCCTGGCCGTATGGCTGCAGGATGATGCGCCGGTCGCGCTCGGGCTGGGTCGGCGAAATCAGGTTCAGCACCAACTGCGCCGGGCCGCTATTGCCCTGCAACTGCAGCTCGGCCACCCCGGTCTCCTCGTTGAGGTCGAGGGTGGCGTGCAGCTTGAGGCGCTCGGCGAGGTTTTCCCGTTCCAACGACTGGTTGATGCCTTTGCCGACATCGTAATAGTCATCGGAGATCAAGCCCGGCGGATTGCGCGAGGCAATGGTCAGCAGGGTCAGGCCTTGCACCACCGAATAGCCCAGCAGGGCGATAAGGAACCAGGGCCAGAACTGCTTGTACCAGGGTTTGCTCGGTGCTTCGTCGGTCATGATATGCCTATGGGGTTCAGCAGGCCGTTGAAAAACTACCTGCGTTGACAATACTGCGTTAAAAACGGCCTCAAAATGCTCATTTACAGCACGTAAACTCCGCTTTTTCGGCCGTTTTTGCCTTGTCTTGCCTGCCTCGCCTACGTTTTTCAACGGGCCTGTTAGCGAACGCTGGGGCCGATAAAGCGGCTGTCGGCGTCGTTAGTGATGCTCGCATCGTCGGCTGATTGGATGCGGAATGTGATTTCATTGGTGCTCGAGGGCAACTTTTCCGGGTCGATCGACAATTCGACCGGCAACGACAGCACCTCGCCGGCCAGCGCCTTGATCTCGCGCTTGCCCTCGTAGACCAGGCCGTCGAGGCCGTCGGCTTCGATCACGTAAGTCACTTCGTGCTGGGCCTTGTTCATGATCTTCAGGGTGTAGACGTTCTCGATTCGTCCTTCTTCGTTCTCGCGATACAGCACGCGGTCCTTGAGCACGTCCAGCTCGACCAGCGAACGATTGGCCACCGCCCAGACGAACACGCCGAACATCGCCAGCAGGGCGAGGGCATAGCCGATCAAGCGCGGGCGCACCAGGTGGGTTTTCTGTCCGGACAGGTTGTGCTCGGTGGTATAGCTGATCAGCCCTTTCGGGTAATTCATTTTCTCCATGATGCTGTCGCAGGCATCGATGCAGGCGGCGCAGCCGATGCACTCGATCTGCAGGCCATCGCGGATATCGATGCCGGTGGGGCAGACCTGCACGCACATCTTGCAGTCGATGCAATCGCCCAGGCCCTCGGCCTTGTAGTCGGCATCCTTGCGCCTTGGTCCGCGGTGTTCGCCGCGGCGCGGGTCGTAGGAGACGATCAGTGTGTCCTGGTCGAACATCACGCTCTGAAAGCGCGCATACGGGCACATGTAGATGCACACCTGCTCGCGCAGGTAGCCGGCGTTGCCGTAGGTGGCCAGGGTGAAGAAGCCCACCCAGAAGATCGCCCAGCCGCTGGCCTGCAACGTGAAGAGTTCGGGGATCAGCTCGCGAATCGGCGTGAAGTAGCCGACGAAGGTGATCGCGGTCAGCAGCGATACGCCGACCCAGATGCCGTGCTTGGCCAGCTTGCGCAGGAATTTGCGTGCGCTCATCGGCGCCTTGTCGAGCTTCATGCGCTGGTTGCGGTCGCCTTCGGTGATCTTCTCCGCCCACATGAACACCCAGGTGAACACGCTCTGCGGGCAGGTGTAGCCGCACCAGACACGTCCGGCGAACACCGTGATGAAGAACAGGCCGAAGGCGGCGATGATCAGTACGGCCGAGAGCAGGACGAAATCCTGCGGCCAATAGGTGGCGCCGAAGATATGGAATTTGCGTTCCGGCAGGTTCCACCAGACGGCCTGGTGGCCGTTCCAGCTCAGCCAGACAGTGCCGAAATACAGCAGGAACAGGGCCGCACCGCCGACCATGCGCAGGTTGCGGAAGATGCCGGTGAAGGCGCGGGTATAGATTTTTTCGCGGTTGGCGTACAGATCGACGGTTTCGACCTTGGCCGCGGGGGTGATGTCTTTGACGGGAATCTGAGTGTTCATAAGGTCATACCACGGCGGTTGAATGCGTGCCCCGACCGATACGTGCCGGTCGGGGTCATTGAACGACTGCGCTATGGTACGCCTGACGAGTCCTGGGGCAGGTGCGACCGGCGGTCGCGCGTGCCCCGGGGAGAATCACTTCTCGATGTTTTCCTGGGACAAGCTGTACACATAAGCCGCCAGCAGATGCACTTTGTCGTTGCCGAGGAAGGCTTCCTGGGCTGGCATCTTACCGTTACGACCATAACGCAGGGTCTGCTGAACCTGGGCGAAACTGGAACCGTACAACCACACGCGGTCGGTCAGGTTCGGTGCGCCCATGGCCGGTTGGCCCTTACCTTCGGCGCCATGACAGACTGCGCAATTGCTGGCGAAGATGTTTTGACCTGCGGCAAGGTCCAGTTCGATAGCTTCAGGATTCTTCAATCCGGACAGGCTGCGGATGTAACCGGCAACGTTCTTGATGCCGGTTTCGCCAATGCTGTCCTTCCAGGCCGGCATCGCCGCCTGACGACCGCCGAGGATGGTGGTCTTGATGGTTTCCGGCTCGCCGCCATACAGCCAATCGTTATCGGTCAGGTTAGGGAAACCGTAGGCGCCCTTGGCGTCGGAGCCGTGACATACCGAGCAGTTGGAGGCGAACAGGCGACCGCCCATCTTCAACGCTTGGGCATCCTGCGCCACTTGCTCGATCGGCATGGCGGCGTACTTGGCGAACAACGGCCCGTATTGGGCGTCGGCCTTGAGCATTTCCTTTTCCCACTCGTGCACGCCGGTCCAGCCGCCGTTGCGCTCTTTGTCGCCGGCGATCTGCACGTTGGTGGCGAAAGGCGTTTCGGTCTTGCTGTCGAGGTAGTCGTAGCCCGGCAGCAGGCCTTTCCAGTTACCCAGGCCCGGGTAGAGCGCCAGGTAGCCGAGGGCGAAGACGATGGTGCCGACGAACAACAAGAACCACCACTTGGGCAGTGGGTTGTCGTATTCCTCGATGCCGTCGAAGCTGTGGCCGACGGTTTCCTCGGTGCTTTCCTGACGTTGACCCTTACGGGTGCCGAAGATCAGCCAAGTCAGGGCGAAGATGGTGCCAAGGGACAGAATTGTTACGTACCAACTCCAGAACGTGGTCATTGGTTATTGCTCCTGGAAGATTGCTCGTCACGCTCTTTGGGTTTGGGATCATCGGCGAAGGGCAGGTTGGCGGCTTCGTCGAAGCTCGATTTGCGCTTGCTGCTATAGGCCCAGAGCACCACACCGATAAAGGCGATGAAGACGATGGCTGTGCCTATGCCGCGAATAGTCCCGATATCCATTGCTTGCGTTACCGTTTGTTCTTGATGGAAGTGCCGAGAACCTGCAGGTACGCGACCAGCGCGTCCATTTCGGTCTTGCCTTTCACCGCGTCTTTGGCCCCGGCGATGTCTTCATCGGTATAGGGGATGCCAAAGCCGCGCATGACTTCCATCTTCTTGGCGGTGTCTTTGCCATCGAGTTTGTGCTCGACCAGCCACGGATACGCCGGCATCTTCGATTCCGGTACCACGTTGCGCGGGTTGTACAGATGCGCGCGCTGCCACTCGTCCGAGTAGCGACCGCCGACCCGGGCCAGGTCCGGACCGGTACGCTTGGAGCCCCACAGGAAGGGGTGATCCCAGACGCTTTCGCCGGCGACCGAGTAGTGGCCGTAGCGCTCGGTTTCGGCGCGGAACGGGCGGATCATCTGCGAGTGGCAGCCCACGCAACCGTTCTTGATATAGACGTCACGGCCTTCCAGCTGTAGCGCGGTGTAGGGCTTGAGGCCTTCCACCGGTTCGTTGGTGACGTCCTGGAAGAACAGCGGGACGATCTGGGTCAGACCGCCGATGCTGACGGCGAGCACCATCAGCAGCGCCATCAAGCCGATATTCTTCTCGATGATTTCGTGTTTCATCAGTGAGCGCTCCCCACGGTGAACTGCGCAGCCGCTTCGTACTCGGCCGGCTTAGCGGCACGCACGGTGCGGTAGGTGTTGTAAGCCATCAACAGCATGCCGGTGACGAAGAAGGCGCCGCCGATCATCCGCACCACGTAACCGGCGTGGCTGGCTTCCAGGGCTTCGACGAAGGAGTAGGTGAGGGTGCCGTCTTCGTTGACCGCACGCCACATCAGGCCCTGGGTGATGCCGTTGACCCACATCGAGGCGATGTAGAGCACGGTGCCGATAGTGGCCAACCAGAAGTGCACGTTGATCAGGCCGATGCTGTACATCTGCTCGCGGCCATAGACTTTCGGGATCATGTGATAGAGCGAGCCGATCGACACCATCGCCACCCAGCCGAGGGCGCCGGCGTGTACGTGGCCGATGGTCCAGTCGGTGTAGTGGGACAGGGCGTTGACGGTCTTGATCGCCATCATCGGACCTTCGAAGGTCGACATGCCGTAGAACGCCAGGGATACCACGAGGAAGCGCAGGATCGGGTCGGTGCGCAGCTTATGCCAGGCGCCCGAGAGGCTCATCATGCCGTTGATCATGCCGCCCCAGCTCGGTGCCAGCAGGATGATCGACATCGCCATGCCCAGGCTCTGTGCCCAATCCGGCAGTGCGGTGTAGTGCAGGTGGTGCGGGCCGGCCCAGATGTACAGGGTGATCAGCGCCCAGAAGTGCACGATCGACAGGCGATAGGAATAGATCGGGCGTTCGGCCTGCTTGGGCACGAAGTAGTACATCATCCCCAGGAAGCCGGTGGTCAGGAAGAAACCCACGGCGTTGTGGCCGTACCACCATTGGATCATCGCGTCGGTCGCACCGGCATAGGCCGAGTAGGACTTGAACAGGCTGACCGGAACGGCCGCGCTGTTGACGATGTGCAGCATGGCGGTCACCAGGATGAACGCGCCGTAGAACCAGTTGCCCACATAAATGTGCTTGGTCTTACGCTTGACGATGGTGCCGAAGAACACCACGGCATAGGTGACCCAGACGATGCCCAGCAGGATATCGATCGGCCATTCCAGCTCGGCATACTCCTTGGACCCGGTGTAACCCATTGGCAGGGTGATCACCGCCGCAACAATCACCGCTTGCCAGCCCCAGAAGGTGAAGGCGGCCAGACTGTCGGAAACCAGGCGTGTCTGACAGGTGCGCTGCACCACGTAATAAGAAGTGGCGAACAAGGCGCAGCCGCCGAAGGCGAAGATCACCGCGTTGGTGTGCAGGGGGCGCAGACGGCCGAAGCTCGTCCATTCCATGCCCAGGTTGAGTTCCGGCCACACCAGTTGCGCGGCGATGAACACTCCTAGGGCCATGCCAATGACCCCCCAAATCACCGTCATCACGGCGAATTGACGGACCACCTTGTAGTTATAAGCAGTCTGACTGATTGCTGAGCTCATGCTGGGTTCCACGGTTAATGGAGTTTCTAGGGACAAAAATCGGCGGCAAGTATGGAGAAAGCAGATAGCCAATGCAACGACGCCGGCCGATGGGGGCCGGGTTACAAAAGGCGTTGAATTTCTGCTCCGCCAGACGATTCGAGCCGGCTATCGCGGGGTCCATGCACCTGCTGGTGCTGCACGAAGGGGGAGATCGTGAGGGCTGGCGGCTGTGGACAAGATTAGCCCAGGTTGGGCAATAGCAAGCGTATTGCCCGGAGGGGGTGCGACCTTGGGTCGCAGACCGGTGCGCTGTCTCGCAGCGGCCTGACGGCAGCGAACTGCCGTCAGGCTTGTGCTTAGTGTTCGGCCAGCGCCTGGTCGGCTGTTTTGCCTTGGCTGAGGTTCAGCACATAAGCGGCCAGCAGGTGCACTTTGTCGTTACCCAGGTACTGCTCCTGCGCCGGCATCTGCCCGCTGCGACCATAACGGATGGTCTGCTGCAACTGCGCCAGGCTGGAACCGTAGATCCAACCGCCGGGCTGCGTCAGGTTCGGCGCACCCATCATCGCCATGCCCTGACCGGTAGCGCCGTGGCAGGCCTGGCAGTTGCCGCTATAGAGTTGCGCGCCTTGGGCGAGATCGAACTGACCGTCCGCCGGCAAAGGCAGGCCAGCCAGGCCGTTGCGCACATAGGCGGCCACTTGTTTGACGCCATCCTCGCCGAGCACCTGACCCCATGCCGGCATCGCGCCGATACGGCCGTTGAGGATGCTGGCCTTGATCACGTCGGGCTCGCCGCCCCAGCGCCAATGGCTATCGGTCAGGTTGGGAAAGCCCACCGAACCTTTGGCGTCCGAACCATGGCAGACCGCGCAATAAGTGGCGAACATACGGCCGCCCATTTTCAGCGCCTGTTCGTCTTTGGCGACTTCTGCCAAGGGCATGGCGGCATATTTGGCGAAGATCGGCCCGTAAAGCTCATCGGCCTGATCCATCTCCTGTTGCCATTGCGCGACCTGGGTCCAGCCGCCGTCGTAGGTCGGGTGCAGGCCCTTGAAGTTGCCGAGGCCCGGGTAGAACAGCAGATAGATGACCGAGAAGACCAGGGTGCCGAGGAACAGCATGAACCACCATTTGGGCAGGGGGTTGTCATACTCCTCGATGCCGTCGAAGGCGTGGCCCATGGTCTGTTCGGTTTCACTCTTGTGGGTTTCGCTCTTGCGGGTGGCGAATATCAGCCAGAACAGGGCGAGCAGAGTGCCGATGGTCAACAGGGATACATACCAGCTCCAGAAGGTGCTCATGGGGTGTCGCTCCTCAATGCAGCGGACTTGGGTTCGTCGGCAAAAGGCAGCAGCGCCGCCTCGTTGAACGCCACGCGACGCTTGTTGCTATAAGCCCAGAGCGTCACGCAGACGAAGGACAGCAGTACCAGTGCCGTACCTATGCCGCGCAGGGTGCCGATATCGATGATCTCGAATGCCATGACTACCTCTTGCTCTTCACGGCAGTGCCGAGTACTTGCAGGTAGGCGACCATGGCGTCCATTTCGCTTTTGCCCTTGACCGCTTCGCTCGCGCCGGCGAGGTCTGCGTCGCTGTAGGGCACGCCGAGCGTGCGCAGAGCGCTCATCTTCTTGGCCGTGTCGGCGCCATCGAGAATGTTCTCCACCAGCCAGGGGTAGCTCGGCATTTTCGATTCCGGTACGACGTTGCGCGGGTTGTACAGGTGGGCGCGGTGCCACTCGTCCGAGTAGCGGCCGCCGACCCGGGCCAGGTCCGGGCCGGTGCGCTTGGAGCCCCACAGGAAGGGGTGGTCGTAGACGCTTTCGCCGGCGACCGAGTAGTGGCCGTAGCGCTCGGTTTCGGCGCGGAACGGACGGATCATCTGCGAGTGGCAACCGACGCAACCTTCGCGGATATATACGTCGCGGCCTTCCAGTTGCAGCGCGGTGTAGGGCTTGAGACCCGCCACCGGTTCGTTGGTGACGTCTTGGAAAAACAGCGGGACGATCTGGGTCAGGCCGCCGATGCTCACGGCCAGCACCATCACCAGGGCCATCAGGCCGATATTCTTCTCGAGGATTTCGTGTTTCATCAGTGCGCTCCTTCCAGCGAATACAGTGCGGCGGCCTGTACCTCGGCCGGCTTGCTGGCGCGTACGGTTTGCCAGACGTTCCAGGCCATCAACAACATGCCGCTGAAGAAAATTGCGCCGCCGATCATCCGCACCACGAAGCCGGGATGGCTGGCTTCAAGGGCTTCGACGAAGGAGTAGGTGAGGGTGCCGTCCTCGTTGACCGCGCGCCACATCAGGCCCTGGGCGATACCGTTGACCCACATCGAGGCGATGTAGAGCACGGTGCCGATAGTGGCCAACCAGAAGTGCACGTTGATCAGGCCGATGCTGTACATCTGCTCGCGGCCATAGACTTTCGGGATCATGTGATAGAGCGAGCCGATCGACACCATCGCCACCCAGCCGAGGGCGCCGGCGTGTACGTGGCCGATGGTCCAGTCGGTGTAGTGGGACAGGGCGTTGACGGTCTTGATCGCCATCATCGGACCTTCGAAGGTCGACATGCCGTAGAACGCCAGGGATACCACGAGGAAGCGCAGGATCGGGTCGGTGCGCAACTTATGCCAGGCGCCTGACAGGGTCATCATGCCGTTGATCATGCCGCCCCAGCTCGGCGCCAGCAGCACCAGCGACATCACCATGCCCAGGCTTTGCGCCCAATCCGGCAGTGCGGTGTAGTGCAGGTGATGCGGGCCGGCCCAGATGTACACGGCGATCAGCGCCCAGAAGTGCACGATCGACAGGCGATAGGAGTAAACCGGGCGACCGGCCTGCTTGGGCACGAAGTAATACATCATGCCGAGAAAGCCCGCGGTGAGGAAAAAGCCCACGGCGTTGTGCCCGTACCACCACTGGATCATCGCATCGGTGGCGCCGGAATAAGCCGAGTAGGACTTGGTCAGGCTGACCGGGATTTCCATATTGTTGACCAGGTGCAGGATGGCCACGGTGAGGATGAAACCGCCGAAGAACCAGTTACCCACATAGATATGGCTGACCCGGCGTTTCATCACCGTGCCGAAGAACACGATGGCGTAGCTGACCCAGACCACGGTGATCAGAATGTCGATTGGCCATTCCAGCTCGGCGTATTCCTTGCTGCTGGTCCAGCCCATGGGCAGGGAAATCGCCGCGAGCAGGATCACCAGTTGCCAACCCCAGAAGGTGAAGGCGGCGAGTTTCGGCGCGAACAGCGTGGCCTGCGAGGTACGCTGCACCGCGTAATAGCTGGTGGCGAACAACGCGCAGCCGCCAAAGGCGAAGATCACGGCGTTAGTGTGCAACGGACGTAAACGGCCGAAGCTGGTCCAGGGAAGGTTGAAGTTAAGCTCGGGCCAGGCCAGTTGCGCGGCGATAAACACGCCTACAGCCATCCCGACTATGCCCCACACCACCGTCATGATGGCGAATTGGCGAACCACCTTGTAGTTATAGGCGGCACTGCTGGTTGTGTTCATGTCTGGGTTTCCATCCACGGTTATGGGCCGAAAATCATTGGCCGCGGGCCTGTACCATCTGCACCGCGATCCAACAGACTCTTTAAGCGAGGCAAGCATGAGCAAAGGGCAAAGTGCCGGTATTGACGGGGATCAATGCGCGAAGGGGCAGGGACAAGTGACTTGGTTGTGGGATAAGCCCGCGGACGAAGCGCGCGCGACCCTGATTCTGGCCCACGGCGCGGGCGCGCCGATGGACAGCGAGTTCATGCAGGCCATGGCGCAAAGCCTTGCGGCGCGTGGCATTGCGGTGGTGCGCTTCGAATTCGCCTATATGGCCGCACGGCGCCTGGACGGCAAAAAGCGCCCACCCAACCCTCAGGCCAAACTGCTCGAACAGTGGCGCGAGCTATACGCCCTGGTGCGCCAACGGGTCGCAGGGCCATTGGCCATCGGCGGCAAGTCCATGGGCGGGCGCATGGCCAGTCTGTTGGCCGACGAGCTGGGTGCCGATGCCTTGGTGTGCCTGGGCTATCCGTTCTATGCCATCGGCAAGACCGACAAACCACGGATCGCCCACCTGGCCGACCTGCAAACGCCGACCCTGATCGTCCAAGGCGAACGCGATGCCCTCGGCGACCGCGCCGCGGTAGCGGCTTACCCGCTATCCGCAGCGATCGAAGTGCTGTGGTTGACGGCCGCCGACCATGACCTCAAACCGCTGAAAAGCTCGGGATTCAGCCATGAACAGCACCTGCATACGGCGGCGGATGCGATAGCGGCGTTTCTATTGAAGTGAGTGGTTTGCTCGGTAGCCCGGATGCAATCCGGGGGCGGTGACTGGCGCAAGATAGTTCCCGGATTGCATCCGGGCTACGGGAGTTGGGTAGGGTGGATGACGCCTTTTTCATCCACCATCGTGTTGCGTTGTTGGTGGATGGATAAAGCGCCATCCAGCCTACGGATCCCGTAGTCCGTAGGATGGGTTAGCCGCTAACAGGGCATTCAGGCAAGTCATCCATTTATGAGCGGCGTAACCCATCATGGCGCACCGTGGATACCTGTTGGGTTACGTGGGCATGACCTGGGAGCGGCCCTGGCCGCGATGATGGTCGCGCCCTTAACCCGTCAACCGCTCCAGGGAAAAGGCCAGGTTGTCATGGGCCTGACGCTCGAGCTTCTGCCGCAAAACCGCTGTGCTGTAGATCGGGCGGCGCGCGATGAACTCTTCGAGCACCGTTCGGCGTTTTTGCCGGAAGAGCATTTCCGGCACCCAGCTGTATTCCTCGGCGATCTGCCGCTCGTACTCTACAAAGCGAGCTCGCGGGCTGCCGAGAATGGCCAAGTCGATATCAACCAATAACTGCTGATCGCGGCCTTCGGGCAATACCGCGTGACGGGTCGCCATGATCAGTCGCACCACCCGCTCGATGCGCGCCTGGGCGACGCCGGCGTCAGCCAACGAGCGCGCCGCCCAGTCGGCGCTCTTCTGTTCGTTGTCGCCGGCCTTGACGTCGTAAACCGCATCGTGGAACCAGAGCGCGATCTCGACCTCGCCGGGCTCCTCGGCCAGCTCCAGGTACTCCTGCAGCATGGCCAGACATTCCGTGAGGTGTTGCAGGCTATGGTATTTACGCTGCGGCTCCTGGTACGCGCTCAACAGCTGTTGCATCAGCGCCGCGCCATCGCCTGTTGCGCCCAGCGTTTGCCAGCACCGGCTCCAGGATCTGCGCAGCAGCGCCAGGCCGCCTGGGTTCAGGTCGCTCATGAGGCGGGCGACTCCGGCTGGTGCAGCGTCGCATGTTCGGCCAGCTCCGCTTCGATAAAGGCCGCGATCATCGCGCGATAGACCTGTTCGGTTACCGCGGGGTTGGCCCCGCATTGCTCCGATAGCGCACGCACCTTGGCGATCACCTGTTCCACACGCTGCGGCGCTCTGACGTCGTCGGTGGTCTTCTTGAAGACGGCCGCCTGGGCGACGAAACGCCCGCGTTCGGCCAACAGGCCGACGAGCGCGCGATCGATACGGTCGATATTCGCGCGTACCTCATCGAGCGAGTTGCAGCGAATGTCGTTCATCTCAGGCCTCCTCATCAGGAATCAGCGCGAGAAGATCGGTCACGCCGATATCCACACCGGCTTGAAACAGCAGGGTGCTGACCTGGCCGCGATGATGGGTTTGATGGTTGAAAAAATGCATGACCAGACTGGAAAACCGCTTCGCCATGGCCACGCCTTTGACATTCCGGTAATGCAGGGTTTCCAGCAGGTCGGCCCCGGTCAGTTGGGCGGCCCATTGTTTGATCGTCTGATCGAGCATCTGGCGCTGGCTGAACAGCGCATCGATATCGGCGAACAGCACTGCATCGAGTGCTGGCGGTGCGGGTAGTCGACGGATCGGGTCGAGGGAACTGTGCCCGGCCGGGTGCGCGGCGAAACGCTGCAGCCAGATGGTGTCGCCAACGAGGATGTGATTGAGGGTGCCGATAATCGAACCGAAAAACGCCTGGCGTTCGGCTGCGAGCGCTTCCGCCGGCAAGGTCCGGGCGGCTGCATACAGCTTGTTGTTCATCCACTCGTTGTAATTCGCCATCAAGGCGATATGGCTGTCTGTCGTCATGTTCCATTCATCCTCAATCGCCTGTTAGCGGCTGGCCGAAGCCAGCGCCGCGCCGAAGCCGACAAAGGTGACGCCCGCGGTTCTATTGACGATGCGCCCGCCGCGGGGCGAGGTCAGCCAGGATTTCGCCCGCCGCGCGAACAGCGCATAGGTGCAATGAATACAGATGACCAGCGTGCTGTACGTCAGCACCAGGGTGGCGAATTGCAGCGCATAGTCGCGTGCCGGGTCGATGAACTGCGGGAAAATCGACAGAAAGAAAAACACCGCCTTGGGGTTGGTCAGCTGTAACGACAGCCCCTCGACGAAGCGCTTGGGGAAGTTCGCGCTGTGCGCCGCTTGCGTAGAAAAATCGAACGGCGGCGCTCGCCACAGGCGAATGCCCAGGTAAACCAGATAGGCCGCGCCGATAAACTTGAGCAAGGTAAAGGCCTGCGCCGAAGTCGCGAGCAGCACGCCCAGGCTGGTGGCCGAAATCGCCGCGACCACCAGGGCGCCGAAGGCGATCCCGAGAATCCCGGCAAAAGTTCCGCGCAAGCCATAGCGCAGCGCATTGCTCAGGGTCATCACCACGCCTGGCCCGGGGCTGGCCACGGTGGCGGCGGCCATCAGCAGAAAGAGCAGATAGAGTTGCATCGTTGACTCCTTGTCGTTGGCCTTGGTTGAGCTATCCCTGTGCGACAGCTCGATTGATCAGATACAGCCGCAAGTACAGACCGGCCAATAGCGCTTCGGTGATGACGGCAAGCAGTATGCCGACGCCTGCGAAGCCTCTGATCAACTCGGCGGTTCCGAGCGCCACCAGCGCGAGCATGGCAACCGTCAGGCCGATGCACAAGGCTTGCCGGGACGCCGAGTGCGGCGCATCGCGTCCTACCCAGGCCACCACGGCGATCCCCAGAAACAGCATCGCCGCTCTACGGGCGATAAAGAATGCGGATTGATTTTCCTCTACCGCAAACAGGGTAAAAGCTATCTCGGGCACGAATAACAGAACGATAAATAGCAGGCTGGCAATAAAGGCGGTAAGCGAACTGACCAATCGGAAGCTGAGCATAGGTTCTCTGTTCGACCTCGGTATAAAAGAGATGGGTACGCGATCACGTGCGTGCGGATGAGACCAGTTTCAGTCCGAGCGCGAACATGACGCCAGCAGCGGCTCGATCGATCCACGCCTGATAGCGCAGATAGGCATAACGGGGACCTTGTGCGGAGAGTGCAAGCGCCACCAGGGCATACCAGCCCGACTCTATGGCGAAGACCAATGCGATAACGCCGAGGCCGAAGGCCAGGGTGGGGGCTGTTGGGAGAAAGGCGGCGAATACGCTGGCGTAAACGATGGCTGTCTTCGGATTGCTGATTTGAGTGGTCAGGCCCAGGCTGAAAGAACGAGCCGCCGAACGATTGCCGGAGCCTGGTTCGACCGAGTGGTGCCCCTGTGCTTTGCCGGCACCGCGCCAGATTCGTATACCCAGGTAGGCGAGGTACAGGCCGCCGGCCACTTTCAGTATCAGGTACAGGGATGGAACAGCCAGCAGCAGACCTTGCAGGCCGAGCAAGGCGAGGCCGGCGAAGAGGAGGGCGCCGATACCCATGCCCAGGGCCGCGAATAGCCCATCGACACGTGATGAGGCGATGGCGATACGCGCAACCATCACGAAGCTGGGCCCCGGACTTGCCGCGCCAAGCGCGAGCGCCGTGGCAATACCGAAGAGAGCGGTCAGTTCCTGCATCTTGCTGCTCCTTTTATCCGATCCTTATCGTCCCGGTTGCCACTCCGGATAGGCCGTAACGCCTTCGCACTCGAGCCAGGGCACGTCATGGGACGTCCAGATATGTTGCTGAGGTCGCACGCCCGGGTCTTCATCGAGGGTGGCGACACGCACTATGACGTGGGCTTGCTGCGGGCGTTCGGCGATCAGCTGCGAGCCGCATAGCGAGCAGAAGTGGCGCAACTTGCCTGGCGAGGATTCGAAGGTCGACAGGCGTTCCTGGCCTTTTACCCAGCGAAAGTTCTCACGCTTGACCCCGGCGGTGGTGGCGAACGCCGCTGAGTGGGCTTTTCTGCAGGTGCGGCAGTGGCAATGGCTGATGGGCATATCCAGGCCCTCGATGGCGTATTCGATGGCGCCACATAAACAACTGCCTTTCATTGCTCTTCCTTGGTGAGGTTCATGAAGTCACGCTTTGCTAGATGCCGTATTCCGTCGATGCGGGGCCTGCATAGTAGCTGAGCCAGCCGCATAGGTAGGGCAGCAGCGCCAAACCCAGAAACATCAAGAATACAAGTGCTCCGCGCCAACCTCGGGTGTGAATGAGGTACACGGGCAAAACCAGCGGCCAGGTGAAAAAGATCAAGGCACCGAACTCATAAGGTCGATGGAAGTTCACCCGCTTGGCATCGTCCAGACACCATAGGGCGACCATAAGCGCAAAGGACCAGGCCATGAGGCTCTCGAATTCCGGGGCGGGGTCATAACCGAAATAGCCCATGGTCGAGTAATGGATTACCGAAACGGCGACGACGACTGCGATTGCCTTGCTCATAACGTCCTTGTGCTCGCTGGCCGAATCGGATTGTTTCAGGGGGGCAGGTCTTAGCGGATTCGCTTGGCGTTGGCGCACTCTACCGCTGCCGGCAAGTTGTGGAAACCCCCGCAATCCCTCCCTCGAGAGGCAGCCCAGAAGGGCTGCCGACGCTCCTAGAGGGCCGCCGCTTGCGCACTCGGTATGAAGCGCAGGCGAAAGGTCACCGGCACTTCGCTGGCGATGCTCTTCAACCCCGCCAGCTCCATCAGTTTGAGCAGGCCGTTCTGCATGCCGAACTCATGGGCGTTGATGATCAGCGGTTGCGAGGTGGACACCTCGACCACATCGGGGCGCAATTGCAGCACATAGAGTTCGGCGCGCACGACCCTGTTCTGCCCGTGCAGATCCAGGCGTACGTTCATCGAGCGGGTGAAGCTTTCACCGACCTGCAATTGCTCGAGCAGTTTGGCGGGCAGGTTCAGCGTGGCGATGGCTTCGGGATACTGGGCGACTTCGAACAGGTGCTCGCGAATGCGCTCGTTGCGTTTGTCGATATTCGATTCGACGCTCGCCAGACCAACGCGCAGCCAGGCCTTGCCGTCCTCGTCGACCGCGCCGCTAAGTGCGCTGAAGCCGTGGTGGTCGCTGATGCTGGCGTCCTTGGTGGTGATAAAGCTGAGGAACGAATGTTGCGGGTCGAGCGTCCAGCTCTGGGCCGGGGCCATGGAGCTGACAAAGAGTAGAAGCAAGGCGAAATAGCGCATGGAGTTCTCCTGCGGCTTGTTATTGTTTGGCTTGGTCGCGGGCTGCAGTGGCTGCGCCCTCGACTGCGCCATTACTTTGCGAGCAGTCGGCAGCGAGGAAAATGCGACCAAAGTTGGCGGAGTGCGCGGCGAAGCCCGTTAGCCCAGTTGCACACAAAGCCCCCGATAGCGAACCGGCCCGGTGGGTCGATCGAGCGCGGCGGATTGCGCTTCTTCGGTGACGATCAGCGAGTGCGCGCCTTTGATCAACAGCCATTGCTGTTCGGTCAGGGGACGTTGCTGTTTGGCGTCGTTGCCGATTGCGCCCAGCGAATGGATCTTGCCGGTTTCGGCGGAGACGGCCCAAAGGTGCAAGGTCTTGTCGCTGGCCAGAGGCGGCGTTTTGACCAATTCCAGGGTCAGCTCCCAGGGCGCCTTGCGGGCGCTGGCGACGATGCTCGCGACGGACTCGTCGCCGGCCATCACGGCCAGATAATCAGCTGGCCGTACCTCGGGCGTCTGCAGCAAGATCACCGCCAACACCAGTACCGCTGCGCTGGTGATGGCGCTGAGACCACGCCACAACGCCAGGCTGTTCAGCCACGCGGATTTTCGCGCACGGCGCGGCGCCGTATGGCCGAGACGTTCAGCCAAGGCGAACCAGACCGCGCGCGGCGGTCTAAGCGGCGGCACGCCATCGGCCAAGGGCTGCAAGCGCTGCTGCCAAGCCATGACCTGGGCTTGCAAGTCGGCATCGGCATTCAGCAGACGCTGGAAGCGCCGCCGCACCGCTGCGCTCATGGTGCCAAGCACGTACTCCCGGGCCAGACGCTCCTGCACCTGGGTATCCCGATATCTCATTGATCCAGGCATTGTTTGAGTTTCTCCAGGCCGCGACGCACCCACACCTTGACGGTTCCCAGCGGGGTTTCGAGTGTGTCGGCGAGTTGCTGATAGGTCACGCCATCCCAATAAATCATCGCGATACATTGCCGGTGTTGATCGCGCAGCTGCCCCATGCAGATGTCCAAACGCCCGGCCGCATCGCAATGCAGGGTCTCGCTCTCCGGATCGCTGCCTGGATCGGCGAACTCCAGATCGGCGTAGTCCGCGTCCCGGTCGAGCAGGCGCTCATGGCGACCCTGGGCGGTCAGCATGTCCAGTGCCTGATTACGCAGAATGGCGGTCATCCAGGTCATCGGGTTGCCCAGATCGGGCCGATAGCTGCCGGCCCGATACCAGATTTTGCTGAATGCCTCCTGCAGCGCATCGTCCGCCTGCGACCGCTGTTTGAGCAGGCGCATGGCGATGCCGTACAGCTTGGGCGAGACCAGCTCATAGAGGTGAGCGAAGGCGCCGCGGTCTCCCAGGGCGCAACGACTCAACAGGTCACTCAATGGCTCGTTCATGCAATCCCTTGGATAGCGAAGCGGGTATCAATTATCGGCAAGCTGTTGTTGCGCGGCGATGGCGTGCTTCAGTTCGCTGTATTCCTCGCAACCGAAGGTGCAGGCCTGGTCCAGCACGGCGAGCCGCTCCCGAGCCTTTTGCAACTCGCCGGTTTCCAGATACAGGTGGCCGAGGTAGTTGTTGGCGCCGCGATGCTCGGGCTGCAAGGCCAATGCCTTTTGGTAGTAACTCAGGGCCAGGTCGTAGTGCTTCAGCTTGCGATTACTGTAGCCCAGCAGATTCTGCACATCGGCGTTGTTCGGGTCCTTGGCTGCTTCGGTCTTGAGTAGGGCGATGGCTTTTTCGTATTCCCACTTGTTGATGGCCTGGCGCGCCGCGCCTATCCCTGAGGTTTCGACCGCCTTGGCGGGTTTGGCCGGGGCCGAATAGTCGGCGGCGGACAGCGTGCCGGCAAATGCGAAAACCACGGCGCCGATCAGGCTTTTGAGCTGTTGGGTTGTGCTGGACATGGATACCTTCCTTCAGTGGGTTTGAGTAACGACACTGATAGATACGGCGGGGAAGGATCTTTGGTTACACCTGCTGGAAATTAATATTTGGGCATACAGCGCCGTCGTGTGATGGCGCCGCCCGATCGCTACGGGACAGGATCAGGCTAAGGCCTGGGCCAGCGAGCCGGCGAGGAAGCACAGCAAGCCTATCGCCGAACCCGCAGCGGGAATACGGAACCAGTATTTCCTCGACAGCAGCAGGTAAACCAAGGCGACCAGGGGTGAAGCGATCAGCAGGAAGAGCGAGCTTTGCAAGAAGGCGATATGCAGCACCGCCAGGTAGAGAAGGGTAATGGCGAAAAACAGCACACCGACGCCATGGCTGATATTGAATCCAACCCATGCGCGCCACATGTCGGTTTCCTTGGTCAACGCGAGCGTGGAGTCTTTCATCAAACCCATGACGCCGGGTTCGTAGGGCACGATTCTTTTGGGGTTGTAGGTGTCCGCGATCGTATAGACCGTATGCAGCAGGCCCAGGATCAGAAAGGGAATGCAGCCGGCGATGTACAGAGATTGAGTGAGCACGGGTAACTCCTTGCCAGATGCCAGGTTTGGCTTGATCCGCTCCATCAGCGTAGTCGCCGCCGCGCTGCGTCATTCGATGAACTTACCCAGGTGGCGCTCCAGCATGCGATGTCGATGAATAAAGAACGCTCGCACGATTCGGCAGGACAACCAGCCGGCGAGCCTGGGTTCGAAGGTCAATTCATCGGTCAGCACGCAGCCGCCTCCTGTGGGCGTCAGCTGGCGCACATGCCGCCAACTGCGCATGCTGCCCATGGGCGAGTGCTCGACGAAGCCCACTCCCTCTTCGAGGCTTAGCAGGGTGAGGTCCGAATAGTCGAAGGGAATCAGGCCAAAGAGGCGGATCCAACTGCGAAACATCGGCTTGCCGGGCTGGAACCCGACCGAGCGGAGGTTTTCGACACCGCGGGGCACGGACATTTGCAGATAAGGCGCCATTTCCTTGGAAATACCGTCGAACGACGTCATCCACTGCCAGACGCTGGAGGGCGATGCGCGAAGGTGCGTCGAAAATTTCAGGTTGTACGGCATGGTCCTATCTTCATTGGTGAAAATACTTGCAGCGGGCGTTCGTCCTCAGCGTCCGCGGAGGTAGCGTACGACCTGAGCAAGCGGCTCAACTGATGGCGCAGCCGCCTCGACTTCCGTGGCCGAGGACCAGGGATACTCGAGTTCAGCCATCCATCGATAAGTGGGCTCGAGCGATTCGGGCGGTAGCACCAGCATTGCCTCGATAATGATGACCAGATTTGTCGCCAAGCCCGCTGTGTCTGACTCGAACGTCCAGTCGTACCGACCGCATCCCACCCGAACGTTCCTGCTGTCCTTCTCGGTCATGATGACGAGCCAATCACATGGGAATGTCTGGGTATCCGATGCTGGCCGCGCCATGTAGAAGGAATAGACATTTTCATAGGTCTGGCCGAAGGTGCGCACCAGCACATCGGTAATTGCCGCACGGCCTGCGGTGAATGCCGGGAAAGCGATTTCGCTGGCGCGGTTGCGTACCTCGAGCGTGGCATCGGCTGAGAAAACACGGGCCAGTAGATGGGGGCGGTTTTCGTCCTTGGCACGGAAGTAATTACGTAGAACGTCTTCGCGGCTGTTGGGGATGGTCGACATGCTGTATCCAGTTATGGCGCGTGGCGGAGGCAGTTTGCAGGCGGTAAGTCAGGCGATTTAACTTTTTCTTGAGGCCTGCTAATCGATCAAAGGCGCATAGGACGCTTCGCCGATGCCGCCGACTTTCTGAATGGCGAGGTTTTCCAGCAGCAGCTCGGTATCGCAGTAGATATGCACGGAAACACCTTTGCCCCAAACCAGGCGGATCATATGCACGCCGCAGTTCGTGCGTTTTTCGCCGTTCAACAGGGTATAGCTGTCGGTCCATTCGACTGCGACCAGGGTGTTCCATGGCCAACCGCTCACGACGATATTGCGTATATCGAATTTTATATTGGGGAAGATCTTCAACAGGCGCTCATACCAGGCTCTGGTAGTCGGCATGCTGGTGCGCAAACCGGATAACGCGTGGGTGCCGACAAACCAATGCTCGAACTGAGGCGCAAGCCCCGCCAGGATCGGCTCATAGTCGCCTTTGTTAAGGGCACGAAATAGATTTTTTACGATTACGCGAATAACGGCGTGGTACATGAAACGCTCCCTGTACAGAAATACCTGGCGGCAGTGGCTATATCCAGTGCTGGTTATCTATGGCGACGGTCAGGTCGCTCTCGGTGGCGCCAGTGTGTTGCGTCGCCTTGGGCTCGAACATCATCACCTGGGCTTCTTCCGCGGCTTCGGGCTTGTGCTCGACGCCTCTGGGCACGATGAAGCATTCGCCCTCATGCAGTGTTATGCGCTTGTCCCGCAGGTGAATGACGATAGTGCCCTTGATCACTTGAAAGAACTCGTCTTCATTGGCATGGGCGTGCCAAACCATTTCGCCTTTGAACTTCGCCAGTTTTACGTATTGGCCATTGAGTTCACCGACTATCTTCGGCGACCAGTAACCATCGACTAACTCGAACTTCTCTTGCAGGTTGATTTTGTTCATATCGAACTCTCCAAGTCGTGACGGTGAGAAGTCGATCGATGGTTTGGCGTCACCTCTCGCTGACGGCTATCCCGCCCGATTAGGCAATTGCCGGCAAAGGTGTTTATCGATCAAGGGCGCAATGTCACAGGCGAATGTATTACCGAGGTTGTGATCTCCGCCCGGGACGACATGCAGCTGCGCACAGGGCAGCAGCGCCGCCAGACGTTGCCCTACCGCGACCGGGCTGATCGGGTCGGCATCGCCCCACAATAACAACGTGGGGATACGCAGCGTGGCGAGCTTGGGCGTCAAATCTTCGTGGTAAGCGGCGAACCAGCGGGGTAGTGCCGGGTTGGCATCGAAGAACGCCGGGCGCCAATCCTCGGCGCCGAAGCCCACCATATCCATACCGCCAGAGGTGACGGTAAGCACCAGGTGAGTGACCAGTTGCGGCTTTTCCAGGGCGGCCAATACCGCGATAACCCCGCCCATGGACTGGGCGATCAGCGCGGTCGGCGTGTGGATCTGGGCCGATACCAGCGCCAGCAGGTCATCGAAGCCTTGAACCTTCGTATCCGCCGGGGTGGAGCCGAACCCCGGCCAGCCGATATGGACTTTCTCAGCGGGGTGAGCGAGTCGTTGCGCCACCGGCAGCCAGAACTGCGTATTGCCGGAGGCGCCGGGGAGGAATAGCAGCTTGGATGGCATGGATGACCTGAGCTGGCAGAACGTTGAGCGAAGTGTAGCGCTGCGCTAGCGCATGGCTGAAAAGGTGGGCGCGCCGCGAATGGGCGCGCCCGCTGTGGTTTAACGATTGAACCGCTCGACCAACGCGTATTGGCTTTTGGCGGTGGCAGTCAGGCCTTTGCTGAGCTCGGCGCTGCTGCGCGCTTCGTCCGAGGTTTTTTCCGCCAGCTGGGCGATGTTGGTGATATTGCGGTTGATTTCGTCGGCCACCGAGCTCTGTTCCTCCGCAGCAGCGGCGATCTGGTCGGCCATGTTGGAGATATTCGCCACCGCATCGCTGATCCCGGCCAGGGCCTGATCGGCTTGTTGCACGCGTTCGACGCCGTCGTCGGCCTGCTTGCGGCCGATCTCCATGGCCATCACCGCTTCTTCGGCGGTGCGTTGCAGTTTGGCGATCAATTGGTGGATCTGCCCGGTGGACTCGGCGGTGCGTTGCGCCAGCGAGCGCACTTCGTCGGCCACCACGGCGAAACCGCGGCCCATTTCGCCGGCGCGTGCGGCTTCGATCGCAGCGTTCAGCGCGAGCAGGTTGGTTTGATCGGCGATGCCTTTGATCACATCGACCACGCCGCCGATTTCATTGCTGTCCTGGGCCAGGCGGGTGACGGTTTCACCGGTGTCGCCGACCGACAGCGACAGGCGCTGAATGGCTTCGCGGGTTTCCGCGGCGATGCTGCGGCCTTGACCGGTCAAGCGGTTGGCTTCCTGGGTGGCGATGGCGGTGCGGGCGACATTGCTGGCCACTTCCAGGGTGGTGGCGGCCATCTCGTTGACGGCAGTGGCAACCTGCTCGGTTTCCTGGCGCTGCCGATCCAGGCCCACCGAGCTGCTGTGGGCCAGGGCATCGGCCTTCTGCGCCTGCCTGGCGAGCTGTTCGGCGGTGTCCTGCAGGCGTGTGAGACAGGTTTTCAAGCGCGCATCCTGGCTGAGCATGGCCAGTTCCAGGCGCGCCTGATCGCCACTGCTGTCGGTGTACATCTGCGCGATCAACGGGTCCGAGGTGGCTTGTTCGGCCAGTTGCAGCAGGCGCTTGATCCCGCGGTTCTGCCATGCCAGCCCGGCCAGGCCGAGGGGGATGGAGAGGGCGGCGGCGAGAATGAAACCCCAGTGGCTATCGAGCCAGGCTCCGACCAGAAAGCCGATCTGGCTGACCAGAATGAACGGCAGCCAGTTCTGCAGTACCGGCAACCAACGTTCGCTGCTCGGGACCGCGGACCCACCGCCATTGATCCGCCGATACAGCGCTTCGGCGCGACGTACCTGCTCGGCGCTGGGTTTGGTGCGTACCGACTCGTAGCCGACCAACTGATTGTTTTCCAATACCGGGGTGGCATAGGCGTTGACCCAGTAATGGTCGCCATTCTTGCAGCGGTTCTTGACGATGCCCATCCACGGTTTGCCCTTTTTCAGGGTCTCCCACATGTGCTGGAACACGGCTGACGGTACGTCCGGGTGGCGCACGATGTTATGGGGCGAGCCGATCAACTCGTTTTGGGCGTAGCCGCTGATTTCGACGAAGGCGTCGTTGCAGTAGGTGATCTGACCCTTGGTGTCGGTGGTGGAGATCAGGCGCTGTTGAGCCGGGAAGGTTCTCTCGCGTTGGGTGATCGGCTGATTATTGCGCATGGGGATAATGTCCTATGGTCGATGTCAGGTAATCGACCGTTTAAGCCCGAAGTTGAGTCGCGAAAGCTGCTCTGTACTTTAGTCGATTCTAGGTCCTGTGCATTGCACTGCAACCGCCCTGAAATGGGCTGCTCAGCGACATCAGGACGCTTCGATCAACTGGCGCAGCACATAATGCAGAATGCCGCCGGCCTTGAAGTACTCCACTTCGTTGAGGGTATCGATGCGGCACAGCACCTCGATATTTTCCCGGCTGTCGTCCTCGCGGATTATCTCCAGCATCAGCTTCATCTGTGGGTGCGGTTCGACGCCGTCGAGGCCGTAGATGTTGATGCATTCCTTGCCGGTCAGCCCCAGGGTTTTGCGGTTTTGTCCGGGGTCGAACTGCAGCGGCAGCACGCCCATGCCGACCAGGTTGGAGCGGTGGATGCGTTCGAAACTCTCGGCGAGCACGGCCTTGATGCCGAGCAGGTTGGTGCCCTTGGCCGCCCAGTCGCGGCTCGAACCGGTGCCGTATTCCTTGCCGGCGATCACCACCAGGGGCGTGCCTTGTTCCTGGTAGCGCATGGCGGCGTCGTAGATCGACAGCTTCTCGCCGCTGGGCACGTGCAGGGTGATGCCGCCTTCTTCGCCGCCGAGCATTTCATTGCGGATGCGGATATTGGCGAAGGTGCCGCGCATCATCACATGGTGGTTGCCGCGGCGTGCGCCGTAGGAGTTGAAGTCCTGCTGGGCGACGCCTTGCTCGCTCAGGTAGCGGCCGGCCGGGCTGTCGGCCTTGATATTGCCGGCGGGGGAGATGTGGTCGGTGGTGACCGAGTCGCCGAGCAGGGCGAGGATGCGCGCGTGGTGGATATCGCCGATATGCGGCGGCGCCTCGGCGATCGCCTCGAAGAACGGTGGGTGCTGGATGTAAGTGGAATCGGCCTGCCAGGCATAGGTGTCGGTGTGCGGTACCTGAATCGCCTGCCAATGCGCGTCGCCGGCGAACACCTCGGTATATTCCTTGTGGAACATCGCGGTATCGACCTTTTGGATCGCCTCGGCGATTTCCGCCTGGGTCGGCCAGATATCGCGCAGGTACACCGGCTCGCCGTCCTTGCCGACGCCCAGCGGGTCTTCGCTGAGGTCCAGGCGCACGCTACCGGCCAGCGCATAGGCCACCACCAGGGGCGGCGAGGCCAGCCAGTTGGTTTTCACCAGCGGGTGCACGCGGCCCTCGAAGTTGCGGTTGCCGGAGAGGACCGAGGCCACCGTCAGGTCGTGTTGCTGGATCGCCTGCTCGATAGGCTTGAGCAGCGGCCCGGAGTTGCCGATGCAGGTGGTGCAGCCATAGCCGACCAGATCGAAACCCAACTGATCTAGGTATTGGGTCAGGCCCGCGGCTTTGAAGTAATCGGTCACCACCTTGGAGCCCGGTGCCAGGGAACTCTTGACCCAGGGTTTGCGTTGCAGGCCTTTCTCGCAGGCCTTCTTCGCCAGCAAGCCGGCAGCCATCATCACGCTCGGGTTGGAGGTGTTGGTGCAGGAGGTGATGGCGGCGATCACCACCGCGCCGTTTCTCAGGTGGTGGGTCTGGCCCTGGTATTCGTACTCGCCACACAGCTCGTCGCTGCCGATCGCCGTGCCGCCACCGCCTTCGCTGAGCATGCGGCCTTCTTCCTTGGCGGTCGGTTTGAGGTGCAGGCCGACGAAGTCGTCGAAAGTCTGTTTGACCCGGGGCAGGGCGACGCGGTCCTGCGGACGCTTAGGGCCGGCCAGCGATGCTTCGACGCTGCCCATATCCAGGGTCAGCTGGTCGCTGAACCATGGCTCCTGGCCCTGCTCGCGCCAGAGCCCCTGGGCCTTGCAGTAGGCCTCGACCAGCTTCACCGTCGACTCGGGCCGGCCGGACAGGCGCAGATAGCCGAGGGTGATGGCGTCGACCGGGAAGAAACCGCAGGTGGCGCCGTATTCCGGGGCCATATTGGCGATGGTCGCGCGATCGGCCAGGGGCAGATCGGCGAGGCCGTCGCCATAGAACTCGACGAATTTGCCGACCACACCCTTGCTGCGCAGCATCTGCGTGACGGTCAGCACCAGGTCGGTGGCGGTAATGCCTTCGCGCAGTTTGCCGGTGAGCTTGAAGCCGACCACCTCGGGGATCAGCATCGACACCGGCTGGCCGAGCATCGCCGCTTCCGCCTCGATGCCGCCGACGCCCCAGCCGAGCACGCCGAGGCCGTTGATCATGGTGGTGTGCGAGTCGGTGCCGACCAGGGTGTCGGGGAAGGCGTAGCTGAGCCCGTCTTCCTCCTTGGACCACACCGTGCGGCCGAGGTATTCCAGATTGACCTGGTGGCAGATGCCGGTGCCCGGCGGCACCACCCTGAAGTTGTCGAAGGCCTGCTGGCCCCAGCGCAAAAAGGCATAGCGCTCGCCGTTACGTTGGACTTCCAGCGCGACGTTTTCCGCGAATGCCGCGGCGCTGGCGAATTTATCGACCATCACCGAGTGGTCGATCACCAGGTCGACCGGGGACAGCGGGTTGATCTTCTGCGGGTCGCCGCCGGCCTTGGCCATGGCGTCACGCATGGCGGCGAGGTCGACCACCGCCGGCACGCCGGTGAAGTCCTGCATCAGCACGCGGGCCGGACGGTATTGGATCTCGCGCTCGGAGCTGCGCATGTGCAGCCAATCGGCCATGGCTTGCAGGTCGGTGCCGGTGACGGTTTTGCCATCCTCCCAGCGCAGCAGATTTTCCAGCAGCACTTTCAACGACATCGGTAAGCGATCGAGATCGCCGAGTGATTTGGCGGCTTCGGGCAGGCTGAAGTAGTGGTAGGTCTGGCCGTCTATATCGAGGCTGCGGCGGCATTTCAGGCTGTCTAAGGAAGGCATTGCGCATCTCCTAGGGCTTGCCGGCAGGTAAACCGGATTGATTACTGCAGAACTTTCACCCTAGCTCCGCTTGGCGGGGCTCGCCATTCACCGGCAGGCGACAGGTCGGGTTCTATCGGCGGTTCGAGGCGCCGTGGCGCCGTGGGAAAGCGGCGGCCGGCGCGAGCAGGGGTCTTTAAACTGGACAGGTCCCTGGCGCTTCGGGTTCCCGACTCGGCTATGATGCGCGCCTTGAGGAGAGCCCCCGATGAATACTTTGCTACTGCACTGCCGCCCCGGTTTCGAGAACGAGGTCTGTGCGGAGATCGCCGAGCACGCGGCGCGCCTGGATGTCGCCGGCTACGCCAAGACCAAACCCGCCAGCGCCTGCGCCGAATTTGTCTGCAGCGAGGTGGATGGCGCCGAACGGCTGATGCGCGGCTTGCGCTTCAGCCAGCTGATCTTCCCTCGGCAGTGGGCCCGTGGGATGTTTGTCGAGTTGCCGGAACAGGACCGCATCAGCGTGTTGCTCGGCCATTTGGCGGACTCGCCGGTATTCGGCAGCCTGTGGCTGGAAGTGCTGGACACCAACGACGGCAAGGAACTGTCGAATTTCTGCAAGAAGTTCGAAGCGCCGCTGCGCAAGGCCCTGAGCAAGGCCGGAAAACTGCTGGAGGATGGGCAGAAGCCGCGTCTGCTGTTGACCTTCAAGAGCGGCCGCGAAGTCTTCGTCGGCATGGCCGAAGCGCACAATTCCGCGCTCTGGCCCATGGGTATCCCGCGCCTGAAGTTCCCCCGCGAGGCGCCGAGCCGCTCGACCCTCAAGCTGGAAGAAGCCTGGCACACCTTTATTCCGCGCGAGCAATGGGACGAGCGCTTGTCGGACGAGATGACCGGCGTCGACCTGGGTGCGGCGCCGGGCGGCTGGACCTATCAGTTGGTCAAACGCGGCATGCTGGTCACCGCCATCGACAACGGCCCCATGGCCGAAAGCCTGATGGATACCGGCCTGGTGCAGCACTTGATGGTCGACGGCTTCACCTGGAAGCCCAAGCAACCGGTGGACTGGATGGTTTGCGACATCGTCGAAAAGCCCGCGCGCAGCGCTGCCCTGTTGGAAACCTGGATCGGCGAAGGCCTGTGCCGCGAGGCCGTGGTCAACCTGAAACTGCCGATGAAACAGCGCTACGCCGAAGTGCGCCGTTTGCTGCAGCGCCTCGAAGACGGCTTCGCCGCGCGCAAGATCAAGGTCTCGATCGCCTGCAAACAGCTCTACCACGACCGTGAAGAAGTGACCTGTCATCTGCGCCGGTTAAGTAAATAGCCAGCGGCGGCTTTGGTAGCCCGGATGCAATCCGGGAGCGTTTTGCGCGGCGATATATTCCCCGGATTTCATCCGGGCTACGGGGCTGCGCCGCGGAGCGTCGCCAGCTGCATTCCCACGTGGACGGTTCGACGCCTCGACGTGAGGAACGATCATCCGGGAGAGGGTAGGTGCTGCCGACCAGTACGTAGCCTGGGTTGAGCGCAGCGATACCCAGGGCGCCGATACCCGGGTATCGCTGCGCTCAACCCGGGCTACCATTGGGTGACTTTGATCGTTCCCTCATCGAGGCGTCGAACCGTCCACGTGGAAATGATCAGCTGCTTCGGCAGCCCGGATGCAATCCAGGAGCGGTCTGTGCGGCGATACATTCCCCCGGATTGCATCCGGGCTACGAGGTTGGCAAGTCGTCGGGGCAACTGCAAAGGTGACCTTTACCCCGGCTTTGCGCGAGAATAGCCGCCTGTTTCTGGAGCCAGCCGATGTCTTTGCAATCCAATGCCATTCTCGACGACACCCTCGATGCCAGCGGGCTGAACTGCCCCGAACCGGTGATGATGCTGCACAACAAGGTGCGCGACCTGCCGGCCGGCGGCCTGCTCAAGGTGATCGCCACCGATCCCTCGACCCGCCGCGATATCCCCAAATTCTGCGTGTTTCTCGGCCATGAACTGGTCGAACAGGCGGAAGACAACGGCACCTATCTGTACCTGATCCGCAAAAAAGCGGATTGACCCGTAGGTTGGGTCGGGCCGCGCAGGTTAGCGGCGCTTTAGAGAACGTACAAGCACCACCATTACCAAGCGCAGCGTAACCCAACACAGCGCCGGCAAGCACACTGCTGATTGTTGCTCGCACCGCTAAAAACAACCTTCATCCTCATTGTCCGTCCCTGAGCGCATCGCTTTCCCACCCCGCCTGACCGGGTGCCAAACCGCAGCTTTTCAGCGTGGTTTGCCAGGCCCGCACATGCCGCGCGGTGGCCCGCTGGAAATCAGCCCACAACGACGCCTCGGTACCGGCCAGACTGCCCAGGTAGTCGCCCATGGCCGGCGGAATTTCCTCGGCCGCGGCGAGCAGGCGCAGGCTATGGCTCCAACGCTGGCCGCGTTGATCGACCTCGGCCAGGTAGGGCTGCACGGCACCGGCGTAATACTTGACGAAAATATTCTGCAGGATGCGTCCGCGCGGCGTCGCCTGCCCCAGCGGGCAGGCCGGGCGTTGCCGCTGGCGGCTTTCCAGCAGCTCGCTGCCCTGGTTCAGGTTGTGGCTCAGGCTGGCCAGGCTGGCGATCAATTGGCCGCCTTGAGGGCTGGTATGCAGGGCGAAGAACAGCGGGTCGAGTTCGCTGGCCGGCGGCGGCAGGCGCTGCGGCAGGGCATGTGCCAGATCGGCCAACTGCGCCAGGGCATCCAGGGCAGCGTTGTCTTCGGGCGCGTCGAGCGGTAGCGCCTGCTCGGCGAAACGCAGGTAGCGCTCGACCTCGGCGCTGCCGTTCAACGCGTTCCAGAATACCCGCGGCAGTTGCCGGCGTTTTTCCACCGCCAGCTCGCCGAGGGTCGCGCGCAGTTCCTGATCGCGCTCCTTGGCCAGGCGCGGCAGGCAGGCTTCGATGGCGCGCAACAGATCGCCTTCGTAAGCCAGGCGACGGCTGGGCACCAATTGTTTGCCGAGAATGCTGTTGCGTTGGCTGATCTGCTGCTGCAGCTCGGGGCAGCGGCGCACGTCGATCAACAGATCGAGCAGACCGATACGCACCTCGGCGATCGGTTGCAGGCGCTCACGCCGCGGCGGCATGCGATAGCGGGTCAGCTGGGTCTTGTCGAAGTCCAGAATCTCGATGCCGTCGAGCGCTTTGCCATCGAGCGCCCTGTCGAGGCGTTGCAGATAGTCCGCTTGCAGCGCCAGGCCGTCGTCGTCCGGCGTACAGGCGCAGAGCGCCAGGCAGGCGAGAAGGGCCAGGCAACGCGCGATCGTCACGATAAAACTCCCACTGCGGCAGGCCCTCTGGTTTTTCTGTGGCGGCTGAGAAAAAACAGATATACCGCGAAACCCCCGCGGCTTCGAGCGCACCGCGATCTATCGCTCAGGCCCTCTGCGCCGCCCGAATGCGTCGCCGCGCGCAGCCGGCGAGTCGGATCGCCAGCATGATCGCGGCAACGCTGAGGCCGACGATCAGGCCTTGCCACAGGCCGCGCGGGCCGCTGGGTTCGCCGAACAGGGTGGACAAACCGAGGGCGTAACCCACCGGCAGACCGACGCCCCAGTAAGCGAACAGGGTCAGGATCATGGTCATGCGGGTGTCCTGGTAACCGCGCAGGGCACCGGCCGCGGTGACCTGCACCGCATCGGAAAACTGAAAGAACGCGGCCAGCACGATCAGGCTGGCGGCAATGGCGATCACCGTCGGATCGGGGCTGTAGATCTGCGCGATCTGCTCGCGCAGCAGCAACATCGCGCTGGCTGACAGGCAGGCATAGCCCAGCGCCGCGCCCATGCTCACCCCAGCGGCGAAGCGCGCCTGGCGCGGCTCGCCACGGCCCAGGGCCTGGCCGACGCGCACGGTGGCGGCCATGCCGAGGGAGTAGGGGATCATGAACACCATGGAGGTGAAGTTCAGGGCGATCTGGTGGCCAGCGACCACGCTGGCGCCGAGGCCGCCGATCAGCAGGGCGATCACCGAGAAGATGCTCACTTCGGCGAACACCGCGATGCCCATGGGCACGCCAATTTCCAGCAGCCGGCGGATCGCCTGCCACTGTGGCCACTCGAAGCGGCTGAACAGCTGGCTCGGTTTATAGAACGGCGCCCACTTCACCCACCACAACATGCCCAGCAGCATGAATACCATTACCAGCGCCGTAGCCCAGCCGCAACCGACCCCGCCCATGGCCGGCAGGCCGAACTTGCCGTAGATGAATACGTAATTGGCTGGAACGTTCAGCAGCAGACCGAGTAGCCCCAGCACCATGCTCGGTCGGGTATGGCTGAGGCCATCGCTGAAACAACGCAGCACGTGGTAGAGCGCGACCGCCGGAAAACCGCAGGCGACCGCTTGCAAATAGCCCATGGTGGGAGCGATCAGCCCGGGCTCGACGTCCATCAGGCGCAGAACGATCTCGGCGTTCCACAATAGGGTCGCGGCCGCCAGACCGACCGCCAGCGAAAGCCATAACGCCTGGCGCACCAGGGCGCCGATTTCCGCTTGGCGGCCGGCGCCGAAGTGTTGCGCAACCTTCGGTGTGGTGGCCAGGAGCACGCCGGTCATCAACAGAAATACCGGCACCCAGATCGAATTGCCCAGGGCCACGGCTGCCAGATCCTGCGGGCTGACGCGGCCGGCCATCACGGTGTCGACGAAGCCCATGGCGGTGTGCGCCAGTTGCGCGACTATGATCGGCGTGGCCAGCAGCAACAGGCCGCGCAGTTCGGACCAGATGCGCTTTGGGCGGGTTTCGGCAGACATGACGGGCATTCGCTAGGCGTATTGGCAGGGCCGCGCAGTCTACGCGCTGACGCCTTGGTCAGGAAAGGGCTGCTGCGTTCAGTTGTGGGGGGACGTGAAAGCGTCTGCTGGTTAGAATAGCCCGCTGAATTGTGGAGTCTGATATGCGCATAGTCGCCGACGAAAATATTCCCCTGCTCGATGAGTTTTTCGCCGGTTTCGGCGCGATTCGCCGCTTGGCCGGTCGTGCCATCGACCGCGCTGCGGTGGCCGATGCCGAATTGTTGCTGGTGCGCTCGGTGACCAAGGTCGACCGCGCGCTGCTGCACGGGTCGCCGGTCAAATTTGTCGGCACCTGCACGATCGGCACCGATCACCTCGATCTCGAGTATTTCCAGCAGGCCGCGATCGCCTGGTCCAGCGCCCCCGGTTGCAACGCCCGCGGGGTGGTCGACTATGTGTTGGGTAGTCTGTTGGTGCTGGCCGAGGAGCAGGGCGTCGACCTGGCGTCGCGCACCTACGGTATCGTCGGCGCCGGCCAGGTCGGAGGGCGTTTGCTCGAGGTGCTGCGCGGCCTGGGCTGGCGCGTGCTGGTGTGCGACCCGCCACGCCAGGCGGCCGAGGGTGGCGACTTCGTCACGCTGGAACAACTGGTCGCCGAATGCGACGTGATCAGCCTGCATACGCCGCTCGACCGCGACGGTGCCCACCCGACCCATCATCTGTTCGATGCCGCGCGCCTGGCGCAGCTGAAAACCGGCGCCTGGCTGATCAACGCCAGCCGCGGCGCGGTGGTGGCCAACGCGGCGCTACGCGAATTGCTCGGGCAACGCGAGGATCTGCGCGTGGTGCTGGATGTCTGGGAAGGCGAGCCGCAGGTCGATGTCGCATTGGCCGGCTTGTGCCGCATCGCCACCCCGCATATCGCCGGCTACAGCCTGGACGGCAAGCTGCGCGGCACCGCGCAGATCTACCAGGCGCTATGCCGTCACCTGAATTGCCCCGAGACTCGGAGTCTGGACGCCTTGATGCCCGCGCCCTGGCTCGGCGAATTGACCCTCAGAGGCGCTGCCGACCCGGCCTGGGCCTTGGCCACGCTATGCCGCGCGGTATACGACCCGCGCCGCGACGATGCGGATTTCCGCCGTAGCCTGCACGGCGACGAGGCGAACCGGCGGCTGGCCTTCGATGCGTTACGCAAGCATTATCCGATGCGCCGCGAAATCGATGGGTTGCAGGTGGCAGTGCAAGGCGAAGCGGCTCAGCCGTTATTGCGGGTTATTCAGGCCTTGGGGGCAACGCTGCGAGCCTGAGCAAAGGCGCGATCCGTAGCCCGGATGCAATCCGGGGAAGCTCTACCAGACGGTGGGTTTCCCCGGATTTCATCCGGGCTACAAAAGCGCGCCGTCGGTAGGGGCGGTCTGCAAAGTTTGCAGGCAAGAAAAAGCCCGGGCGTTTAGCACGGCCCGGGCTTGCAATGGCGCCAGCTCAACCGTGTTTGGCGAGGCTGCTGCGGCTGTTTTCCAGTTCGCGGCAGGCGTGCTGGATCATCTGTTCGGTAATCGGGATTTCGCGGCCTTGCTCATCGATAATCGCGCCGCCGATCGGATGCTGGGATGGCATCGGGATAACCCGAGGTTCGTGGGTTTGCTCATGCAGGCTCATGGTCGGTCTCCTGATCGGTTGGTTCGCGTAGCTTATTGGCATTAGATGAAAACGCTGTGACAGGCGTAGACGACGCAAATGGAGCGGAAAGTACAGGCGTCGGCTGCGCGAAGCGCAATGGTAATGAGGTGGTTATGTCGCGGTTTCACCTGGGGTTGATCATCAATCCCCTGGCCGGCCTGGGTGGCCCGGCTGGTTTCAAAGGCAGTGACGGCGTCGCGCAGCAGGCGCTGGCGTTGGGTATCGAGCCGAAGGCCGCCGCCCGTACGCGCACGGCCCTGGAGTGCTTGCTGCCGATCAAGCAGGGGCTGCATTTTCTGACGTTTCCCGGCCCCATGGGCGCGGATCTGTTGGCTGAGATGGGCTTTGCCCATCAGGTGCTCGGCCAAGTGCACGAGGGCCCGAGCAGCGCCGCGGATACCCGCGAAGCGGTCGAGGCGTTGCAGCAGGCCGGTGTCGCCTTGATTCTGTTCGCCGGTGGCGACGGTACCGCACGGGACATCTGCAGCGCGGTGCGCGAGGGTCAGCCGGTGCTGGGCATTCCCGCGGGGGTGAAGATTCAGTCCGGGGTCTATGCGATCAACCCGCGGGCGGCCGGCGAGCTGACCCGGCGCCTGATCGAGGGCGGTTTGGTACGTCTGGCCAGCGGCGAGGTGCGCGACATCGACGAAGCCGCGCTACGCGAGGGCAAAGTGACGGCGCGCTGGTATGGCGAACTGACCGTGCCGGAAGAGGGCGGCTACCTGCAGCAGGTCAAGCAGGGCGGCGTGGAGTCCGAAGAGCTGGTGCTGGCCGACCTCGCCGCCTGGCTGGAAAGCAACTGGGAAAGCGACGTGCGCTACGTCTTCGGCCCCGGTTCGACGCTGCACGGCCTGGCGGAAAACCTCGGCCTGCAAACCACCTTGCTCGGCGTCGATGTGATCGAGAACGGCGAAGTCATCGCCCATGACGTCAGCGAGGCGCAACTGTTCGCCTTGGTCGACGGCCATCCGGCGCGCCTGCTGGTCACCGCCATCGGCGGCCAGGGGCATATCATCGGCCGCGGCAACCAGCAGATCAGCCCGCGGGTATTGCGCGCCATCGGCCTCGGCAGCCTGCGGGTGGTGGCCACCAAGCGCAAGCTCGCCACCCTGGAAGGCCGGCCCTTGTTGGTCGATAGCGGCGATGTGCAGTTGGACGATGCCTTTCCCGATGTGGTGCGGGTATGGGCGGGTTATAAGGAAGAGCTGCTGTACCCCGTGGGTAAGTAGAAGGCCGTTGAAAAACGTGGGCGAGGCAGCCGAGACAAGGCAAAAATGACCGAAAAAGCGCAGTTTACTGCTGTAAATGAGCATTTTTAGGGCATTTTTAAGGCTATGTACCAGCCATGTGTTGAGTCGCCCCGAACCGCTATGCGGTGCATGA
>CBIHLQ010000014.1:0-115978 GCA_966210885.1 uncultured Pseudomonas sp.
TAAGCGGGAATAGCTCAGTTGGTAGAGCACGACCTTGCCAAGGTCGGGGTCGCGAGTTCGAGTCTCGTTTCCCGCTCCAATAAATGAAAACGCCGCTCATCGAGCGGCGTTTTCGTATCTGCGATTCACCCAGTAAAAAGCCCGCCGGTTTTGCCGTGCGGGCTTTTTGCATTCAGCGCTCGGTCAGTGCTTGCTGCCTTGCGCGGGCATGGCGAGCAACTGCTTTTCCTGGTTCCAGTCGAAGGGCTCGTCGTTTTCCTGGGCGTGGAAGCGGCGTTCTTCGAGGGTCTGGTACATCTCGATTTCTTCGTCGGGCATGAAATGCAGGCAGTCGCCGCCGAAGAACCACAGCAAGTCGCGCGGGACCAGGTGGGCGATCTGCGGATAGCGTTGGAAGATCTGGCTGATCAGGTCCTGGCCAAGATACAGGCTGTTGTCCGGATCGTTCGGCAGCTCGGTGAGCAACTCGTCATAACGCTCGACGAACATCGCGTGGCTGTCATCGAGAATCTGCTCGGCTTCGCCCAGGGCCACCAGCACGGTACGCAGGTGGTTGAGCAGGGCGAGGTGGTGGTCGATGTGAGCATTGGCCATGGGGCGATCCTGTAGGTAAAACGGGCGCGCCAGTATAAGGCTCGCGCTGCCCGCTGTCCTGCCTGGCGCCTATCGCACTTTGTCTTCGCCGAGGGTCAGTTGCTCCTTGGCGAAGTCGTCCACATCGATCACCTTGCGTCGCGCGGCTTCGGTTTGTCGCAACTGGCTGGCTTCCTCCGCGGTGAGTATTCCGGCGGTGACTGCTGCGTCGATCGGGTTGTGTAGCGCGCTGTCCTGTAATTGAGCGGATTTAAGCGCCTCGTCGAGTTTTTGCTGGATGGGCCGCGCGCTATCCAGCAGGTCCATCGCATGTTGTAGGGCGCCGACCGGATCTTCCTGCGCCTGTGGCCGATAGCAGCCGACGAGCACCTCTTCCAGCGCTGGGTCGCCGCTGTTGCGTCCGATGATCTCGGCGACCTGGGCATCCAGCGCATCGCTGGGGCCCCTATGTCTGCGGCCGAAGGGAAATACCAGTACGCGCAGCAGGCAGCCGACGATGCGGTTGGGGAAGTTGCCGAGCAGTTCTTCCAGGGCGCGCTCGGCATGGCCCAGGCTCTCTTCCATGGCCCAACTCAGCAGCGCTCGCGAATGCTCGGGATAACCCTGATCGTGATAACGCTTGAGTGCGGCGGACGCCAGGTAAAGATGGCTGAGCACATCGCCCAGGCGCGCGGAGAGGCGTTCGCGGCGTTTCAGTTCGCCGCCCAGGAGCATCATGCTGACGTCGGCGAGCAGGGCGAAGGCCGCGCTCAGTCGATTCAGTGCGCGGAAGTAGGGGCGGCTGATACGGTCGCCGGGAACCCGGTCGAACGCCCCCAGACCGAGACTCAACACCAGGCTGCTGGCGGCATTGCGCACGGCGAAGCCGATGTGTTGCAGCAGTACTTCGTCGAATTCCACCAGCGCCTGATCCTGATCTTCGCGATTGGCCAGGGTCATTTCCGCCAGCACGTAAGGATGGCAACGGATCGCGCCCTGGCCGAAGATCATCAGGTTGCGCGAAAGGATATTGGCGCCTTCCACGGTGATGAAAATCGGCGCGCCTTGCCAGGAGCGCGCCAGGTAGTTGTTCGGGCCCATGATGATGCCCTTGCCGCCATGCACGTCCATGGCGTGGCTGATGCATTCGCGGCCGCGCTCGGTCAGGTGGTATTTGAGCACTGCAGACAGCACCGAGGGTTTCTCACCGAGATCCACCGCGTTGGCGGTGAGCACCCGCGCGCTGTCCATCAACCAGGCATTGCCGCCGATGCGCGCCAAGGCTTCCTGAATGCCTTCGAAGACCGCCAGAGGCACGTTGAATTGCTCGCGTACCTGGCAGTACTGGCCGGTGACCAGGCTGGTGAACTTGGCCGCGCCGGTGCCCACCGCCGGCAGGGAAATGGAGCGGCCGACCGACAGGCAATTCATCAGCATGATCCAGCCCTTACCGAGCATTTCTTGCCCGCCGATCAAGGCGTCGAGTGGCACGAACACGTCCTTGCCGGTATTCGGGCCGTTCATAAAGGCCGCGCCCAGAGGCAGGTGGCGCCGACCGATATCAACGCCGGGAGTGTCCGTTGGGATCAGCGCCAGGCTGATGCCGAGGTCTTCCTCGTCGCCGAGCAGATGATCCGGGTCATAGGCTTTGAATGCCAGGCCGAGCAGGGTGGCGACCGGACCGAGGGTGATATAGCGCTTCTCCCAATTTAAACGCAGGCCGAGCACTTCTTCGCCTTGCCACTGGCCGCGGCAGATCACCCCGGTGTCGTTCATCGCGCCGGCGTCGGAGCCCGCATAGGGGCCGGTGAGGGCGAAACAGGGAATTTCCTCGCCGCTGGCCAGGCGCGGCAAGTAATGGTTGCGCTGCTCGTCGGTACCATAGTTCAGCAGCAACTCGGCCGGGCCAAGGGAGTTGGGCACCATCACGGTGGACGCCAGGTCGCCGCTACGGGTCGCCAGCTTCATCGCCACTTGCGAGTGGGCATAGGCGGAAAAGCCCTTGCCACCGTATTGCTTGGGGATGATCAGGGCGAAGAAACCGTGCTGCTTGATATGCGCCCAGGCCTCGGGTGGCAGGTCCATTCGTTGACCGATCTCCCAATCGCTGACCAGTTCGCAGAGTTCCTCGGTCGGGCCGTCGAGAAACGCCTGCTCCTCTTCAGTCAGCTTGGCCTTCGGGTAGGCCAGCAAGGTGTCCCAATTCGGTCGGCCGCTGAACAGCTCGCCGTCCCACCAGACGGTGCCGGCTTCGATGGCGTCGCGTTCGGTGGCCGACATCGGCGGCAACACGCGCCGGAACCAGGCAAACATCGGGGCGCTGAACAATTTGCGGCGTTGTTCGGGTAGCGCCAGGGGCAGGACCACGGCCAGCAACAACAGCCAGAAGATCAGCATCAGCCAGGCCGGCGCGGAACTGAACGAGCCCATCAGCAATAGGTAGATGGCGGCGGTAGCGAAAAATGCGAGGGGAGTGGTGCGGCGATGGGCCAGATAGGCCGTGCCGAGCACCAGCACGAGTATCCAAACTACGAGCATCTGCGGTTCTCCATGATGACGGTGTGCTGTACCACCATAACAAATGCAGCCGTCACGAATGGCAACAAGAGCGGTGAGCTTGGCCGGATTGCCATGACACGCGTATGACCGGCGTCGTTAGACTGAGTAAACAAGCATGGAGAGACGCTGATGCACAGGTACCTCGAGCCCGGCCGCTTCATCGATAGTGACCACCCGTCTGTAGTTGAGTTCGCAGAAAACGCGCGGGGCGCCAGTCGCGAGCCTCGTCAGCAGGCGGTCGCGCTGTACTACGCGGTACGCGACCAGATTCGCTACAACCCCTATGTGTTCAGCCGCGATCCCGACACCCTGAAAGGCAGCCATGCCGTGCTCAGCGGCGAGAGCTACTGCGTACCCAAGGCGACTCTGCTGGCGGCGTGCGCCCGGCATTGCGGCATACCGGCGCGCATCGGCCTGGCCGATGTGCGCAACCACCTGTCCACGCCAAAACTGCTGGCGATGCTGCGTAGCGAAGTGTTCGCCATGCACGGCTATACCGAGCTGTATCTCGATGGCCGTTGGGTCAAGGCGACCCCGGCGTTCAACTTGGCGCTGTGCCAGCTGTTCAAGGTCGAGCCGCTGGAGTTCGATGGGCGCAGCGACAGTGTGTTCCACCCATTCAACGCCGACGGCGAGCGTTATATGGAGTACCTGCGCGATCACGGCCAGTTCGCCGATGTGCCGGAGGAGTTGTTCTTCTCCCATTTGGCCAGTTGCTACCCGCACCTGTTCAGCGATGACGCGCCGCAGCCGGTGGGGGATTTGCAGGCCGAACTCGGCGCTTGAAGAGGACGCGGTTGTACGTCCATGTGCAAGGTCTAGGACCTCGTGGACATGCCGAAGGCTTGTCCACCATCCGGATGCCAGCGGCGGGCAAGGCTGCGCCATGTCCGCCCTACCAACGCGCGCTCCGTAGCCCGGATGCAATCCGGGGAGCGTTGGCAGATGCGCGGAATTTTCCCGGATTGCGCCAAGGCTTGTCCGGGTTACAACGCTTCGCTACGTCCGGGTTGTATCGATGGTCTCGATTAGTACCATCGGGGCGGCGGGGTTTCTTCTTTTGGCAGCGCTGTTAGGCTGCTGCCCGGTCATGGCCGATTGCATTATTCCGGTAAAGGGGCTGCGATGGCCTCCCGGCAAACGCTAGACTTGAACGACTTTGTGCCTGTGTTGTGGGCGCAGCCTTCGCTTGACCTTTCTTTTTTCTCCAATCAGGTGCGCGCATTTTTATGAGTACCGCTCTGTCCATTCGCCAGTTGAGCAAGACCTACGGCAACGGCTTTCAAGCTTTGCACGGCATCGATCTGGATGTTGCCGAGGGCGATTTTTTCGCTTTGCTCGGCCCCAACGGCGCCGGTAAATCCACCACCATCGGCATCCTTTCCACCCTGGTGACCAAGACCAGCGGCACGGTCAACGTCTTCGGTCACGACCTCGATAAGCAGCCCTCGGCGCTCAAGCGTTGCCTCGGCGTGGTGCCGCAGGAATTCAATTTCAACCAGTTTGAAAAAGCCTTCGACATAGTGGTGACCCAGGCCGGTTACTACGGCATTCCCGCGCGCATCGCCAAGGAACGCGCCGAGCAGTACCTCAACCAGCTGGGTCTTTGGGGCAAGCACAATGTGCCGTCGCGCGAGCTGTCCGGCGGCATGAAGCGCCGGCTGATGATCGCCCGCGCGCTGGTGCATCAACCGCGTCTGTTGATCCTCGACGAGCCCACCGCGGGTGTCGATATCGAGCTGCGCCGCTCGATGTGGAGTTTTCTCACCGAGCTCAACGCCCAGGGCATCACCATCATCCTCACCACCCACTACCTGGAAGAGGCCGAACAGCTGTGCCGCAACATCGGCATCATCGATCACGGTCGCATCGTCGAAAACACCAGCATGAAGACGCTGCTGAAAAAGCTGCATGTCGAGACCTTCCTGCTCGACCTCAAGGATTCCCAAACGGTGGCGCCACAGCTGCTCGGCTACCCGGCGCGGTTGCTCGATCACCACACCTTGGAAGTGCAGGTCGACAAGTCCCAGGGCATCACCGAGCTGTTCCGCCAGTTGGCGTTGCAGAACATCGAGGTACTCAGCTTGCGCAATAAAACCAACCGCCTGGAGGAACTGTTCGTGTCCCTGGTCGAGAAGAACCTGACGAAGGGGGCGGTATGAGCACGGCTTACCTGAACTCCGAGTTCGCCGCCAATATGGTGGCGCTGCGTACCATCGTTTATCGGGAAGTTCGCCGCTTCACCCGCATCTGGCCGCAAACCCTGCTGCCGCCGGCGATCACCATGGTTCTGTATTTCGTCATCTTCGGTAATTTGATCGGCCGGCAGATCGGCGATATGGATGGCTTCACCTACATGGAATACATAGTGCCGGGGCTGATCATGATGTCGGTGATCACCAACGCCTATGGCAACGTGGTGTCGAGTTTCTTCGGCAGCAAATTCCAGCGCTCGGTCGAGGAGCTGATGGTTTCGCCGGTGTCGCCGCATATCATCCTGATCGGCTATGTGGTCGGTGGGGTGCTGCGCGGTCTGGCGGTGGGTTTTATCGTCACGCTGCTGTCGCTGTTCTTCACCAAGCTGCAGGTGCACCACCTCGGCATTACCGTGCTGGTGGTGCTGTTGACCGCGACGATTTTCTCCCTGGGCGGCTTCGTCAACGCGGTGTTCGCGCGCAACTTCGACGACATATCGATCATCCCGACCTTCGTGCTGACGCCGTTGACCTACCTGGGCGGGGTGTTCTATTCGATCAACCTGCTGCCGCCGTTCTGGCAGACGGTATCGCTGGCCAACCCGGTGCTGCACATGGTCAACGCATTCCGCTACGGCATTCTCGGGGTTTCGGATATCCGTATCGGCATCGCCATCGGTTTCATGCTGGTGGCCACCGCCTTGCTCTATGGCGTGTGCATTCGTTTGCTGGTCAGCGGGCGGGGTATGCGCCAATAAAATAAAGGGAAACATTTAGCACGGCTGAATCTTGCGCCGAGGTCGTAGACTCGGCCTCAATAAGACAAGAGGTTGTTTATGTCCGCCCTAAGCCGTTCCCTTTCAGGCGCTTTATTGTTATTCGCGGGCTTTACGCTGCCGGCCCAAGCCGCCGAAGGCCCCATGGTGGAAGTGGTGCCGGTGACCAAGGCCCTGGTGCGCGACGAGCTGATCACGTTCGGCTCGTTGCGCTCGGACGAGTCGGTGATGATCCGCCCGGAAATCGACGGGCGTCTGGCCCAGTTGCACTTTCGCGAAGGCCAGAGCGTCGAGGCCGGCGCCTTGCTGGTCAGCCTGGACGATGCGATCAGCCGTGCCGAACTGGCCCAGGCCCGGGCCAATCTGAACCTGGCGGAAAAGAACTTTCAGCGCGCGCAGATGCTGTTCAAGCGCGGTGCCAGTAACGCCCAAGCCTTGGACGAAGCCAGCGCCCAGCAGCAGGCCGCCCGCGCCAGTCTGGCCCTGGCCCAGGCGCGTCTGGACAAGACGCGGATCCAGGCGCCGCATGACGGCGTGCTCGGTTTGCGCGAGGCCAGCCCCGGCGACTACCTGAGCGCCGGTCAGGATATCGTCAACCTGGAAGTGCTCGACCCGCTCAAGGTGGATTTCCGTATTCCGCAGAAGAGCGTCAACCAGGTTCGCCTCGGCCAGACGGTCGAGATCAGCCTGGACGCCTATCCCGGCGAGCGTTTCGTCGGCGAGATATTCGCGATCAATCCGCGGCTCGACGAGGCCGGGCGCAGCCAGGCGATTCGCGCACGTATCGACAATCCCGAGCGACGCCTGCGGCCGGGGCAGTTCGTCAAGGTTTCGGTGATTCTCGATGAGCGCGCCGATGCCCTGATCATTCCCGAAGAGGCGGTGATGCCGGTGGGCGAGCGCCTGTTGGTCAATCTGGTGGTGGACGGCAAGGTCGCGGTGCGCGAGGTCGAGCTGGGCAAGCGCATGGACGGCACGGTGGAGGTGCGCGAAGGTCTGCGCGGCGATGAGACATTGATCAGCGCCGGCTGGCAGAAGGTGCGCGAGGGCATGCCGGTGCGCACCAAGGTGGCGGCTGGCCGCCCCTCGGAGCCCAATCCATGACGCTGTCGGATATCTGCATCCGCCGGCCGGTCTTCGCTACTGTGCTGTCGCTGGTGCTGGTGCTGCTCGGCTTGATGGCCTATCAGCGCCTGAGCGTGCGCGAGTACCCGAATGTCGACGTGCCCATTGTCACGGTCAACGTCACCTATCCGGGCGCCAGCCCGGAGATCATGGAGTCGCAGGTCGCCCAGCCGATCGAGGACGTGCTCTCGGGCATCGAGGGGCTGGATTTCGTCAGCTCCATCAGCCGCTCGGAAAACACCCAGATCACCGCGCAGTTCACCCTCGGCAGCAATGCCGACGAGGCCGCCAACGACGTGCGCGATCGCCTGGGCCGGGTGCGCGGTTTGCTCCCGGAGGAAATCAGGGAACCCATCGTGCAGAAGGTCGAGGCCGATGCGCAGCCGGTGGTGTGGATCGCCTTTTACAGCGAACGCTACAGTTCGATGGAGATCACCGATGTCCTCGAACGGGTGATCAAGGACCGTCTGCAAACCATCCCCGGGGTCTCCGAAGTGCAGATCCGCGGCGGCCGCACCCTGGCGATGCGCATCTGGCTCGATCCGGAAAAACTCGCCGCGCATAACCTCACCGTGCAGGACGTGGAAGACGCCCTGCGCCGGCAGAACGTGGAAGTCCCCGCTGGGCGCATCGAATCGCGCGAGCGCGAGTTCACCGTGCTCGCGGAAACCGACTTGAACACCCCGGAGCAATTCAACCAGCTGATCCTCGACGACTCCCGTGGCTACCTGCTGCGTCTGGCCGATGTCGGCTACGCCGAAATCGGCGCGCAGAACGAACGCAGCATCGTGCGCTACAAGGGTCGCTCGGCGGTGTCCATGGGCGTGATCAAGCAGGCCACGGCCAACCCGCTGGAAATTTCCGATGGCCTGAATGCGGCGCTGCCGGAGGTGCGCGAGCTGCTGCCCGAAGGCATGGAAATGGCCATCGCCCATGACAACTCGTTGTTCATCCGCGAATCCATCGACAATGTCTTCATCACCATCTGGGAAGCGGTGGCGCTGGTCATTCTGATCATCTTCATCTTCCTGCGCTCGCTGCGCGCGACCATCATTCCGTTGGTGACCATTCCGGTATCGCTGATCGGCGCCTTCGCCCTGATGAGCCTGATGGGTTTCACCATCAACACCCTGACCCTGCTGGCCATGGTGTTGGCCATCGGTCTGGTGGTGGACGACGCCATCGTCATGCTGGAGAACATCCACCGGCATATCGAAACGGGCATGCGCCCGCTGCAGGCCGCGCTCAAGGGCAGCCGCGAAATCGCCTTCGCGGTGATCGCCATGACCCTGACCCTGGCCGCGGTATTCGCCCCCATCGGCTTTATGCAGGGCACCACCGGCAAGCTGTTCACCGAGTTCGCCTGGACTCTGGCCGGCGCCGTATTGGTTTCGGGTTTCGTCGCCCTGACCCTGACGCCGATGATGTGCGCGGTGCTGCTCAAACCGCATCAGGCCGGCGAGCGGCACAGCCGGGTTTACAACCTGATCGAGGATTTCCTCAACAAACTGACTTACGGCTACAAGCACCTGCTGGCGCGGGCCCTGAGCGCCTGGGCACTGGTGGTCGGCGTCTTGCTGGTGATCATGCTGGCTTGTGCGTTGCTGTTCAGCGGCCTGAAATCGGAGCTGGCGCCGACCGAGGACACCAGCACCATCATCGGCGTGTTCAACGGCCCGGATGGCGCGACCATCGACTACACCGGGCGTTACGCGCGGGAGATCGAGGCGGCGTACGCGAGCATCCCGGAAACCAACCGCTATATGGTGATCGCCGGTTTCCCCACCGTGGCCCAGGGTATTTCCTTTATGAAGCTGGAGGACTGGGATCAACGCTCGCGCAGCCAGTTCGAGATCCGCAACGAGCTGTTGCCCAAATTTCAGGAGATCGCCGGGATGCGCGCCTTTCCGGTCAACCGGCCGCCGCTCGGGCAGAGCGCGCGCAACCAGCCGGTCAACTTCGTGATCCGCTCGTCCCTGGAGTACGCCGAGCTGCAGGTCTACGTCGATGAACTGCTGAACAGCCTGCGCGATTACCCCGGCCTGGAGAGCCTCGACAGCGACCTCAAACTGAATGCGCCGCAGCTCAAGGTCGCGGTCAATCGCGAGCAGGCGGTGGCGGTGGGCAGCGATGTGGCGACCATCGGTCGTAGCCTGGAAAGCCTGTTCGGCAGCCGCCAGGTGACGCGCTTCAAGCAGAACGGCGAACAATACGACGTGATGGTGCAGTTGCAGGACGTCGACCGTAGCAACCCGCAGGATCTCGACCGCGTCTATGTGCGCGGGCGCGACGGCAGCATGGTGCAGCTGTCGAATCTGATCGAGGTGCGCGAAACCGTGGCACCGCGCGAACTCAACCATTTCAACCAGCTGCGGGCGGTGACCGTCAGCGCCAACGTCGGCGCCGGTTACACCCTGGGCGAAGTGCTGGGGCATCTGGAAAACACCGCCCGCGGCGTATTTCCGCCCGAGACGCAGTACGACTACACCGGCACCTCGCGGGATTTCAAGGAGTCAAGTTCCGGCGTCGCGCTGATCTTCGCCCTGGCCCTGGTGTTTATCTTCCTGGTGCTGGCGGCGCAGTTCGAGAGCTTCACCGACCCCTTGATCATCCTGTTCAGCGTACCGCTGTCGATGGCCGGCGCCTTGCTGGCGCTGACGCTGTTCGGCGGCACCCTGAATATCTACTCGCAGATCGGTTTGGTGACGCTGATCGGTCTGATCACCAAGCACGGCATCCTGATCGTCGAATTCGCCAACGTGCTGCTGCGCGGCGGGCATGAACTGCGCAGCGCGGTGATCGACGCCGCGGTGCAGCGCCTGCGGCCGATTCTGATGACCACCGGGGCCATGGTCCTGGGCTCGCTGCCGCTGGCCATCGCCAGCGGCGCCGGCGCGGAAAGCCGCCAGCAGATCGGTCTGGTGATAGTCGGCGGCCTGCTGGTCGGCACCTTCTTCACCCTGTTCGTGATTCCCACGCTCTATATGCTGCTGCGCCGCTGGCGGCCGCTTAAGCGGGAAGAACAGGAGATGGTGGCGGCGTAGGCATTGGCGGGAGAGGGAGAATCTAGACCAGTAGCCCGGATGCAATCCGGGGAGCGGTTCTGCAGGCGCCAGCATTCCCCGGATTTCATCCGGGCTACGAGGCAGCGCAATGGCAGGTAGAGGGCGGATGGGTTGAGCGAGGCGATACCCGTGCGCCCCAATGGGTTACGCCGCCCCGGCAATGCGGCTTTGTCACGCATCGCGTGGGCGGCTAACCTGCGCGGCCCGACCCATCCTACGGTCTTGCTTGGTGCGGGCTTAATCGACCTTGAGCACCAACTTGCCGAAGTTCTCGCCGCTGAACAGCTTGAGCAGGGTTTCCGGGAAGGTTTGCAGGCCGGGCACTATGTCTTCCTTGGATTTCAGCTTGCCGCTGGCCAGCCAACCGCCCATTTCCTGCGCTGCTTCGGCGAAGCGCGGTGCGTAGGTCATCACCACCATGCCTTCCATGCGCGCGCTCTTGACCAGCAATTGCAGGTAGTTGGCCGGGCCTTTCATGGCTTCCTTGTTGTTGTACTGGCTGATCGCGCCGCAGATCACCACCCGTGCCTTGAAGTTGATGCGCGTCAGCACAGCGTCGAGGATATCGCCGCCGACGTTGTCGAAGTACACGTCCACGCCTTTTGGGCATTCGCGTTTCAGCGCGGCGTGCAGGTCTTCGTTCTTGTAGTCGATGGCGCCGTCGAAGCCCAGTTCGTCGATCAGGAACTTGCACTTGTCCGCGCCGCCGGCGATGCCGACCACGCGGCAACCCTTGATCTTGGCGATCTGTCCGGCAACGCTACCGACCGCACCGGCGGCGCCGGAGATCACCACGGTTTCCCCGGCCTTGGGCGCGCCGACGTCGAGCAAGGCGAAGTAGGCGGTCATCCCGGTCATGCCCAGCGCCGACAGGTACATCGGCAGCGGCGCGCGCTTGGGGTCGACCTTGTAGAAGCCCTTCGGCTCGCCGAGGAAGTAATCCTGCACGCCGAGCGCGCCGTTGACGTGATCGCCGACCGCAAAGTCCGGGTGCTGGGAAGCGATCACTTCACCGACGCCGAGGGCGCGCATCACTTCGCCGATACCGACCGGCGGGATATAGGACTTGGCATCGTTCATCCAGCCGCGCATGGCCGGGTCTAGCGACAGGTAGGCGTTCTTCACCAGGATCTGCCCCGGGCCCGGCTCGCCCAGCGGGGTTTCCACATAACTGAAGGTCTCGCGGCCGGGCAGGCCGACCGGGCGTTGGGCGAGCAGGAATTGACGGTTGAGCGGCATATTCATCGATGAGTTCTCAGTGAACGGAAACTCTGTTGATAGCCCTTAGTGGCTGGCCGGGCAAGCGCCGTGCTGCTGCGGAATGAACGTCAATCGATTCGAGTGATGGCGGTTCGTTGGCTTAATCATTAATTTGCATAAGACCATCACCAGGCCATTAATAGTGCTGCCGCATCGGCATCGGCCTGACTAGACTCGTCGCAGACTTCTTCCCCTTAGAGGATGCACGGATGAGTTTTACTTTTTCTGGCCAGGTCGCCCTGGTAACTGGTGGCGCCGCCGGTATCGGCCGCGCAACGGCTCAGGCGTTCGCGAACGAAGGCCTTAAAGTGGTGGTTTCCGATGTCGATGTTCAAGGTGGCGAAGGCACCGTCGAGCTGATTCGCGCAGCGGGCGGCGATGCGCTGTTCGTGCGCTGCGACGTGACCCGCGATGCCGAGGTTCAGGAACTGATGGCGCGCATTCTGGCCGCTTACGGTCGCCTGGACTACGCCTTCAACAACGCCGGCATCGAGATCGAGAAGGGCAAGCTGGCCGACGGCAGCGAAGCCGAGTACGACGCGATCATGGGCGTCAACGTCAAAGGCGTGTGGCTGTGCATGAAGCACCAGATCCCGCTGATGCTGGCCCAGGGCGGCGGCGCCATCGTCAATACCGCCTCCGTCGCCGGTCTGGGCGCGGCGCCGAAGATGAGCATCTACAGCGCTTCCAAGCACGCGGTGATCGGCCTGACCAAATCCGCCGCGGTCGAGTATGCGAAGAAAAAACTGCGGGTCAACGCAGTATGCCCGGCGGTGATCGACACAGACATGTTCCGCCGCGCCTACGAGTCCGACCCGAAGAAAGGCGAATTCGCCGCCGCCATGCACCCGGTCGGGCGCATCGGCAAGGTCGAGGAAATCGCCACCGCGGTGCTTTATCTGTGCTGCGATAACGCTGCTTTCACCACCGGCCATGCTTTGGCGGTGGATGGCGGAGCGACCGCGATCTGATCGTGTTTCGCTTGCAACAAGCAAAAGGCGCCTATCCAGGCGCCTTTTTCATTGGTGTACGCGCTATCTCGTCAGGCTTGTAGCCCGGATGCAATCCGGGGAGCTGTTGGCGGGCGGTGGCTTTCCCGGACTTCACCCGGGCTACGGGAGCAGCTGATCGTTCCCACGTGGACGGTTCGACGCCTCGATGTGGGAACGATCAAAGTCACCCAATGGTAGCCCGGGTTGAGCGAAGCGATACCCGGGTATCGGCGCCCTGGGTATCGCTGCGCTCAACCCAGGCTACGTGCTCAGCCTTCTTTTCTCTGCATCGCTATTGTTGCGGCCAAAGCTTCGCGGCTAAAGCCCCTCCCACGGATGAGGTGGTGTGCCACTTGGCTCGTTAGCCCAACAGGGCTTGCCCGAGATACCTATCAGTCCTTGCCCCAGTTAAGAATCGCCAGGGTCAGCAAGCCGGCCACTATCCCCCAGAATGCCGAACCGACCGAGAACAGCGTCATGCCTGAGGCGGTTACCAGAAAGGTGATCAATGCCGCCTCGCGTTCCTTGGCTTCGCTCATCGCCTGGGTCAGGCCGCCGATGATCGAGGCGAATAACGCCAAAGCGGCGATGGACAGGATCAGCGCCTTGGGCAGGGCGCTGAACAGGGCGGCGAGGGTGGCGCCGAAGATCCCGGCGATGCCGTAGAACAGCCCGCACCAGACCGCCGCGGTGTAGCGTTTTTTCGGGTCTTCGTGGGCTTCGGGGCCGGCGCAGATCGCCGCGCTGATCGCCGCCATATGAATGCCGTGGGAGCCGAACGGCGCCAGCAGCATCGAAGTCAGGCCGGTGGCGTTCAACAATGGTGAAGCCGGCACCTGGTAACCGTTGGCGCGCAGTACGGCCATGCCCGGCAGGTTCTGCGACGCCATGGCGACGATAAACAGCGGAATGCCGATGCTGATCGCCGCGGCGAGGGAGAAGCTCGGCGTGGTCCACTCCGGGGTCGCCAGTTGCAGCTCGAAGTGCTCGAAGTTCAGCAGGCCGAACAACCCGGCCAGCACGCAACCGACGATCAGGGCCGCGAGCACCGCATAGCGCGGCAACAGACGTTTGCCGAACAGATAAGCCAGCAGCATTGCCACCACCAGCACCGGTTGTTGCTCGGCGGCCACGCAGATTTCCAGGCCGATCTTGAACAGCACCCCGGCCAGCAGCGCGGCGGCGATGGAGCCGGGAATGCGCCGCATCAGGCGGTCGAAGGTGCCGGTCAGGCCGATCAGCACGATCAGCCCCGAGGCGAGGATAAAGGCGCCGATCGCTTCGCTGTAGGGCACGCCCGGCAGGCAGGTGATCAGCAGCGCCGCACCGGGCGTCGACCAGGCGATCATCACCGGCGCGCGGTAACGTAGCGACAGGCCGATGCAGGTCACTGCCATGCCGATCGACAGGGCCCAGATCCATGAGGAAATCTGCCCGCTGGACAGTCCAGCGGCCTGGCCAGCCTGGAAGATCAGCACCAGGGAACTGGTATAGCCGGTGAGCATGGCGATAAAGCCGGCGACCACCGCCGACATCGAGGTGTCGGCCAACGGGCGCAGACGGGGTTGGGTGAGTTCCTGCATCAGAGTAATCCGCTGTCCGTGACTATGGGGTAGAGCGAGGCCACCAGCAGCAGCGCCATGCCGATATTGAAGCCGCGCAGCACCCGCGGGTTTTTCAGCCAGTTACGCAATAGGCTGCCGGCGACCGTCCACAGGCCGACGCTGGGGCAGTTGACCAGGGCGAACAGTGCGGCGATCAGCAGCACATTGACCAGAAAATCTTCCTGCGGCGTGTAGGTGGTGATGGCGCCGATCGCCATGACCCAGGCCTTGGGATTGACCCACTGAAAGGCCGCCGCCTGGAGAAAGCTGAACGGCTTGCCGCGCTCGCCGGCCTGGCTATCCGGCGCGCCTGAGTTGGCGATCTTCCAGGCCAGGTAGAGCAAGTAGACCGCCCCCAGATAACGCAGCACGCTATAGAGCATCGGCACCTGTTCGAACAATTGCCCCAGGCCCAGGCCGACCGCCATCACCAAGACCATAAAGCCCAGGCTGATACCGAGCATATGCGGCAGGCTGCGGCGCAGGCCGAAGTTCACCCCGGAGGCGAGCAGCATCATATTGTTCGGCCCCGGCGTCACCGAGGTGACGAAGGCAAAGGCGACAAAGGCGATCAGCAATTCGGCGGTCATGGTCGGGCACTCGATGGCAGTGCTTGCACCTTAAGGGCAGTGCGGCTTGGCGTCGCCGTACAGCCAGATGCGCATCGAGCGATACAGTCGACTGGACCCAGGCGATTGGCGCCGCGTGTGGCAAAGGGTAGGCTCGTTGCCTTAATTCAACAGCCCGCAGGGATTCGCGATGGATCAGCTAGACAACCCTTACGCCGCCCCTCAGGTCAGCCTGGTGGAAAATACTGAGGTGCAGAGGCTCGAAGGCTGGAGTCCTGGGCGCCTGCAATTGCTCGGTTACCTCAATTTGGTCGCGGCGCTCGGTTCGCTTGTAGCACTGGGTTTGGCTGCTATGGCTGGTTTTCTCGAAGATGCCTCGTTGGAGTCGTTCAGTTACTGGCTTAACCCGACATTGACGCTATTGGGCTGCTACCTGTTGCTCCAATTGAAACTCTTCGCCGAGCAACGCTTTGCCGCGCAGCACTTGAGCAAGCCGACCTGGGCGATGGTGCTTTGGGGGCTGTTGGTGATGATGCTCGACCTGTTCTGGACGGATATGCTCGGCGAGCTGGGCTGGCAGATGGTCGTCTATCTCGCGGTGCTCGCCGTCTATGGGGCCATACTGGCTTGGCTGGGTTTTCGCTTGCGCCAAGTGCAGAATGTCTACCCCGCGTTTCGCTTGATGGCCTGGCTGGAATTGATCGGCGGCCTTATGTTGGCCAGCATGGTTCTCGCGGTGGTGGCGATGTTGCCGCTGATCGGCGCGAGCATTGCTACGGCCTGGGTATTCTTCCAGGCGGCAGCCGAGCAGAGACGTCAGGCTGAGTAGGTAGATTGTGGCTGCGTGGCCCGGCCCAACCTTGCTGCTTGCAGAGGTCGTAATGACTAGGGTGCGCCGTGCGCACCAGGAATCTGCGCTGGAGCGCGCGGCGCACCCTACGAAGTCAAGCCCCTAGACTGAAGCACCGAAGCCAGTTTCGTGTTGCGCGGAGCCGACGCTCTTCGTAGGAGCCAGCTTGCCGTGGTTCGGCACTCCGACGATCCATCTCGCAGCGGAACGCATCGCCAGCAAGCTGGCTCCTGCAGGTGCGTTGTTTTGGTCTGTTGCAACAACCGCCCATCACTCCTGCACCGTCGCCGCTTGGTGCGCGCGCCCCAGCGCCTGATTGACCCGTAACCAGCCCTCGACCGCCGCTTCCCCGGCTTCGCCAAAGGCACGTTGCAACAGCTTGGCCTGTTCGCGGCGCAGGGCCAGCTCCAGTTTCGCGCCCTCGCGGGTCAGGCCCAGCAGGCGTTTACGTTTATCGTCTTCTGCCGCCAGGCTTTCCACCAGGTCCATTTCCAGCAACTGACGTAGCGGCGTATTCAGCGCCTGCTTGCTCACGCCCAGGTAACCGAGCAGTTGCTTCATGCTCAGGCCCGGGTACTTGCCGATAAAAAACAGAATGCGGTGATGGACCCGCGACAGGCCGCGGCGCGCGAGCATTTCGTCGGCCTTGGCGGTAAACGCCTGGTAGCCGAAAAAGAACGCCTCCATGGCGGTTTGCTGAGTGCCGATGTTTTGCAGATCGAACATTAAGGTCAAGCCTATTGACGTATTTGTCCTGGGTGTCGTAGCTTCGGCTACACAAGATTTCGGTCAAACAGTTTGACCTATTTTTATTTGCCTTTGCTACCGGTGATCTCCATGGCCTTCTCCGAACGCGTTGCCCGCCTGAAAAGCTCCTTGATCCGTGAAATCCTCGCCGCGGCGCAGCGTCCGGAGGTGATGTCCTTCGCCGGCGGCCTGCCCGCCGAGCCGATGCTGCCCAAGGTCGAGTGGGCGGATATGCCGGTGAGCATGGGTCAGTACGGCATGAGCGAAGGCGAGCCGGAGTTGCGCGAAGCCATCGCCGCCGAGGCGCGCGCCCTGGGCGTACCCTGCGAGGCCAGTCAGGTGTTGATCGTCAGCGGTTCGCAACAAACCCTGGACTTGGCCAGCAAGCTGTTTATCGACCCGGGTACCGAAGTGCTGCTCGAAGCGCCGACCTACCTGGCCGCGTTGCAAGCCTTTCAGCTGTTCGGTGCCGATTGCATCGCCGTGCCGCAAGAGGCCGACGGCCCGCAGATCGACGCCCTGCGCCAGCGCCTGGAAAACCACAAGCCGGCCTTCGCCTACCTGATCCCGACCTTCCAGAACCCTTCGGCGGTGCGCTATAGCGAGGCCAAGCGCGACGCCGTGGCGGCACTGCTCGACGAGTTCGGCGTGACCCTGATCGAAGACGAACCTTACCGCGAGCTGGTGTTCGACGAGGGCAGCGCCACGCCTATCGTCAGCCGCCTGCAAAAAGCCAGTTGGATCTACACCGGCACCGTATCCAAGACCCTGCTGCCGGGCCTGCGCGTCGGCTACCTGATCGCCACACCTGATCTGTTCCCCTATCTGCTGCGCCTCAAGCAATCGGCGGACCTGCACACCAACCGCATCGGCCAATGGCAGGCGCTGCAGTGGCTCGGCAGCGAGCAGTACCGCAATCACCTGGCCGAGCTGCGCGATTTCTACCGGGTTCGTCGCGACGCCATGCAAGCGGTGTTGCAGGAGCACTTCAGCGACCTGGCCGACTGGCAAATTCCCCAAGGCGGGTTGTTCTTCTGGCTGACCCTCAAACAGCCGCTGGACACCCGTACGCTGCTTAAACCAGCGCTGGCGCAGAACGTCGCCTTTATGCCGGGCGAGCCGTTCTTTATTGATCCGGACCAACATCCGGGGCATTTGCGGCTTAACTTCAGTCACGTCGCGCCCGATCGATTGAGCGAAGGTCTCAAGCGCCTGGCCGAAGTGATCCGCCAGGCTCAGGCCGCCGCGGCAGCCTGAGCCACTAGCAAACACGACAGTAACCACAGGAGGGTGGAGCGATGTACAAGGTTTATGGCGATTACCGTTCGGGCAACTGCTACAAGGTCAAGCTGATGTTGCACCTGCTCGGCGCGGCCTATGAGTGGGTGCCGATCGATATCCTCAGGGGCGACACCCAGAAAGAGGCCTTTCTGGCGAAAAACCCCAACGGCAAGATCCCGGTGTTGGAGCTGGACGACGGCACCTGCCTGTGGGAGTCCAACGCCATCCTCAACTTCCTCGCCGACGGCAGCGAATTTCTGCCCAGCGAACCGCGCCTGCGCACCCAGGTATTGCAGTGGCAATTCTTCGAGCAGTACAGCCACGAACCCTATGTCGCGGTGGCGCGTTTTATCCAGCTGTATCAGGGCCTGCCCGAGGAGCGCCGCGAGGAGTATCACGCCTGCCATGTCCGCGGCCACAAGGCGCTCAAAGTGATGGAGAAGCAGCTGCAGCGCACGCCCTATCTGGTAGGCGAGCACTACTCGATCGCCGATATCGCCCTGTATGCCTACACCCATGTGGCGGATGAGGGCGGTTTCGACCTCAGCGACTACCCGGCGATCCGCGCCTGGCTGGAGCGGGTCGCCAGCCATCCGCGGCATGTGACCATGCTGGGGTGAGTAGAAACTCAACCGTTTCGTCACTCGCAGAGCAACCGGGAAGGCGATCCCGGATTGCGCCTAGGCTTATCCGGGCTACCAGACCTACCTGTAGCCCGGATGAAATCCGGGAAGCGGTGTCGGCCATCCCATCTGCCCCGGATTGCATCCGGGCTACCGGGCGGCGGATGCGCCAACTTGGTCACCTATCCGAATTGCGGCCAAGGCGGAGTGCCGCCCAGCCGCTCCTACAGGCGGTGCGTGTCCGGATAAGCCCCCAGCACAATCCGGCAGCAACTGCGCAAATCCAATCGTGGCCGCGGGTCTGAAGGGTTCACAGGCGGTTGGAGAAGAGAATGCGTAAATCATCGCCAGCGAGCACATCGGTCGGCTTGACCCCCAATAGCTTGCGGCAACTGTTGCTGAAATGGGCGGAGTCGCTGAATCCCGCCATCTGCGCGGCGTCGGTAAGCGATAGCCCCTGGCTGACGAAACCGACCAGCGAGCGCAGGCGCAGCCACACCCGATAGCGCCTCAGCGGCAGCCCCATCGTGCGGTTGAACAGCGCCGAAAGGCGGCTCGGCGAGAGGCAAACGAGGGCAGACAGCTCTTCGGTGGCGAAATTGCGCTGGGGCTGCGCCTGCATCGCACTCAGCACCTTGAGTACCCGCGGGTCCACATGGCTCGACTCATCCGCATCGGGCAGCAGGCGCGTGGCGATCAGCCCGAGCAAGGCTTCGCCGTCCTGCGCATCGCTTCCCGTTAACCCTTCGAGTTCCGCTAGCCAGTTGCCGGCAATCGGCCCAGGATCGCTCAGATGCTCGGTGGGTAGGCTGTAACGCAGCAACAGCTGCTGGTACAGGCGGCTCTGAGTCTCGAAAAACAACACCGCCACGGGCTGCCCCGCAAACGCCAGGGCATGCTCGACGCCTGCCGGCACGAATAGCTGATCGTAATGTTGCCATGGGCTTTCGCTGGCGCCTCGTGCCTGAATCGGTGCCTGTAAGCCAAGGCATAGGGCGCTGGCGCTATGTCGATGCAGGCTGATGTCGGGCAGCGGTCCGACATATAAGGTGAGCTGGTTGCCCAGGATCAGATAATTCTGCACGGCGTCCTCAAATCAGTTGGTTCTTACAAGTTGCTTGCCCTGGCTGCCAGTACATTGGCCGAAATCCCATGGCGCCCGAGGCAGCACAATGAACGCGTGCAATAACCCACAGGTCAGCGGCTTTCTTGCCGCACCGCATCAATTCATCGATATCGAAGGGCTGCGTTTCGGTTACCGCGACTATGGCACAGGCCCGGTACTGCTGATGCTGCACGGCTGGCCGCTCAATGGCGATACCTTTGCCCCATTGGTCGATGCGCTCGCCTCGCGCTTTCGTTGCATTGTGCCGGACCTCCCCGGCGCTGGGGTGACAGCCTGGTCCACGGAACATGATCTGAGCCCTGCCGGCCAGGCGCGTCTGCTCCAGGGCTTGCTTGCGGCCTTGGGCATTGCCCAGGGTTATAGCGTGCTGGGTAATGATAGCGGCGGTATCGCCGCCCGCTACCTTGCACTGCTGGACTCCAGCCGCGTGGCCAAGTTGGTCCTGCTCAATAGCGAAATACCCGGGCATCGCGCACCCAACCAGCGTCTGTACAAACAACTCGCGCGTTGGTTGCCGGGGTACGGCGCGCTTGCCCGCATACAGCTGAGAAGCGCTGCCTATCTGTGTTCAAAGCTGGGCTTTGGCGGAACGCTCTACGACCACCAGCACTTGCTCGGCAGCTTTCATCAGCGCTTTATCGCGCCGTTGATCGAGTCCGCGCAGAACATGGAGCAAGCCCGGCGCGCCTTTATCGCGGTGCTCGATTGGCCGCAGCTCGATGCCTTAAGCCAGCTTCACGGCCAGATCGCGGCGCAAACCTTGCTGATCTGGGGGCGGCAGGACGATACCTTTCCTGAGTCCTATGCCATTGAAATGAGCCGTGGCTTTGCCAAGCTCGCCGGCTTTATCAGCATCGACAAGGCCAAGTTGTATGTTCATGAGGATCAGCCGGAGCAAGTGATTCAGCACCTAGAGGCGTTTCTGCTGGCAAAGCAGGAATAGGGCGAAGAGCAATCGGTGGAGTCGGTTTTGCGATCCAGGCCTTGCTCTCAATAAAGCGCTGCCGCTGGTGCCAGTCGCAGCGCAATTTGGCTAGCTCGACGCGACCCCCAGGGTAGGCGATAACCGGCTTTCCGCTCACAAACCGAGCCAAATAGCCCCGCCCTTTCTTCGCTTTTCAACCTCCGCTATAGCCTCTGATTTGCAATAGTGGTTTGACATCAAAGCATTACTGTCTAAAACTTTGGCCCGGTTGATAGCGAGTTGTCCGGATGGTTCGCCGGTATTTTTGGAGAATGCACAAGAAAAAGGGGAGCAGGATGAAAACAATTAATTCCAGATCAAAGTTTATTGCTGGAGCGTTGACCGCCGTGTGCGGTGGCTTGTTCGCAGCTGGCGCCAGTGCGATTACGTTGCAGGAAGTAAAGGAAAAAGGCTTCGTCAATGTCGCCGTGGCCAATGAAATCCCTTATGGCTTCGTCAATGCCAAGGGTGAGGCGGAAGGCGCGGGGCCGGCCGTCGCCGCGCAGGTTCTCAAACGTATGGGCATCGACGAGGTGCAATGGGTGGTGACCCAGTTCGGCTCGCTGATTCCGGGGCTCAAGGCCGAGCGTTTCGATATGGTGGCGGCGGAGATGGCGATCCTGCCGGAGCGCTGCAAGGCGGTGATCTATTCCGAGCCCAACACCAGCTATGGTGAAGGCCTGCTGGTGCAGAAGGGCAACCCTCATGATTTGCACGGCTACAAGCAGTTCGCCGAAGGCGACTTGAAAGTGGCGATCATGGCCGGCGCCGACCAGCTCGAGATGTTGCAGAAGCTCGGCGTGCCCGAGGCGAACATGGTCACCATCAACAGCAATTCCGACGCCATTTCCACGGTTTCCACCGGTCGCGCCGCGGCCTATGCCGCCACCGGCCTGACGGCCAGCAATCTCGCCGAAATGAGCGAGGCGGTGAGTCTGGCCGAGCCGTTCGAAGACCCGGTGATCGATGGCAACGAAGTGCGCAGCTGGGGCGGCTTTACCTTCGCCAACAGCTCGAAGGATTTCCGCGATGCCTTCAACGCTGAGCTGAGCGAATTCAAAAAGACCGAGGACTGGAAGAACATCCTGCAGCAGTACGGCTTCACACCCGCCGATATCCAGGGGTCGTTCGCCAAAACCACCGAACAGCTGTGTAACGCCGAGTAAGGGCAAGCGGCGCCGCCTTGGTGGCGGCGCCCCTCGCCAACTCCGCGTGCGTCTGGAGGTTCGCCGCTTATGTGGGACTATCTGCCGACCCTGATGGAAGGGGCATGGGTCACCGTGCAACTGACGTTCTGGTCGACTCTGCTAGGTGCCCTCTGCTCTTTCGTTTTCGGCTTGGGGCGCTTGTCCACCAACCCTGTGCTGAAGTCCGTCTCGGTTTCCTATATCGAGATTTTCCGCGGCACCTCGCTGCTGGTGCAGATGTTCTGGATCTTCTTCGCTTTGCCCTTGCTGGGCGTGCGCCTGTCGCCGATCACGGCTGGCATTCTGGCGTTGTCGCTGAATATCGGCGCCTATGGTGCGGAAGTCGTGCGCGGCGCCGTGCAGGCGGTGCAGAAAAACCAGCTCGAAGCGGCCAAGGCGCTGAATTTCACCGCGCGCCAGACCCTATGGCGGATCGCCTTGCCGCAAGCGCTGCCGGAGATGATGCCGTCGTTCGGCAATCTGGCGGTGCAAAACCTCAAGGACACGGCGCTCGTTTCGTTGATCACCCTCAGCGATCTGGCGTTCCGCGCGGAGAACCTGCGCAACCTGACCCAGGACAGCACGACCATCTACAGCATGACGCTGTTCATCTACTTCGGCCTGGCCCTGGTGCTGAGCGCCTTGATGAAGCTGCTCGAACGCTGGGTCGGGCGCTGGCGCAGAGTGGGGGCTCGCTGATGCTGTTCGGTTATCACTGGGATACCAGTTCGCCCCTGGCCTTCGCCATCTCCATTTTGCCGATCCTGCTGCGGGGCATGATTGTCACCCTGCAAGCAGCCGCGCTGGGCTTCGTCATTGCCGCGATCCTCGGCTTGATTTTCGCCGCCTTGCGCGGCGTGCCCTCGCGGCTGGTCGCCTGGCCGACCAAGTTGATCGTCGAGTTCTTCCGCGATACGCCGCTGCTGGTGCAGCTGTACTTCCTGTACTTCGTGCTGCCCGAATACGGCCTGCTACTGCCGGCATTCCTGACCGGCGCGGTGGCGCTCGGCGTGCAGTACAGCGCCTATATGTCGGAGGTCTACCGGGCTGGGCTGGAAGCGGTGCCGCGCGGTCAGCGCGAAGCGGCGAGGGCGCTGAACCTGCCGCCGGCGCATACCTTTATCAAGGTGATCCTGCCGCAGGCGCTGCCGCGGATTATCCCGGCGCTGGGCAACTACCTGATCTCGATCATGAAGGATGTGCCGGTGTTGTCCGTGGTGACGGTGCTGGAAATGCTCAGCGTGGCGAAAATCATCGGCGACCGCACCTTCCAGTACCTGATCCCGCTGACCATGGTCGGTGCGCTCTACCTGATATTGACCCTTCTGGCCGCTTACCTGGTACGGACCCTGGATGTCCGCTTGCCTAAACGTGGGATACCGCTGAAATGACCGATACCCTGGTTCGCTTCGAGAACGTGACCAAACGCTTTGGCGACTTCACTTGCCTCGATAACCTCAATTTCGAGGTGAAACGCGGCGAGAAGGTCACCATCATCGGCCCGTCCGGCTCGGGTAAGTCCACGGTGTTGCGGGTGCTGATGACCCTCGAGCCGATCAACTCCGGCGTCGTCTACGTCGGTGCCAAACCGCTCTGGCACGAGGAAAGGAACGGCAAACTGGTGCCGGCCAGCGAAGCCCATCTACGCCAGATGCGCAGCAACCTGGGCATGGTGTTCCAGCAGTTCAACCTGTTCCCGCACATGACCGTGCGGCGCAACCTCACCGAGGCGCCAGTGCGGGTGCTCGGTCTGTCCCGCAAGGAAGCCAACGAGCGCGCCGAAGAGTTGCTGGAAATGGTCGGGCTCAGCGATCAGGCCGATAAATTTCCGCCGCAATTGTCCGGCGGCCAGCAACAACGGGTCGGCATCGCCCGGGCCCTGGCCATGCGTCCGCAGATCATGCTGTTCGACGAGCCGACCAGCGCGCTCGACCCGGAGTTGGTCGGCGAGGTGCTCAAGGTCATCCAGCGCCTGGCCGAGGAACACGACCTGACCATGTTGCTGGTGACCCACGAGATGGACTTCGCCCGACGCATCTCCGACCGGGTGTGCTTTTTCGACCAAGGCGCGATTCGCGAGGAGGGCCCGCCCGAGCAGATCTTCACCGCGCCGAAGCACGCCCGCACCAAGGAATTTCTCCACGCGGTGCTGCATCCGGAAGACTGAGGCGCGATCCGGGCTATTGGCCGATCGTCAGGGCGTCCCGCCGACTCCCAGCTTCAATACGCCCTGGGCGATCTCATGGGGGTAGATGATCACCGGCTTGCCGTTCTGGATCTGAAACACCGGCGGTATCAGCGAATTGATCTGGCCGTTGTCGCCGAACCTGACCGGGCCCCAAAACGTCGGCTCGTCCAGCTTCGCCAACTCGTCGCGCACTTTGTTGCGGTCGGTGGAGTCGGCGCGCTCGATAGCGATTTTCAGCAAGGCTCCGGCGAGGGCCGCCGACGCTTCGACATAGTCGGGTGCGCTGCCATAGCGCTGCTGAAACAGGCGGACGAAGTCCTCGGTCGAACCGAAGCTGTCCTTGCCGACATAGCGCGCCGCCGGATGCCACCAGGCCGCGCTGGTGATGTTCTCGGCCAAGGGCCCGGTGGCGTCGATAAATTCCTGATAGGCCGGTGCGGCGATCATGGTGACCACAGTCGCACTTATGCCCAATTCGGCCATCTGTTGGCGGACCTGCACCAGGTCGGCGGTGTAGCCGCCGACGAATATCCAGTCGGGCGCGCTCGCTTGCAGCCTACGCAAGGTGGCACGGTAATCGGTCGCGTCCAGGGCATAGCTGTCGTAAAAGACCTTGTCGATGCCGCGCTTCTTCGCCGACAACGCCAGCTCCCGGGCTATCGATAGCGGGAACAGATCATCGCGTACCAGGATGGCCAGCGTCTCGATTTGCGGTAGCTGCTGTGTCACCAGCTCGCTGATCGGCTCGGTCAGGGTCTCGTTCGGTGTGAAGGTGCCGAACAGGTAGCGGTGGCCGCGGCTGAAGGTCTGCACTGACGAAGCGGTTACCGCGATCATCGGTATCTGGTATTTCTCGGCAATCGCCGAGGCGTCGCGGGCTGCGGCTGAGCCATAAGGGGCGAAGAGGAAATTCACCTGGCTGTGGTTCACCAAGGCTTCGGTGCCGATGCGTGCCTGCTCGCTATCGGATTGGTAATCGAGGTAGACGATCTCAACCTTGCGCCAATTGCCGCCGACGCTGATACCGCCCGCAGCGTTCACCACTTCGGCCCAGAGGTCGTATCCGCGCTTCTGTTTGGCCGCCTCCGGTGCCAAAGCGCCAGTCAATGGCAGCGGCGCACCGATGCGAATCGTCTCCTGGGCATAGCCACTCGCCGTCAGCAATAGCAGCACCACGAGCATCCAAAGGCGGCCTATTAGCGAAGCTCCTGAAGGTAATGCCATAACGCTCCCAGTGTCGCGACAACGTCAGTTAGTCGAGGTCTCGCCCATGTGCCGCGATCCCGTAGGGTGGGTTAGGCGCAGGCAACTGATAGCGATGAACCAACAAGTTTCATTGCGCCGTAACCCACCGTTGGCGCAATGAAGGTATATCGACTGATGGGTTACGCGGCGCACCACGATGGCAGTGCTTGCTCGTTGAAAGGCTGGCGCCGCTCTGCCGTTATCCGACACCTGACACTAATCGGGTAATCGCCGCCATCGGTCATCCGTACGCGATCCCAGCGTATGTCGCGTATCGCACAGAACATGCAGCCTAGCCTGCAAAACAATCGGTGGGCAAATCGGTGATGGATCGGTGGCAAGGGTTCACATCGATGCATATCGCTATCGAGCATCTACGCTGCCCCAGGCGATGGTGGATGTTGCTCGGCAGCTATGGCCTGACGACTGCGCCGACCTGGCCGAGTTTGGCTGCGCCTGCCGCGCCGGCCCCCAAGCCGTTGAACGGCCGCAACTTGCAGCAAAGCCGCAACTGAGGCGGCTACGAGCCGGCTTCCGGTTCGTCCTTCGGCTTCTCGGGTGGGATATCCGACTCGATGCCCCAGTTGCCGAACAGGTACCAATCGTCACCGAGCATTTCGGCCGGGTGCATGGTGCGGTCGGCGCCATTGCCGCAGGCCAAGGAGTCGGCCGGGCAATACCTGTCGCAACCCCAGCAGATGCGTTCGGGGTGGGGTGGGTTCAACGGGAATTTCTTAGCCATGCGGGCGCTCTGTGGATCGGATCGACGACCGCTATCAAGCTACTCGCGCGCTGGCTAGCAGCCCTTGATCGCGGGCAAGAAAGTCGATTTCCCTAACACTTCCCCGATCACTCGTCCTGCCAATCCAGATCGCAGCAGAATACATGCAGCCTGCCGAGGACCTTGACGGTCTGCGACACGGTGATGCACAGGCGCGAATCCGCCACCGACAGGTACGGGCGGCTGATTTGAATCACCCCCGGTTGCTTCAGCGCGCGGTAGTGATAGTGCTTATGTGACCAGTTGGCGTTGTCGCCGGACAGTAGCGGGGCGAAGCGCGGATTCAACCGTTGCTGGTAGTGCGGGGCATAGACGTTGGGCGACACCTGATAGCCCGCCTCATCGAGCAGATAGCAACGCACCGTGCGCGGGTCGCTGAACAGGTGGCCGCAACTGCGTTCGAATTGCCGGCCCCCGGCGAAGTCCGCCACGGCCTGTTGGAACACGCCTTCTATGGTGCGCAGGTAGTGCTGCAAATCCGCCCGGCGTTTGGCGCTGTTCCATTGCTGGCCGCGCAGCAGACGATCGAAGGTGGCGGGCAAACCTTGCGCGGCGTCGATGTGCATCTGCGGTTTGGCGAAATAGAAACCCTGCACCATGTCGGCGTTGGCGGCGATGGCCACCAGGGCCTCGTGTTCGCTTTCCACACCTTCAATCACCACTAAACTGCCGGCCTCGTGCAGCAGGCTGACGATGCCGGTGAGAATCCGCTCCACGCGCCGGGAACGGCCGGCATCCTGAATCAGCCGGCGGTCGATCTTGACGATATCTGGCTCCAGATCCCAGATGCGGTCGAAATTCGAATGCCCGGCGCCGAAGTCATCGATGGCGATCAGGCAGCCGAGCTTGCGGAAATGGGCGATGAAACGCTTCAACTGCGCCTGGTCGCTGACCTCGCTTTCGATGATTTCGATCACCAGGCGGTGCGCGGCGATTCCGCTGGCTTGGAGCAGGTCTTGGGTAAAACCGATATCCGGCCGCTCGCTGACCAGGTACTGCGAGTTCAGGTTGAGAAACAGCCAGGCCTGGCCGGTCGCCTGGCGGGCGAAATTATGCACATGCAGGGTGCGGCAGGTGCGGTCCAGCTCCAGGCATTCCTTACTGTTGCTCGGAATCGCCAGCAATGCCGCGGGCGACTCCGCACTGCCGTCGTCATGCTGCGCGCGGATCAGCCCTTCATAGCCCACCGCCCGACCGTGGGCGATGCTGAAAATCGGCTGGAAGTGGCTGCTCAGCGTCAGGCCGCGATAGCGGGTGTCGAGCATTTGCTCGGCCTGCGTCTCGGCAACGGGCGGGCAAGCAGGGGCCATGGGCCCTGACGTCAGCGGCTCAATGCCATTTAGCATCTTGAATTCCTCTCGGTTGCAGCTGAGTCAAGGCCGTGTCCACCAAGGCCAGCAGCTCGTCGATAGCGCCGCTGGCACGTTGAAAGTAGGCCTTGGCGGCGATAACCGGTTGCTCCCGGCCGAGCAGTTCCTGCTCGATGCAGTGCAGAAAGTCCTCAACCACCTGGGCGCGTTGTTGCAGACGGAAGGTGTCGCTCTGCGGGTGCTCGGCGACGTGGCGTTGCAGGGTGGCGAAAGCGCTGCCGGCCAGCAGCTGAATTTTCTGGTAGAGGAAGCGCATGCGCACACGCTGCTCGGCGCTGCTGCGCCCGGCCGCGGCGATGCCGGTGCCCAGAGCGCGTGCCTGGCCGGACCATTCCGCCGCCTGAATCACCTCGCGCCAGATGCACGGCAGATAGGCCAGAGTCGCCTGGCCGCCGCTCAGGTCGATTTCATTGGCGACATCCTCCATCAGGAAGATGCTGTTGCGGATGATCAAATGGTGTTGCGCCAGGTTGTTCGCCGGGTCGCTGCCGCGCCCCTCGCGCATCCGCGACCAGTGATCGATCAAGCTGTTCCAGCCCTCTGCGTGGGTGCTGTCGAGCGCCTGGGCGTCGCGGATATGCCCGTCCAGCGTCTGACGCGTGGCGGCAAGATCCTGACTCAGGCTGCCATCGCCGCAGAGCACGCCATTGCTCAGGCCGCGGTGGCGCTGAAAGCCGGCGATCAACGCGCGCAGCAAGGTCAGTTGGCGGATATTCAATTGGATATGTCGCTGCTTTTGCCGCCGCGCGCGTCGGTGCAAGCCGTAGAACAGCAGGGCCAGTGCCGTCGGGGTGGCGACGGCGGCAAGCACGAGCGGTAAGTCCTGGAATCCGAACATGGCGCTTACCCCGTCAAATGAGCCAAATGGTGGGCGATGGTGCGGGCCTGATCGGCCGCCCTCAGGTTCTCGGCATTGCCCTGGCGGACGCGGTCGGCCAGCTCGGCGATTTCCGCCACGGCCTTACCCTGTTGCTCGGTACTGACCGCTACCTGATCGACCTGCTCGGTCAATTGCCGGGTGCGCTGCTGCACCTGATCGAGCAGGCTGCGCACCGCCTCGGAGCTGTCGGCGCTGCGATGAGCCAGGGCGCTCAGATCGGATACCTGCACCGTTGCGTCCTTGATGTGCAATTGCACCGATTCGATATTGCGGCTGATTTCCGCCGCCGATTCCTGGCTGTGCAGCGCCAGCCGGCGCACCTCATCGGCCACCACGGCGAAACCGCGTCCGCTCTCGCCGGCGCGGGCCGCTTCGATGGCGGCATTCAGCGCCAGCAGGTTGGTCTGGGTGGCGATGCCGCGGATGGTGCCGGACATCTCATTGATGGTGTGCGAGTTGTCGTTCAGCTGCAGGATCAGTTCGTTGGTGGCGATGGCTTGCTGCGCCATTTCGGACACCTGACGCACCAAACTGGTGAGCTGATCGATGCCATCGGCCAACTGCTCGCTGGCCAGCACGCTGGTCTGCCGCGACTCATCGGCCAACGCCGCGACCTGCACAATGCTCACATTCAACTGCTCGACGGCCGCCGCCGCGGTGCTGGCCGCATCGCTTTGTCCATGGGCGTTGCTGGTCACCAATACCGCGCTTTGCTCCAGCTCATGGGAGGAGTGGGAGATTTCATCCAGACGCTGCTGCAACAGCTGCTGCTGGCGCTGCTCGCGGCTCAACCACTGCTGCAGACTCCTGCCGATCGGTTGCAGCAATAGCCACTCGCCAGCACCGGCGGGCTCTTGCGTGCCCTGCGGTGCCGCGCCTTCGCAATAGTTCTGCAGCCGGCCGAGCTCCTGCGACAACAGCCACAGGCTGGCAATCGCCAAGTACGCCAACACCGCCCAGAGCGGCTCCGCGGGCAGCGCCGGAAAACCCCACGCCAGTGCAAACCCCACCAACGCCACCGCGTACAACAGACGCAGCATGCCGCCGATCCCCAACGCGCCCAGCAGCAAAAAAGCAGGGTAGGTAAGCCACTTCATAATCCGACTCTCCAACCGGTCACCCAAAAAAAAACGCCTGAACCCGCTGCGGATACTTCTCGCAGCGTTTCAGGCGCCGTTGCCTTGCAGGAGCGAAGCCTGCGGATTTGATCTGTCAGTGGTAACTGCTACGCAAGAGTGATGCCAGAGGAAGGAGAAGCGTCGATACCGAGAGCTTTAGTGCTTTAGGAAACCCACAAGTGTTCCAGCCATACCAGCTTCCAGCCAAACGGTCCTCTTTTCAAGTACGCCATAAAGCCGTTGCCACAGAGGCTTCCACAAGACGATTGGTAGTAAACCAGCGCCTTGTTCTCAGCCGAATTGAATCCAGTTCTAGAAAGACTGATAAAGCCATTAGGTTGAGGATATTTTTTGTGGAATTGTTTCCAGCGCGTTGTTAGCGATTGCTCTCGGTTCTCGAAAATCTGTTTGTACTCCAACTCCGAGAAAACAATAAATTGCTCGCTGTCGGGCAGAGGAAGGGGGCTTGAGGTTGTGTTGATGGAGTAGAAGGACGCTTTGGTAGATTCCAAATCTATTTCTTTATACTTGAAATGTTCGGTGCGTGCGATTTGATTCCGATGATTGAACTCTATCGAGTTAGCACGAATAAGAATCGGGCTCTCTGAGTTTATATTCCAGTGATCTAGTAAGGAATTATAGACCTCCTGCTCATGTGCGATTAAATCGTCGGTGGGTCGCATGCGCAGAGTGAGCAAGCGAGTAACATGATTAGAAGAAACTTTAAATATTTCATGCTGGTTGCCTGGGGGTAACGAAAAAATTTTAGCTGTCATCGGAAGATGACTTGATTTATTTAATTTTGCTGATTGGTTTGTCTATAAAGTGAATTGGGCAGCCACCATTCTTCAAGAACCTGACATGCAAGCTCTGCGTCCATCGATCCCTCGGTTAAAGCCAGATATTCAATAGTGTGCTGTATAGCTATTTCTTGTTCGTGTGATAGAGAACGAAGCCGTGGTGGCGTGCGCTCGGGAGGGCGTAGCGAATTCAGCAGCGAATTTGTAACAATGCTGCTGTTGTGGATGTTATGGAGTGCGTATTGGCATAAGTACGGTAGATAGTGTCGCCAGGACACTGGGTCTAAATAGCTAAGGCCCCAGTGAAAGTTCTCAAGGTACTCATCCGATATCTCGTCGTGGTTATGATCGAATGGCATTGGTGCCGCATAATCATCTATAGCGTTGCCTGCGCGTAGAGACATTGGTGGCGTGCAGGATGTCTCTTTATTAAAAGTGCTGAATAATTCTGCGATCAATGCGCTATTCATGATGGGTAGCCCTAGCGTACAGCTTGTGGGTAACGGTCATGTGTTACATAAATGTAAGCGAGTGTTGAGACCACTAGTTAGAGTCCAGGTATTTCATGATTTTCGCTTTGCGAAATTTTTTAGCGATATCATATGGTGTATTTCCCAGGGCATCTTTAATGTTGCGATCAGCGCCGGCTTTGAGTAGCACCTTTACTGTCTCGAGATTTGCTCTGGCTGCCCAGTGTAGCGGTGTCATATTGTTTGTATTTAATGCCTGTATATTGCAATTGGCACCCGCTGACAGTAGAAAATGAACCATGTTCGCCCGTCCCCAGGCGGCTGCTCCGTGTAATGGTGTTTCACCTGCGGAGTCAACGTAATTGACGTCTGCACCTTTTCTAACTAAACGGCGAGCTCTGCGCAAATTTCCAGACCAAGCAATGGCATGGAGCTCTGTTTCGGCACCACCATCGGTTGCTATGCCTGGAGTAAAATTGCTGCTCATAAATACTGATTTTTAATTAAGGGGTGTTTTGAGGTTGTAGTTCTGTGCGCTTTCGAATTGGCCTCAGTAGCGCCCAGTAACCATAGATTAAGCAGCTAATAAATATAGTGGAGAATTCGGAAAGAAACGATAGAAAGTCGAAAAGCATTGTCAGGTTCTCAATGGTGCCTTCTGGCTCATCTTGTAAATCGCTGCACTCGATATCATGCTGCCCGGATTCGCTTCTACAATACTGAGAAAAATCTATATCGCTAGATATAAAGCCTGCAAAAAAATAAGAGGACATTGAGATATATAGTGAGATGATAAGTGAGCGAATAATTACTTGCTGCATATGAAGAGTCCAGTGCGTGTGTTGCTGATTGTTTTTAGAGTTGCATTCATGTCAGTGGTGTGTAGCAGCTTTCATGCTAGATAAAGGGATCAAAAGTCGTATCGTCTTGTCGTAATGCCAGGCGCCGATACTTATTCCTTTGTTCCATGTCTTTTTCGAAATTGAATTCACCCTGGTCGTAAAAACGTGCGATTGTCATGGATGCATCGGCGGAACCAAGCTCTGATGCCCTGGATAATAGCTCGAGGCCGTCAGGTGTTGCTTTGGGAAAGGAGCCAGTTCCCCAGATTAACTCGCATGCATAAATCCACATGCAATGTGGATCACCTAGCTCTGCAAGCTCTTTGAATATATGTGAGGCGCGAACCTTGTCTTGAGGGACAGAATATTCCCCTGTGTCGTAGAATACGCCGACTTGGTACTTTGCTTTTAAATCACCTAGTTCGGCAGCTTTGAACATACCTTCAATATATAGTCGGTCGCATTCGTCGGCAGACAAATTGTGCTCAAAAAAACTTGCGTTAAGCCGGATGGCTGCAGGGTTTTCCTTTTCTAATAAAGGAGGGAGCAATGACTTTAGAAGGTCAAAGTCACCTTCTGTAAAGGCTTTTTCTGCTTTCTCGATATCTGTAAGGCTCGAATTCATGCTGTTTCCTAGAATTTAGGGTACGGCGCACGGTCTCTGTGGGCGATTGTGCAGCTTGTTAAATTATTGTGAGTGCATGGATAAAAAAATAATGAAACCGGCAATGCATGTGTATGTGGCTACCGCAGGGTAGTTTAGGTCTAAGATAAATTTTGGAAGCAGCGCTGTGGTTTTTACGGTTTGATGAAATTCTTCTACGTTGATTGGTTGCGCGGCAATGTGTGATGGGTTGTCTAATGCAATCAAGGCATCTTGATATTGTGAATCGATAGCAACCCAGACGGAAATTAGACCGGTGCTGTATAGATTGCGACCTCCCTCGCCGCTTATGATTATAGGTATTCCGGCACCTTCAATTCTATGTTTGATTTTGGATGCTTCCGATTGGGTCAATGTTTGTGCGATTTGCTTCATAGGTCTAATGGTCAGTTATCAATAAGTGCAGTAAGTGGCCTGAAGTATTTTCTATGCTGTGCGCGCATGAAAAATTACCCTTGGTTAACCCGGTATTGAAAATAAGATAGCCATTGTTCATGATTTTCAATCGACGAGTTTTTATTACCAAACTCTTTGAGGAAATTAAGGCTGTCAGCGATATCGCTGTTGCTAGCGCCAATTACGCCACGCTCGGCAGCGAGTTCTTCTAGGCGCATGGTGCTAGTAACAATGAGGGACATCTCTGCCGGATTGTGGCGCACAACGCATGGCCTGGAAAGTAATCTCAGTGATTCACGAAGCATTGCTTCTGCTTCGTGTTTTTTTCCTGCATTTATAAAGCTGTCTGCTCTACCGAGCATTTTGCTTGATCTCAAGCAGGTGATGTAGCTTCTAAGCGCTTTCAGCATGTTGCATCCTCGATATTAAGGAGTGCTACATCACCTTTACTCAAGAGCAGAATAAATCCGCTCCGAGTCATAAGTTAAAAAATACCTTCAAGACTAGCGACCTACGGCTGAGTTGCCATTTCTGGAAAATTGTTCTTGTAAGCCAATTTTCAACCAGAGTGTGCCTCCTGAGGCTATAGCGAGCTTGCTCATCTTTTTGCTCTTACGCTTAAGGACTGATGCTTTTTCGTAGTAGCCGAATCGCCGTTTGTACCAGCGGCGGCCCATCTCGCTTTTGACTTTTTTACTCAGCTTACGAAGGGTCAAATCGATGGATTCGCCGTCTTCCACTGTGATTGTCACTGCCATTTTTTGCGTTTGTGGACTGACGCCTGTCCTTGTTTAGTTTCTGATTGATAAATCAGCGAGATAGGAAAGTATCGCGCTATTGTCCTGTAGCAACTCAGCGAGGACTGTGACTTCAGACGGGCCATAAGCCCTCCCCGACAGATCAGTCGCGTCCCCAGCTTAAAATCAGGGCCTTTTCTTTCGCATCGAGACTACTGATGCCAAGCGGATAAACCTTATAGCTGTTTTCACCTCTATCGTCATCCCGCGGAAAAGCGCGAGCCACCAAGAATCACACCGCCGGATAGCTACTTAGCAACTCCCGCACAAAGGCCGCGGTTTTCGGTTCGGACGAGGAAAGCTTGGCGCTGAACCAGTTGCGGTGCAGCAGGAAGTTGTCGCTGGTGGTGGTGCCGGTGCCATCGGTCAGCCGTTCCAGGCTGGTTTTGAGTAGCGCGGGGCGGCGAAGGGTATCGTACTGGGTGACGATATCGCCGAGTTTCTTCTGGCGTTCGTCCTTGACCGTTTGCGTCTTGGTGTCGAATTGGATCTTTTGCACGATGCGGTTGACCGCATGCTCGGCCCAGAGCACGCGCCGGCCTTCGAGGTTGTCGGTATCCACGTAATGGCCGTCCGCCGCGTACGAAGCGAGTTTGATCTGCTGGGCTTCGCCATCGAAGGTATGCAGAACTTTGGAGAAGGGCACCTTGCTGACGAAGAACATCGGAATCCGTCCGTACACAGGCTCGTAAACCTTGTGGTTGAGCAGCGAGATGGTTTTCCGTCCGTCGTTGGTCGCCACCACCGATTCGGTGCGCCCGACCAGATCGACATAGATGCCGTTATCGGCCAGCTTCTTGTGTAGCTTGGCGGCGGGCGAGCTGAAGGCGCCGCCGTCCGGCGTTCTGGCGAACAGGCAGGAAATCATATTGACCTGGGTTGCGGCGCTTTCGCCTTTGCTGGTGGCGCGGTCTTTCAGGGCATAAGTCAGCAGAGCGGCAAGGTCGTCTACGGTTTGCTTCTGGGTTTCGCTGTCGTCGGCGATGTAATCGATACCCACCCCGCCATGGCCGGAAATGTAGAGTTTGACGCGCTCGGCGCGGTCGGCCGGAATCTTGCCGTGCAGCGTGTCCTTGAGCGGGCCGTCATCGAAAAACAGCTCCTCGTAGCCGTTGTCCTTATGCTTGGCCTGCATATTGGCACGCAGTTGCGGCAGGACCTTGGCCATCATGTTGCGCCAGGTGATCAGAATGACTTTGCTCATGCTCGCGTCCTTGACGATGAGATTGGTGGTGGGGTCGTCAGAGGTTAGGCCATGGGCGCTGAATCTGCTTTGTTGCTGCCGGCTAGCTACACAGCAAGCGTTTTTCTAGCAGTCGAAGCCATGCTCTCGGCGGTAGAACTCGACCTGTTCGGCAGGCATTTCCTTGAACAGCGCGCAGACGGTGAAGTTGCCTACCTGACGGCCGTTTTTCAGATAGCCCCAGTCGGTGATCTGTTCACGGCCAAAGCGTAATTGCTGGCCCCAGGTCACGCTCTTGACGATTTGCGGCTGGTTGGCCAGTTCGCCGATAAAGCCATCCTTCAGTGCGCGGAAACGAACGATCCAGAAGGTTTCAATACCGTAAGCGTCGCTCACCATGACCTGTACCTTGTAGCCACTGGTGTTGGCGGGCGGTTTGGCGGCCAGCTGGAGAAACTCATCCAGGCCGGCCTGGGCCTGGCGTACCGCAGCGGATATCGCAGGGTTTTGGCGATCCGCGCTGACAATTCGATCGGTTTCTGCTGCCTGAAGTGTCGTCAGGCACAGGGAGAGCAGCGGGGCGATCAGATAAGGGCGCATGTCGATTCCTTTCGTTGCAAGCAGGGCTGGTTACTCTTCGACTTCCCGCGCCTTATCAGGGCACCGGGCTGTTTCATTGCTGGCTTTGCGGCTGGCTTTGCGCTTCACCCACTCTTCGAGCTGGGTGTACCGGGCCGTAAGTGTGCACTATTGCGCTATAGCTTGGTGGGTTAAGGCGCTCAGCGCCAGGAGGCTGATCAGCGCGGCCTGGTGGCGAAAAAGTGTGTTTGCATCAGAAATCCTTTTCACGATTGATACGGTTATCGGTTAGTCGCGTCTAGCAGGCTGTTGAAAAACTACCTGCGTTGCCATTGCTGCGTTAAAAACAGGCTCGGACTGCTCATTTACAGCTCGTAAAGTCGCCCGCGACTCCGACCGTTCCTCGTCTGTTTTTGCCTTGCATTGGCTGCCTCGCCTACGTTTTTCAACGGCCTGCTAGGGCATCGCTTGAACTATCGCCCTGATCTTTACAGCTTTCTCGAAGTGATCGAATCGTTGAGTCATGATCCACCACTGCGCGGCCTCCATCAGCAGTTGCGGATCGTCGTTCTTGTTGGCAAAAAACGCATAAAACGACAAGCCCACGTTGTCGCCTTTCTGCTCGATCTTCCGCGTGCAGACCTCGACGATCTTGTGTTTCAAACTTTCTCTCATATTTACTTCCAAATAAATTATGCCAATGCGAGGCGCGGTTCAGAGCGAGCTGTTAGCTATCTACCTGCCATATTCCATCCATCATTTTGGGTATGACAGGTCGGAATATCGGTGCGGATAAACAGAGCAAAGTAGCTTGCTCCGCCCTGAGCCACTTGGCAGGGCGAATCCGGACTGCAATAAGCTGGATTTCTTCTGCCGATGCTTCCCGAGGCGGAGCAGCCTCGCCATGCAGTCGAACACTCGAGGGTGAAATAAACCGACCCAAGCAAAGTGACTTAAACCAGAGCCAACCATCCATGACGGCAGGTTACCGGCCACAGCTTGCTCTTGGTGGAAAACGCTTCGCGGTTTTCCACCCTACGTTTGGTGCGTGCAGCTCTGGCCGCTAACTTCCACGAACGGTTATTAGCAAAGCGCCTATTCCCTCGACCACCCAACGCGCAATCCCGGCCAAGGGCACGTAGAATCGCGCGGTGAATCAGATACTTGAGGTTGCGGCGGTGGAGTTACAGCAGGGGTTCGTCCTGACCCGGCATTGGCGTGATACGCCCGCGGGCACCGAGGTCGAGTTCTGGCTGGCGACCGATGCCGGCCCGCGGCATATCCGTTTGCCTTATCAGCCTTCGGTGGCGTTTATTCCGGAACAGCAGCGCGAGCGGGCCGAGGCATTGCTGCGCGACGAACCGGGGGTCGAGCTGCGGCCGTTGGGGCTGTGCGATTTTCAGCAGCGCCCGGTACTGGGCCTGTATTGCCAGCAGCATCGCCAGTTGATGCAGCTCGACAAGCTGCTGCGCGGTGCCGGGGTCGATGTTTACGAGGCCGATATCCGCCCGCCGGAGCGTTATCTGATGGAGCGTTTCATCACCGCGCCGGTGAGTTTCGCCGGCAAGGCGGATGGTGGCGGCATGTTGCTCGATGCGCAGATGAAACCGGCTTCGGGTTATCGCCCGCAGCTCAGGCTGGTGTCCCTGGATATCGAAACCAATGCCCAGGGCGAGTTGTATTCCATCGCCCTGGAAGGCTGCGGCCAGCGTCAAGTCTATATGTTGGGCCGCGCTAGCGAGGCAGATGCGGCAGTCGATTTTCAGTTGGATTACTGCGACAGCCGCGGGCAGTTGCTGGTGGCGTTGAACGAGTGGCTGGCGCGGCATGACCCGGATGCGATCATCGGCTGGAACCTGGTGCAGTTCGACCTGCGCGTGCTGCACGAGCATGCTCGGCGTCTGGCCATACCGCTGCGCCTAGGCCGCGGCGGCGACGAGATGCAATGGCGCGAGCACGGCAGCCGCAGCAACCATTATTTCGCCGCGGCCGCCGGGCGCTTGCTGATCGACGGCATCGAGGCGCTGCGTTCAGCGACCTGGAGTTTTTCCTCGTTCAGCCTGGAGAACGTCGCGCAAACCCTGCTCGGCGAAGGCAAATCCATCGTTAACCCGTACCAGCGCATGGCCGAGATCGATCGGATGTTCGCCGAGGACAAGCCCGCCCTGGCGCGCTACAACCTCAAGGACTGCGAGCTGGTCACGCGGATTTTCGCCAAGACCGAACTGCTGACCTTCCTGCTCGAACGCGCCACCGTCACCGGCCTGCCCGCGGATCGCAGCGGCGGCTCGGTCGCGGCCTTCACCCACCTGTATATGCCACTGATGCATCGCCAGGGCTTTGTCGCGCCCAACCTCGGTGAACGCCTGCCTGAAGCCAGCCCCGGCGGTTTTGTCATGGACTCGCGGCCGGGTCTGTACGACTCGGTGCTGGTGCTGGATTACAAGAGCCTGTACCCGTCGATCATCCGCAGCTTTCTGATCGACCCGGTGGGCTTGGTGGAGGGCTTGCGTCAGCCCAGCGACGAGGATTCGGTGGCGGGCTTTCGCGGCGCGCGTTTCTCGCGCACTCGGCATTGCCTGCCGGCCATCGTCGAAAGCGTCTGGCAGGGGCGGGAAACCGCCAAGCGCGAGCGCAACGCGCCGCTGTCCCAGGCGCTGAAGATCATCATGAACGCCTTCTACGGCGTACTGGGTTCCAGCGGTTGTCGTTTTTTCGATCCGCGCCTGGCGTCCTCGATCACCCTGCGCGGCCACCAGATCATGCGCCGGACCCGCGAGCTGATCGAAGCCGAAGGCTATGAAGTGATCTACGGCGACACCGATTCCACCTTCGTCTGGCTCGGCCGTGCCCATGGCGAGGACGAGGCCACGCGCATCGGCCAGGCGCTGGTGCAGCGGGTCAATCAGTGGTGGCGTGAGCACTTGCAGGAGGAGTTCGGTTTGCGCAGCGCGCTCGAGCTGCAGTTCGAAACCCACTTCGAGCGCTTTCTGATGCCGACCATTCGCGGTGCCGAGGAGGGCAGCAAGAAGCGCTATGCCGGGCTGGTCAAGCGTGCCGATGGCTCGGCGGAAATGGTCTACAAGGGCCTGGAAACCGTGCGTAGCGACTGGTCGCCGCTGGCCCAGCAGTTCCAGCGCGAGCTCTACCTGCGCATCTTCAATCGACAGCCCTATCAGGACTATGTGCGCGACTACGTGCGCCGCACCCTGGCCGGCGAACTCGATGAGTTATTGATTTATCGCAAGCGCTTGCGCCGCAAACTCGACGATTATCAGCGCAACGTACCGCCGCATGTGCGGGCGGCGCGCATGGCCGACGAATACAACGACCGCCAGGGCCGTCCACGCCAGTACCAGAGCGGCGGCTGGATCAGCTACGTGATCACCCTGGCCGGCCCCGAGCCCCTGGAAACCCGCGTCGGCACAATCGACTACGACCATTATCTAATGCGCCAGTTGAAGCCGGTGGCCGATGCCATACTGCCGTTCGTCCAGGACGATTTCACCACCCTGGTGGGCGGTCAGCTGGGGCTGTTCTGAGTTTCGTCGTGTGCCGGGCCGCTGCGAATAATTTTTACCTATCCTTTTGGCGCAGCCGTTCGGAGATTTTCGGGAGTGGGTATGCGGGTAATGATCGTAGATGACGATCCGTGGATAGCCGACCTGTTGAAACAGCTGGTTTTGAGCCTGCGCCCGAGCGCGCACATCGACTGTTTCGGCAATGTGCGCAGTGCGGCACAGGCCTGGCAAAGCAACCCGTATCGCTTGGTGCTGGCCGATTGGAATCTACCCGACGACTCCGGCCTCAGCCTGTTGCAGACGATTCGCAAGAGCGACCAGCAAACGCCGCTGGTGATGATTACCGGGCGTGCCGACCGGGATAGCGTATTGGCGATCAGGCCGTTGGCGATCAGTGCCTATATAACCAAACCGTTCGAGGTTCCCCAGGTGCTGGCCGTGCTCGAGCGTTTGCTGCCGCCCGCGGAGTCCCGCGAGGCCGATGCGTCGGTGCAAACGGAGCTGCGCGCGTATTTGCGCGGGCTTGGCGCGGCCGATCTCGATCTGCCGCTATTGGGCGACGTCAAAGACAAATTGCAGCAGGTTTGCCAGGGCGTGCCCCTGGATTTCAAGGTCCTGGCCCACGAGTGGCAGCACAATCCCGCGCTCTGCGCCTATCTGATTTCTGCGGCCAACAGCCCGGCCTATCTGAGTACCGGCAAGCCTTGTACCGGCTTGAACGAAGCGCTCAAGCGCCTGGGTGGGCGCACCAGCATGAACCTGGCGATCAGCCTGGCGTTGAGGCAAACCAGCAGCGAAAGCAATGACCCCGTGCTCTCGGCCCAGCTGCGCGTTCATCTCGACGCGTCCGAGCGTTTGGCCGAGCAAGTCGTCGATCTGGCCCGCCAGTGCGGGCTCGAGCCTGCCTCGCTGCAGGTCGCGGCGTTGCTGCACCGCATGGGTGAATTGTGCGTGCTGTACCAGGCGCAGGAATGGGCGAAGCAGGCTAACGGGAACGGCGATAGCGTCGATGAGCACAGCCTCAGGCAGGCCATGAACGACTTCGCCAAAGCCTTTGCCATCGAATTGAAGGCGCGCTGGGGGCTGCCGATGGCCCTGCGCGAATTGATCGGCGCGGCCTATCTATTGCCTCAGGCCCAGGTGCGCCGCGAACAGGTGCTGATGCGCCTGGCCTCGGCGCTCTGCAATAACGAGCCGGCAGCGGATATAGCGCGGCTGAAAAGACTGGCCGGTTTAGGTTAGCCGACAGCGCCGTAAAGCTGGTCTAGGCTGTCGAATACACAGGTTGCGGCAATATAGGTAGCTACGGAATGCGCGAACAAAACTTCGGGTCGGACCCGGTGATCCTGATCGTCGACGATCAGTCGGCCGATGTCAGGATATTGAGCGAGGCGGTGCGCGACCTGGCGCACGTGCATTTCGCCAGTACGGGGAAAATGGCCCTGGAGATGGCGCGCTTCTGTCGGCCCGATGTGGTGCTGCTGGATATCCAGATGCCCGGAATGGACGGCTTTGAAGTCTGTCGGGCGATGAAATCCGATCCCAAACTGTGCGACGCGGCGATTATCTTCGTCACCTCCCATGCCCAGACCGACAACGAACTGCGCGCCCTGGAATACGGCGGCATCGATTTGATTCAGAAGCCCCTGAATGCCGCCGTCGCCCGCGCCCATGTCAAAGCGCATCTGAAATTGCGCGCCGAGGCGAAGAAGCTCGCCAATTACGATGCCCTGACCGGCTTGCCCAACCGCATCCTCCTGCAGGATCGCGCCGAGCAGGCATTGCAAAAAGCCCGGCGCAACCAGGGCAGCAGGGTCGCCATGCTGTTGCTCGACCTGGATAACTTCAAAGGCATTAACGATTCGATCGGCCACAGCGTCGGCGATGCGGTGCTCAAGGAAGTCGCCAAGCGCCTGGCCCGTTCTTCGCGCAGCATCGATACCGTCAGTCGGCAGGGTGGCGACGAATTCATCATCCTGCTGCCGGACATCCACGGCTTCGAGACCATCGGCGACTACGCCAAACGCCTGCTCGTCAGCATCGCCAGCCCGATCTCCGTGCAAGCCAACCGCTACGACCTCTCCGCGAGCATCGGCATCAGTATTTTTCCCGACGACAGCGAAGACCTGGAGTCCCTCTACCGCCATGCCGATTCGGCGATGTATCAAGCCAAGCTCGAGGGCCGTAACCGCTACCGCTTCTTTTCCCCGAGCATCGAAAGCAGCACTCGGGCGCGTCACCTGCTGGAGCGGCATATGCGCCATGCCCTGGAGCAGGGGGTGTTCGAGGTGTTCTACCAGGCCAAATATGACGCCAAACGCTGCCGCGTATCTGGGATCGAGGCGTTGATCCGCTGGCGCAACAGTGAGGGGGTGTTGGTTTCCCCCGCGGATTTCATCCCCCTGGCGGAAGAAACCGGGCTTATCGTGCCGATTGGCAAGATGGTTCTGCTGCAGGCCTGTAAGGACGCGCAGCAACTGTCCGAACGGGGCTGGCCGCTGTGCGTCAGCGTGAATATCTCGGCCGTGCAGTTTCGCGAAGAGTCCTTTCTCCAGGTGGTGCAGGAGATTCTGCAGGAGTCGGGCTTACCGGCATCGCTACTGGAACTGGAAATCACCGAAGGCGTTCTGGCGAAGGACATCGGCCAGGCCAGCGAGGTCCTGCTGGAGCTCAAAGCGCTGGGCGTGCGCGTGGCGATCGACGATTTCGGCACCGGCTATTCGAGCCTGATGTACCTGAAAAAACTGCCGATCGACGTGCTGAAGATCGACAAGAGCTTTGTCCAGGACATGCTGGCCGACAGCAGCGACGCGGCCATCGTCGAGGCGATCATTCGCTTGGGGCAGGCCATGAGCCTGGAGCTGGTCGCCGAAGGGGTCGAAACCCAGCAACAGGCCGCAAAACTTCTCGAGCTGGGCTGTTCGATCATGCAGGGTTACTTGTATTGTCGACCGGTTCCATTTGCCCAGCTGTGCCTGTATCTCGATGCCGATCAGAGCAGCGGATCGGGAGGGGGAGATGAGTCTTGAACGTTGTCGCTCAAGCACGCCCCACTGGGGAGCGGGGATCAGGTGAAGTACTTCCGTCAATTGTTGTCTCCACGCACCAGTATTGTCCTTGCGCTGCTTATCGGCACCGCCGCGACGGTTATCGGCGCGGTGCTGCTCGATCGTCACAACCACCAGCAGGCTGAGCTGGCGCTGGTCAACGCGACGAAAAAAATGGCCGATGCGGTGGAAACCCGCCTCAGGCTCTATCAATACGGTTTGCGTGGCGCCCGTGGGATCGTCGTGACCAGCGGCGAACAAGGCATTACCCGGGAACTCTTCCACCGCTACAGCTTGAGCCGCGATATTGCCGTCGAATTTCCCGGTGCCCGCGGTTTCGGTTTTATCCGGCGTGTTCCGAAGCATGACGAGGCGCGCTTTCTCGAGCAGGCGAGGGCGGACGGCAAGGCCGATTTCGCGATCAGGCAACTGACCCCGCACGACGATGAGCGTTTCGTAACCCAGTACCTCGAGCCGGTCGCCGGCAATGCTCTGGCCCTGGGCCTGGATATCGGCTCCGAGAAAGCCCGGCGTCAGGCGGCGCTGGACTCCATACGCAGCGGCCAGGTGCGCCTGACCGCTCCCATCACGCTGGTGCAGGCGGGCAAGCCGCGGCAGTCGTTTCTGATCCTGATGCCGATCTACCGCGGCGCGACTACGCCGGCGACGGAGGCCGAGCGCGAAGCGCAGGCATTCGGCTGGAGCTTTGCTCCGCTGCTGACCGAGGAGGTATTGCGCGGGCTGGAGTTGGATCCGACGCAACTGCATCTCAGGCTGCGCGACGTTACGGATCGGCAGGAGATGTTTTATCAAAGTGCCGAGAGCCTCCCCGCACCGCCGGTGATCTTGACCCGGACAGTCGAGCGCGACGTGTATGGTCGGCGCTGGCAGGTCGAGCTGGAGGCCTATCCGGCCTATATCAAGAAGCTCCAGCAAACCTCGCCGAGCTTCGTGATGGCGATTGGTAGTTTGCTGACCCTCCTGCTGACGGCCCTGATCGGCGTCCTCAGCATCAGCAGGCGGCGCCAATTGCAGGTGTTGGCCGGGCAGATGCGGCTGGCGGCGATCGTCGAAAGCTCGACCGATGGGATCATCGGTAAATCCTTGGACGGCAAGGTGACCAGTTGGAACCGGGGCGCCGCCGAACTCTTCGGTTACAGCGCCGAGGAGGCGATTGGACGCCCGCTGCTCGAGTTGATAGTGCCCGCCGACTGCGAGGCGGAAGAAACCGAGATCCAGCAGCGCGTCGGCCGCGGCGAGCGGGTGGCGAACTTCGACACCAAGCGTCGTTGCAAGGATGGCCGGCTGATCGACGTTTCGGTGTCGATCGCGCCGATCAGTGACGAGAGCGGCCGAGTGATCGGGATCTCCAAGACCGTTCGCGACGTTTCCGCGCAGAAGGCTGCCGAGGCGGAGGTGTTGCAACTCAATGCGAGCCTCGAGGCCCAGGTCGCCAGCCGCACGGCCGAGCTCAGCCAGCTCAACGTATTGCTCAGCAGCGTGATGAGTTCGGCGTCCGAGGTGTCGATTATCGCGACCGATGTCGACGGCGTGATTCGCCTGTTCAATCGCGGCGCGGAACAGATGCTCGGTTACCGCGCCGAGGAAATGCTCGGTAAACAGACGCCACTACTGATTCATCTGCGCGAAGAGGTACGGAGTCGCAGCGTGCAGCTGAGCCAACACTATGGCGAGCCGATCGAGGGCTTCCGGGTACTGGTGCATAAGCCCGAATTCGACGGTTCGGAAACCCGTGAGTGGACCTATGTGGCCAAGGACGGGGCGCATATCCCGGTGACGCTGGTGGTCACCGCCATGCGCGACGAGGCCGGGCAACTCAGCGGCTATTTGAGCATCGCCTTGGACATCTCCGAGCGCAAAGCCACCGAGCAGCGCCTGGCCGAAAGCCTGGAAACCACCCGGGCGGTGTTGGATACGGTGGTCAACCCGGTCATCACCTTCGACGAAGACGGGCGTATCCATTCGCTCAATCCGGCCGGCGAGCTGGTATTCGGTTTCGATTGCGATCAGGTATCCGATCGGCAGATCAGCGAACTGTTCGTGGGAGGGGCGCAGAAGGCGTTCGCCAGGTTCATCGCCGATGCCGTCGCCAACCCGAATACGGAGCGCACCAACAACATCGAGCTATGGGGCTTGCGTCAGGATGGTTCGAGCTTTCCGCTGCAACTGTCGGTCGGCACCATGCAGTTGGTCGGCAAGTTGATGATGGTCTGCGTGATCACCGATTTGACCCAGCAGCAGGCCCAGCGCCAGGAGCTGATGGCGGCGCGCGATCAGGTGATCATGGCCGCCGAAGTCGCCGAACTCGGTATCTGGACCTGGACCCTGGCGGACAATTCGCTGCAATGGAACCAGCGCATGTTCGAGCTCTACGATCAGCCGGCGTCGTTGCAGTTCGGCGGCTTGAACTACGACCACTGGTATATGCGGGTGCATCCCGACGATGTCGAGGCGACTGCCGCGCAACTGGCCGGGGCGGTAGCGGGGACCTGCGTGTTCGATCCGATTTTCCGCGTCGTCCGCCCCGATGGCAGCATTTTGCATATCCAGGGCGGCGCGCGGGTCCAGCGCGATGCCAGCGGTGCCGCGGTCAAGGTGACCGGGATAAACCGCGATATCACCACCCAGCTCCAGCTGGAGACCCAGCTGCGTAACGCCAAGCAACAGGCCGATGCCGCCAGCGAGGCGAAAAGCGCGTTCCTGGCCAATATGAGCCATGAGATCCGCACGCCGATGAACGCCGTGCTGGGCATGCTGCAGTTGGTGCAGAAGACGCCACTCAACCCGCGCCAACTGGATTACGTGCTCAAGGCGCAGAACGCCGCACAATCGATGCTCAGCCTGCTCAACGACATTCTCGATTACTCGAAGATCGAAGCCGGCAAGCTGCTGCTCGACCCGCATGTCTTCGAGCTGGAACAGTCGATGCGCGAGCTGGCCGTGGTGTTGGCGGGCAATCAGGGGCAGAAGGATGTCGAGGTGATGTTCGACCTGGATACCGAACTGCCGGGCAGTTTGATCGGCGACAGCCTGCGTTTGCAGCAGGTCATGATCAACCTGGCCGGCAATGCCTTGAAGTTCACCAGTCATGGTCAGGTGGTGATCAGTCTGCGCCAGCTGCAACGCAGCGGCAGCAGCGTCACCGTGCGCATCGCGGTTGCGGATACCGGCATCGGCATCAGCCCCGAACAGATCGAGCGGATCTTCGAGGGCTTCAATCAGGCGGAGGCCTCCACCACCCGGCGTTTCGGCGGTACCGGTCTGGGCCTGGTGATCTGCAAGCGCTTGATCCAGTTGATGGGCGGCGAATTGCAGGTCGAGAGTCAAGTCGGCTTCGGCAGTCGCTTCTGGTTCGATATCGTCCTGGACGTCGCCGAGGGCGGTTCGTTGCGCGCCAACTGCCCCGGCAGCGGTGCGCCGCTGCGGATACTGATCGCGGACGACAACGAGGTCGCCGGCGAGCTGCTGCTGAGTACCAGCGAAGCGCTGGGATGGCAGGCTGAACACGTCGGCGGAGGGCTCGCCGCGGTTGCCCGCATCGATCAGGCCGTGGCCGAGAAAAAACCCTTCGATGTGGTGCTGATGGATTGGCGTATGCCCGACCTGGACGGGCTCAGCGCGGCGCAGCAGATTCACCTGCACAGCGCCGACGAGCGGCCGCCGCTGGTCTTGATGATCACCGCCCACGGGCGGGAAATATTGGCCGATCGCTATCAGGACGCGAATGCGCCCTTTGTCGACTTCTTGACCAAGCCGGTGACCCCGCGGCAGTTGGCCGTCGCCGTGGAGCGAGCCCTGCACGGCGAGGCGGTGGATATCGAACGTCAGCGCTACGTGCCGGAAAAACGCCTGCAGGGGCTGCGCTTGCTGGTGGTCGAGGACAACATGCTCAACCGCCAGGTCGCCGAGGAGCTGCTGGCCGGCGAAGGGGCACGGGTCCAGCTCGCCGAATGCGGCTTGGAAGGCGTCGCCATGGCGTTGGCCGAGCAGCCACCGTTCGACGCTGTCTTGATGGATATCCAGATGCCCGATATCGACGGCTTGGAGGCGACTCGGCGCATTCGCCAGCACGCGCATTGCCAACGGCTGCCGATCATTGCGATGACCGCCAATGCCTCCGCGGCCGATCGCGAGGCCTGTCTGAGAGCCGGCATGAACGACCATACGGCCAAGCCGATCGATCTGACATTGCTGATCTCGACCCTGTTGCATTGGACCCGCAGCGCAATCCCGGAGGCCGATCGGGAGAGGGCGACGGAGCCCAACGGCGTGCTCGAATCGCGCGCCTCGATATTGGCCCGTTTCGGCGGCAATGAAGCATTGCTGAGTCGGGTGCTGGACAGCTTCGCCCCGGAGTTGAACAAGCAGCTGGAGCGTTTGCGTGAACTTGCCGCCAAGGACGATGGGAAGGGGGTTGCCGCCGTGTTGCATACCCTCAAGGGCAGTGCCGGCACCATGGGCGCGCAGCGCTTCTCGCTGCGCGCCGGAGAATTGGAGGAGGTGGTGCGGCACGCCCAGGCGGACTGGCTTGGCGCCTTGCTCGCGGACCCGACATGGCAGGTGGAACTGCAGGAGCTGCTCGACCGCAGCGTCGAGCAGTTGCTCCGCGAGTTCGGCGGCGCACCTGCGCAGGCGGCAATTGACCATGAACCCATGGCGCGGGCAGAGTGGCGACGCGCCTTGAGCAAGATCCTGACGCTGCTCGAAAGCGGCAATCTGGATGCCCTCGAACAGACCGAAGCGCTCGGGCTGAGAACGCCTGAGACATTGCGGCCGGCTTTCGAGGCATTCGCCCAATCGGTCGCTATGCTGGATTTTGGCGCTGCGCTGATCAGCGGGCGCGCGTTGCTCACCCAGTTTAAGGAAGCCTAATTGGAACCTTCGATCACGGCTCATCACGGCCGCCCCAAACTGCTCGTCGTGGACGATCAACCGACCAATGTGCGCGCTCTACACCAGCTGTTCCGCGTCGAGTGCGATGTGTTCATGGCCAATAGCGGCGAGCAGGCGATAGACATGTGCCGCAGCCAGCTCCCCGATCTGGTCCTGCTCGATGTGGTGATGGAGGGTATCGATGGGCACGAAGTGTGCCGGCGGCTGAAAGCCGATCCGCTGACCGCGGATATTCCGATCATCTTCATCACCGCCAAGGGCGAAGAGGACGACGAAGCCTTCGGCCTGGAATTGGGCGCGGTCGACTTCATCAGTAAGCCGATCAATCCGGTGATCGTCCGCGCGCGGGTGAAGACCCACCTGACGCTCAAACTGCAAGGCGATTATCTGCGTTCTCTGGCGATGCTCGACGGATTGACCGGCATTCCCAACCGGCGCAAGTTCGAAAGCGCGTTGGTCGCCGCATGGACCCATGCCTGTCGCGATGGCCTGCCGCTGTCCTTGGTGATGATCGATGTGGATTTCTTCAAAAGGTATAACGACCGCTACGGCCATCAGGAGGGCGACACCTGTTTGCGGCGTGTGGCCATGGCGCTCTCGGGGAGTTTGAATCGCCCCTACGACCTGGCCGCCCGTTATGGCGGCGAGGAGTTCGCCTGCATCCTGCCGGGCGCCGATCTGGATGGTGCGATAAGAATCGCGCAGCGTATGCAAGATGCGGTGGCCGCTCTGGGTATCGAACATGCGACTTCGGACGTTGCCAAGCACGTGACCATTTCCCTGGGCGTCGCTTCGACCATCCCGGTTTGCGCCGAGCGCCCCAATACACTGGTGGCCGCAGCGGACGAACGTCTGTACGACGCCAAGCAAAAAGGCCGCGGGCAAATCAGTTCGTGTTTCACCGCGTGAGCTCGAAACCTAGAGCCCTCTTACCCGTAAACGTTCTGCCTGCAAGCAACCTCCGCTGAGGGCGGGCGGGACGCTGGCTCCTTGGAGAAATGTCTATGGCGATACTTTTCAACATCCCGCGCACGGCGATCGGCAATGATTTCATTCAGAAGGGGCCGACTTGCTGGTACTACGCGGCCAAGATGCTGGTGACCATGCATAACCTGCGTGCCGTCGCCGAATTCGACCGGCAATGGAAAGCGATGCACGAGGTACGCAAGGTCATCAGCGAGCTCAGTTCGGATTCGCAGCTCGGCGGCGAACCGAGCGAAGACCTGGGCTGGTTGCGCGGGCGTCTGGGCGCGACCCTGGCGCAACACGGCCGTTTGATCGACGACATCGAAGCGACCAACGACATGCCCCGTGGTTGGTACCGCGAGCACGAACGGCGCAAACGCATCACCATCCTGGAGCGCACCCTGGGTATCGATCTGGAGAAAGCCAAGCGCGAGCGGCCGGTCATCGACAGGGCCAACGAGCACATGCTGGCGGCCACGACCATGAATCGACACGACCTGCTCAACGCCTTCATGCCCGGTACTTTCGTCCAGGGTTCGGTTGCGGTTGCCGACTGCACCCTTGAATTCGTCGAGGCGAAGTTGCGTGCCACAGGTCCGTTTTACGTGTCCGGCGATGTTTGGTCGAAGCGCGAAAACCGCCGCGAGCGTACCGGCACATCGACCATGATCCCAGTCGATACGCGGGTCGAGGTGGCGCAGTTGGCGGTGGACTCGGCCCATGCGGTGGTGGTCGCCGGCGTCGTCGGGCAGCAGCTGTATTACAAGGACCCGAACAATTCGGCCGAGGTGCGTTTTATCGATTTCGACGCCTTCAAGACCGGCTGGGGGCGTTCGGGCACCTGTTACTTCATCGATGTGCACTGTCCCAATCATGCAGAGGGACATGTGGGTGGATGCGCACACGTCAGTCCGCTGGTGTTGCATACGCGCTGAGGCCGACGGGCACGCCTATCGATCAGACGCGCCCTGCCGGCGTTGCCAGAAGGGGGCGTCGGCCCAGCGGCTTTCTTCGCGGTAATAAAGCCTCAAGTGATCGCGGTAGGCCTGGGCGATATCGGCCAGTTGCCGGCGGTAGTCGGCGATCGCCGCGGTTTCGCCGCGCAGGTGACGGTAGCCGGCCTCGGCCCCGGCCAGGCCGGTGTACAGGGCGTTGAACAAGCCCTGGGAGGACAGCGGATCGAAGCCGAGGGCCGCGTCGCCCACCGCCAGCCAGGCGTCGCCGGCCGCCGGTTGCAGTTCGCTGCTATGGGCGGCGGCGATATGGGCCTCGCTGTCGGCGCTGAAGCCGCAGCGATCCAGCAATGCGGCGAGTCCGGGTGCTTCGCCGACGGCCTTGGCCAGCCAGCCGCTTTCCCTGAATCTTCTCGCGGGCGGCAGATCGGCGTCGGTGTGAAAGGCGAGCACGCGGCGCTTGCCGGGCAGCGCCGCGCTATACCACCAGCCGTGTTCGGTGGCTTCGATATGCGACAGGCCATCGGCGGGCGTTTCGCCCCGGTCATGGCCATACAGCCAGACGCACACCAGTTTGTCCTGGCGTGTGCGCCGGGCGCCGAGTTTTTTTCCCAACAGCGAGGCGCGGCCACCGGCATCGATCAGCAAGCGCGCTTGCAGCTGAACGGGGCCAGCGGCGGTTTGTACCAGTAGTTGCCAACCACCTTCGAGCCTGGTGACCGAGAGCGGGGTGGCGGGAGCCAGCAGCGCCGCGCCACGGGCCAGGGCTTCGGCGCGCAGCCAGCTTTCGAAACGGGCGCGGTCCAGGTGCCAGCCATGGCCGTCCGGGTCGCGCAGGAAGTCCTGTTCGGCCCATTCGCCGTTCCAGATCGAACGATTGCCGTAACAGGGCGCATGGCCCTGGGCGACGAATGCCTGCCAGAGGTCCATATCGACGAGTAGACGTCGCGCCGCGGGCGGCAGCGACTCGCCGATGCGCTGGGCCGGTTCGGGCAACCGGTCCAGCAGCAACACCCGGCAATGCGCGGCTAGATTGAGCGCAGCGATGGCGCCGGCGGGGCCGGCACCGAGGATCAGTACATCGGTCTGCATCAACGACGCTGCGGGCCGAGATGACGTACCTTGTCGATGGTGCTCAACTCCACATCTTCGAAGTCGTCAGGCAGCGCCCGGCTGGCGCGCAAGCCTTTCTCCAGGCGTGGCGGCGGCAGTTGCTCGACCTCCAGCTGGCTGGGGAAACCCGCGCCGTCGTGCGGGCCTTCGCGTACCTCGACGACGCCCATCTGGGCGATGTCGGCGATCATGTTGTTGATCTGATCCTGGTAGCTGATATTGCCCAGCGGGCGTATCCAGGCCGCGCGTTTGGCGAAGGCGCGCAGCCGTTCTTCGGCCGGCAGGCTCTCGTCCATGACGATCTCGTAGGCCTGCTGACTGAGCACCTGGTTCGGTACCCGGGCCGGCCAGAATGTCGGCACATAAGGGTCGTAGCTTTTCTGGTAACCGGAGCGGCAACTGGCGGTGTCGGTCTGCCAGGGCACGGCCATCCAGCGGCTGATACCGCCCGCGGCCTGGGCGCCGCAGGGGCCGCTGATGGCATCCGGGGTGAGCACGCCGCCGTAGTCCGGTTCGACCCAGCCTTGGGGTTGATGGGCCAGGCGGAAGGGCGCCATGTACATGGTGCTCTGGCGCATCGGCCAGGTCATTTCGCAGCCGGGGTGGAAGGCGTCGGCCAGGCAGAACTCCATGGCGGCGCGGGTCAGGCAATCCGGTTGGTCGACCAGCGGCACTTCGTCGATGCACGCCGGCGGCAGAGCCAGGGGATCGTAATCGGCGTCGAAGTCGCCCTCGGCCCACTGGCGCAGAAAGCGCAATTGCAGATTGCTCAGCGCCGCGTTCTGCCGTGGGTTTTCCGCCGGCGGCACGCTCATGGCGTCGCCATACAGCCAGGGCCAGGGCGAGGGCGCCCAGGCGTCGCGTTTGAATTGGCGGAACTGGTTGAACAGGGTCCGGCGCCATTCGCGGGTTTCCTCTGCCGGGCTGGCCAGTCTGGCCATCCACTCGGCCTGGCTGAACGGCGTGCTGCCGCCCCAACCGAAGGCCGCGGCGAAGCCGGCGTTGACCCACTGCAGGCGCGACAGCCGCTCGAAAATCGGCCGTATGTCGTGCTGGAACGAGGGCCGCTGCGGCGCAGTCAGGCTGCCCTGAGCGACGAACAGATCGCGCTGCAAATCCCACATGGTGCGCACCGATTTCTGCTGCGGCGCATAGTTGGGCGGCGCTACCACCACCCAGGCCGGGTCTACCGGCAGGTCCTGCCCCTGGTAACGCACGCTGGCGTTCACCGGGCCGTCGGCCACGTCGTCGTGCCAGCCCTCGTTGTTGGCGAAGGTGATGGCCGCCGCGCCGTTATAGGAAGCGGCTTTGCCATGGCCACCGAGGACGATCAAGCGCCCCTGGGCATCGGTGCGCAGCTCGCCGAGGTAGACCTCGGTGCCCATGAAACGGCCATTGGCGAAGGCATATGCCGGACCTTGCTGATCGCACCCGGCGATGCGTCGCTCACCGGGGGTGATGCTCAGCAGGCTGCGGTCGGCCACCGCCATATTGCGCAGGAAGGACAGCGGCGCCGTAGCCGCCTCCGGAATATCCAGGGCTATCTGGAACTGGTACCAGGCGGCCTTGGTGTTGGCGAGGGTGGCCAGCCATTCGATCTCTGCATTGTTCGCGGTCAACTCGACCACCGCCTGCCCGGCGGCATTCAGACCGTAGAGGCGAAAGCGCGCGGCCTCGCGTTTCAGTGCGCCGCTGGCGTCGCGGTAGAAACCCGGCGCCTCGGGGCGCGGGTCGGGTACCTCGGGGGAGAAATAGAATTCATCCGGGCTATTGCCGACGCGGGCAATGCCGATAGGCGGGTAGATGGCGGCTTTGACGACGGTGGTATCGCTGGGGACGGCAGAAGACATGGTCGTAACTTTCCTTGTCGTGGGGGTTGGTTGCTTGAGTCAAGAAGCGAAGCGGCGCGGCGTCAAGCGAAACAATCGAGTCGCTCGTATGGTCAAGCCTGTTAGCTGTTGCACGTACCTTGGTGAGGCGTTGATGTTGCAGGCTTCGCTTGCCATTCCCATGTTCATGTACAAGATCTACGGTCTCGTAGGGCGGACATGCCGAAGGCTTGTCCGCCATCCGGATGCCAGCGGCGGACAAGGCTGCACCATGTCCGCCCTACCAACGCGTCCTTCGTAGCCCGGATGCAATCCGGGAACCCTTTGCGCGGCTTACCACACTCCCGAATTGCCTACGGGTTACCAGAAGGCAACCGCCGCTGATCGTTTTCGCGGTTCTCCCAGGAAACTATCGGTACATAGCTGTATCAACTGCCAGTCGCAGCTAAAAAGCCCTTATCATTCAAGCCCCTATCTCTCTGCCGAGGTCGTCGCATGCCGTCTGCTGTTGAACGCTACAAGCAGCTCCTTTCCGGAGCCTTGGCGCGTTACTTTCCGCGTACCACCGCCTATCTGCGCGCCGAGCGCGAGGCGGCGGCCGCGCAGCAAAAGCCCCGCGCGCGGCAGAAGAAGAGCGCCACCCCGGCGCGCAAGACCAAGGCCGGCGGTGCGAAAAAATCGGCGAAACCCCGAACGCAACCCGCTAAAGCGAGCAATCAGGCGATCTACGGGCCTGGCTTGATGGCAATCGATCAGGCCCAGGTGCAGGCGATGCGTGCGCGGGTCGCCGAGGCGGTGACGGCGGGGGTGGTCAGCGCGCCGTCGGACGAGCAGTGGGCGATGATCCTCAGCGACCATCCGCTGACTCGCATCTTCGCCGGGGCGGGCTCGGGCAAGTCGACCACCCTGGTGCTGCGGGTGGTGTTTATGCTTTGTCATCTGGGCATCGAGCCGCAGCGGCTGACGGTGATTTCCTTTACCAACGCCTCCTGCGTGCAATTGCGCGAGCAACTGCTCAAGGTGTTGGGCTTTTTCCACTATCCCTTCGATGACGCCCAGGCGCGGCAATGCGTGCGTACCTTTCATTCGGCCATGGGCGTAGTGGCCAAGCAGGCGCTGGGCAACCCGCGTTGGTTCGAGCAACTGGAGGATAAACAAGCTGCCAGCCGCGAGCTGGATAACCCGCTGACTTCGGCCCGTTTGCGTCCCGCGCAGCAGCGCCTGCTCAAACAGGCCTACCAGCAGTGCTATGCCGATGAAGCGGAGTTTCGTAAGCGCGTGCATCGCTTGCTGGGTTTGCCCGCGCCCATTGACGAACCAGGCAAACGCCCGGTCAAGGCGCCGCTGGATGGCTTCAAGCTCCAGGGCGAGTTCACCGCCATGCCGCTCTTCGAAGCCTTCTATCTGCAGGCCGGTTTTATCGAGAGCATCGGCATTCGCATCGAGCGGATCGAGGTGCAGCAATTGACCTGCGCCGCCCAGGAACGCTGCTTTATCGAAGCACTGATGCTGTTCTGGAAAAGCTTTGAAAGCTGCCTGAAAGAGCAGGGCTTGATGACCTTCAACGCGGCTTTTCAAACACTCACCGAGCGCCTGGAGGCGGGCGGCGAGGGCATACCGCCCCAGGCCCTGGCGCCGTTCAATCACCTGCTGATCGATGAGTTTCAGGATATTTCGCCGCAAATCGTCCAATGGCTGCAAGCTGTACACCGCGCCCAGGCAAGCAAGGGCGAGGCGGTCAGCCTGATGGCCATCGGCGATGACTGGCAGTCGATCTACGGTTGGCGCGGCAGCTCGCCGGAATTGTTTATGGACTTCGACACGTACTTCCCCGGCAAGGGCCGGGCGAAGCACAGCGCCGTGCTGATGCTGGCGACCAACTACCGCTCCATCGAGCCGATCATTCGCGACGGCGAGGCGGTGCTCGGCGGCGTGGCCTACAAACAGGCGAAAACCAGCCAGGCCTGCAAGGCCGTGCAAGCGGGGGACCATGGCGTGCGGCTGATCCAGGGCTTCGACAGCAAAGCCCGGCTGCCGGAGCTGCTCAAGGAAATCCACGCCCAGTGCGCCCATGTCGCCACGCGCAAAAGCGCCGAGCGCAACGCGGTGCTGATCCTTAGCCGGCGCAACGAGCCCTTGCAGCAGATCCAGGCTCAGCTGGACAAGAAATTGCCGGTCAAGGCCTACACCATCCACCGCGCCAAGGGCCTGCAAGCGGAAGTGGCGATCATCATCGACGACTGCAACCCGGCGGAACCCCATCCGCTGCGCAATGCGCTCTACGCCTACTCGGGCTTCTTTCGCAACAGCTACGACCAGGCCATGCAGGACGAAAGCCTGCGCCTGGCCTATGTGGCCATTACCCGCGGTGTTAGCCGGGTGCTCTGGTACTGCCGGAAAACCCAGGGTGCGACGCGGGTGTTGGCGGGGCGGGGGCGGTAGTCGGTTCTCGGGGGCGACCCAGAGCTGCCGGAGGGAAAAGGCAGGAATCGGCCTATTCTGTTGAAAAAGTCGCTTTGCCCGAACGACCCAATAGTTATTGTTGAAAACGCCTTTTCTGCGCGTCGCTACGTGAAATCTGAGCCAACAAACCTCTGCTGAATTTTAGGATTTCAATCACAGGCGCCAACTTTTCCGCCGTGGTAACCAAGGTCGACTTTTTCAACAGAATCGGCCAATAGTTGCCTTCCACCAGAGCCGGCGAAGTCTACTGGCACCCAAGTTTCAATCGCTTCTCGCTTGCTCCCTAACGTGCTCGATAAAAGCGCGCAACTTCGGATGCACCTGGGAGCGTTCGGGAAAGTAGAGATAAAAACCAGCACTGATGCTGGCGTATTGCTCCAGCACTAACTCAAGACTACCGTCGGCGACCTTGTCCGAGACGGCATCCTCACTCGAATAAACGAGCCCAAGCCCGTCGAGTGTCGCTGCGAGTGCATGCATGGAGTCGTTCATGATGAGCGGACCTTTTACTTGCACCTCGAATTCCTTCCCATCGCCTTCAAACTCCCATCGATCATAGATCCGGCTGCCTGAGCCCACGCATAGGCAATGGTGGGACAGCAGGTCCTTGGGATGCTGTGGGCGACCGAACTTGGCGAAGTAACCAGGGGCGCCCGCCACGACAAAGCGAACGGGGCCAAACAATTTGATGGCCACCATATCCTTCGCCAGGATGTCGGAAAGTCGGATTCCGGCATCGAAACCTCGTTCGAAAATATTGGTTGCTGCGTTCTCGAAAAAGATCTCGACCGTGACGTCAGGATATTTTTCTACAAAGCCTGCCACGATCGACTTCAGGTAGTTGGGGTAGATCATCTGCGGGGCATTCAACCGCAGGCGGCCAGCCGGCTTTTCGGCAAAGTTGCCGGCCTCTTTCATAGCGGCGAGTATCGTTCCCAGCGCTGGGGCGGTCTGGTTCAAGAACCTTTCACCAGCCTCGGTCAGGCTTGTCGCCCGCGTGGTCCTGGTCAGGAGGGTGACGCCCAATTTGGCCTCCAACTGCCTGATCATCTTGCTGATGGCTGACGGAGAAATCCTCAGAACCTGGGCTGCCGACGTGAAATTGCGCTTTTCCGCGACGAGCGCAAAAGCCAGGAGACCATCTAACTGATCCTTATCCATTGTGAACCTGTGGTGTTCAATACATTAACCAGAATGCCATTTTTGGAAACCATCAACTACCGTAGCCTGATCTTCGTCAAAGCACACCCAAACGGAGATTCCCATGGCATCGAAAATTCTGGCGGTTGGCGCCGCCTCCCTGATGAGTGTCACCGGCTTGTCTCAGGCCAGCAACGGCAGTGAAAACCAAGCCCCAATCACCAGCCTGGCGGCCTTCACCAACACAGTAGGCGAAGACCGCACCGTTACGCGCAAGGCTGTCTCTTACAAGAACGGAGAGATCGACATGGCTGGCGTGTTGTTCACGCCGGCTGAGATGGATCAGGGCAAGACCTATCCGTCGATCGTCATTGTGCACCCAGGCGGCGGGTCCAAGGAGCAAACCGCTAGCCTTTACGCTTACCGTCTCGCGCAGCAGGGCTATGTCGCGCTCGCTTATGACGCCTCTCATCAGGGTGAAAGCGGCGGCGAGCCTCGCCTGCTGGAAGATCCGACTTCCCGAGTGGAAGATGCGAGAAGCGCAGTCGATTACTTCACCACGCTCCCCTTCGTGGATCACGACCGTATCGCGGCGCTCGGCATTTGCGCTGGCGGCGCCTATGCCATCAACGCAACCATGACCGACCACCGCATCAAGGCAGTCGCCGGTATCAGCTCGTTCAATTACGGCGATGGTATGCGCAAAGGCTGGAGAGGTACGGGAACGGCCGAAGAACTACGCACCACGCTGCAGAGTGTCGCCCAGCAGCGTACTGCAGAAGCCAGCGGCGCCCAGCCCGTGCTGCTTCCGTACGTGCCGGACTCGACCGAAGGCATCACCGAGCCCGACATGGTCGAAGCCAGCGAGTACTACCGGCTGACAAGCCGCTGGAAGCTCGACAGTCAGCCGAACCGTTTCCTCGCCAGCAGCAACGACAAGCTCATAGCGTTCGATGCCTTCAACGGTATCGACGCCTTGCTGACGCAGCCACTTCTGTTGATTGCCGGCAGTGAAGCAGGGTCGAAGTGGCACAGCGATCGTGCCTTTGCCGAGGCCATCAGCGCGAGTGAGAAGGAACTCTTTGTGATTCCAGGCGGCACCCACATGAGCTTGTATGACCGCGATGTTGGCAAGGCGATGCCCAAGCTGCTGGAGTTCTACGGCAAGCACCTGAAGCAGCCGGCAATCTGACGCCATAAGCAACTGAGTGGGATGGCCTGAGAGGGCCATCCTTGAGCCTCAATAAGGAATCAGGAAAATGTCATTGAAATTGCTTGGTACCGTCGCGCTGGTCACCGGCGCGAGCAGTTTCTCTCAGGGTGGTCATCGCGTAGCTGATTGACTATAAAGAAAAAAATCACCAGGTAATGGCCAAATAAACCGCTTAGACAGCCAATTTTGGCATCAACATTCGTGCTTTAAGGGAAGGGATGCAGCGCGCGAATCGTATCTTGCTGCCATGGAAAAAAGGAGGATTTATTTATAGGGCAGACCGGCCGCTCCTGGCCGACTGCTGCCCGTCCCAATCCACCCTCAACCGCCGCCGCTTTTCCCTGCTAACCAACCAATAACAGATCATGGGCATAAAGCCATTTGGGCGGTCTCCTGAGTATTTTCCAGGCTGCGGCGGAAGGCGTTGTCGTCGTTATTGGTGCCGTCGAGGCCGCCGGCCGCGGCAGACAAATCAAGCCCATGCGCTTGTCAGCCATGGACAAGCGCCTGAATCGGTGGATAATCCGCCTCATTGCCCTTTGTTCGAAGACAGCCCTAACGCCATGCGCAAACTGCGAATCGCCCTGATCTGGATGCTGATGCTCGCCCTCCCGGCGCAGAGCATGGCGGCGATCGGCATGCAGTTATGTGCGTTGACGCAGCAGGGCGAAAGCGGGCAGATGGCGGCGCATCATCCTGGGGTCATGGTTCAGAGTGCCGATGCCGCCCATGCCGAACATCACGCCCCTGCGTCTACGCAGCAGGCCAGTGATAACAGCCTGTGTAGCCTCTGCGCGTTTTGCGTCGGTGCGGTTGCCCTGAGTACTGTGACAATCAGCAATTCCCCCCTGCAATCCAGCGAGCCGCCCCAAGTTCGGCTGGATCGATTTATCGGCTTTATCGCCGAAACCCCGGAAAGACCCCCTCGCCTGTTTCTCGCCTAAGCCAATAGTGCGCCTGTAATCCTGTTAGCCGTAGCTTGCTCGTGTTAGCCGTACCCTCACCCCCAGCCCCTCTCCCGAGGGAGAGGGGAGCAGGCTGCGCTCGATCCTGCATCCGCTAACAGGTACATGGCCTTTGTCTTATTTGCGCTGGTTGTTCGGCTTGTTGGCGAACACCGCGTTTGAAACGAGAACCTTCAATCATGCGTTATCCATTTGCCTGTCGGTGGACGCTGGTCTGCCTGGCGTTTTTGGCGCTACCCGTTGGCGCCTGGGCCGAGTTGCCCGACCCGCTGGATGCCGAGGCGGCGACGCCGGCCCTCGACTATCAATCCCCTCTGAACAATTACCGGGGCCTGGGTGACGAGCCCATGCACGACTGGCGCGAGGCCAACGAGTTGGTCGGCCGTATCGGCGGCTGGCGTACCTATGCCCAGGAGCCCTGGGAGCAGCCAGCAACGCAGGACGCGCCTGCCGAGCCGGATGCGGGAGGGCAGCATGATCATCATTGAGGCTGCAATGCAGCGATTAGTGCGCGCCGGCCTCTGCGCGGGCTTCGTCGTGCTCGGCGGTTGCGCCAGCTTCAGCCAGGATGGCGGATTCGCCACGGTCGAGCAGGCCAGCCAGGCGCAATTGGATAAGCAGGTTACCTGGGTGAAAACCCCGGAGCAGCGCAGCCAGGTCGCCGAACGGGTCGCCGAATTGTTGGCGCAGCCGCTGACGGCGGACGCCGCGGTGCAGGTCGCGCTGCTGAACAATCCGGGCTTGCAGGCCAGTTTCGATCAGCTGGGTATCAGCGAGGCCGAACGGGTGCAGGCCGGGCGTATTCCCAATCCGGGTTTCTCCTTCGGCCGCCTGGAAAAGGGCACCGAGGTGGAATACGAGCGCGGCCTGCATATCAACCTGGCGCGGTTGATCGCCATGCCGCTGACCTCGGGCATGGAGGCTCGGCGTTTCGAGCAGGTGCAGCAGCAGACCAGCCTGGCGGTATTCGAATTGGCCACGCAGACGCGCAAGGCCTGGTACCGCGCGGTGGCGGCGCAGGAAAGCCTGGGCTTTATGCGCCAGGTAATGGATTCGGCAGAGATCGGCGCCGAGCTGGCCCGGCGTCTGGCGGCGGTGGGTAACTACAGCAAGTTGCAGCAGGCCCAGGAGCAGAGCTTCTACGCCGATGCTGGGCTCAATCTGATCCGTGCCGAGCAGGCACGTTTGCAGAGCCGCGAGCAGTTGACCCGCTTGCTCGGCTTGTGGGGCGAGCAGATCGACTTCCGCTTGCCCGAGCGCCTGCCCGAACTGCCGGCCGAAGCCGAGCAATTGCCGGATGTCGAGCGCCTGGCCATGGGCCAACGCCTGGATATCCAGGCCATGCGCCTGGACGCCGAGCGTTTGGCGCGCAATCTCGGCTTGAGCAAGACCACGCGCTTTATCAACGTGCTGGAGCTGGGCCTGGTGAATAACAGATCCAACGAGGAACCGACCCAGCGCGGCTACGAGATCAGCGTCGAGTTGCCGTTGTTCGACTGGAGCGGGGCCAAGGTGGCGAAGGCCGAGGCGCAGTACCGGCAGATGCTCAATCGCGCCGCCGAAACCGCGATCAATGCCCGTTCCCAGGTGCGCGAAGCCTATCTGGGTTATCGCTCGACCCACGACATCGCCCGCCACTACCGCGATCAGGTGTTGCCGCTGCGCCAGCGCATCGCCGAGGAAAATGTCCTGCAGTACAACGGCATGTTTATCAGCACCTTCGAGCTGCTGGCCGATGCGCGCAAACAGATACTCGCGGTCGATGGTTACTTGCAGGCGCAACGCGACTTCTGGACGGCCAAGGCCGATCTGGATATGGCCATGCTCGGCGCGCCGAGTATGACCGCCATGGCAGCTACCGCCGCGACAGGCGCAGGTTCCGACGACGCCGCTGGCGGCCACTGATCAAGGAATATTCAAGATGGTTTCAAGACGTGATTTCTTTCTCGGCGCCAGTGCGATTACCGCCGCGGTCGCCACTTCGGCGGTCAGCCGCGTGTCGCTGGCCGGTTTGCCGGAAGCGGTGTCGCAGAGCAGCGCCGACACCATGCCGCCGCTGCAACCGCAGAATGGCCGGCCCTATAACCCGGTGGTCACCCTCAATGGCTGGACGCTGCCGTGGCGGATGAACAACGGGGTCAAGGAATTCCACCTGGTCGCCGAACCCGTGGTGCGCGAGCTGGCGCCGGGCTACAAGGCCCACCTGTGGGGCTACAACGGCCAGTCGCCGGGGCCGACCATCGAGGTGGTGGAGGGCGACCGGGTGCGGATTTTCGTCACCAACAAGCTGCCTGAACACACCAGCGTGCACTGGCACGGCCAGCGTTTGCCCAATGGCATGGATGGCGTCGCCGGGCTGACCCAGCCGGCGATTCCAGTGGGCAAGACCTTTGTCTACGAATTCGTCGCCCGCCGCCCCGGCACCTTTATGTATCACCCCCATGCCGACGAGATGACCCAGATGGCCATGGGCATGATGGGCTTCTGGGTCACCCACCCGAAGGAGCACCATCCGCTGATCAGCGAAGTGGATCGGGATTTCTGCTTTCTGCTGAATGCCTACGACATCGATCCCGGCGCCTATACACCGAAGATCATGACCATGCTCGACTTCAACCTGTGGACCTTCAACAGCCGCATCTTTCCCGGCATCGACCCGCTGGTGGTGCGCAAGAACGACAAGGTGCGCATCCGCGTCGGCAACCTGACCATGACCAACCACCCGATCCACCTGCATGGTCATGAGTTCGAAGTGACCGGCACCGATGGCGGGCCGACGCCGGTGGGTTCGCGCTGGCCGGAGGTGACCACGGATATCGCGGTGGGGCAGATGCGCCAGGTCGAGTTCCTCGCCGACGAGGAGGGCGACTGGGCGTTTCACTGCCACAAGAGCCACCACACCATGAACGCCATGGGCCACGACATCCCGACCCTGGTCGGCGTCGACCACCGCGACATGACCCGCAAGATCGCCAAGCTGATCCCCGATTACATGGTGATGGGCGAGCGCGGCATGGCCGATATGGCGGAGATGCAGATGCCGTTGCCGGATAACACCGCACCGATGATGACCGGCGACGGTCCCTTCGGTTCGGTGGAGATGGGCGGCATGTTCAGCATGCTCAAGGTGCGCAAGGATCAAGCGCCGGGCGATTACCGCGACCCCGGCTGGTTCAAACACCCGGCCGGCACAGTGGCCCACGAATGGCGCGGCGAGCTGGCCACGCCGACCCGTTCGAACCAGGCCGGCGGGCAGAGCATGCCGCTGCAGCAGCCGCCCGGCGAGACCATCGAAGTACAGATACGTAAACCCAGCGGGCATAACGGCCATTGACGAGGTTTGTAGGAGCCAGCAAGGACTAGGCGTCCCCCCGGCTCCTACCAAGCATTGCAGCTGCAAAATTGAGGAAATATCGAGATGAATACAGCATTAAACCTGGCCGCCCTGGTGCTGGCCCTTAGCGCCGCGCTGACCAGCGCGCCTGCGTTGGCCCATGGCGAAGCCCACGCCGGAGCCCAGGCCCAAAAGGTGGTCAAGGAGCAGAAACCCTGGGGCATTGCCGGTGATGCCGATCAGGTCGACCGCACCATCGAGGTCAGCATGACCGACCAGATGCGTTTCATCCCGGATCGGATCGAGGTGAAGCTCGGCGAAACCATTCGCTTCGTCCACCGCAATCAAGGCCGGGTGCTGCATGAGTTCGTCCTGGGTACCAAGCAGGACCTCGATGAGCACGCGGCGATGATGGTCAAGTTTCCCGGCATGGAGCACGACGAACCCTATATGGCCCATGTCGGCCCCGGAAAGCGCGAGGAAATCGTCTGGACCTTCAATCGCGTCGGCGAGTTCGACTTCGCCTGCCTGATAGCCGGCCACTACCAGGCCGGCATGGTCGGCAAAATCAGCGTATCGCCAACTAATTGATCACCCATGGCATCCATGACAGAGGAACAACCAATGAAAACAATTCTGACCGCTATCGCCCTGGGCTGCACCCTGGTCTTCCCCGCATTCGCCGCCGAACCAGCTAAGGCGCCGAGCAGCAGCGAGGCCGCAACCAATATGAGCCAGGGCGAGGTGCGCAAGATCGACGCCGCCGCGCAGAAGATCACCCTGCGCCATGGTCCCATCGCCAATATCGGCATGCCGCCGATGACCATGGTCTTCGGCGTGCGGGATGCGGCGCTGCTCGAAGGCGTGAAGGCCGGCGACAAGGTGAATTTCGTGGTCGAACAGCAAGGCACTCAGTTCGTCGTCACCGAACTGAAAAGCGCGGAGTAGCCCTCCGGCTGGCCCCCTATATCCGCAAGAACACTCCCGGATTGCATCCGGGCCACCAGAGCAGCGTAGGGTGGATGACGCTTCATCCATCCACCAAATAACCATGGTGGATGGGTGACGCGTCAGGGTCATTCAGGCATCAGACGTTCTCCCTGGATTTCATCCGGCCACGCAGCCGAGGCTCCTCGTCAGCAGCGATACCCCTTTGCAGCGGCTATCCCGTCACCTCCTCAGTCGGCGGTAGTCCATCCCTCGAAAACCGGTTTGCATCGGTGCGACCAATCCAATCAGTGCGGCGACAACCTCTCATTGTTGAGCAACAGGTCAAGAAAATCGCAAGTGGATTGCAGATCGAACGGAACTCGCAGAACCGAACGGCGTTGTCACAGGTCAAGTGCTCATGGCCGCATCCGCTGAGGTATCAGGGACAGTGGCGTAAGCCGTGCGCGGCCTGCTTACAACAACATTTAACAAGGATGATTTTCCGATGAAGAAGAAAAACAATGTTCGAAGGGTTGTTGGTTCTCTCGCGTTAGCCGCGTCCACCGTAAGCGTTGCAGCCCCTGGCGACGACAGCCAGCGCTTCAACGATTTCTGGACGCCGGGCAAGCCGTCGCTGTCGGCGTGCAAATCTCCGTTGTTGGTCGGCACACCGCTCGGTCTGCCGCACTGCATGCAGTCCCGGAATGTGATGACCCGTTTGCAGGAGCTGCAGGACATCGCCAGCATGAACGGCGGCAATCGTGCGGCGGCGCAGCCGGGCTATCAAGCTTCGGTCGACTATGTGCGCAGCACCCTGGAGCGCGCCGGTTACACCGTTACCCTGCAGGCATTTCCCTTCACCTCCTACGAGCCCATCGGGCCGGGCACGCTCAGCATGCTCGCGCCGACGCCGACCGATTACGTCTGGGATCAGGACTTCACCTACCTGTCGCAGACCGAAGCCGGCGATGTAAGCGCCAGCGTGGCGCCAGTGGATGTGGCCCTCGGGGCGGGCAATACCTCTACCAGTGGCTGCGAGCCGGAAGATTTCACCGGTTTCCCCAGCGGCTCCATCGCCTTGATTCAGCGCGGCGCCTGTACCTTCCAGATCAAGGCTGAGAATGCCGCGGCTGCGGGTGCCGCCGGGGTGATCATCTTCAACCAGGGCGATACCGAAGATCGCAAAGGCTTGATGAACGCCACCCTGGGCGATAGCTATGCCGGCGGTATTCCGGTGCTCTTCACCACCTACGATATCGGCGCCGGCTGGGCGCAGAGCGAAGGCGTGCAGGTGCGCATGGTGGCCGACGTCGAACGCAGCCGTACCGAAACCCACAACGTGATCGCCGAGACCCGTCGCGGCAACCCGGATAACGTGGTGATGGTCGGTGCACACCTGGATTCGGTGGGCGAAGGCCCCGGTATCAACGACAACGGCTCGGGCAGTGCCGCCTTGCTGGAAATGGCGGTGTTGATGAGCAAGGCCCATCCGTTCAACAAGGTGCGTTTCGCCTGGTGGGGTGCCGAAGAGTCGGGTCTGGTCGGTTCCACCTATTACGTCACCGAGTTGGCGGCGGAGGAGAAGCAACGGATCAAGGCGTATCTGAACTTCGACATGATCGCCTCGCCGAACTTCGGCAACTTCATCTATGACGGCGACGGTTCGGACTTCGGCCTGCAAGGCCCGCCCGGTTCGGCTGCCATCGAGCGCTTGCTGGGGGCTTACTTCAACCTGCGCAGTGCGCCGACCGAAGGCACCGAGATCGACTTCCGCTCCGACTATGCACAGTTCTTCGACGACGGGATCGCCTTCGGCGGCTTGTTCACCGGCGCTGAAGACGTGAAGAGCGAGGAGCAGGCGCAGAAGTTCGGCGGTGCCGCCAACGAGCCGTTCGACCCGTGCTACCACCAGGCGTGCGACGACATCAGCAACGTCGCCACCGATGCCCTGGAATTGCATGGCGATGCCATGGCGTTCGCCACCAGCTGGCTGTCGTTGTCGACCAAAATCATCGACGATGAGATCGCCGCGGCAGAAACCGCTCAGCAAGGGCGTTCGCTCCTGCGTCAGCAGTCCGTGCGTGACGTCGAGCGTTGGGGCCGTTATTACATCAAGTAAGCGTCACGTCTGAAACAACGACTGCGCCAGGGTGAAAACCCTGGCGCAGTTCTTTTAGGCTATGTACCAATCATGTGTTGCAGGTGACTTTTGTAGGGTGGGTCGGGCCGCGCAGGTTAGTGGCGCGGAACCGGGCTGGTGAGGCAACTACGGGATCTGTGCGCCACGTAACCCACCAAGCGGTCTTTGGCCTGACCCCGCTGGTGGGTTACGGCGCAACTGATTAAGCGTCGACGGATAGCCCGTGATCAGGCGCCTAACCCACCCTACGAATTGCCGCGTCTTGGCGTTGCTGGCCTGCGCAGCAACGCATAACGGTACATAGCCTTCTTTTATGCGTTAGCGAAGCGTTCGTTCAAATACGCGATGATCGCTTTCGATTCATACAACCAGGTGCTCTGGCCGTTCTCTTCGATACGCAGGCACGGCACCTTGATCTTGCCGCCTTGCTGCTCCAGATCCTGCCGAGCCTGAGGGTTATTCTTCGCGTCGCGCAGCGCGACCGGCACATTCAGTTTGTGCAAGGTACGGCGGGTTTTCACGCAGAAGGGGCAGGCGTGGAACTGATACAAGGCCAGGCCGGCAGCGCTGCGTTCGACTGCGGCTTGCGCCTCGGGCGCGCGCTTGAGCTTGCGCGGGCGGGTGATGAAGTCGATGAAGATGATCAGCTGGCCGAGACCGATTCTGAGTGCCTTGATAAGCATCCTGAGATAACCCTGGTTGGAAAATGACGGGGGCGAAGCTTACCCGAGTTTAGGGGCGCTGGCCCGGGACCAAGCCGAACGGCATAATCCGCGCTTCTTTTCGAATCCGCCTGGCCAGGCGATGCGAGCCCCGATGAAACCAGAAGACCTGCTCCTGCTCGTGACCCGGGAAATGCCCTTCGGCAAATACAAGGGCCGTCTGCTCGCCGATTTACCGGGCAACTACCTCAACTGGTTCGCCCGCGAAGGTTTCCCCACCGGCGAGATCGGCCGCCTGCTGGCCCTGATGCAGGAGATCGACCATAACGGCCTATCGGGCTTGCTCGACCCGCTGCGGAGCAAGCCGAGGGCGCCATTCAAGGGGCAGTAAGGGCGCCGTAGATCCATCTCTCGATATGCCCGCAGGCGGGCATTCACTGCAACTTGGCGCTCAAGGGCTTACGCAGCTCGTCGGCCCAGACCACCAGCGGCACGTCCACCTCCGGTTGCCAGATTCGCGTCCATAACAGCGCCAAACGGCGCAGGTCGCCGCGGTCCATCGGCCAGCGTTGTACCTGTTGGGCGAGCTGCCAGGTGCCGTCTTGTTGGCTGGCGAAGTCGAAGCGGAACGGATGGAAGCCGGTCATCCCCAGGCGCAGGTCGGTGACCACCAGGTGCGGGCCGATCTGGTCGTAGCGCAGCACGCCGTCGGTGAACCAGACCAGGCGCGCATGGGCGCTTGAATCCGCGAGTACATTGGCCAACTGACTGCCGCGGGGAATGCGCCCTAGTTGCGCTGGCGTTCTATCGAACCAGCTGACCAGCGCCTCATGGTAGTAGTCGCCATCCAATACGATCACCCGCCATAGCAGGCTGTTGAACGGAGTCGGCGTGCTGAACAGCCTGTCGGCCTGAATGCCCTGCTTGGCCAGTTGCGCTTCCACCCGCTGCTCGGCCATGTATTTGCCGCTCAGGGTGAAGCCCAGATAGAGGGTGGAAAGCAGCAGGGCGATAGCCGGCGCTTTGGCGCTTTTATCGCGCAGGCCGAACAGCAGACCCAGGGCAACCGCGCCGATCAACGGCAAGGTATACAGCGGGTCGATGATAAAGATGCTCGACCAGGCGGTCGGCGTCGGCGTCAGCGGCCAGAACAACTGGGTGCCATAGCTGGTAAAGGCGTCCAGCAGCGGGTGGGTGATCAGCGCCAGCCAGACGGCGAAAAACAGCCTTCGCGCGGAGTAGTTGGGGTTGGGGCGAAAGCGCCGGGTCAGCCAGGTCAACAGCAAGGCCAGGGCGCTGAGGACGAACAGCGAATGGCTGAAGCCACGGTGATAGGTCATATCGGCCACGGCGTCGCCGTAGTCGATGATCACGTCCAGGTCCGGCAGCGTGCCGAGCATGGCGCCGTACAGCAACGCCTTGCGTCCTTGCCAGCGGCCGAGCAGGGCGCCTTGAATGCTGGCGCCAAGCACCGCTTGGGTAATCGAATCCATCGCAACAGGTCTCGAGCTGAGTCAGACGGCTAACTTAGCTCAGCTTATCGACCTTGGCAGCGGCTAAATTTACAGCAAAGATTTCAGCGGCGCGCGGCGCCGATATAGTGCGCGGGCCCGGGCGATTTGCCGGTATGGGGCGATGCCGGTAACGTAAGGCCGCATTATCGGGGCATAGACGCCCACCACCTCACAAAGGCTTACCGCGCCATGGATCTGCCGTGCTTATGCTGGTGATCTCCAACAGCATCCATCTAGCCGACGACGAGATCGAGCTGACCGCCATCCGCGCCCAGGGCGCTGGTGGGCAGAACGTCAACAAGGTCTCCAGCGCCGTGCACCTGCGCTTCGATAGCCAGGCTTCGTCCTTGTCGCCGTTCTACAAGGAGCGTTTGCTGGCGCTACGCGACAGCCGCATCACCGCCGACGGGGTGGTGATTATCAAGGCGCAGCAGTACCGCACCCAGGAACAGAACCGCGCCGACGCCCTCGAGCGTCTGGCCGAGTTGATCCGCAACGCCGGCAAAACCGAAAAAGCCCGGCGCCCGACCAAGCCGACCCTGGGCTCGAAGAAGCGCCGTTTGGAAGGCAAGAGCAAGCGCGGGGCGATCAAGGCGGGCAGGGGCAAGGTGGATTTCTAACTGCTGCGTACGGCCTTGGCTTCGGCTTCCTCCGCCAGTTCCTGGCGCGCATGACGCATCACCTGATAGGACGACGTCACTGCAAGACCGGCCATGATGCTGGCCACCAGCAGGTCCGGCCAGGCGCTGCCGGTGCCGAATACGCCGAGGGCGGCGAACAGCACGGCGAGGTTGCCGAGGGCATCGTTGCGCGAGCACAGCCAGACGCTGCGCATATTGCTATCGCCTTCGCGGTAGGCGTAGAGCAGGGCGGCCACGCCGACATTGGCCAGCAACGCCAGAGAGCCGACCCAGCCCATGGTGGGCGCATCGGGCACCTGGCCGCTGAGCAGGTGCCAGATCGCCGCGATCAGCACGCCGACGCCGAATGCCAGCATCGACAGGGCTTTGAACAGCGAGGCCTTGGCGCGCAGGGTCAGGCTCATGCCCAGCACCAGCAGGCTGATGCCGTAGTTGGCGGCGTCGCCGAGAAAATCCAACGAATCCGCCAGCAGCGATACCGAATCGGCACGTACGCCGGCGATGACTTCCACCCCGAACATGCCCAGGTTGACCACCAGGGCGGCCCAGAGAATCTTGCGATAGCGCTTGGTGAGGCGAGTGGTTTCACATGCGGTACTGCAGCAGTTGGCGCCCATTAGGCTTCTCCTGTAAGGGGATGGGCAGTACGCTAAACCCTGTAGTCACTACGGAGTCAAGCCATGGGCAAACCACTGACCATCGGCGGGTTGAGCCGCGAGAGCGGGGTCAATCTGGAAACCATTCGTTTTTATGAGCGTAGCGGGTTGCTGCCACAACCCAAACGTGGCGCGTCGGGCTATCGGCATTACGAGGAGGCCGATATTCGCCGGGTACGCTTTATTCGTCGCGGCCGCGAACTGGGCTTCAGCCTGGATGAGATCCGCACGCTGCTCGGTTTGGCCGCGCAGCCCCACAGCCCCTGCGCGGAGGCCGACCAGCTGGTGCAGGAACACCTGCTGACCATCGATGCACGGATTCGCGATCTGCAGAAGATGAAAGCCGAACTGAGCAAGCTCGCCGGCTGCACCAGTGCCGAGGCCGAACATTGCCGGCTGTTGGAGGCGCTGGACAGCCGGGCCTGTTGCGCGGTACAGGAAGGCGAGAACTACTGACGCTGGTCGAGATAGCTCTGGTAGTCCGGCACCCGATAGTCGTGGGCCTGATCCAGCAGGGCGCTGCCGAGCATGTAATCGGCGCTGCTTTCGTTGCAGGCCACGGGAATGTTCCACACCGCCGCTACCCGCAGCAGCGCCTTGATATCCGGGTCGTGTGGCTGCTGCTCGAAGGGGTCCCAGAAAAACACCAGCATATCCACCCGCTGCTCGGCGATGCGCGCGCCCAGCTGCTGATCGCCGCCCAGCGGCCCGCTGATCATGCATTCGATCGGCAGGCCGAGACGCCGGCCCAGCAACAGGCCGGTGGTGCCGGTCGCCAGCAGATGATGGTGCGCCAGCTTGTCGCGCTGACGTTCGCTCCAGTCGAGCAGGAACTCCTTGCAGTGGTCGTGGGCGACCAGCGCGATACGCTTGCGCGCGGGCAGGGTGGCGGTGGTGAAGCTGATACGCGGCATGGTGGGTTCCTGGATTTGCTCGGTGTAAGGGGTTAGAGAGTGGGTTCTTTGCGTTGGGCTTCGCAGGCTCAGCGCCAACCTACGAATGCGACAACCTCCGGCATCAAGGGTGAACGCGATCCCGTAGCCCGGATGCAATCCGGGGATGGTCTTTCGGCCAGCGCCGATGCCCCCGGATTTCATCCGGGCTACAAGAGCCTGCTCTCGCCGTGAGGTCGCATGGCCCAAAGCGCTGTAGCCCGAATAATCCTAGGCGCAATCCGGGGATGGTTTTATGGCCAGCACCGATTCCCCGGATTTCATCCGGGTTACGAGCGTTTCAATCCGCGTTGCAAAGGGCCAGGCAGTTATCCAGCATGCGGTTGGAGAAGCCCCACTCGTTGTCGTACCAGGCCATGACTTTGACCAGCTTGCCGCTGACTTTGGTGTGGTTGGCGTCGAAGATCGCCGACAGCGGGTTGTGATTGAAATCGCAGGAGACCAGCGGCAGGTCGTTATAGCCAAGCACCTTGGATTGCTTGCTGGCGGCCAGGAGCAGGGCGTTGACCTCGTCGGCGCTGGTTTCGCGCTGCACTTGCAGGGTCAGGTCGACCAGCGACACGTTGATCACCGGCACGCGCACCGCCATGCCGGTGAACTTGCCGGCCAGCTCCGGCAGCACCAGGCCCACGGCTTCGGCCGCGCCGGTTTTGGTCGGGATCATCGATTGAGTGGCCGAGCGCGCGCGGTAGGGGTCGCTGTGGTAAACGTCGGAGAGGTTCTGGTCGTTGGTGTAGGCGTGAATGGTGGTCATCAGCCCCTGTTCGATTACCAGGGCGCGTTGCAGCACCTGGGCCACCGGTGCCAGGCAGTTGGTGGTGCAGGAGGCGTTGGAGATGATCTGATGGGACTGCCGCAGGCTGTCATGGTTGACCCCGTAGACCACGGTGGCATCGGCGCCTTTGGCCGGCGCGGAGATGATCACCTTGCGCGCGCCGGCGGCGATGTGCGCGGCGGCTTTGTCGCGGTCGGTGAACAGCCCGGTGCATTCGAACACCACATCGACCCGCTGATCCTTCCACGGCAATTCCGCCGGGTTACGAATGGCGCTGACGGCGATACGATCGCCATTGATCGTCAGGTTTTCCTGATCGTGCTCGACCTGGCCGTCAAAAATGCCGTGTACGCTGTCGTACTTGAATAGATGCGCGTTCATCGCGCTGTCGCCCAGGTCATTGATGGCCACGACCTGCAGCTGTTGGCGGTAGTCCTGGGTGTAGAGCGCGCGCAGAACGTTACGGCCGATACGGCCAAAACCATTGATGGCAATTCGAAGTGTCATAAGTAAGGTCTCGTTGTGGTTTTGTTGTTTTAATTACAAGATTATGCTCATGAAACTAGAAATCAAGCGTTTTAGCTGGCAATATTTTGTTAAAACTACATACAGCTGTTGCTCGTTAACCTGGAGTTGAGCCATGCATCCCCGTGTTCAAGATGTAACCGACCGCCTGATCGCCCGCAGCCGTGCCACCCGCGAGCGCTATCTGGCGCAGATGGGCGCCGCCGCTGGCGAGGGGCCGCACCGCAGCAGCCTGCAGTGCGCCAACTTCGCCCATGGAGTGGCCGGCTGCGGATCGGCCAGCGACAAGCAGCGCCTGCGTCTGACCAACGAGGCCAACGTCGGCATCGTCTCGGCGTATAACGACATGCTTTCGGCGCACCAGCCCTACGAACACTTTCCCGAACTGATCAAGCAGGCCCTGCGCGAAATCGGCTCGGTCGGCCAGTTCGCCGGCGGTGTGCCGGCGATGTGCGACGGCGTGACCCAGGGCGAGCCAGGCATGGAATTGAGCCTAGCCAGCCGCGAAGTGATCGCCATGGCCACCGCCGTGGCGCTGTCGCACAACATGTTCGACGCCGCGCTGATGCTCGGCATCTGCGACAAGATCATCCCTGGGCTGATGATCGGCGCGCTGCGTTTCGGTCACCTGCCGATGGTCTTTGTGCCGGGTGGGCCAATGCCCTCGGGCATTCCCAACAAGCAGAAGGCCGAAGTGCGTCAGCGCTATGCCGAGGGCAAGGCCAGCCGCGAGGAATTGCTCGAATCGGAAATGCAGTCCTACCACAGCCCCGGCACCTGCACCTTTTACGGCACCGCCAATACCAACCAGGTGGTAATGGAGATCATGGGCCTGCACTTGCCCGGTTCGTCCTTCGTCAACCCCTACACGCCGCTACGCGACGAGCTGACCCGCGAAGCCGCGCGCCAGGTCACCCGCCTGACCAAGCAGAACGGCAGCTACCTGCCGCTGTGCCAGATCATCGACGAGAAAGCCATCGTCAACTCGGTGGTGGCGCTCAATGCCACTGGTGGTTCAACCAACCACACCCTGCATATTCCTGCGTTTGCACGGGCGGCGGGTATCCAGCTGACCTGGGAAGATATGGCCGATCTGTCGGCGGTAACCCCGAGCCTGGCCAAGGTCTACCCCAACGGCCAGGCCGACGTGAACCACTTCCACGCCAGCGGCGGCGTGCCATTCATGGTGCGCACTCTGCTCGAGGCCGGCTTGCTGCATGAGGACGTCTACACCGTGATGGGCCAGGGCCTGTCGCGTTACACCCAGGAGCCTTTCCTCGACGAGGGCGTGTTGACCTGGCGCGAAGGCCCGAGCGCGAGCCTCGACCCGACTATCCTGCGCTCGGTCGGCGAGGCGTTTTCGCCGGAGGGCGGCCTGCGCGTGCTCGACGGCAACCTCGGTCGCGGTGTGGCCAAAGTCTCCGCTGTGGCGCCCGAGCACCAGATCGTCGAAGCGCCGGCGCGGGTGTTCCAGAGCCAGCTCGAACTCGCCGATGCCTTCAAGGCCGGCGAGCTGGAGCGCGATTTCGTCGCCGTAGTGCGCTTCCAGGGTCCGAAAGCTAATGGCATGCCCGAACTGCACAAACTCACGCCCTATCTCGGCGTGTTGCAGGACCGCGGCTTCAAGGTCGCCTTGGTCACTGACGGGCGCATGTCCGGCGCCTCGGGCAAGGTGCCAGCGGCCATTCATGTCAGCCCCGAAGCCTGGGATGGCGGGCCGCTGGCCAAGGTGCGCGATGGCGATGTGATACGCGTCGACGGCGTTGCCGGCACGCTGCAAGTGCTGGTCGATGACGCCGAGTGGGTGGCGCGCGAAGTGGTGCCGCGACCAACCGATGGCGGCATCGGTTGCGGGCGCGAACTGTTCGGCTTTATGCGTGCGGCCTTCAGCCCGGCCGAGCACGGCGCCAGCGTGTTCAGCGCCGACCTGGAGGCGTTGACGTGAAGCTGGCACTGGTTGGCGATATCGGTGGTACCAATGCCCGTTTCGCCCTTTGGCGTGACGAGGAACTGGAGTCGGTGCGGGTTCTGCCCGTTGTCGATTACCTCGGGCCGGAACAGGCGATTCGGGTTTACCTGACCGACTTGGGGCTGCCCCTGGGCTCTATCGACTCGGTATGTCTGGCCTGCGCCGGGCCGGTTGATGGCGACTTGTTCAGGTTCACCAACAACCACTGGCAGATCAGCCGCACGGCGTTCTGCCGGGAATTGCAGGTGCGCGAACTGCTGTTGGTCAACGATTTCACCGCGATGGCCCTGGGCATGACCCGCTTGCACGACGACGAGCGCATCAGCGTCTGTCCCGGCGAGCCCGAGCGCGATCGTCCCTGCGTGGTGATCGGCCCGGGCACCGGCCTTGGCGTCGGCACCTTGCTGGCCTTGAGCGATGGCAGTTGGCGAGCGCTGCCGGGGGAGGGCGGGCATGTCGATCTGCCGATCGGCACCCCGCGAGAAGCTGAGCTTTGGCAGCAGTTGTATCGTCAACTCGGTCACGTACGGGCCGAGGACGTGCTCAGCGGCGGTGGCCTGTTGCAGCTGTATAGCGCGATTTGCGCGGTGGATGGACATGCGCCGCGGCTGTCTTCGCCGGCCGAAGTCACAGCCGCGGCGCTGGCCGGTGACCCGGTCGCGCTCGCGGTGCTGGAGCAATTCTGTTGCTGGCTGGGCCGCGCGGCGGGCAACAACGTGCTGACTTTGGGCGCGCGCGGCGGCGTCTATATCGTCGGCGGCGTGGTGCCGCGGTTTGCTGAGTTGTTCCTGGCCAGCGGATTTGCCAAGAGCTTCAGAGACAAGGGCCGCATGAGCGACTACTTTGACGGCATTCCGGTGTGGTTGGTGACCGCCCAATACCCTGGGTTGATGGGCGCGGGTGTGGCTTTGCAGCAAGCGGCTGGACAGTAGCACTGCTTAGTTCAAGGCACCGGTAGCCCGGATGAAATCCGGGGCATCGCTGGCGGCCATAAAGCCGCTCCCCGGATTGCATCCGGGCTACGAAACGTCGTTCGCATGCCTGAATGGCACTCGTGGCTTTGATAATTGATAACAATAAGGAAGGCGGACTGTGAGCCAGCCCGGAAAATCGATTCTGCTGGTCGACGACGATCAGGAAATTCGCGAACTGTTGCAAACCTACCTGAGCCGCGCCGGCTTTCAGGTGCGCACCGTCGGCGACGGCGCGGGGTTTCGCCAGGGGCTCTGTGCGGAAGCGGCCGACCTGGTGATCCTCGATGTGATGCTGCCCGACGAGGACGGCTTCAGCCTGTGCCGCTGGGTGCGCGAACATCAGCGCTTCGCCCAGGTGCCGATCATCATGCTCACCGCCAGCTCCGACGAGACCGACCGGGTGATCGGCCTGGAGCTGGGCGCCGACGATTACCTGGGCAAACCCTTCAGCCCGCGTGAACTGCTGGCGCGGATCAAGGCACTGTTGCGCCGTGCGCACTTCACTCAGGAGCGTGGCAGCGAGGTGCTGGCCTTCGATGACTGGCGCCTGGATATGGTCAGTCACCGGCTGTTCCATGCCGACGGCGAGGAGGTGTTTCTCTCTGGCGCCGATTTCGCCCTGCTCAAGCTGTTTCTCGACCACCCGCAGCAGATACTCGACCGCGACACCATCGGCAACGCCACCCGCGGCCGCGAGGTGATGCCGCTCGAGCGCATCGTCGACATGGCCGTCAGCCGTCTGCGCCAGCGCCTGCGCGACACGGAAAAACCTGCACGGCTGATCCGCACGGTGCGCGGCAGCGGCTATCAGTTGGCGGCCACTGTTACGCCCTATAACCATGGTTAACCTGCGCAAGCTGCTGCCCGTGCCGCGCTCGCTGCTCGGGCGCATGTTGTTGCTGACGCTGCTGGTGGTGTTGCTGGCTCAGGCGTTGTCGAGCGTGATCTGGGTATCGCAGCTGCGCGCCAGCCAGATGGAAGGGCTGCTGACCAGCGCGCGCAGCCTGGCACAATCGATGGCCGCCAGCGTCGCCTATTTCCGCTCGTTGCCGATCGGCTACCGGCCGATGGTGCTCGATCAGTTGCGCAATATGGGCGGTACGCGGTTTTTCGTCTCGCTCAACGACAAGCCCCTGAGCATGCAGGTGTTGCCGGAAACCCCACGTAAACGCGCGGTGCTCGATGCGGTCGACGCCACGTTGCGCGAGCGCCTGGGCAGCGATCTGGATGTCTCGGCGCAATTCGTCAGCCCGGACGATCTGCGCATCTTCAACAGCGCCTTGAAGCTCGAAGAATTACCGCGCTCCTGGGCGCATTACGCCCTCAGCCTGGAGCCGCTCAATCCGCCGGTGCTGGTCACCCAGATCCAGATTTCGCCGGGCGAATGGCTGTATCTCGCCTCCCTGATGCCCGAGCCCTATGTCAGCCTGGAGCAGCAGGGGCTGCCGGCCCAGCAGCTGTGGTTCATCATTCTCACCAGCAGCTTTCTGCTGCTGTTCATCGGTATTCTGGTGCACTGGCAGAGCCGGCCGCTCAAGCGCCTGGCGGTGGCGGCGCGGGAGATGTCCCTGGGCAGTGAGGTCGAGCCGCTGACCGAGGCGGGCGGCAGCGAGGTGGTCGAGGTCAGCCGCGCCTTCAACAGCATGCGCGAGCGCATCGGCCGCTACCTGCGCGAGCGCAGCCAGTTGTTCAGCGCGATCTCCCATGACCTGCGCACACCGATCACCCGCCTGCGTCTGCGCGTCGAATTGCTCGAAGACGAGGCCGTGCAGGCCAAGTTCAGCCGCGACCTGGACGAGCTGGAAATGCTGGTCAAGGGCGCGCTGCAATGCGTCAAGGACACCGACATTCACGAGAACATCGAGCCGGTGGATCTCAATCAGCTGCTCAATTGCGTGGTCGAACCCTACCTGGCGCCGCTCGGCGCCGGCCGGGTGACGGTCGACGGCCAGGCGCTCGCCGCCTATCCCGGCAAGCCGCTGGCGCTGAAACGCTGTATCGGCAATCTGGTGGACAACGCGCTGAAGTACGGCGAGCGCGCGCACCTGCATATTGAGGACGACGGCGCGGCCTTTGTTCTGCATGTCGACGACGAAGGGCCGGGGGTGCCCGAACAGCGCCTGGAACAGGTATTCGAACCGCATTTCCGCCTGGCCGGCCAGCAGCAGGGCTACGGCCTGGGCCTGGGTATCGCGCGCAATATCGCCCATAGCCATGGCGGCGAACTGAGCCTGCGCAACCTGCGCGAAGGCGGCCTGCGGGTAACGCTCTGGCTGCCGCGCAATGCGTAGGATTCAGGTAGCCCGGATGCAATCCGGGGAGCGGTGTTATGGCCACCATCGATGCCCCGGATTGCATCCGGGCTACGGGTATGCGGTGGTGGTCTGCTTTGTAACCATCCGGTGACCTTTGCGCATCCCTTCGTTACCCGCCGCCGTGGCGAGCGTGGTTAGACTCGATTCCAGAGCAAGCATCCGACTTGCCGGTAAATAACAACAAGAAAGGAACCCTTAATGAATTCGATATCCCGCCTGGCAACCGCTATTTCCCTCGTCTCCCTGATGCCGCTGGCCGTTCATGCCGGTGAAGTCGAAGTGCTGCATTGGTGGACTTCCGGTGGCGAAAAACGCGCCGCCGATACCCTGCAAAAACTGGTTGAAGACAAAGGCCATACCTGGCAGGACTTCGCCGTTGCCGGCGGCGGTGGCGAAGCAGCCATGACCGTGTTGAAGACCCGTGCGGTATCCGGTAACCCGCCTGCCGCCGCGCAGATCAAGGGGCCCGACATTCAGGAGTGGGGCGAGCTGGGCTTGCTCGCCGACCTCGACGAGGTGGCCAAGGAGCAGCAGTGGGACAAGCTGCTGCCGCCCCAGGTGATCGAGGTGATGCAGTTCGGCGGCGATTACGTAGCCGTGCCGGTCAACGTGCACCGGGTCAACTGGTTGTGGATCAACCCGGAAGTGTTCGCCAAGGCCGGCGCTTCCGCGCCTACCACCCTCGACGAATTCTTCGCCGCCGCCGACAAACTCAAGGCAGCCGGCTTTATGCCCCTGGCCCACGGCGGTCAGCCTTGGCAGGACAGCACCGTATTCGAGGACCTGGCCTTCGCCATTCTCGGCCCCCAGGATTTCAACAAGGCCTTTGTCGAGCTGGACGAGAGCGTGCTGACCAGCGCCAAGATGGTTGAGGTATTCGCTGCCCTGCAGAAGCTGCGCGGCTACGTCGACGCCAACGCCGCCGGGCGTGACTGGAACAGCGCCACCGCCATGGTGATCAACGGCAAGGCCGGCATGCAGATCATGGGCGACTGGGCCAAGAGCGAATGGACCGCCGCCGGCAAGGTCGCCGGTAAGGATTACCAGTGCCTGCCGTTCCCCGGTACCCAGGGCAGTTTCGCCTACAACATCGACTCCCTGGCCATGTTCAAGCTGAGCGATGCGGATAACCGCAAAGCCCAGGAGGACCTGGCGCGCACCGTGATGGAGCCCAAGTTCCAGGAGTTCTTCAACCAGAACAAGGGTTCGATCCCGGTACGTACCGACATGGACATGAGCTCCTTCGATTCCTGTGCCCAGGCCTCGATGAAGGACTTCAAGGAAGCGGCGGCCAACGGCGGCCTGCAACCGAGCATGGCCCACGGTATGGCCGCCTCCAGCTACGTGCAGGGTGCGGTGTTCGATGTGGTGACCAACTTCTTCAACGACCCCAAGGCCGACCCGAGCAAGGCTGCCCAGCAACTGGCAGCGGCGATCCAGGCCGTGCAGTAAAGCCAGCCAGGCCGCCGGTTCGCCGGCGGCTGTCGTGGTTGTCGTAGGGCGGGTGTAACCCGCCGGTTTCAAACCTTTTCTCCCTGGCGCCTGCTCTCTAAGCAAGCGCTACGGGATCGGCCGTTCTGCGTTTTGCTCCCCTCTCCCTCCGGGAGAGGGGCTGGGGGTGAGGGATTGGGGCAACTCGGATTTTCCGGTGCGTCGCTGCCCCTCACCCCAACCCTCTCCCGAGGGAGAGGGGGCTTGTTTCCATCGTTGTCGCAACGGAGTTACCCATGAGTTCAATCGCCGTCTTTAGCAAAGCCTCGCCTTTGGATGCGCTACAGCGCTGGCTGCCCAAGCTGGTGTTGGCACCGAGCATGCTGATCGTGCTGGTCGGTTTCTACGGCTACATCCTCTGGACCTTTGTCCTGTCGTTCACCAACTCGCGCTTTATGCCGAGCTACAGCTGGGTCGGCCTGCAGCAGTATGCGCGCTTGTGGGACAACGACCGCTGGTGGGTGGCGAGCAAGAACCTGATGGTGTTCGGCGGCCTGTTTATCAGCATCAGTCTGGTGATAGGCGTGCTGCTGGCGGTGCTGCTCGATCAGCGCATCCGCCGCGAAGGCTTTATCCGCACGATTTTCCTCTACCCCATGGCGCTGTCGATGATCGTCACCGGCACCGCCTGGAAGTGGCTGCTCAACCCTGGCCTGGGCATCGACAAAATGCTCCGCGACTGGGGCTGGGAGGGTTTCCGTTTCGACTGGCTGGTGGACCCGGAGCGGGTCGTCTACTGCCTGGTGATCGCCGCTGTGTGGCAAGCCTCGGGCTTCGTCATGGCGCTGTTTCTCGCCGGTTTGCGCGGGGTCGATCAGTCGATCATCCGCGCCGCCCAGGTCGATGGCGCCAGCCTGCCGAACATCTACCTGCGCATCGTCCTGCCGAGCCTCGGGCCGGTGTTCTTCAGCGCGTTGATGATCCTCGCGCATATCGCGATCAAGAGCTTCGACCTGGTCGCTTCCATGACCGCGGGCGGCCCCGGCTACGCCTCGGACCTGCCGGCAATGTTCATGTACGCCCACACCTTCACCCGCGGCCAGATGGGCCTGGGCGCCGCCAGCGCGATCCTGATGCTCGGCGCGGTGCTGGCGATCCTGGTGCCCTACCTGTATTCGGAATTGCGAGGCAAACGCCATGACTAAGCCTGCTCTTAGCCTCAGCCGTGTGGCGATCTATGCGACCCTGCTCGCCGCCTGTGCAGTCTATCTGGTGCCGCTGGTAATCATGCTGCTGACCAGCTTCAAGACCCCGGAGGACATCCGCAGCGGCAACCTGCTGTCCTGGCCGGATGTGATCACCGCCATCGGCTGGATCAAGGCCTGGGACGGCGTCGGCGGCTTCTTCTGGAATTCGGTGAAGATCACCTTTCCGGCGGTGCTGATTTCCACCTTGCTCGGCGCGCTGAACGGCTATGTGCTGGCGATGTGGCGCTTTCGCGGTTCGCAGCTGTTCTTTGGTCTGCTGCTGTTCGGCTGCTTCCTGCCGTTCCAGGTGGTGCTGCTGCCGGCGTCCTTCACCCTCGGCCACCTCGGCCTGGCTAACACCACCAGCGGTCTGGTGCTGGTGCACGTGGTTTACGGCCTGGCCTTCACCACGCTGTTTTTCCGCAACTACTACGTGAGCGTGCCGGATGCCCTGGTGCGGGCGGCGCGCCTCGATGGCGCGGGCTTCTTCACGATCTTCGGGCGGATTCTGCTGCCGATGTCGATCCCGATCATCATGGTCTGCCTGATCTGGCAGTTCACCCAGATCTGGAACGACTTCCTCTTCGGCGTGGTGTTCGCCAGCGGCGATACCCAGCCGATCACAGTGGCGCTGAACAACCTGGTCAACACCAGCACCGGGGCCAAGGAATACAACGTCGATATGGCCGCGGCAATGATCGCCGGGCTGCCCACGCTGGTGGTGTACATCCTCGCCGGCAAGTACTTCCTGCGTGGGCTTACAGCCGGCGCGGTCAAAGGTTAGGAGAACGATATGGCAACCCTCGAACTGCGCAACGTCAACAAGTCCTACGGCAGTGGTCTGGCGGACACCCTGAAGAACATCGAGATTTCGATCGACTCCGGTGAGTTTCTGATTCTCGTGGGACCCTCCGGTTGCGGTAAATCCACCTTGATGAACTGCATCGCCGGCCTGGAAGACATCAGCGGCGGGGCGATCCTGGTCGACGGCGCCGATATCAGCGGCATGAGCCCGAAGGACCGCGACATCGCCATGGTCTTTCAGTCCTATGCGCTATACCCGACCATGACCGTGCGCGACAACATCGCCTTCGGCCTAAAGATGCGCAAGCTGGCGCCGGCGGCCATCGAAGAAGAAGTGGCGCGGGTGGCCAAGCTGTTGCAGATCGAACATCTGCTCGGGCGCAAACCCGGGCAGCTCTCCGGCGGTCAGCAGCAGCGCGTGGCCATGGGCCGGGCGCTGGCGCGGCGGCCGAAGATCTACCTGTTCGACGAACCGCTGTCGAACCTCGACGCCAAGCTGCGCGTGGAGATGCGCACCGAAATCAAGCTGATGCACCAGCGCCTGAAGACCACCACGGTCTATGTCACCCATGACCAGATCGAGGCCATGACCCTGGGCGACAAGGTGGCGGTGATGAAGGACGGCATCATCCAGCAGTTCGGCACCCCGCAGCAGATCTACAACGACCCGGCCAACCTGTTCGTGGCGAGCTTTATCGGCTCGCCGCCGATGAACTTCATTCCCCTGCGCCTGCAGCGCCGCGAGGGCCAGCTGTTCGCCATTTTGGACTCCGGGCAGGCGCGCTGCGAACTGCCGTTGGGGGCGATGGACGCGGGCTTCGAGAACCGCGAAGTGATCCTCGGCATCCGTCCCGAGCAGATTCAGCTGGCGGTGGCGGGTGGCCCCTCGTCGATTCGCGCCGAAGTCGAAGTGACCGAGCCCACCGGCCCCGACACCCTGGTATTCGTCTGCCTCAATCAGACCAAAGTCTGCTGCCGCATGGCGCCCGACGAAGCGCCGCGGGTCGGGCAGACCCTGGAGCTGCAATTCGACCCGAGCAAGGTGCTGCTGTTCGACGCGCAAAGCGGCGAGCGCCTGCTGCCGGGAGCAACGGCAGCCCCCGAAACCGCGGCGAAAGTTACCCAATTCAAAGGTAGATAAATCTGCGATTCGTAGCCCGGATGCAATCCGGGAAGCCTTGTCGGTCGCGCAATCTTTCCCCGGATTGCATCCGGGCTACGGCACTGAATACCTCGGGGGTGCCTGCCATATCCGCGCCCTTGGGACCCCGCAGCAAGCGTTACAACAATAAAAACAAGAAGGAGTAAACATGAGAGCAGCAACGAAGTTCGGCCTGGCCCTGACCCTCGGTAGCCTGGCCTTGCCCCAGGCGGCGAGTGCGCTGGAGTTCACCGGTTACGCCCGTAGCGGTGCCGGCACCGCGGACGGCAATGGCACGCAATCCTGCTTCCAGTTGCCCGGCGCGCAATCGAAATACCGCCTGGGTAACGAATGCGAGCAGTACATCGAACTCGATCTGCGCCAGGACCTGGCCAGTTTCGACGACGGTTCGGTGCTCAGCGTCGAAGGCATGGCGCAGCTGTACAACGCCTACGGTCACACGCCGAAGTTCACCGGCGACTATGGTTTCGCGCGGATGAACCAGATGTACGCGGAATGGAGCAATGTCAGCGCGCTCAACGGCGGTTCGCTGTGGGCCGGGCGGCGCTTCTACAAGCGCAACGACATCCATATCTCCGACTTCTTCTACTGGAACCAGAGCGGTACCGGCGCCGGCATCGAGGATTTCGAGCTGGGCGGGCTGAAATACAGCTACGCCTTCTCGCGCAAGGACAGCTACTTCCAGGAACCCTATATCAATCGCCACGACTTCAACGTCGCCGGCTTCAAGGTCAATCCGGGCGGTGAGCTGGAGTTCGGTCTGAGCTATATCGACAAGCCCGACAGCACTGGCGCGCACAGCGGCTGGGCGCTCACCGCGCAGCACAAGCAGAGCGACTTTCTCGGCGGCAAGAACACCCTGGCCCTGCAATACGGCCGCGGCCCCGGCACCGGCCTGGGTTACACCGGTGACGTGACCCTGGATCGCGACAACAAGAGCTATCGCCTGGTCGAGTTCTTCGACTGGCAGGCCACTCCGCGCTGGGGTGGCCAGGCGCAATTCGTCTACCAGAAGGACATTCGTCCCGACGGCAGCGATCAGGACTGGTTGTCGGTCGGCGGGCGTACCAGCTACGCCTTTACCGAGCAGTTCAAACTGGTCGGCGAGCTGGGCCACGATCAGGTCGATGCCACCGACGGTACGCGCAAGCTGACCAAGTTCACCGTGGCGCCGACCTGGTCGCCGGCCGGTCCGGGCTTCTGGGCGCGTCCGGAAATCCGTCTGTACTACACCTACGCGAGCTGGAACGAAGCGGCGCAGCGCGCGGCCAGCCTGATCGCCGCCGGTTCGGCGCTGTCCGACAGCGGCGTCTTCGGCAATGCCCAGCACGGTTCGAACTTCGGCGTACAGGTCGAGTACTGGTGGTAAGGCTTCGAGTCGGACGAGCGCATGCCGCGGGCTAAAGCGCGGCGCGCGCCTGCAACTCAGCCAGGAGATGCCTTTGCTCATCCCCTGGCTGAGTTGTTTGTGCCAGGTGCCGCGCCCGGCCTGCGCTGGGTCGTGCATCAGGAGCGCGAGCTGCTGCTGATCGAGCACGGACTTTTCCAGGCGGCATTCAGCCGGCAGGGCGGTCAACTGCTGCATTTCCAGCCGCGCGGGCAGCGGCCCTGGCTCTGGTGCGCCAAGCGCTGGCCGCGCGGCGGTGCGATTCGCGGCGGCGTGCCGGTGTGTTGGCCCTGGGTCGGCCGCCATCCCAGCGAAAGCGGTTGGCCGTCCCATGGCTGGGCGCGCCTCAGCGACTGGCAATTGCTCGACAGCGCAGTGGACGAGCAGGGCGTGCGCCTGCGCTGGCAGCTGCAACTGTGCGACTGGCAGGTGACCCTTGATGCCGAGCTCGGCGAGCAGATGAGCCTGCGCCTGAGCAGCAGCCATCAGGACGATGAACCCTGCCAGCTCAGCCAGGCACTGCACGCCTATTGGCGGGTCAGCGACGTGGTACGGGTGGCGTTGCTCGGTCTGGATGGCGCCGAGGGTTATGACCTGCTCAAACGTGCGGATTGCCGGCAGCAGGGCGTGCTGCGTATCGAAGACGATTGCCACCGGATTTTTCGCCGCGGCGCGCTATTGCAGTTGCAGGACCTGACCTGGCAACGGCGACTGTTGCTCGACACCCGCGGCGGCGCCAACAGCCTGGTCTGGCACCCCGGCAGCCGACCGCTGACCGACGTCAGCTGGAGCGAAACCTTGGGCTTTCTCAGCGTGCAGGCCGCCAGTTGCATGGCCGACAGCCTGAGTTTGCAGCCGGGAGAGGAGGCGGTGCTGGCGTTGAAGGCATGCCTGGGGTGATCTGCGTGGCGCTTTTGTAGCCCGGATGCAATCCGGGAAGCGGTGTGGGTCGCGCAATTTTTCCCCGGATTGCATCCGGGCTACCGGAGCAGCTGATCGTTCCCACGTGGACGGTTCGACGCCTCGATGTGGGAACGATCAAAGTCACCCAATGGTAGCCCGGGTTGAGCGAAGCGATACCCGGGTATCGGCGCCCTGGGTATCGCTGCGCTCAACCCAGGCTACGTGCTAATTTCGCGTGCCGCTTTTGTAGCCCGGATTGCATCCAGGCTACGGGAACTGGGTAGGGGGGATCGGGGCGCGTAGCTGACGCTGTTTTCATCCATCATCGCTGTGGTGGATGGGTGAAGCGTCATCCACCCTACGAGCTCCGACCTGCTCAACGCCTTGCCACATCGGAGAAGTAGAACTTGTCCAGGGTATGCCGCGATTCGGTGTATTCGAACTGGCGGCCGTCCTGCAGGAAGGTGTGGTTCTTGATCACGATCACATGGCCCAGGCCGTCGAGGTCGAGGTACTGGCGGTCGTCCTTGCTGCACTGCTGGGCTTCGATCACGCGCTGGGCGAAGCTGATGCTGAGGCCGAGCTGGTCCTCGATGTATTCGTAGATCGAGCCCTTGGCGATCTCTTCGCTGAGGCCGGGAATCAGCTCGTCGACGAAGTGGTTGATATCGAGGATCACCCGTTTGCCGTCGATATGGCGGATACGTTTGATCTGGGTGACCAGGCTGCCTTCCTCGGCATGCAGGTGCTCGAGCAGGGCGCCTTGCAGGGGGATGCGGCGGAACTCGACGACCTCGGTGACCAGGCTGCGGCCGAGGCGCTGATGGATTTCCTGGAAGCTGACGATGCCGCCCAGCTGCAATTCGATATGGCTCCGCGACAGGACGAAGGCGCCTTTGCCGTGCTGTTTCTGCACGAAGCCGCGTTCCTGCAACAACTCGATGGCCTTGCGCACGGTGCCGCGACTAGCCTGGTAGGCATCCATCAATTCCGTTTCCGAAGGCAGGCGAGCGCCCGTGGCCAGGCGCTCGGCGCTGATATCGGCAAGCAGATCGCTGTAGATCTGGTTGTATTTGCTCATGCTTCTCGGCTCTTGATCCCCGTGCGGCGCGCCGCAGCGGCGCTCGCGAGAGCTTGACCTTACAGAGGGCGGGCGCGTTTTGTCCATTCGTCGGCTCGCTCTTAAACTCGTATATACGAGTTGTTGCTTTAGCTCGTCTATACGAGTACGTTGTGCCTCGGCATGCTGCCAATAACAAAACCTTACCGAAAGGAAAAAAGCATGGGCCAGGATTACCGTAAAACCGCCGCCGAGATCCTCGAAGCGCTCGGCGGAGCGGACAACATCGAGCAGGCTGCGCACTGCGTCACCCGTTTGCGTCTGTCGCTGAAAGATCACAGTCTGGTGAACGCCACCCGGCTGGCTCAGGTCGAGCTGGTCAAGGGCAGCTTCCTCACCGGCGGCGTGTTTCAGATCGTCATCGGGCCGGGGGAGGTGGAGAAGGTCTACGCCGCCCTGCGCGAGCTCACCGGCTTGCGCGCCGCGACCATCGCCGACGTCAAGCAGCAGGGGGCGGCCAAGGGCAATCCCATGCAGCGCCTGGTGCGGGTGTTCTCCGATGTGTTCATGCCGATTCTGCCGGCGATCATCGTCGCCGGCCTGCTGATGGGCATCAACAACCTGCTCGGCGCCGAGGGCATGTTTATCGAGGGCAAGACGCTGCTGGCGGCCTATCCGAACCTCGAAGGCCTGTGGCAGTTGATCAATATGATGGCCAACACCGCTTTCGTCTTCCTCCCGGCGCTGGTCGGCTGGTCGGCGGCCAAGCGCTTCGGCGGCAGCGAGATTCTCGGCATCGTGCTCGGCCTGCTGCTGGTGCATCCGGACCTGCTCAACGCCTGGAACTACGGCAAAGCGGTGGCCGGGCTGGACGGCGCGAGCATTCCCTATTTCGATATCTTCGGCCTGATCCAGATCGAGAAGGTCGGCTATCAGGGGCAGATTTTGCCGATCCTGCTGGCGGCCTGGGTGATGAGCCAGATCGAAATCTGGCTGCGTGCGCGGGTACCCAATTCCATCCAGTTGCTGATAGTGCCGATCACCACCATCGTCATCACCGGCTTCCTCGCCCTGGCGTTGATCGGCCCGCTCACCCGCCATCTGGGCATCCTGATCACCGAAGGCATGGTCTACGTGTTCGAGCTGGCGCCGCTGCTCGGCGGCCTGATCTTCGGTCTGCTCTACGCGCCGCTGGTGATCACCGGCATGCACCACATGTTCATCGCCGTGGACCTGCAGTTGATCGCCGGGAACGGCGGCACCTTTATCTGGCCGATGATCGTGATGTCCAACGTCGCCCAGGGCAGTGCGGCGCTGGCGGTGTTCTACGTCACCCGCAATGCCCGCGAGCGCAGCATGGCTTCGACCTCGGCGATATCGGCGTATTTCGGCATCACCGAACCGGCGATGTTCGGCGTCAACCTGCGCTACAAATTTCCGTTCTACGCGGCGCTGTGCGGCTCGGCCCTGGCCTGCATCTTCCTCTCGCTGAGCAAGGTCAAGGCCGCGGCCATCGGCGTCGGCGGGCTGCCGGGCTTCATCTCGATCATCCCCCAGCATATCCCGCTGTTCATGCTCGGCATGCTGGTCGCGATAGTCGTGCCCTTCACCCTGACCTACGCCTTGAGCCGCAAGATCATTCTGCCGGGCTATCGGGTGGCCTGAGCAACGCCGGGGCGCCAGCGCCCCGGTTCGACACCAGTAACTCATTCGATTCGGGATACCTGCAATGCAAGACTGGAAGCGCTCGGTGGTCTATCAGATCTACCCCAAGAGCTTTTATAGCCACGCCGACCGAGCCACCGGCGACCTGCTCGGCATCGTCGCCAAGCTCGACTACCTGCAGTGGCTGGGCGTCGATTACCTGTGGCTGACCCCGTTCCTGCGTTCGCCGCAGCGCGACAACGGCTACGACATCAGCGATTACTACGCGGTCGACCCGAGCTGCGGCAGCATGGCCGACCTGGAATTGCTGATCGACCAGGCCGGGCGCCGCGGTATCCGCCTGATGATGGATATCGTGGTCAGTCACACCTCGATCGAGCACCCCTGGTTCCAGTCCGCACGGCAGAGCCGTGACAGCCCCTACCGGGATTTCTATATCTGGCGCGACAAGCCGAACAACTGGCAATCCAAGTTCGGCGGTTCGGCCTGGGCCTACGACGCCGTCACCGAGCAGTACTACCTGCACCTGTTCGACCACAGCCAGGCGGACCTGAACTGGGACAACCCGCGGGTGCGCGAGGAAATCTTCCGCATGATGCGCTTCTGGCGCGACAAGGGCGTCGGCGGCTTTCGTCTGGATGTGATCAACCTGATCTCCAAGCCCAAGGATTTTCCCGAGGGCGAGTGCGATGGTCGGCGTTTCTACACCGACGGCCCGCTGGTGCACGAGTACCTGCAGGAGATGAACCGCGAGGTGTTCGACGGTTATCCGCTGGTCAGTGTCGGCGAGATGTCCTCCACCACTCTGGAGCACTGCATCCGCTACTCGCATCCTGAGTCCAGCGAGCTGTCGATGACCTTCAACTTCCACCACTTGAAGGTCGACTATCCGGGTCTGCAGAAGTGGGTGTATGCCGAGTTCGATTTCGTCGGGCTCAAGCGCATCCTCTCCGACTGGCAGACCGGCATGCAGCAGGGCGGTGGCTGGAACGCCTTGTTCTGGTGTAACCACGATCAGCCGCGAGTGGTCTCGCGCTTCGCCGACGACGGCGTTTACCGCGTGCAGTCGGCGAAGATGCTCGGCACCGCGCTGCACCTGCTGCAGGGCACGCCCTATATCTACCAGGGCGAAGAGATCGGCATGAGCGATCCGGGCTTCGACGATATCCGCCAGTACCGCGATGTCGAGACCCTGAATATCCACCGTCTCAAGCGCGAGGCGGGGGTGCCGGAAGACGAGATCATGGCGGCGATCCGGCAGAAGTCGCGGGACAACGCGCGCACGCCGATGCACTGGAGCGCCGCGCCCAATGCCGGTTTCAGCAGTGCCCAGCCGTGGATCGAACTGGCGCCCAACTACCCCAAGGTGAATGTCGAGGCGGCCCTGGCGGACAGCGATTCGGTGCTGCACCACTACCGCCGGCTGATCGCACTGCGCAAGGCCGAACCGCTGATCACCACGGGCGAATACTGCTGCCTGCTGCCCGAACACCCGCAGGTGTGGGCCTATCTGCGGATTGGTGAGGGCGAGCGCTTGCTGGTAGTGAACAACTTCTTCGCCACCGACTGCGAAGTGCGTCTGCCCGAGGATGCGCTGCCGACCGCCAGCCGCCAGCGCCTGTTGATCAGCAACTACCCGGATTGCCCGCCGCGCGGCGCCTGCCTGTACCTGCGGCCCTATGAATCCTTCGTGCTGCATCTGACGGAGGAGGCGATTTCACAGCAGTAACCCGGATAAGCCACGCCATCCGGAAAACCAAAGCGTCGGCCCATCGCAAGGGCCGGCTCCACAACAATAAAAACAAGCGGAACAGCCATGAAAACAACAACCCTCACCTTGGCCATGGTCTTTGCCGGGCTGCCCCTGGCCGCGCAGGCCCTGGAGTTCACCGGTTACCTGCGCAGCGGCGTCGGCAGCTCGGTCAATAGCGATTCGCAAGCCTGCTTCAAATTGCCGGGCGCGCAGACCAAATACCGCCTGGGCAACGAATGCGAGCAGTACGCCGAGCTCGACTTGCGTCAGGACCTGTTCACCCTCGACGACGGCTCGGTGCTCAGCGTCGAGGCCATGGCCTCGCTGTACAACGCCTACGACCACAGTCTGAAATTCACCGGAGATCACGGTTCGGCGCGCATGCCGCAGATCTATGCCGAGTGGAGCAAGATCCCGTCGCTGAACAACGGCTCGCTGTGGGCCGGGCGCCGTTACTACAAGCGTAACGACATCCATATCTCCGACTTCTACTACTGGAACCAGAGCGGCACCGGCGCCGGTATCGAGGATGTGGAGTTCGGCGGGCTGAAATACAGCTACGCCTTCTCGCGCAAGGACAGCCTGTGGCAGGAGGCCTATATCAACCGCCACGACTTCAACGTCAGCGGTTTTGCGCCCAACCCAGGCGGCGCCCTGGAGTTCGGCCTGAGCTATATCGACAAGCCGGACAGCCGCGATGCTCATGGCGGTTGGGCGTTGACCGCGCAACACACGCAAAGCGATTTTCTCGGCGGCAAGAACAAGTTCGCCGTGCAGTACGGCAAAGGCCCGGGCACCGGCCTCGGTTATACCGGCGACGTGACCCTGGATCGCGACAATACCAGCTGGCGGTTGGTGGAGTTCTTCGACTGGCAGCTCACCCCGCGTTTCGGCGGCCAGTTCCAGGCGGTCTATCAGAAGGACAAGCGCGATAACGGCGCCAGCCAGGATTGGATCTCGATCGGCGTGCGCCCGACTTACGCCTTCACCGAGCAGTTCAAACTGATCACCGAATTCGGCCACGACCAGGTGGACGCGGCGGGCGGCACGCGCAAGCTGAGCAAGGCCACCCTGGCGCCGATCTGGTCGCCGAGCGGCCCGGCCTTCTGGGCGCGTCCGGAAATTCGTCTGTACTACACCTATGCGGTGTGGAACCAGGCCGCGCAGGACGCCGCCGGCCCAGGCGATGCGCTGTCCGACAGCGGTGCCTTCGGCAATGCCCGCCACGGTTCCAACTTCGGCGCCCAGGTTGAGTATTGGTGGTAAGCAAAAGGCTGTTTGCTCGTTATCTGTTGAGGCACTTTGGGCCGTCGAGACGATGCCAAGGGTGGCGTCATTCGTAGGGTGGGTTAGGCGCATAACCACGGGCTATGAGCTGATACTTGGTCTGTTGCGCCGTACCCCACCATGGGGGCTAAACCGATCATCGCTTGGTGGGTTACGTGGCGCTCGGACTCAGAAGTGGCCGCCTAAACCCGGCTCAGCGCCACTAACCCACCCTACAAAAACGGTGTGCAACAGGTAATGGGTACATAGCCAAGTCGTAGGGTGCGCCGTGCGCACCAGCAATTCGTCGCCTGAGTGGGCGCGCATAGCGCAGCCTACAGATTGCGGCCTTTGCAAGTAGCGTTGTTCCCTTCCAGGCGACGCTTAACTGGCACATAGCCAAACAAGAACTACAGCAGGTGATGCAATGTCCGCAAATCAAACCCTGGTACTGCTGGCGCCCCTCTCGGGGTTGCTGGTGCCGCTTGAGGCCGTACCCGACCCGGTGTTCGCCGGCAAGTTGGTGGGCGATGGCATTTCCATCGACCCGACTTCGCAAACCCTCTGCGCGCCCATGGCCGGTAAGGTCCTGCAGGCCTCCGGGCATGCCCTGAGCCTGGTTGGCGAGGCTGGCGTCGAAGTGCTGATGCATATCGGTCTGGATACCGTGCAACTGCAAGGCGCGGGTTTTCGTTGCCTGGTTCAGAGCGGCGAACAGGTGGCGGCGGGACAGCCGTTGATCGAGTTCGACGCTGACGCCATCGCCCAGAACGCGCGCAGCCTGTTGACCCAGATGCTGGTGGTCAATGGCGAGAAGGTCAACGCCTACGCCCCGGAAAGCGGCCTGGTCGAATGCGGCCAGCCGGTGCTGCGGCTGACCTTGGCCGCGACCGAGGACGCCGAGCAAGGGTCGCCGGAAGAAGGTACGCCGCAGTTGTTCGGCGCGGTGGTTGTGCCTAACCACAGCGGCCTGCACGCAAGACCGGCAGCCACGCTGGCGCATGCGGCCAAGGGCTTCGCCGCCCGTATCACCTTGCACAAGGGCGACGGCGAGGCCAACGCCAAGTCGCTGGTGGCGATCATGGCCCTGGAAGTCGCCTGCGGCGATGTGCTGGAAGTGCGCGCGGTTGGCGCCGATGCCGAACAGGCGCTAGCGCGCTTGCGCCAACTGATCGCCGAGGGCTGCGGCGAAGACTCGGCGACTGCCGAGCCTGCGCCCGCGGCAGGCAAGCCCGAGGTAACAGTCGACACCAGCGATGGTGAGCTGCGCGGCGTTTGCGCTTCGCCAGGGTTGGCCTTGGGCCGGGTGGTGCAGATCGCCGAACCGGATTTGCAGTTCGACGAGCAAGGGCAGGGCGAAGCGGCCGAACGGCAGAACCTGCGTCAGGGGCTCGGCGCGGCCTGGGAGCAGCTGGCCGCCATGCGCCTGGCGCAAGCCGGCGGGCCGCAGGCGGAAATCTTCCAGGCGCATCAGGAATTGCTCGAAGACCCCGACCTGCTGGAGCAGGCCGAAGCCTTGATCGCTCGCGGCAACAGCGCGGCGTTCGCCTGGCATAGCGCCTGCGTGGCCAGCGCCGAGCGACTCGCCGCGCTGCATAGCGCCTTGCTCGCCGAGCGCGCCCAGGACCTGCGCGACGTCGGCCGGCGCGTCGCCCGCTGCTTACTGGGTGTGGCGGAAGGGCCTTTGCAGTTGCCCGAGCAGAGCATTCTGATCGCCGAACAACTGAGCCCCTCGCAGACTGCCAGCCTGGACACCGGCAAGGTGCTGGGCCTGGCCACGGTCGGCGGCGGGCCGACCAGCCATGTGGCGATCCTCGCCCGCGCCTTGAATATCCCGGCGTTGTGCGGCTTGCCGGCCGATGTGCTGACGCTGGCCAATGGCACCCCGATATTGCTCGACGGCAACGCCGGCTTGCTACGGGTGGCGCCGAGCGCCGCCGAGGTCGAGGGGCTGCTGACTCGCCAGCGTGCCGATAAACAACGCCAGCGCCAGGAGCGGGACGCCGCGTTGCAGCCGGCGACGACCCGCGACGGGTGCCGCATCGAGGTCTCGGCCAACGTCGCCTCGCTGGAGGAAGTGCAGCAGGCGCTGAGCCTGGGCGGCGAGGGCGTTGGCTTGCTGCGCTCGGAGTTTCTCTATCTGCAACGCGAGGCCGCCCCGGACGAGGCCGAACAACGCGCGACCTACCGTGCCATCGCCGCGACCTTGGGCCCGGAACGCAATCTGGTGGTGCGCACCCTGGATGTCGGCGGCGACAAGCCCTTGTCCTATGTGCCCATGGCGGCGGAGGAAAACCCCTTCCTCGGCATGCGCGGGATTCGCCTGTGTTTGCAGCGCCCGGAGCTATTGCGCACTCAGTTACGCGCGGTACTAGGCGCGGCTGGGCTGAGCCGTCTGCACCTGATGCTGCCGATGGTCGCGAGCCTCGAGGAGCTGCGCGAGGTGCGCGGCATGCTCGAACAGGAGGCCGCGGCCCTGGGCGTCGGCCAGTTGCCGCAGCTCGGCATCATGGTCGAGGTGCCGGCCGCCGCGCTGCTCGCCGAGCAGTTCGCCGCCGAGGTGGATTTCTTCTCCATCGGCACCAACGACCTGACCCAATACTGCCTGGCCATGGACCGCGGTCACCCGCGGCTGGCGGCCCAGGCCGACGCCCTGCATCCGGGGGTGTTGCGCCTGATCGAACTGACGGTGCGCGGCGCCCGCGCCCATGGCAAATGGGTCGGCCTATGCGGTGGCCTGGCCTCGGAATCGCTGGCGGTGCCGCTGCTGCTCGGGCTGGGAGTGGACGAACTGTCGGTCAGCGTGCCGGCGATACCGGCGATCAAGGCCGCGGTACGCCGCCAGCATATGGGCGACTGCCGCGCCTTGGCCGAGGAGATTCTGACCCTGGGTACCAGCGCCCAGGTGCGCCAGCGTCTGCTGGCCGCCAGCCAGAGCGTTATCGAAAGGAGTGTGGAATATGTTTGAGCGAATCGGCGATTGGTTCTGGAATGCCCTGACCCCGGATCTGGTGCAGGACGAAAGCCACGCTGTGCCGGCGGCGATTTCCCCGGCCATGCTGGCCGCCCTGGGCGGCGCGGCCAACCTGAAATCCTGCCAACCGGTAGCCCTGACCCGCCTGCGCGTGGAACTGCGCGATGTCGAGCTGTTGCAGCAAGACGCCTTGCGCGAGGCCGGCGTGCCGGCCTTGATGACCCTGCCGGATGGGGTCTTTCATCTGTTATTGGGGGTGCCTGAGATAGGGGCGGAGGGTAGGTTGGGCTGAGCTATGCGAAGCCCAACAAGGCGCAACAATGTGAACCGCGAGATTGCCGTTGGGCTTCGTCGCTGCGCTCCTCAACCCAACCTACGACCTAGATCGGGGCGCGTAGCTGACGTCTTTTTCATTCACCATCGCAGTTGGTGGATGGGTGAAGCGTCATCCACCCTGCGAGGTCGCGGCCTTGCGGATAAACATAGAGTCGGCTTTCGGCGAACTACATCGGCTCTTCATTCAACGGATAGCGGCTGGCGTTGAGGCTTTCCTTGATTTTGCGCAGGTGCGGTTGGAAGTCCACGCCGCGGCGCAGGGTGACGCCGGTGGCGAGAACGTCGAGTACGGTGAGCTGGATGATTCGCGAGGTCATCGGCATGTAGATGTCGGTGTCTTCCGGCAGCGGGATGTTCAGGCTCAGGGTGCTGGCCAGGGCCAGGGGCGAGCCGGCGGCGGTGAGGCCGAGCACCGAGGCGCCGTTCTCGCGGGCCAGTTGCGCGACTTCGACCAGCTCGCGGGTGCGCCCGGTGTAGGAAATGATCACGAACAGGTCGCCGGTGTGCGCCACCGAGGCCAGCATGCGCTGCATCAACACATCGGCGTGGGCCGAAACGGCGAGGTTGAAGCGGAAGAATTTATGCTGTGCATCCAGCGCCACCGGGGCCGAGGCGCCGAGGCCGAAGAAGTGGATTTGCCGCGCCTGGATCAACAGGTCGACCGCGCGACTGATCATTTGTGGATCGATGGCCTGGCAAGCACTGTCCAAGGAAGCAATGGCGCTGCCGAAAATCTTGCGCGTATAGGCTTCGGGCGCATCGTCGGCTTCCACCGCGCGGCTGACATAGGCCGCGCCGCTGGCCAGGCTTTGCGCCAGCTGCATCTTCAGCTCCGGGTAACCGCTGACGCCGAACGAGCGGCAGAAGCGATTGACCGTCGGTTCGCTGACCAGGGCGGCCTGCGCGAGGGCGGCAATGCTGAAGCGGGTAGCGGTCTGAGGGTCGCGCAGAATCACTTCGGCGACTTTGCGTTCGGCCTTGTTCAGGCTGTCGAGACGACCCTGGATCTGCTCGAGTAGGTTGCGCACGCGGTCCATATTGCTTCCTTGGAAGCCGTGGGCTCATGCGAGACGGCTTCTTGGCTTGACGGTAAAAATGTCGGCCTATCGTACTGATGGCCCCTGGTTGCGACCACTCTAAAGTTAAAATTGGCTAAATGTTGTTTTTATTACTACATTTTGCCTTGATGTTTCCGCTGAATCCGGGTATTTCTAGCTTAACTTGATAAAAGAAAGTACATCATGACTGCTTTGAATCTTGAACCCTGCACCTTCGCTTTATTCGGCGCTCTTGGCGATCTGGCCCTACGCAAGCTCTTCCCTGCGCTCTATCAGCTCGACCGCGCCGGCCTGTTGCATGCCGATACGCGCATTCTCGCCCTCGCTCGGGAAACCGGCGAGGCGTCGCAACAGCTGGCGCTGATCGAAGAACATTTGCGCCGCTACGTGCCGGCCGGCGAGATAGACGCCAGCCTGCTGCAACGTTTCAAGGCGCGCCTCAGTTACCTGACCATGGACTTCCTCGAAGCCGAGGATTATCTCGAGCTGGCCGAGCAGGTAGGCGACGCCGAACAGCTGATCGCCTACTTCGCCACGCCGGCCTCGGTGTACGGCGGCATCTGCGCCAACCTGGCCCAGGTCGGCCTCGCCGAGCGCACCCGCGTGGTGCTGGAAAAGCCCATCGGCCACGACCTGGCTTCCTCGCGCGAGGTCAACGATGCGGTGGCGAAGTTCTTCCCGGAAACCCGCATCTACCGCATCGACCATTACCTGGGCAAAGACACGGTGCAGAACCTGATCGCCCTGCGTTTCGCCAACAGCCTGTTCGAGACCCAGTGGAATCAGAATCACATCACCCACGTCGAGATCACGGTGGCGGAGAAGGTCGGTATCGAAGGCCGCTGGGGCTATTTCGACAAGGCCGGGCAACTGCGCGACATGATCCAGAATCACTTGTTGCAGCTGCTCTGCCTGATCGCCATGGACCCGCCGAGTGACCTTTCGGCCGACAGCATTCGCGACGAGAAGGTCAAGGTGCTCAAGGCCCTGGAGCCGATCACCGCCGAGCGCCTTGGTCAGCAGATCGTCCGCGGTCAGTACGTGGCCGGCAGCAGCGACGGCAAGCCGGTGCCCGGTTATCTGGAAGAAGAGAATTCCAACACCCGCAGCGACACCGAAACCTTCGTCGCCCTGCGTGCCGAGATCCGCAACTGGCGCTGGGCCGGCGTGCCCTTCTACCTGCGTACCGGCAAGCGCATGCCGCAGAAGCTGTCGCAGATCGTCATCCACTTCAAAGAGCCGCCGCACTACATCTTCGCTCCCGAACAGCGTCAGTTGATCGGCAACAAGCTGATCATCCGCTTGCAGCCGGACGAGGGCATCGCCCTGCAGGTGATGACCAAGGACCAGGGCCTGGATAAAGGCATGCAACTGCGCAGCGGCCCCTTGCAACTGAATTTCTCCGACACTTACCGCAGCGCGCGGGTGCCCGATGCCTATGAGCGTTTGTTGTTGGAAGTGATGCGTGGCAACCAGAACCTGTTCGTACGCAAGGACGAGATCGAGCACGCCTGGCAGTGGTGCGACCAGTTGATCGCCGGCTGGAAGCGCCTCGGCGATTCGCCGAAACCTTACGCTGCCGGCACCTGGGGGCCGATGAGTTCGATTGCACTGATTACCCGCGATGGGAGGTCCTGGTATGGCGATCTCTAAACTCGACTTACCGATAGGCGTGGTGGCGCGCAGCCACAGCGACGCCAAACACCTGGCGCAAGATCTGGCCAATGCGGTGGCGACAACGTTGCGCGCGGCGATCGACAGCCATGGCGTCGCGACCCTGGTGGTGTCCGGCGGGCGCAGCCCAGTGGCGTTTTTCGAATGCCTGGCCAAACAGGAGCTGCCCTGGGCGCAGGTGGTGATCAGCCTGGCCGACGAACGCTGGGTGCCGGTCAGCCATGCCGACAGCAATGAAGGTTTGGTGCGTCGCCATCTGTTACGTGGCCCGGCCGCGGCGGCGCGCTTTATCGGCTTGTATCAGGCCGCCGAGAGCCTCGAAAAGGCGGCGCTGCTGGCCAATCAGGCGCTCGCCGAACTGCCGCCGATCGACGTACTGGTGCTGGGCATGGGCGACGACGGTCATACCGCATCGTTATTCCCGCAAAGCCCGAATCTGCACGAGGCCCTGCGCATCGATTGCCCGCAGCGTTGCCTGCCGATGCAAGCGCCGAGCGTGCCGCGTCAGCGCCTGAGCATGACCCTGTCGTTGCTGGCCACCGCCCGTCTGCCGCTGCTGGCCATCCAGGGTTCGAGCAAGCTGCAGACGCTGAGTCAGGCCCTGGCATGCGAAGACGTGGCGAGCATGCCGATTCGCGCCTTTTTACGTTCCCCTCTTGAGATTTACTGGTGCCCTTAGGCCCGAAGGACCAGCCTTATGATCAACCAAGCAAAGACCAGCCCAGCTGATAACCCGCAAGCCCGCATGGCGGAAAAGATCGCGCAGATCGACAGCATCTGCGCCCGCGCGCGGATCATGCCGGTGATCACCATCGCCCGCGAACAGGACATATTGCCGTTGGCCGATGCCCTGGCCGCCGGCGGCCTCAGCGTATTGGAAATCACCTTGCGTTCGGCCCACGGCCTGACCGCCATCCGCCAACTGCGCGAGCAGCGCCCGGAACTCTGCGTCGGCGCCGGCACCGTGCTCGACCGGCAGATGCTCAGCGCTGCCATCGAGGCGGGCGCGCAATTTATCGTCACCCCCGGTTCGACCCGCGAATTGCTCGAGGCCAGCCTGGAGAGCGATGTGCCCCTGTTGCCGGGCGTCAGCAGCGCCTCGGAAATCATGCTCGGTTATGCCCTCGGCTATCGCCGCTTCAAGTTGTTCCCCGCCGAAGTCTGCGGCGGCACTGCGGCGCTGAAAGCCCTGGGCGGCCCCTTCGTCGGGGTGAAATTCTGCCCCACCGGCGGCATCAACCCGGACAATCTGCAGCGCTACATGGCCCTGCCCAACGTGATGTGCGTCGGCGGCACCTGGATGTTCGACAGCGAGTGGGTCAAACAGGGTGATTGGGCGCGTATCCAGCAGTGCAGCAGCGAGGCGTTGCAGCTGCTGGGCTGATCGCCCGCTCGTGGGTTCCTGGTTTATGCTGGCGCTCGCTGTGCGCCGCAACCAAGGCGTCTTCGGCTCCCGCTAGTCGCGCCCAAGTGGACCCTCGATATGACCGACTTCGTTACACCCCTGCTGGAGCGGGATGCGGATTTTCTCTCCTGCTCCGAGGCCGCCGCGTCCCTGGCCGGCGTGTCCATCGAGGCGCTGAACAGCCGCTGTTTCTGCATCAGCCTGGACAGCGCGGCGCTGCGCGATGCCCTGGAATCGTCCCTCGGCCAGCCCGGCCTGTTCGAACTGGTCCAGCAGCGTTGCCCCTATCTGTTCGCCGCCCATCCGGTATTCATTGCTCCGGCGCATCTGCAGCGGATGGCTGAGGTGATAAGTGCGATCGAATCTGTGGTGGCCCTGCCGGCCTATCGTGAGCTGGTTTTGGCCCGTTCGCCGGCCATCGCCCGGCAGAATCCGGGCGGCGCCAAGGGGGTGTTCTTCGGGTATGACTTCCACGTCACCGAGGGTGCTTTCGGTCTGATCGAGATCAACAGCAATGCCGGTGGGGCGATGCTCAATGCGGTGCTGGCGCGGGCGCAGCGCGCCTGTTGTCCGGCCATCGAACAGTTGCTGCCGCCGGCGATGCGCGCCGAATCCCTCGAGGCGGGGATCATCGCGATGTTCCAGCAGGAGTGGACATTGGCGGGCCATGAACGGCCGCTGCGCAGCATCGCCATCGTCGACGAGGCGCCGCAGCAGCAATACCTGTACCCGGAGTTCCTGCTGTTCCAGCAGTTGTTCCAGCGCCAGGGTTTGCAGGCGGTGATCGCCGACCCCGGCGAATTGAGCTTGCGCGACGGGGTGCTCTGGCACGGCGAACTGGCCATCGACCTGGTGTACAACCGCCTGACCGACTTCGCCCTCGACCAACCCGCCAACGCCACTCTGCGCCAGGCTTATATGGAGCAGGCGACGCTGCTGACGCCGCATCCGCAGGCCCATGCCCTGTATGCCGATAAACGCAACCTGGCATTGCTCAGCGATGCCGCGCAGTTGCAGGCGCTTGGCGTGCCCGAGGAGGTTCAGGCGTTGCTGCTGGCGGCGATTCCGCATACCGAAGTGGTGACGCCGGAGAATGCCGAGCGCCTATGGCGCGAGCGCAAGCGATTGTTCTTCAAGCCCTGCGCCGGTTATGGCAGCCGCGCCGCTTACCGCGGTGACAAACTCACCCAGCGCGTCTGGCAGGAAATCCTCGCCGGCGACTACGTGGCCCAGGCCCTGGTGTTGCCGGGGCAGCGGGCGATGTCGAGCGAGGCGCCGGCTTTGAAATTCGATCTGCGCGACTACGCCTACGACGGCGAGGTGCAATGGGTGGCCGCGCGCTTGTATCAGGGCCAGACCACCAACTTCCGCACCCCCGGCGGCGGTTTCGCACCGGTCTATCCGGGGCCGGAGGCGGATTGCGCGGCGGGTTGTAAATAATCAACCGGCGGGGTTGGTCCGGGCATGCTCGGGCAAGCCCCGCGAGATCAGCGCGGCGAGCAGCAACAAGGCCGAGGAAATCCACAGGCAGGCGGGCAAACCGTACGCCTGATACACCCAGCCCGAGAGCAGGGTGCCTAGCAGACGCCCCAGGGCGTTGGACATGTAGTAGAAGCCGACATCCAGCGAGACCCCGTCCTCCTTGGCGTAGCTGACGATCAGGTAGCTGTGCAGCGAGGAGTTCACCGCGAACAACGCGCCGAACGCCAGCAAGCCGCCGAGTAAAACCCAGTGTGCGGACAGGCCGCTGGTCAGGCCCAGGGCAATGGCCGCAGGCAGCCCCATCAATGCCGCAGCCCAGAGGAACGCGGCGCGGCCGTCCGGCACCTGGCCGCGAGTCTTGCCGGTAAGCGCCGGGGCGAAGGACTGCACCAGGCCGTAGCCGACGATCCACAGCGCGAGAAAACCGCCGACCTGCCAGAAATCCCAGCCGAAGACGCTGCTCAGGTACACCGGTAGTGCCACCACGAACCAGACATCACGTGCGCCGAACAAGCACAGGCGCGCCGCCGAGAGCAGGTTGATCGCCCGGCTCTTCGACAGCAGGTCGCGGAACTTCGGTGCGGCGCTGGCCTTGCCCAGGTCCTGGCGCAGCAGCACCAGGCTGGCCAGCCAGATCAGCACCAATACGGCCGCCATGGCCAGCACCGCGCCGGCGAAACCGAGCAGGGCGAGGAGGGCGCCGCCGAGGAAAAAGCCGATGCCCTTGAGGGCGTTCTTCGAGCCGGTGAGCAGCGCCACCCACCGATACAGCCGGGCTTGTTCGCCGTGTGGCACCAGCAGTTTGATCGAGCTCTTGGCGCTCATCTTGTTCAGGTCTTTGGCGATGCCCGATAGCGCTTGCGCGCCCATCACCCAGGGGATCGTCAGCCAGGCCGTCGGCACCGTGAGCATCAGCAGCGCCGCGACTTGCAGGCCCAGGCCGATATTCATGGTGCGGTTCAGGCCGAGTCGCGCGCCGAGATAACCGCCGAGCAGGTTGGTGATCACACCGAAGATTTCGTAGAACAGAAACAACAGGGCGATTTGCAGCGGGCTGTAGCCCAGGCCATGGAAATGCAGCACCACCAACATGCGCAGTGCGCCGTCGGTCAGGGTGAAGGCCCAGTAATTGCCGGTTACCAACAGATATTGGCGGATTTCGGGGGCTAGGCGGGATAGGGCGTGCATAACGATCCTGCTGGGGCGCTTGGTTGGAGGTGTGCGATTGGGTGGGAGGGGCGTTAGCCGCGACAGCACCTGAGGCAAGTCGCGGCTAAAGCCCCTCCTACAGAGACCGTAGCCCGGGTTGAGCGCAGCGATACCCGGGATTCTCAGGCCGTAGGGTGGATGACGCTTTATCCATCCACCGAACAGCAGTGGTGGATGAAAAAGGCGTCATCCACCCTACGGATCAATCGGCGGCGCCGACCATCCGCGCCAATTCCACGGTGCGGTTGGCATAGCCCCATTCGTTGTCGTACCAGGCGTAGAGTTTCACCTGGGTGCCGTTGACCACCATGGTCGACAGGGCATCGATGATCGAGGAGCGCGGGTCGGTACGGTAGTCGATGGACACCAGCGGGCGTTCTTCGTAGCCGAGAATGCCGTGCAGTGGACCGGCGGCCGCCGCCTTGAGTAGGGCGTTTACCCCATCCACGCTGGTGGCGCGCTCGACTTCGAATACGCAGTCGGTCAGCGAGGCGTTGGCCAGCGGCACGCGCACGGCATGGCCGTTCAGCTTGCCGCGCAGCTCGGGGAATATCTCCGCGATGGCGGTGGCCGAGCCGGTGGTGGTGGGGATCAGGCTCATGCCGGAGGCGCGCGCGCGGCGCAGGTCCTTGTGTGGCTGATCGAGAATGCTTTGGGTATTGGTCAGATCGTGGATGGTGGTAATCGAGCCATGACGGATGCCGAGGTGCTCGTGGATCACCTTGACCACCGGCGCCAGGCAGTTGGTGGTGCAGGACGCGGCGGTGACGATGCGGTGCTGCGCCGGGTCGAACAGCTGCTGGTTGACGCCCATGACGATATTCAACGCCCCGGCTTCCTTGACCGGCGCGCTGACCACCACGCGCTTCACACCCTGGTCGAGGTAAGCCTGCAGCACGGCGACGGTCTTCATCTTGCCGCTGGCTTCGATCACCAGGTCGCAATCGCTCCAGTCGGTATCGGCGATGGCCTTGTTGGCCGTGACCTGGATGCGCTTGCCGTCGATAACGATGCAATCGCCGTCGCTGCCCGCTTCATGCTGCCAGCGGCCGTGCACCGAGTCGAAATTGAGCAGATGGGCATGGGTCGCGGCGTCGCCGGCCGGATCGTTGATCCGTACGAACTCCAGCTCCGGCCAACCCCAGGCGGCGCGCAGCGCCAGACGACCGATGCGGCCGAAACCATTGATACCTACTTTGATAGCCATAAGTGAACTCCTCCAATAAACCGGTCACGCACTGCGTGGTGCGAACATGATGATCGCCATGCCGAGCATGGCAACGCCGGCCCCCAGCAAGTCCCAATAAGTCGGGCGGATACCGTCTACCAGCCACAGCCAGAGAATCGCCATCGCCACATAAACCCCGCCATAGGCGGCATACACCCGTCCGGCCGCGGTCGGATGCAGGCTCAGCAGCCAGGCGAACAGTGCCAGCGAGGCCGCAGCCGGCAGTAGCAGCCAGATACTCTTGCCCTGCTTGAGCCACAGGTAGGGCAGGTAGCAGCCGAGAATCTCGGCCAGGGCGGTGAGCATGAACAGCCCGAAGGTATTGAGCATGGCGAGTAATCCTCAAGATCGAATCGAAGCCCGGTTGACGCCCTTGGAGCGCGCTGCGGCGCGCTTCTTGCGTTCGGAAAAACGATCCAGATTTCAGCAGTGCTTGATCTGGCGCACGGGGCGCTGGTCCATGGCTTCGAGGCGCTCGGCGTCGGCGTTCAGCCAGTGTTGGTTGGCCTCCAGGGTGGTGCGCAATATGTCGTGCACCCAGGTCGGCAGATCCGGGTGGAGTCGGTAATACACCCACTGGCCGCGGCGGCGATCCGCCAGCAGGCCGCAATTGCGCAGTTGCGCCAGGTGGCGGGAGATCTTCGGCTGGCTTTCGCCCAGGGCGCAGGTCAGCTCGCAGACGCACAATTCCTGTTCGCGGGTAACCAGCAGCAGGGTGCGGACACGGGTTTCGTCGGATAGACATTTGAAGACGTTGGTCGGGTTCAGAGGCTCGGCCATGAGTACTCTCGTAAACGGATCAATGGATGGGCGCGCGGGGTGTGGATGCCATACCGCTTGTCATCACATCTGGATGTTCGAATATACGTTTCTCCATATGTGTTAGTAAAGCTGAGGCGGAAAATAATTGCGAACGTGGCAAGGAGGGGCGTGACGAATGGGCTCAGCGCGGCGGGCCGATCAGTTCGCGCACTTTGGCGATGACGTCGGCGATATCGAAAGGCTTGTCGAAAACCGCTGCGAACAACTCGGGGCTGGTCCGACCGAGGCTGCCTTGAGCGCCGCTCATCAGAATGATCGGGAAGTCGCAGGGATGTGGGCGCGAGCGAATGGCGCGGGCGAACTCGAGGCCGTCCATGCGCGGCATCATGAAATCGGTGATGACCAATAAGGGTTGCTCATGGTCGAGTATCTCGAGCCCTTTTTGCCCATTACTGGCCTTGACGACCATATAGCCCTCGTCCTCCAGGGCGTAGGCGAGAATATCCGCAATCAGATATTCGTCGTCGACCACCAGGATGCTAGTCATGAGATATCGGCCCGGCCGATGATCTCAGGCGTTGCTGGTAGGCTTGGCTGAGCCGGATAAAACTGCCTCTGCATGTTTGAAAGCCTTATTCAGATCGATTCCGTGATCATTGATGATCACTTCCAGAAGCGAGGGGTCGTAGACGCTGTCTCGCATTTTGAGAATGGACAGGAGCCGCTTTAGTTCGGAGTTCAATTCGACGAAGCGCATCAGCACCAGGTTATCGACGATGCCCGACAGTCCCGGCCCCGGCGCGTTGATCTCCGAGCCGAACAGGTCGCGCATTTCCCAGGTGGCGAATACGGTGACGCCGCGGGCGCGCAATTCGTTCATCAGCGCGCTGAAGAATTCGACCAAACGTGCGGAGTTGGTGCTGGTGCGCGCCATGCCGCCGAGGCTATCGATAAAGAGCCGCTTGATGCGTTTTTCCCGGACCGCGTCGAGCAAGCGGGCGCCCAGGCAGTCGAGCAGACCTTCGGTGGTCGGTTGCCAGATCAAGTGCACGGCGCCGCTGTCTTCCAGGGCTTGCAGATCGATGCCGATAGCCCGCGCCTTCAGGCGTGTGCGTTGCGGCGTTTCATAGAAACCGAAATGCAGCCCCGGTTCGTCCACGCTCGATTGGGCGAGGAAGTTGAGCCCCAGGCTGGTCTTGCCGATCCCCGAAGGCCCCATGATCAGGGTGACCGAGGAACGCGGCAGGCCGCCGCCGATCATGCTGTCGAGATTGGCGATGCCGCTGTTTATGCGGCTCAGATCGGCGCTGTCCGGCAGCGAGGGGACGCTATACAGGCTTTCCAGTCGTGGGTAGACGACCATCCCGGAGTCTCCGATTTCGTATTCGTGCAAGCCCGATAAGGCGCCGCCGCCGCGGGTTTTGCGCAGCTGGATGCGGCGTACCGAGCGGCTGCCGTAGAGCTCTTCGCTGAGTTCGACGATGCCATCGACCATGGTGTGTTCCGGGCTGCCTTCCTCTTGCGGCGAGCTGGTGAGAAACAGCACCGTGCAGCCGGCAAACGCCGCATGGCCTTGCAGCTCGGTGATGAATTTTTTCGCATCGAGCTGGGTGTTGGCTTTGATGCGGGCATTCAGCAGGCCGTCGACGACCAGCACCGAGGCTTGCTGCCGGCCGATTTCGCGGCGCAGCAGCTTGACCACCTCGTCGAGACCTTCGTGATCCAGGGTGTCGAACGCGCTGATGAACTGCACTTCGTTACCGACTTTGCTTTTGTCGAAGAAGCTCAGTGTCGAGAGGAACTGAAATAACCGTTCATGGGATTCGGCCAGCAAGGTGGCGACCAGCACCCGGCCACCGTTGCGTACATGATTGAAGGCGATCTGGTGGGCGAGGATGGTTTTGCCCGATCCCGGATGTCCCTGGATGATGTAGGACGCGCCGGCGACCAGACCTCCTTTGAGGATCGCATCGAGCCCGGCGATTCCGCTTTGAATGCGCTTTAACTGTTCCAATGTTGACCGCCTTAGTAAAAATTTCGCAGAAAGAACCCTGTGAGTGCTTGCCCGAAGGGCTCGCCATGGATTACCTAAAACACCGCTGCCGGTAAGCGCTAATCTGCAAAACCGGTTATTTGATCAGGCCTGGTACCTGCTTTACCCTGGCTTGATTGTGTCGAATTCGGCTCGTCTATTTTCTTCACCGCACCTTTGCCTGCCTGCTCGGCCATGGCCGGCAGATACAGGGTGATGGTGGTGCCGTGCCCGATATCGCTGTCGACCTTGACCGAGCCATGCAAGGCTTTGGTGAAACCATATACCTGACTGAGCCCCAGGCCCGTGCCCTGGTCGAAACCCTTGGTGGTGAAAAAGGGCTCGAAGATGCGCGTCAGATCCTCGGGCGAAATCCCCATGCCCTTGTCGCTGACCGAGATCAGTACGAAGGGCCCGTTGAGGTTGTCCCACTCGCCCTGCATCACCCGGTTTTCCGCGCGAAGGCGAATTTCGCCGACACCCTCCAGGGCGTCGCGGGCATTCAGAATCAAGTTGAGCAGGGACATTTCCAACTGACTCGGATCGAGTTCCACGGTATACAGCGGTTCGTCGAGTTCGAGCTTCAGGGTGGTGCCCTTGGGCAAGGCCTGAGCGAGGAACGCCTGGGCGACAGGCAGTGCTTTGCCCAGCTCGACGACCTGCGGGGTGGGGTTTTTACGCCGGGCGAAGGTCAGTAGGTGTTGTGTCAGTTGACTGCCGCGCAGGCCTGCTTGGTGGATGTTTTCCAGAAGCTCGCGCAGGCGTTCCGGGTTTTTCGTGCTGCCGGCCAACTTCGAGGCACTGATGATGATCGTCAGTAGGTTGTTGAAGTCATGCGCCAATCCGCCGGTGAGCTGGCCCAGCGCCTCGAGCTTCTGCGCCTGAAACAGTTGCGCGCGCATGTTTTCCAGGTGCATGGCGGCTTCATGGCTTTGCGTCATGTCGCGGGTGATTTTGGCGAAACCTATGGGCTCGCCCTGGGTGTCGCGAATCATTTCAAGGACCACCTGCGCCCAGAAACGCGAACCGTCCTTGCGCAGTCGCCAGCCCTCGTCGTGGGCACGCCCTTCGCGGCGGACGATGTCCAGAAGCCGTTGCGGTTTGTTGTGGGCGCGATCTTCCTCGGTGTAGAAAATCGACAGGTGCTGGTTCAGCACTTCTTCTGCGCTGTAGCCCTTGATCCGCCGGGCGCCGGTGTTCCAGGAAACGATGCGACCCTCGAGGTCCAGCATGAAGATCGCCAGATCGGCCACCGACTGCACCAGCAGTTTATAACTGGGTTCTGACAAGCTTTCGTGATCTGTCGCGGGCTGGGAAACCATGTCGTTCTCAACGTGTGGCTGGGGCTGCTTTAGCGACCCGGACGAGTGCATGAGGCGTCGAAAAAGCACGCTGTATAGGCGAATGAGACTGCCGAACGCGACTGAAGTTGTATCGCCCAGCTCTATTGGAGGAAAAAATTCCCCGCGATGTCGAATATGTCGCATCGGCTTCGACTAGAAATAACGGCGGGTCAATTTGCCAATTATCAAGGTCCGTTAATTCAGGAGATGGGACGATGCGAGTGATGGTGATAGTGAAAGCCAACCGGCAGTCGGAAGCGGGAGAGATGCCTAGCGAGGAGTTGCTCGCGGCAATGGGCGCTTACAGCGAAGAGCTGGTGAAAGCCGGGATCATGCTGGCGGGCGAGGGGCTGCAGCCGAGTGCCAAGGGTGTGCGCGTGAAGTTCGATGGCGAACGGCGCACGGTCGTCGAAGGGCCGTTCGCCAACAGTGAAGAACTGATCGCCGGTTACTGGTTATGGCAGGTCGATTCCCTGGCGCAGGCGGTCGAATGGGTCAAGCGCTGTCCGAACCCGATGTCCGGGCCGAGCGATATCGAGATTCGTCCGCTGTTCGAAATGGACGATTTCGGTGAGGAATTCACCCCCGAACTGCGCGAGCAGGAAGCACGCCTGCGTCGCCAGCTCGACAGACCCTAGGAGACGACCATGAAAATCAATGCCTATCTGATGTTCGACGGCCAATGCGAAGAGGCCTTCAATTTCTACGCCCAGTGCCTGGGCGGCAAGCTTGAGCTGATGCGTTTTGCCGAGGCGCCGGATAACGTGTGCGGTGAATTCCCGGCCGAGTACCAGCAGCGCATCATGCACGCTTGCCTGACGCTGGGCGATCAACTGCTGATGGCCTCCGACAGCGCCCCACCCCATGTCTATGAGGGCATCAAGGGTTGCTCGATCGCCCTGAATGTTGACAGCGTCGCCGAGGGTGAGCGTCTGTTCGCCGCCCTGGCCGAGCAGGGGCAGGTGCAAATGCCCATGCAGGCGACCTTTTGGGCAGCTGGCTTCGGCATGTTGGTCGACCGTTTCGGCGTGTCCTGGATGGTCAACTGCGAAAAGAATGAATAAGCCAGCACAGCTCTCGTAGCCCGGATAGGCCTTGGCGCAATCCGGGGCATCGGTGGTGGGCACAATACCGATGCCCCGGATTTCATCCGGGCTACAGGGACGTACGCGTTAGTCTTACACCACGAGACTCAGGCTTTCATCGACCTGCGGCTCCATGACTCCGGCGAGGAATTCGTCGCCCCAACGGCGGATGTCGTTGTAGCTGACGATATCGAAGAGTTCGCGCAAGCGTGCCCGAGCCTCGGCCTTGGGCATATTCAGCGCCAGGTAACAGGTGCTCGCGAGGTCGGCGGTGTCGTGCGGGTTGGTCAACAGGGCGCCCTTGAGTTCGGCCGCAACCCCGGCGAACTCCGAGAGCGCGAGTACCCCGTGGCCGCCCAATAGGCCCTGGGTGGCGACGAATTCCTTGGCCACCAGGTTGAGTCCGTCGCGTAGCGGGGTGATCCACATCACGTCGGCCATGGCGTACCAGGCCACCACCTGCTCGAAGGGGAAGGGACGGAAGAAGAACTGCACCGGCGACCAGCCGATCCGCGCGAAACGCCCGTTGATCCGGCCCACGGCTCGTTCGATCTGCGCCTGCAGTTCGTCGTACACGGTCATTTCCCGCGCAGCCGGCACGCAGATGCTGACCAGGGTGACCTTGCCCAGCAGCTCCGGGTTATCGTTCAGTAGGCGCTCGTAAGCCTGGAGTTTCTCCAGAACGCCCTTGGTGTAGTCGAGACGTTCCACCGAGAGGATCAGCTTGAGCCCGCTGAGCTCCTTGCGCAGCTCGCCCATCTGTTCCTGGATCTTCGGTTGCGCCAGGGCGCTGCGGATCCGCTCGATATCCAGACCCACCGGATGCGCGCCGAGTTTCACCACGCGATTGCCGGTGTCCACCGCGGTGGTCATGCGCTCCAGGCCCACCGCGCAGCCGTAGGTGATAAAGCGCGGCGCGCAGTTTTGCCGGCTGAGGGTTTGCAGCGGGGTGACGCCGCGCGCCACGTCGACGAAATTCTCCACCTGGCGCGGGATGTGAAAGCCGATGTAGTCGCATTGCAGCAGGCTGCCGATGATCTGCCGGCGCCAGGGCAGCACGTTGAACACATCCGCCGAGGGGAAGTAGGTGTGATGGAAAAACGCGATGCGCAGATCCGGGCGCAGCTCGCGCAGGTAGCCGGGAACCATCCACAGGTTGTAGTCGTGCAGCCAGACGACGGCGCCTTCGGCGGCTTCCTCGGCGGTGCGTTCGGCGAAGGCGCGGTTGACCTTGAGGTACACCTGCCAGTCGTCCTCGTTGAAGGTCGCGCGTTCCCAGAACGTGTGCAGCGTTGGCCAGAACGCTTCCTTGGAAAAGCGCTTGTAGAAGATATCGACCTCGTCCTTGCTCAATTTGACCCGCGCCGCGGTGAGCTTGGGATAGCGCTCCGCATCCACGGTGGTGCGGGTGTCGAAGGGCTCGTCGCCGTCTTCGTGCACCGCCCAGGCGATCCAGGAGCCCGGACGGCCGTCGCCGAAAAAGCTCAACAGGGTGGGGATGATGCCGTTCGGCGAGGTCGGGCGACGGCGTTGCACTTTGCCGTCGACCCGGTGTTCTTCGTAGGGCAGGCGGTGATAGACCATCACCAGCTCGGCCTGGCCGGGTTTGGCCGCGGTGCGCTGTTCGGCGGCGATGCCGTGTTCGCCGAGAAAACCGAAATGCACGAAGGCCTGGAGAATCCCGCCACAGCCCGGCCGCTCGGCATGCAGGGTGCGCGAATGCTGCTCGGTGGCTTGCAACAGGCCGGCTTCCGATTCGCCGACGCATACGCCTTTGAATACGCCGTTGAGCATGCTCAGGTCATTCAGGGTATCGCCGGCGGTCAGCACCTGGTCGTTGTCCAGTTCCAGCCAGTCGGCCAACGCCTGCAGGCTGCTGCCTTTGTTGACGCCCCTGGGCAGGAAGTCCAGATAGCGGCCGGCCGAGTACAACAGATCGCAACCCAGGGCCTCGGCCGCCGCCTGCAATGCCGGGTCTGCCGCTTGCTCGGGCGTGCAGAAGTACGAGCAACGGCGCATCTGCGGCACGTCCTGACGTTCCAGTTCGAAGCTTTCGAGTGCGCTGGCGACCTGGCTTTCGCCGGGCCAGAGCGTATCCACATGGCTTTGCAGTTGCGGGATGGCGAGCAGGGTATCGCCATGCACGAAGCTCGCACCCACATCGGAAATGATGAAATCGGGCTGTGGCAATGTCGGGTCGGCGAGCAACGGCAACACCGATTCCAGGCTGCGGCCGGTGACGTACGCCAGGCGGATTTCCGGGTGGGCGGCGATGGTTTGATAAAGGCTGAGACGATCGGCGGGATCGCCGGCGAGAAAGGTTCCATCGAGATCGGTGGCAAGTAGCATGCGCTGTCTTCCTGTCCATTGGGTGGCTGCAGTGACGCGCCGACAAGGGCCGACGTGCGGTGACGGACGAACTCGCCGGGGGCGGTCGCCTCTTGTTATGCCCGGACGCCTACGGCGATTCGGTCAAGGGTTTCAGGTCCGGGTTGTCCTGTTCGTCGGTCGGCGGCGCGTCGGGCATCAGCTCGAGCACCGTATGGCTGGTGCGCAGCATCGGCATAAAATGCCCGGCGGGTTCGCTGACCAGATCGCTGACATGGCGCAGGCGGTACAGCGTATAAGCCGCCAGCAGGCCCAGGGTGCCGGCGAAATACAGCGGCAACGCCTGGGGACCGAATTGTTGCATCAGCAAGCCCGCCAGCAAGGGCCCGCCGACCGAACCGAGGCCGTTGACCAGCAGCAGACTGCTGGAGCCGGAGAGAATTTCATCGCGGTGCAACTGGTCGATCAGTTGCGCCACGGCAATCGGGTAGATGGCGAAGGCCAGACCGCCCCAGACGAAGATCAGTCCGAGCAGCAAGGGGCCGCTCGGCAGCACGGCGATCAACAGCGCCACTACCACCGCCAGCGCCACGACCCAGAACAGCACCAGGCGGCGGTCGTGTTTGTCGGAATAAATGCCGATCGGCCATTGCAACAGGGCGCCGCCGAGAATTGCGCTGCTCATCAGCAGGCCGACGCCGGTGGCATCGAAGCCGCGCAGGCTGGCGTATACCGGCGCCATCGCCCAGAACGCGCTCAACGCCAGGCCGGACAGGCTCGCGGCGGCAATCGCCACGGGCGCGACGCCGACGATCTGGCGCAGGTTGGTGTGCATCACGTCCGGCACGCTGGGCTGGATTTGCCGGGTCAGGGTGATCGGCATCAGCGCTGCGCTGATCAGGATCGCGGCAAGCGCGAACAATAGGAAATCGCTGGGGTCGGCGAGGTTGAGCAATTGCTGCGCCGCCGCCAGGGCGCCGAGGTTGACCACCATGTACAGGGCGAACACCTGGCCGCGTTTGTCGTCGGGCACCTGGGCGTTGAGCCAGCTCTCAATCACCATGTACAGCCCGACCAGCGCCAGGCCGTAAAGCACGCGCAGGCACAGCCAGGCCCAGGGGTTGACCAGCAGCAGGTGGAGCAGGGCGGTGATCGCGCCGAGAGCGGCGCAGAAGGCGAACGCGCGGATATGCCCAACGCGACGAACCAGCGGAATCGCCAGCCAGGTGCCAAGGAGAAAACCGACGAAGTACCCGGACATGATCAGTCCGAGCATCCCGGTGGAGTAGCCTTCGGCGACGCCACGCAGGGTCAGTAGGGTGTTGAGCAGGCCATTGCCGAGGAGAAGCAAAGCAACCCCACCGAGCAACGAGCTGATAGGGGCAATCAGGGACCACATGGCGACCTACCCTAGGCAACTATCAACGTGATGGCAAGCACGAAGCGCGCCAGGGTGGTGTGAGCTTGTTTGCTAATTAATTGATTTAAAAAGAATATTTATGAAATAAAACGGCTCGTTAATTTTTCTGCGAGCGATCTGTCGCCCTTTCTCGGTGCGACCTTCGCCCCGGCGGCGGCCGGCCCTGTCCAATAGGTCAGGTTAACCCCGCCTGCGCTTGTTTAGCGCGAACCTTGCTGGCATCGTGCAGCGCTTCATTCACAAGGATGTTGCAATGAAACCCATAGCAAGCGCTGTAACGCCCCCATTCCATTCAAATAGCGTCGAAGGGGCTCTGCCTTTTCGCGCCTTTAGCGGTCTCACCTTGGCGATAGACGGCCAAGCGGAAACCGATGCCCGACTTCTGGCCTTGGCCGGATACCTGGTGCGCCAGGTCCTCGCCGACCTGCATCCCGAACATGTGCAAGAGGCCGCTGATGTAGAGCCGTTATTGCTCGACCTCAAGGCCCATGTGCGTCTCGAAAAGGGCGAAATGACCGCCGTCGCCAGTAATGCCGGTGGCAGCGGTGCTCAGCCCGGACAGGAGGTGGTGGCCGGGTTGGTGCTCGGTACTTTCATGCTGGCCAGCAACGAGGCGCACTGCGTCGGGGTTGCCGAATTGCATGAGCGTCTGGCCCCGCCGGGCCGTCTCGCCACGCTGCGCGAAACCCTCGCCGATCCGTGCAATGCGGAAGTTGCCGAGGTGATCAGCGCCATGTTGCCGAGCATGAGCATCACCCTGCGCTCGGGGGCGGAGAGTGTGCGTACGCTGGCTTATCCGGGGCTGCTCACGCGCCAGCCGCGGCTGTTGATCGAGCGGATCGGCAGCGAGCGTTATCAGGTTTTTATCGGTGCCGAACAACTGCACGCCGATCAGGCGCTTTATCAGGTTGCCGAGGAATTGCTCGAAAGGATGCTGTTGGCGTTGCGGGTGCGCGATCAGGCGGCCGGGCGACCAGGGCTGCTGCAGCGTTCAGGCGAGTGGGACCGCCTGCGACTGGTGATCGGCGATCAGGTGAGTAGCGAGGCGACTTATGCGCTCCAGCCGCAGAGCCTGTTGCCGGCCTATGGCCGCGAGCTGCGTTGTATCAGTCTGGCGCCGGTCAATTATGTGCTCGATATGGAATATCAGTCGGAACCAGGAGAGCTGCTGTGGAATGCCCTGGCCGACCGCCGTGCATGCGAGCAATGGGAGCTGATTCAGGCTGAACAAGGGGTGGCCAAAGCCAGCTCGTTACTCAAATTAAGGGTGCGCGCGCGCCTCGATGTGCTGCGCCAGCGCGCCGGAGGCGCAAGCGAAGTGATCGCCAGCTACGTCAATAGCGAGCTTTGCCCGGAGGCGCCGTTGCCCGCTCCCGTCGCTGAAACCGTCGCCCAGCTCAATGCCCGCTTGATCGACATGCTCGAGCACGAGGGCGAGGAGGTGCTGGCGCCCGTTCCGGCGAAGACCCGCCATGGCGCTCCGAGCAGACGATTCCAAGACGGTTTCTGGGGTTTCTTGATGCTGGTGGGTGTGTTGCTGTGCTTCGCCGCAGTGGCGATGGAGTTTTGAGGTACGGCGCGCTGTTTCCCAGCGCGCCTATTCGGCGGCCTGAAGGTCAGCGGCACACCGCGGCGATGGCGGCAGCCAGCTCGTCTAGCCGCTCGGCATCCAGCCCCGCGACATTGGCGCGGCCGGAACCGACCATGTACACGCTGAATTCATCGCGCAGCCGTTGCACTTGCTGCGGCGACAGACCGGTGTAGGAGAACATGCCGCGCTGCACGCCGATATGTGCGAAACGTTCGGCCAGACCGTAAGGCTGCAAAGCTTCGACCAGGCCGGCGCGCAAGCTGGCGACGCGCTGGCGCATACCGTCCAGTTCGCTGCTCCACAGGCTTTTCAACTCGGCATCGTCGAGGATGCTGGCGACCACCGCTGCGCCGTGCGCCGGAGGCGTCGACCAGAGGTTGCGGGCGAGAAATGCCAGCTGGCTGCGCACGTCCAGGAGCTTTTCCGGGGTGGCGGCGCACACCAGCAAAGCGCCGGTGCGTTCGCGGTACAGGCCGAAATTCTTCGAGCAACTGCTGGTGATCAACAGTTCCGGCAACTCGGCAGCGAACAGCCGTACGGCCCAGGCGTCCTGCTCCAGGCCGTCGCCGAAACCCTGGTAGGCGAAGTCGATCAGCGGCAGCAGTTCGCGTGCCTTGACCACCTCCAGCGCGCGCTTCCAATCGCGCGGGCCGAGGTCGAAGCCGGTCGGGTTGTGGCAGCAGGCGTGCAGCAGCACCACGTCGCCTCGCGGTATCTCGGCGAGGGCCGCGAGCATCCCTTCGATATCGAGCCGGTTGTCGGCGCCGACGTAGGGGTAGTGGCCCACAGGTAAGCCAGCGGCGGCGAAGATGCTTTCGTGGATCGGCCAGGTCGGATCGCTGAGCCAGATGCCACGGCCTGGCAGGCAGTGGCCGATAAAGTCCGCCGCCAGGCGCAGGGCGCCGGTGCCGCCCGGGGTTTGGCTGGCGGCGGCACGTGCGTCGAGCAGCGGGTTGTCCGCGCCGAGGACCAGCTGCGCCAGGCGCGCGCAGAACAGCGCATCGCCATGGCCGCCGATATAGCTTTTGCTGGTTTGCCCGTCGACCAGGCGTTGCTCGGCCAGCTTGACCGCGCGCGGGATCGGCGTCAGGCCCTGGGCGTCCTTGTAGACGCCGACGCCCAGATCGAGCTTGGCCGGATTGGGATCGCCGCGATAGGCCTCCATCAGGCCGAGAATCGGGTCGCCGGGAACCCGTACGACCCGGTTGAAATGACTCACTTGCGCCCCTCCGCGGTTTTCGCCACTTCGTCGGTGCGCGCGGCCATGATGAAGTCGTTGCGGTGCAGGCCTTTCATTTCATGGCTCCACCAGGTGACGGTGACCTTGCCCCATTCGGTGAGCAGGGCGGGGTGATGGCCGACTTCCTCGGCGATCGCGCCCACGGCATTGCTGAAGGCCAGGGCGTGCTTGAAGGTGCGGAACAGGAAGACTTTTTCCAGCTCCATATGGCCGTCGCGGGTTTCGATGTTCCAGTCGGGAATCTCGCGGATCAGCTCGGCCAATTCTTCATCGGATACTTTCGGCGCATCGGCGCGGCAGGCTTCGCATTGGGCTTGGGCAAGGGTGCTCATGGGGTTCTCCCGGGATTGGTAATGGGGGTAGGTTGGGCTGAGCTTGGCGAAGCCCAACATTGCGTTTACAAGGCATGAAAATGTCGAGCGGAGCGCTATGCGCTCCCTGTTGGGCTTCGCAGGCTCAGCCTGCGCGGCCCGGCCCAACCTACGTGTCAGGCCGCTTTCGGCGGAAACTTCGGCGCGTGCAGGCCCAGGCGCATGGCCTGGTGCACCATGGCCATGATGTCCTCGTGAGCCAGTTCGAACAGGCGCTTGAGCTCGGGCAGGACGAAATACAGCGGTTGCAGGATGTCGATGCGATAGGGCGTGCGCATCGCTTCGATGGCGTCGAATGCCTGATGCTCGGGTTCATTGGACAAGCAATACAGGGTTTCTTTCGGCGAAGAAAGGATGCCGCCGCCATAAATCCTGCGCCCGGCCGGGGTATCGACCAGGCCGAACTCGATGGTCAGCCAGTACAGGCGCGCCAGGTATACGCGCTCTTCCTTGCTCGCCTGGAGGCCGAGCTTGCCGTAGGTGTGGGTGAATTCGGCGAACCAGGGGTTGGTCAGCAGCGGGCAGTGGCCGAAGATCTCATGGAAGATGTCCGGCTCCTGCAGGTAGTCCAGCTCCTCGGGCGTGCGGATAAAGGTCGCCACCGGGAATTGCTGGCTGGCCAGCAGCTCGAAGAAGGTTTGGAAGGGGATCAGCGCTGGCACTCGCGCCACCCGCCAGCCGGTTGCCTTTTCCAGCACGCGGTTGATTTCGCCGAGTTGCGGGATGCGCTCGTGGGGCAGGCCGAGCTGTTCGATGCCATCCAGATATTGCTGGCACGCGCGGCCTTCGATCACCTTCAACTGCCGGGTGATCAGGGTGTTCCACACGCCGTGTTCGGCTTCGCTGTAGTGGATAAAGCCGTTTTCGTCGGGTTGCCGAGCCACATACTGGGTGTTCTTCATCGCCGCCTCCTGGGGCTTTTGTTGTCCTCTATGGATACGCTCTCCGCCGCAATAACGCAGCCGGGCGGTGTGGGCGTCGAGTGCGAAACGAGCGCTGAATTCGTAAAGAAATAATTACGTTGCCGGCGATACGGCCAAGTATCGTCTTGCCGCTGATGCTGGCTGTCACATATTCTTGACGAAAAAACAGCCGTCATAACCGGTTTTTCCCGTCGGGCGGCCCGATAACAGCCAGTCAGAGCCTTGCCATGCGTATAAAAGTCCACTGCCAAAACCGGATCGGCATCCTGCGCGACATCCTCAATCTGCTGGTCGAATACGGCATCAACGTGGCTCGCGGCGAAGTCGGCGGCGAACAGGGCAATGCCATCTATTTGCACTGCCCGAACCTGATCAACCTGCAGTTCCAATCGCTGCGCGCCAAGTTCGAGGCGATTCCCGGCGTGTTCGGCGTCAAGCGCGTTGGCCTGATGCCCAGCGAGCGCCGTCATCTGGAACTCAATGCATTGCTCGGCGCCTTGGATTTCCCAGTGCTGTCGATCGACATGGGTGGTGCGATAGTCGCCGCCAACCGCGCGGCCGCGCAGCTGCTCCGGGTGCGGGTGGACGAGGTGCCGGGCATGGCGCTGTCGCGTTACGTCGAGGATTTCGACCTGCCTGAGCTGGTGCGCGCCAATAAGTCGCGAATCAACGGTTTGCGGGTGAAAGTGCAGGGCGATGTGTTCCTCGCCGATATCGCGCCCTTGCAGACCGAGCACGACGAGAGCGATGCCCTGGCCGGTGCGGTATTGACCTTGCACCGCGCGGATCGGGTCGGCGAACGCATCTACAACGTGCGCAAGCAGGAGTTGCGCGGCTTCGACAGCATCTTCCAGAGTTCCAAAGTGATGGCTGCGGTGGTGCGCGAGGCGCGGCGGATGGCGCCGTTGGATGCGCCGCTGCTGATCGAGGGCGAGACCGGCACCGGCAAGGAACTGCTGGCGCGCGCCTGTCATCTGGCCAGCCCGCGCGGGCAGTCGCCATTCATGGCGCTGAACTGCGCCGGCCTGCCCGAATCCATGGCCGAGACCGAATTGTTCGGTTACGGCCCCGGCGCCTTCGAAGGCGCGCGGCCGGAAGGCAAGCTCGGCCTGCTCGAACTGACCGCCGGCGGCACCTTGTTTCTCGATGGCGTCGGCGAAATGAGCCCGCGCTTGCAGGCCAAATTGCTGCGTTTTCTGCAGGACGGCTGCTTCCGTCGGGTCGGCAGCGACGAGGAGGTCTACCTGGATGTGCGGGTGGTCTGCGCGACTCAGGTCGATCTTTCCGAGCTGTGCGGCAAAGGCGAATTCCGCCAGGATCTCTATCACCGCCTCAACGTGCTCAGCCTGCATATCCCGCCGCTGCGCGAATGCCTGGACGGCCTGGTGCCGCTGGTCGAGCACTTCATCGATCAGGCCAGCCGGCAAATCGGCTGCCCGTTGCCCGCGTTGGCGCCGGCGGTGCTGGACAAGCTCGCCCACTACCATTGGCCGGGCAACGTGCGGCAACTGGAGAACGTGCTGTTCCAGGCGGTGTCGTTGTGCGAAGGCGGCACGATCAAGCTCGAGCATGTGCGCCTGCCGGACTACGGCGCGCCTCATCCGCTCGGCGAGTTTTCCGTGGAGGGCGGGCTCGACGATATTCTCGGGCGCTTCGAAAAAGCGGTGCTCGAACGCCTGTACCACGACCATCCGAGCAGCCGGCAACTGGGCAAACGCCTCGGCGTTTCGCACACCACCATCGCCAACAAATTGCGTCAGCACGGCTTGAGCAAGGATTAAAAGAAGCCTGCGGCTGCGGCGTGACGCGGTTACGACCTTGGTGCAATAGTCGCTGCCGAGTCTTGTAGCGCAGACTTCGAACCGCTTGGTGTGAACGCCGGCATTCTCCTGTTCCTAGTCTGGAATGTTTTCGATGGCGGCCGCTCGGTCGCCATTTTTTTTCCGCTAACAGGCCGTTGAAAAACGTAGGCGAGGCAGCCAGCGCAAGGCAAAAACAGGCGAAAAAGCGGAGTTTACGAGCTGTAAATGAGCATTTTGACTGGGCTCGCATTCGAGCCTGTTTTTAACGCCGCGATGGCAACGCAGGTAGTTTTTCAACAGCCTGCTAAAAGCCAGAGAGGACTATCGTCGTAGGGCGGTAATACGATGGTCGAATGGCCTTGCTAGGGCTTTCTGGCTACAAAATGCAACATAAAACCACAACTACCCACCGAGGTATTTTTGATGAGTGCTGCGTCCTTGTATCCCGTGCGCCCTGAGGTGGCGGCTCAGTCGTTGACCGACGATGCCACCTATAAAGCCATGTACCAGCAGTCGGTGATCAACCCTGACGGTTTCTGGCGCGAGCAGGCTCAGCGTCTCGACTGGATCAAGCCGTTCAGTAAGGTCAAACAGACGTCGTTCGACGATCACCATGTCGACATCAAGTGGTTCGCCGACGGCACCCTCAACGTGTCCTACAACTGCCTGGACCGTCACCTGGAAGAGCGTGGCGACCAGGTCGCGATCATCTGGGAGGGCGATGACCCCTCCGAGCACAAGAACATCACCTATCGCGAACTGCACGAACAAGTGTGCAAGTTCGCCAACGCCCTGCGCGGGCAGGACGTGCACCGCGGCGATGTGGTGACCATCTATATGCCGATGATCCCCGAGGCGGTGGTGGCGATGCTTGCGTGCGCACGCATCGGCGCCATCCATTCGGTGGTATTCGGCGGCTTCTCCCCCGAGGCGCTGGCTGGGCGCATCATCGATTGCCAGTCGAAGGTGGTGATCACCGCCGACGAGGGCCTGCGCGGCGGCAAGCGTACGCCGCTCAAGGCCAACGTCGACGACGCCCTGACCAACCCGGAAACCCACAGCGTGCAGAAGATCATCGTGTGCAAGCGCACCGGTGGCGAGATCAAATGGCACTCGCATCGCGACATCTGGTTCGAGGACCTGATGGCGGTCGCGTCCAGCCACTGCGCGCCGAAGGAAATGGGCGCCGAAGAGGCACTGTTCATCCTCTACACCTCGGGCAGCACCGGTAAGCCGAAAGGCGTGCAGCACACCACCGGCGGTTACCTGCTGTATGCCTCCCTGACCCACGAGCGGGTGTTCGACTACAAGCCGGGCGACATCTACTGGTGCACCGCGGACGTCGGCTGGGTCACCGGCCACAGCTACATCGTCTATGGCCCGCTGGCCAATGGCGCGACCACCCTGTTGTTCGAAGGCATTCCGAACTACCCGGATATCACCCGGGTGTCGAAGATCGTCGATAAGCACAAGGTCAATATCCTCTACACCGCACCGACCGCGATCCGCGCGATGATGGCCCAGGGCGATGCGGCCGTGCAGGGCGCCGACGGTTCCAGCCTGCGTCTGCTCGGTTCGGTCGGCGAGCCGATCAACCCGGAAGCCTGGAACTGGTACTACAAGACCATCGGCCAGGAGCGTTGCCCGATCGTCGACACCTGGTGGCAGACCGAAACCGGCGGCATCCTGATCAGCCCGTTGCCGGGCGCCACCGCGCTCAAGCCGGGTTCGGCGACCCGTCCGTTCTTCGGCGTGCAGCCGGCGCTGGTGGACAACCTGGGCAATCTGATCGAAGGGGCGGCCGAGGGCAATCTGGTGATCATCGACTCCTGGCCGGGCCAGGCGCGCACTCTGTACGGCGATCATGATCGCTTCGTCGATACCTACTTCAAGACCTTCAAGGGCATGTACTTCACCGGCGACGGCGCCCGTCGTGACGAGGACGGCTATTACTGGATCACCGGCCGCGTCGACGATGTGTTGAACGTGTCGGGGCACCGCATGGGTACCGCCGAAATCGAGAGCGCCATGGTCGCCCATCCGAAGGTCGCGGAAGCCGCGGTGGTCGGTGTGCCGCACGACATCAAGGGCCAGGGCATCTATGTCTATGTCACCCTGAATGCCGGCCTGGAGCCTTCCGAGCAGTTGCGTCAGGAACTGAAGAACTGGGTACGCAAGGAAATCGGCCCGATCGCCACGCCGGATGTGATCCAGTGGGCGCCCGGTCTGCCGAAGACCCGCTCGGGCAAGATCATGCGCCGTATCCTGCGCAAGATCGCCACCGCCGAATACGATGCACTCGGCGATATCTCCACGCTGGCCGATCCTGGCGTGGTGCAACACCTTATCGATACTCATCGCAGCATGCAGGCCGCCTGACCGGCGCTTGCTGACAACGCCCCGTTTCGGCCAAAAGCCGGAACGGGGCGTTGCCGTTTTTTGGGTTCATCGCATTTCTGTGGGGAAGGTGGGCTTGACACTGGACTCGCAAGTTTGTGTTTTCTGAATTACGGCGCTCTCTGCTTCTGCAACAGGTTCATTAACGTGTTGAACCAGGCTTCTGGTTTCGCCCCTCACGGGCGAGTCACTTTCTCTTGCTTGCCCAAGAGAAAGTAACCAAAGAGAAGGGCACCCCGACATCCGGCCCCGGCTACGCCGGGGTTCCCTCCTTCCATCACCGCTCCAGGGGCACGCCCCGAAGGGCCATCCCTGGCCC
>CBIHLQ010000015.1:0-107401 GCA_966210885.1 uncultured Pseudomonas sp.
ATGGATAGGTGCCGCTCTCCGCATGGCGGTTTCGGCCGGACGCAGTTTCGCGGCAGACGCGGAACGCTCCCTCTCCCCGCTGGGGAGAGGGTTGGGGTGAGGGGCTTGAGGCTTGCTGCGGTCCATGCGCCTTAGGGAAGCGTTCAACTCGGCTGCCCTTCGGCTGTTTTCGCACGGGCCTGCAAGGCCGCGCGTTCTTCCGGGCTCATGGCGGCGAGCTTGAGGCGCAGTTCGGCGATTTGCTCCAGGCGCCCCGGCACGCTTTCCAGCCCACGCATGGCCTGGGCCAATGTGGCGACGCTGGGGTGGTCGAACACCAGGCCGGGGGCCACTTCGATTTGCAGCAGCTTGCGCAGCCGCGCGCAGAGTTTGATCACCATCAGCGAATGGCCGCCGAGGTCGAACAGGCTCTGGGTCGTGCCCACCGCATCGCGCTCTAGCAGTTCGGTGTAGAGGTTGGCGAGCAGGGTTTCCAGGGCATCGCGCGGTGCCTGCATGTCGCTGTCGTCGTCCTGATTGCTGGGGTCGGGCAGCGCCTGGCGGTCGATCTTGCCGTTGGCCATGCGCGGCAACGCAGCCAGTTTGAGCAGGCGGGTCGGTTGCAGGTAATCCGGCAGTTGTCCGCGCAGTTCGCTCAGCAGCTCCTCGCTGCTGCGTTCGCTGACCACATAGGCGTGCAGCTGTTCGCCGGCGACCTTTACCGCCGCCAGGCTCACGCCGCCCAGGGCCAAAAGCGCGGCTTCCAGTTCGCCCGGCTCGACGCGGAAGCCGCGGATCTTCAGCTGTTGGTCGAGCCGGCCGAGCAGTTGCAGGCGACCGTCGGGCAGCAGGCGAGCACGGTCGCCGCTGCGGTAGAGGCGTTGGCCGGGGCGCAGCGGATCGTCAAGGAAGGCATCCGACTCGCGATTCAGATAGCCGCGGCTCAACTGCGCGCCGCCCAGGTACAACTCGCCGGCGGCGCCGAGCGGCGCGTGGCGCAGGCCCTCGGCGCTGGCTTCCAGCACGTAGGCGTAGCCGTTGGCCAGGGCGCGGTCGAGCGGCAGGTTGTCGTCGCAAGGGTTGTGCCCGAGGCTGTGTACCAGCAGGCCGACCGTGGTTTCGGTGGGGCCGTAATGGTTATGGATGCGGCAGCTCGGGGCCAGGCGGTGGATGCGCTCCAGCAACGATCGTGGGGTGGCTTCGCCGCCGAGGATCAGGGTTGCCGGCAGGCTCGCGGCCTCGTCTTCGAGCAGTGCGGCGAGGTGCGAGGGCACCATCTTCAGGCAGTCGATGCGCTGCGCACGAACGAAGCGGGCGAAGGCGGCGGCATCGGTGCTCTCCACATCGCTCGCTACCACCAGGCAGGCGCCGTTCCACAGAGCGCCGAACAGGCTGGTATTGCCCAGGTCGGCGGCCACCGAGGAGGTCAGGGCGAAGCGCTTGCAGTCGCCCAGCTGCAGCGCTTCGCTGACGGCGGCGCTGTAGTTGAGCAGTTGGCCGTGTTCGATCACCACGCCCTTGGGCTCGCCGCTGGTGCCGGAGGTGTAGAGCAGATAGGCGGCATGCTCTAGGTGAATGCTGTCGAGCGGCGCCAGTTCAGCTTGGTTGTCGTTTAGAAGATCGGTGAGGCGCAAGCTTTGATCATGCAGATCGTCTCTCGGCGACTCGCTCAGCAACAGCTGCGGCTGGGCATCGGCGAGGATTTTTTGCAGGCGCGCGGTGGGCCAGTTCGGGTCCAGCGGCACATAGGCGCCGCCTGCGCGCAGCACCGCCAGCAGCGCCAACACCAGCTCGCCGCCGCGCGGCAGCAATAGCGCCACGCGGCTTTCTGCACCGACGCCACGGGCTTGCAGCGCGGCGGCCAGGCGCCCGACGCGCTGGTTCAGTTCGCGGTAGCTGAGCCGCAGCTCGCCGGCCTGCAACGCCTCGGCCTCGGGCGTGGTCGCCGCCCAGTGGGCAAGGCGCGCCGGCAGGCTGAGTTTGCCAAAGTTTTGTGTCGGCCCGCACAGGGCCAGCTGGCGCGGGCGATGGGCGGCCGGGCTGAGATTCAGTTCGGCGATGGGCGCGTCGGCGTGCGCCGGCAGCTGTTGCAGCAGGCACAGGTACTGCTCCAGCAGGCAGCGCACATCGTCCTCTCCATAGCGGGCGCCGTCGTGATGCAGGGCCAGGGTGATGCCGCTTTCCGCCAGTTGGGCTTGCAGGGCCAGCTCGAAGCGCGGGTCGGTAGCCGGCAGCTCCAAGGCGCGCCAGCTCAGCCCAGCGGCCTGCCGTTCGGCGGGCTGAGTGGCGAGGGCGAAGCCGGCGCCGAAGTGCGTCTGCTGCGGCTCGCTCAGGGGGCAGTACTCCTGTGCGCCGACATGGTCTTCGAGCACAACCGCCAGACGTTGCAGCCAGTGCGAGAAGGCTTCGCTCGGCTCGAGGCGCAGCGGCAGTGGCAGGACTTTGTCGAAGACGCCGACTCCGCCGGCCAGGGCCTCGTAGTCGCGCCGGCAGTCGTGCTGCCAGCCGCCGACGAAGGCCGGCTGCCCAGCGATGCGCGCCAGCAGCGCCCACCAGGCGGCTTGCAGCAGGGTCGGCAAGGATTGCTGGCGAGCGTCGGCGAGGCGTTCCAGTTCGGCCGCCAGCGCGGCGGGTAGCGCTTGGGTCAAACAGCCTTGATGGCTATCGGCCCGGCCCTGGCGACGATAGCCCAGGCGCGGCGCCGGCAGTTGCTCCAGGCCGAGGCCGGACCAGTAGGCGCGGCCTGACTCGGCCCCTTCGTCTGCATCCAATTCGGCGCGCCAGTCGATAAATTGCGAGTACTGGACCACTTCCTCCAGTTCGGCGTGCGGCTGGGCGTAAAGCTGCGGCAGCTCATTGAACAGGGTCTCCAGGCTCAAGCGGTCGCCGGCGCTGGGCGCCAGGCTCAGCGCCAATTGCCAATCGCGCTGGTCCAGGCGGACCAATAGGGCGCGCAGCAGGCGGCCGCTGTCCAGGGCGAACGGCTGGGCGCACAGCTCGGCCACGCGCGCTTCCTGGTTGTCCGCCGCGCCGCGCAGGTCCAGCGTCTGCCAATCCAGATCGGCCTGCACCAGGTGTTGGCGCAGACCGCGATACAGCGGTGAGGGACGCAGGGCCATGCGCAGGCTTTCATGCCGCGCCACCAGGGCGAGCAGCGCTTGGCGCAGGCGCTGTTCATCCAGCGCGCCGGTCAGGGCGATACGCAGCTGCGCCGCCGGGCGGCCAACGTCGAGGGCGACCTGTTGTTCCGGGCTGAGGGGGTGTCCCGAGTCGATTTCGTGCATGTCGTTCAATTCTGCAATTCCATTTCGCTGCGGTTATTCAACAGTTGTGCGGGCTCGTGCAGGTCGCCCATCGCCACCGCGATCTTGCGTGGCCCCTCGTAGGGGTCGCGGGCGTGGGCGGCCAGGAGGTTGTCGAGCATCACCACGTCGCTGCGCTGCCAGTCGAAGCGCACCGCGCACTCCTCGTAGAGGCGACCGAGCAGCGCCATCACCTCATCGTCGATCGGGCTGCCGTCGCCGAAGTAGACGTGACGCGGCATGCGCTCCAAACCGACCAGGGCCAGCAGGTCCTCGCGCACTTCCGGCTCCAGGCAATGCACGTGGTGCAACTGCACCTGGTTGAAGAAGCTGCGTTCGCCGCTTAGCGGGTGGCGGATCACCGCCGGGCAGCGGGTGCGGGTCTGCAATTCGTCATTGGCCAGCCAGACGAACTCGGTACCGCTGGCGCGGCATTGGGCTTCGACCTCGGCGCGGTCGTCGGTCTTGAAGAACTCCTGCCAGCTCACATCCAGGCGCTTGGTGAAGGTGCGCACATACAGCAGGCCTTTACGTTCGAACGCCTCGGCCAGCTCCTGCGGCAGCCGTCGGTACAGCTCGCGGCAATTGACGATGGGTGTGGCGCCGCCCACCGGCGAAGGCTGTTCGCAGAAGAACCACTGCTTGCGCGGCGCACGCGGCAGGTGCGAGCTCTCGTTGTGGTAGAGGATCATTTCCCGCTCGGGGTAGGGCGTGGAGCGGTAGATGTTGCGTCCGCCTTCCTTCTTCGGCAGATCGCCATAGCCGCCGAACAGACCGGGGTGGATGGCCTCGGCGAAGGCTTCGAAATCCTGCGGGCTGTGCAGGGCGAAGCCACGAAACAGCAAGCCGGCGTGACGGCACAGCAGGGTATCGATCAGGTCCCGCGAGCTGCGCGCCCAGCCCACCGGGTCGAGATCGGGCACGGCCGGTTCGATCAGTAACGGGAAGTCGCGGTCGGCCATCAGCGGCCGGGTCTTGATCAGCGGCCGCGGCGCGGCGCTGGCGCGCGGCGCGAGTTTTTTCAGCTTGTCGAGTTTGCTGGTCGATGGCGGGTTCTTGGCCATGCCGGAAGGCTCCGATTGCGGCAATGTGAAGGTGAAAGCGGCGACTGCACCCTGGGGCGTGGCGACGGCCTGTTCCAGTACCGCGACCCAGGCATTGGCCAGGGTGGCGATGCGCTCGGCCTTGAACAAGGCGCTGGCGTATACCCAGTCGGCGTGCAGGTCGCCGCCGTCGCGTTCGAGGAACAGCGCCATGTCGAACTTGCTGCTGCGTTCGGCGGGCGGCTGTAGCTCGATAGCCAGGCCGGGAATGGCGAAGTCGCTCTGCGGGGTGTTCTGCATCACGAACAGGGCCTGCACCAGCGGGTTGCGGCTGCGATCGCGGGGTACCTCCAGGGCCTCGACGATGCGCTCGAAGGGCAGCGTCTGGTGCTCGAAGGCGGCCAGGCAGGTGCGTTTTGTGGCGGCCAGCAGGTCGATGAAACGTGCCGTCGGTTGCAGGCGCGAGCGCAGCGGCAGGACGTTGACGAAGAAGCCGATCAGCCCTTCCAGTTCGCGGGCTTCGCGGCCGGCCACGTCGGTGCCGAGCAGCAGGTCGTCGCTGCCGCTGAGGCGGTGCAGCAGCAGTTGAAAGGCGCTCAGCAGGACCATATAGAGGCTGGCACCCTCGGCATGGGCCAGGGCTTCCAGACGCTCGACGAAGGCGGCGGGCACGCGGAAGGCGTGGGCGGCGCCGGCGCTGCTGGCCTGGGCCGGGCGCGGCCAGTCGCTGGGCAGCGCCAGTACCTGGGGCGCGGCGGCCAGCTCTTCACGCCAGAAGCCCAGTTCGCGCTGCAGTCGCTCGCCGCTGAGTAAGCGGTGTTGCCAGGCGGCGTAGTCGGCGTACTGCACCGGCAGCGGTGTCAGGTTCACCGGCTCGGCGGCGCGCAGGCTGCGGTAGAGCTGGCTGAACTCGTCGAACAGCACGCCCACCGACCAACCGTCGGCGACCATATGGTGCAGGGCCAGCAGCAGTTGATGGCGCTGCTCGCCCAGCTTGAGCAGGCGCGCGCGGATCAGTGGCGGCGCGCTCAGGTCGAATGGCTGGCGCAGGTTGTCCAGGCTTTCCCGTTGGGCCTCGGCGTCGCGCTCGGCGGGAGGCAGCTGGGACAGATCGCGCAGGCCCAGGTGGAAGTCCAGGTGCGCGCTTATCACCGCGCAAGGTTCGCCGTCGTTATCCGGGTAGGCGGTGCGCAGCACTTCATGGCGTTGCAGCAGGGCGGCGAAAGTGGCTTGCAGCACCGCCACGTCCAGTTCGCCGTCCAGGCTCAGGGTCGCCGCCATATTGTAGGCGGCGGCGCCACCCTGCAGGCGATCCACCAGCCACAGGCGTTGCTGGCTGGGCGACAGCGGCATCTCGGCGCAGCGTTCCACTGGGCCTAGCGCTGGGGTTGTCGACAGGCTGGCGGGTTGGGCCAGCAGGGCATCCAGACGCTCGGCCATCTGCCATAGGCTCGGCGCTTCGAACACCGCGCGCAGCGGCAGGTCCACCGCCCAGGTTTGGCGCACGCGGGCGAGCAGGCGGGTGGCTAGCAGCGAATGGCCGCCGGCCTCGAAGAAGTGGCTGTGGCGACCCAAGGCCTGCGGCGGCAGCAGCGCGGCCCAGAGTTCGGCCAGGCGTTGCTCGGTTTCGCCCTGTGGCGGCTCGATCGACGCGCTGTCCAGGCGCGGTGCCGGCAATGCCTTGCGATCGACCTTGCCGTTGCCATTCAGCGGCCAGTTTTCCACCCGCACCCAGGCGGACGGCAGCATATAGGCCGGCAGTTCGCCGCGCAGGTGCGTGGCCAGCTCGGCTTCCTCGGCCATGGCGCCGTCATCGCCTTGCCAATAGGCCACCAGCAGTTCGCTTTCGCCCAGGCGTTGCAGGTTGACCAGGGCGCGCTGCACCGCCGGGTGGCGCTCCAGGCAGGCCTCGATTTCACCGGGTTCGATGCGGAAGCCACGCAGCTTGAGTTGGAAGTCCTTGCGTCCCAGGTATTCCAGCACGCCGTCGGCGCGCCAGCGGGCCAGGTCGCCGCTCAGGTACAGGCGGCTGCCCGGCGCGCCGAAGGGGTTGGGCACGAAACTGGCGGCGCTGCGCGCGGGGTCGGCCAGGTAGCCACGGCTGACGCCGATACCGCCGATGGCCAGCTCGCCGGGTACGCCGACCGGCAACGGGTTGAGGTCGCGACCCAGCACATAGAGTTCGGCCCCGGCGGTGGGGCTGCCGATGGCGACGCTGCCGCCTTCTTCGGGAGCCTGGTGCAAGGGTTGGAAGGCCACATCGTCCGAGCATTCGGCCGGGCCGTAGGCGTTCATCAGCGGGATAGCCGGGTAGCGCTCGAACCAGGCGCGGGCGGTCGGCATCGGCAGCGCCTCGCCGGTGGGCAGCACCCAGCGCAGCGCGGGCAGTTCGACCTGACGTTCGCCCTGGACCTCCAGCAAGGCGTGGAGCAGGGCGGGTACCGGTTCCAGCAGGCTGACCCGGCGGCTGGCGAGCAGCGCGAGCAAGGCCAGCGGATCGCGTACCACCGCGTCCGGAATTATTTCCACGCAGGCGCCGAACAGCGGTGCGGTGAGGGTCTGCCAGACCGAAATATCGAAACAGGCCGGCGCGCTCTGGGCGATCACGTCCTCTTCGCTCAAGCCCAGCGGCGCGAGCTTGGCCAGCATGTTGTTGAGCATGCCGGCGCGGTTGACCATCACCCCCTTGGGCTGACCGGTGGAGCCGGAGGTGAAGAGCACATAGGCCAGTTGTTCGGGGCGTGCCGGGGTGTTCGGTAGCTGGCCATCGAGACTATGGGCCAGCAGCTCGGCGGGCACGGCGATAGGGCCGTCGTAGTGCTCGGCCAGGGCCGCGCGATGTACCTCGTTGCAGACCACCAACGGCCGGCCGGCGCGGTTCAACACCTGCTGCCAGCGGGCTGGCGGCTGCGTCGGTTCCAGCGGCAACCAGGCGGCACCGGCGCGCAGGGTGGCGACCATCAAGCAGAGCAGTTCCAGGCCGCGTTCGGCCAGCAGCGCCACCGGCCGATCGGCCTGCGCGCCTAGGGCACGCATACCGCGAGCCAAGGCTTCGGAGCGCTGCCAGAGCTGGGCGTAGGTCAGGCTTGCGTCGCCGCAACGGGCAACGATGCGTTCGGGGTGAGCGGCGACCCGCGCGGCGACCCGGGTTTGCCAATCGGGTTCGAGGCTGTAATCGGCGTCGTGGCGGCCCCAGGCGGCCAGGCGCGCCCGTTCGCTCGCATCGAGCAGGCCGATCTGACCGAGGCGGGTTGCCGCGGGGCTGTCCATCGCCAGCAGCAGCTGGCGCATATGATCCATCAGGGCCAGCAGCAGCGGCTCCGGCAGACGCTGGCCATCGGCGCTGAACAGCAGTTGCAGTTGGCATCCCGGCAGGGCTTCCAGGGTCAGGCCGTAGTTGGTCTGTTCCAGGTTATCCAGGGCGCGCAGGGTCAATTCGCCAACCTGCAACTGACGCTCGGCGGCGGCCGGCAGGTTCTGGAACACCAGCAGGGTGTCGAACAGCGCGGCGCCGCGGTCCTGGTTTTGCAGGATTTCGGCCAGCGGCGTTTGCTCGTGTTCGCGCAGGGCGACGCTGGCGTCCTGGACCGTCCGCAGGAAATCCGCCAGTGCCAGCTGCGGCTGCGCTCGCACCCGCAACGGCAAGGTGTTGATAAACACCCCGAGCATCCTCTCTGCACCGGGCAGCTCGCTCGGCCGACCGCTGGTGGTGACGCCGATGATCACATCGGGCTGGTCGTTGTAGCGCGCCAGCAGCAGTGCCCAGGCGGCCTGGATCAGGGTATTGAGGGTGACCTTGGCGGCCTTGGCCGCCTGGTTCAGGCGCAGGCTTTCCTCGGCGTCGAAGCTCAGCCCGCGGGTCAGGTAGTTCACCGGCTGGCCGGGACGCGGCGCGGCCAGCATCGGCAACGAGCCGCTGCCTTCGAAGCCTTGCAGCGTGCGTTGCCAGAATGCCGCCGAGTCCTGGGTCGGTTGCGCGGCCAGCCAGCCGATATAGTCGCGGTAAGCCGGGCGCGGCGCCGGGGTGCTGCCGCTGTAGCGGGCGAGGATTTCCTCCAGCAACAGCACCGAACTCCAGCCGTCGGCGATCAGGTGATGGCGGCTCCAGACCAGCCACCAGCGCTGTTCCTCCAGACGGATCAGGGCCAGGCGTTGCAGAGGCGGGCGGTCCGGGGCGAAACCCTGAACGCGGTCGGCCTGGCAGTAGGCGTCGAGGGCTCGTTGACGGGCCGACTCGTCCAGTTCACTCCAATCCAGCAGCGTTACCGGTAATTCCAGCTGGCGATAGACCGCCTGCACGGGCTCGTCCAGACCCTGCCAAAGCACGCCGGTACGCAGCAGCGGATGGGCGGCGACCGCCGCGCGCCAGGCGGCGAGAAAGGGTTCAGGGGCGAAGGGGCCGCTCAGCTCGGCCTGCAACTGGTTGACGTAGACCCCGCTGTCGCCTTCCAGCAGGCTGTGGAACAGCAGACCTTTTTGCAGCGGCGACAGCGGATAGGCATCTTCCAGTTCGGCGCCGGTCAACTCGCGCAACTGTTCGGCTGCGAGCGTACTCAGGGCGAACGGCGCCAAACGCGGCGCAGCGGCTTGCGCGGGCGCACTGCTGGGGGCAGTTGCGCGGCTCAGCAACAGGCCGGTGAGCGCTTCAATGCTGGGGTGTGCGAAGAGTTCCTTGGGGCTGAATTTGAGCCCGGCCTGGCGGCATTTGGCGATCAGTTGCAGGGCTAGAATCGAATCGCCGCCTTGGCCGAAGAAGTCGTCCCGACGGGTCAGTTCCGGCTGCCCCAGCAGCTCGCGCCAGAGGGGCAGCAACTGCGCTTCGAGCTGGCGCGCGGGGGAATCCAGGGTCGCTGCCAGGCTGGCAATGGTCGGCTGGGCGAACAACTGCTTGGGGCTGAACTTGAGGCCGACCTGGCGGGCCTTGGCGATCAGTTGCAAGGCCAGGATGGAATCGCCGCCGAGGGCGAAGAAGTCGTCGTGGATCGACAGCGATTCGCGTTGCAGCAGCGCACTCCACAGCTGCACCAGGGTTTCTTCCACGCCATCGCGCGGCGCGCCTTCTGCGGCTTTGAGGTTGGCGGTTTCGGTGGGCAGCGGCAGGTTCTTGCGATCCACCTTGCCGTTGGCCAGGCGCGGCAGCTCGGCCAGTTCGACGAAGACGGCGGGCAGCATATAGTCGGGCAATTGCTTTGCCAGGCGCTGGCGCAGTTCGTCCGGGCGGATGGGCTGGGCCGCGACCAGGTAAGCGACCAAGCGTAGGCCGTCGCCGCTGGCCGCCGGCTGCGCCAGCACCACGGCATCGCGCAGCTCGGGGCAGGCCTTGAGGCAGGCTTCCACTTCGCCCAGCTCGACGCGGAAGCCGCGAATTTTCACCTGGTTGTCGATTCGCCCGAGGAATTCCAGCAACCCGTTTGCCAGCATGCGCACACGGTCGCCGGTGCGGTACAGGCGGCTGCCATCGGCGGCGAATGGATCGGGGATAAAGCGTTCGGCGCTCAGCCGCGGTTGGCCCAGATAGCCATTGGCGACGCCGGCGCCGCCGACATACAACTCGCCCGCGCTGCCCCGGGGCAGGGGATTGAGGTAGGCATCCAGCACCTGCACGCTGACATTGGCCAGGGGGCTGCCCACCGGCACTAAACCGGACAGGCTGGGTTCGTGCTCCTGCACGCCGTGGCTGAGACAGCCGACGGTGGTTTCCGTGGGGCCGTAGTGGTTAACGATGCGGCAATTCGGCGCCAGCTCGCGGATACGCTGTACCAGGCTCAGGTCCAACCCCTCGCCACCCAGCACCAGGCTGTGGCGCGGCAGCAGACGTTGTGGTTCCGCGACCGCGAGTAGCGCCTTGAGGTGCGAGGGCACTATCTTCAGGCAGTCGAGCGGTCGCGCGGCCAAGCTGGCGGCCAAGGCTTCGGGGTCGGAGGCAAGGTTTTCGTCGATCAGGTGCAAGGTTCTGCCGCTGAGCAGGGCGCCGAACCAGGCGGTGTAACCGAGATCCGCCGCCACAGTGGCCAGCGCGCTGAGGGTTGCATCAGGCGGCAGCTGCAAGGCTTGCAAGACGCCGTCGACGTAATGGATCAGGTTGCCCTGGGTCACTACCACGCCCTTGGGTGCGCCGGTGGAACCGGAGGTGTAGATCAGATAGGCCGGCTGGGCCGGATGAGCCGCCGGGATCGTGCGGCGGGTTGCGTCGGGCAGGGCGTCCGGCGCGTCGAGATCCAGCCAGCGCGCGTCGCCCAACTCCAGCGGCGCCGGGCCTTGGCCAACCACCACGGCTGCGCCGCTGTCGTGGAGCATATGCACACGGCGGGCTGCGGGCAGGGCGGGGTCGAGGCAGAGGTAGGCGGCGCCGGCTTTCCAACTGGCGAGCATGGCGCCGATCAGCTCGACGCTGCGCGGCAGGGCCAGGGCGACCACGTCGCCGGGGCGCAGGCCCGCAGCCGTGAATCGCTCGGCCAGGCGCTCGGCGGCTTGGTCCAGTTCGGCGTAGCCGAGGCAGAGGTTGGCATCGCTCAGGGCGGGGCGCTGAGGATGGGCCGCGACCTGTCGCTCGAAGGCTTGCAGTGCGGTAGCGGCGAATGGCTGAAGCGCCGGGCCCTGCAAGCGCGCTTGTTCCTGGGGCGGGCAGATCGGCAGTTCGCTGAGCCGTGCCTCTGGGTTTTGCGTGGCGGCGCGGGCGAACTCGGCGAACTGCCTTGCCATGGCGTCGATACGTTCATCGCGATACAGGTCGGTGCTGTAACGCCACTGGGCCAGTAGCTGCTGGCCGTCGTCCTGCCAGCGCAGGTTCAACTCATTGGCCGCGCCGCGCTGGGTGAACAGGTATTCGCGCAGGCTGTAGTCGGCCAGGGCGAGAATCCGTCGGCTCGGCATATAGGTGAGCATATGGCGGAACAGCCCTGGACTGCCCGCATCCTCCTGCATGCGGGCGAGGGGATAGCGGCGGTGACGCAGCGCTTCGCGCAGCTGCCGGGCGCTGTCCTGCAGGCAGTCGAGTAGCGGCGGGTTGCCCGAGAGCCGGGCGCGTAGCGGCACGGCGTTGAGGGTGTAGCCGATCAGTTGCTTGTACTTGGCCTTGTGCCTGTCCATGGTCGGGGTGCCGATCAGGAAATCGTCCTGGCCGCTTTGGCGATGCATGAAAACCTGGAACAACCCCGCCAGCAGGGCGAACAGGCTGATATTCAGACGCTCGGCCAGGGCCCTGAGCGCCATGCTGTCCTCGACGCTCAGGTACTGCTCGAACTCCCGACCGCTGTAGCTCAGGTTGCGTGGGCGCGGCAGGTCCGGGCTCAGCTCCAGCGCAGGCGGTGCGTCGCTCAGGCGCTCGCGCCAGAACTGCGCCTGCACTGCGCCCGCGCTGCCGCCGAGCAGTTCGCGTTGTTCGGCCAACCAGTCGAAATACAGACCAGGACTGGGCAGGTCCAGGGGACGACCCGCGGTCAGGGCTTCATAGGCGGTGAAGGTCAGCGCCATGGTCGATTCCACGCTGAAAAAATCGCCGCAGATGTGATGAAAAGCCGCGCACATATACAGCCTGCCCCGGCTTTGCAGCAGGCGCAGACGACTGATATTGGCCCGCGGCAGATCGAAAGGCAGATCCGCCTGGCGTTCCAGCCAGGCCAAAACGCCGGCTTCGTCGAGGTCGTCGTCGCGTTCGCTGGCGACATCCGCCTCGATCCGCTCGGGCTGGACCATCCAGAGTTGGCCTTGATCTTCCTGGTAGCCGCAGTGCAGTGCCTCGTAATGGGCTACGACCAGGGCGAAGGCCGCGCTGAGCAGCTCCGGGACGAGATCGGCGGGCAGCTCGCGGGCGGCCACCATGTTGTAGGCCGGGCTGTCGGGATTGAGTCGATGGAATTGCCACAGGGCCTGTTGGCCGGGGCTGGCCAGGTGTTTCTGGATGATCTTCATAGTTACTCCTGCGCCGGCTCGGCCATGGCGACAATGACCTTGCGCGCGCCCTTGAAACTGGCGCGGCCGTGGGCCACCAGCATGTTGTCGAGCATCAGCACGTCGCCCTGCTGCCAGGGGAAGCGCACCGTGCAGTCGTCCAATACGCCGCGGATTTCGTCCAGGGCGCTGTCTTCCAGGGGCGAGCCGTCGCCGTAATAAACGTTGCGCGGCAGGTCGAGCGGGTCATCGACCACTGCCAGCAAGCCCTCGCGCACGGCGGGGGCGAGGTTGGAAACGTGGAACAGGTGGGCTTGGTTGAACCAGACCATGTCTTGGGTGGCCGGGTGACGTGCGCTTGCCTGGCAGACTTGCCGCGTGCGCAGCTCGCCATCGTCTTTCCATTCGAAATCGATGCGGTTGGCGCGGCAGAAAGCCTCCACCACGCTGCGGTCTTCGCTGTTGAAGGCTTGCTCCCAGGGCAGGTCGAGGCCATTGCCGTAGTTGCGCACGTACATCAGGCGCTTGTCGTCGAAGCGCTGGCGCAGCGCGGGATCGAGGCGTTGGTAGATCAGGCGGCTGTCGGCGATCGGCGTCTCACCGCCCTCGGCGCTGGGCTGCACGCAGTGGAACCAGATTTTCAGCGGCCATTGCAGGGTGTAGGACTGCTCGTTATGCAGCGGGATAACCTGATGCGCCGGATATTCGGTGGAGGTGTAGACGCCTTGTTCCACCGCCTTGCGTGGGGTGGAGCCGAATTCATAGCTCAGCAGCTCATGACCGAAGCCGCGCACCAGCTGCTGGAAGGCCTGCTCGCCGAGTACATCGAAACCGCGTAGCAGTAATCCCCCGACCTCATGCAGTCGTGTCCGGGCGAGCTGATGCAGGGCGGGCAGGCTGATCGTCTGATCGGCTGTCGGCCGCACCAGCAACGGCAAGGTCGACTCCGTCAGCAGTGGTTGCACGCTCAGGCCGTGCTCGCGCGCAGCTTCCATTCCCATCTATTGCCCCTTCTTCATAGCGTTCGTCTGCGTTCGAAACCGCGCCGTAAACCCGCCGCTGTGCGGTGCTTGTTTGGCGTGCGGCGAGTCTAGCGGAAGTATTCGCAAAATGTAATGATAGCAATTATCATTTGAGAAATGATTCAGTAATGCACCGCAGCGCTATATCCGACGCCCCAGTCGAGGCCCGGACGCCTGCCTATCGAGAGGAAGAGAAATGAGCTGGGACAGCCCCGAGACGCGTTTTCTGGTGGTGGTCAATCACGAGGAGCAGTACTCCATCTGGCCGGACTACAAGCCGCTGCCCGAAGGCTGGCGAGCCGTCGACAAGCAGGGCAGCAAGGAGGAATGCCTGGCCTATATCGAATCGGTCTGGACCGACATGCGTCCGCTGAGCCTGCGCCAAGCCTTGCAGGCGCAAGGCCAGGGCTGATGACAGTGACTGCCAGCCCCTGGTTTTCGGTCGTGCCGCAAGGCAAGACGCCGGCCGCATTGCGTCTGTACTGCTTCCCCTATGCCGGGGCCGGGCATACGGTGTTTCAGCATTGGCGAGCGCGGCTGGCCGACGATATCGAACTGGCCTTGATCAAGCTGCCGGGACGCGGGGCGCGCTTCTCCGAGCCCCAGGCCGACTCGCTCGATGAGTTGGCCGAGAACTTGGCGCAAGCGATTGCCGACACCGCCGAGGGGCCCGAGCATTTCGCCTTTTTCGGTCATAGCATGGGCGCCTTGCTGGCTTTCGAGACCGCGCGCGCCTTGCAGAAGCGCGGACTGTCGCCCCGCGCACTGTTGGTCTCGGCGCGCACCGCACCGGTCGCCCATGGCTGGCGCGAACGCCTGTCCGACCTGCCGGACGCAGCCTTTCTAGAGGTCATTCGCAGCATGAATGGCTTGCCCCGGGAGGTGCTCGACAATCCGGAGTGGTTGGCGTTGTTCCTGCCGATCATCCGCGCCGATTTCGCCCTCTGCGAAAACTACCGCTATCGCCCAGGGCTGCCGCTGGCTTGCCCGATCCAGGTAATGGCCGGCCGTGACGATGCCAGCGTACCCCTGGCCCTGCTCGATGGCTGGGCCGGCGAGACCCTGGCGGGCTGTCAAAGCAGATTATTTGCCGGAGGACACTTCTATCTGTTCGAGCATGAGACTGAACTGCTCGAACTGATCCAACGCCAACTTTCTCCACCGCGTAAGAACCGGCATGCAGCTGTCTGAAGGGGAGGTGCACCTCTGGGCGCTCCCTCTGGATGAGGCGCCGCTGCAGCAGGCCGAGCACCAGGTGCTGGAACTGGCAGCGGACGAGCGCGAGCGAGCCGCACGCATACGTTGTTCGCAGACGCGCAGCGCATTCGTGCAGACCCGCACGGCCTTGCGCACGCTGCTCGGGCATTACCTCGATCTACCTCCCGATGCCGTCGCGCTGAGCAGCGGTGCTTGGGGCAAACCCCAGCTCGGCGCCGGCATGGGCGATCTGCAATTCAATGTCAGTCATAGCGGCCAGTTGGCCTTGATCGCCTTATCGCACAGCGCAGTCGGCGTGGACCTGGAGTGGCAGCCAGCCGGTCTCGACTGGCGCGAGCTGCTGCCGGTCTGTTGCCATCCCGCCGAGCTGGCCGATTTTCAGGGCGTCGCAGAGGTAGAGGGGCGTGCCCGACTACTGCGCTTGTGGACCGCCAAGGAGGCTTATCTCAAAGGTCGCGGCGAGGGGCTGAGCCTGCCGCTCACGGCCATTCGCTTGAGCGCAGGCGGCGGTTGGCAAGCGCATATCGAAGCGTCCTCGGACGCTGGCCAGGGCTGGTGGCTGCAAGCACTGGCGCTGCCCGCGGGTTACCTCGGCTGCGTCGCTACGCCGTTTCCCTCCCCACTGATCCGTTTCCAGTCCTTGGCCGAGCTGATCAGCAGTGCTCGGGTCGAGAGCCCCATTACCCAGATGTTTTGTCACCCCTAAGGGAACACCCACCATGGAATGTATTCAGAGTTTGTCCCCGTCGAGCGCCACCTTCACCTTCGAACATTTTCGCCAGCAAGGCCCGCGCGAGCTGAGCGCCAATCCCTACTTGCAGCGTCAGGCCGCCCGCGAGTCCAACGCGCGCTCCTACCCGCGGCGCATCCCCTTGGCGTTGCAGGAAGCGCACGGAATCTATGTGCGCGACACCCAGGGGCAGTTGTTCATGGATTGCCTGGCCGGTGCCGGCACCCTGGCGCTCGGCCACAATCACCCGGTGGCCATCGCCGCCATGCGCCAGACCCTGGATGCGGGTTTGCCCCTGCATACCCTGGACCTGACCACGCCGGTCAAGGACCGCTTCGTCGAAGAGCTGTTCGCCGCACTGCCCGAAGCTTTCGCCCGCCATGCGCGTATCCAGTTCTGTGGGCCGACCGGTGCCGATGGCATCGAAGCGGCACTGAAGCTGGCGCGCATCGCCACCGGGCGTAAGCCCATATTGTCCTTCTCCGGCGGCTACCACGGCATGACCCACGGCGCGCTGAGCCTGATGGGCAACCTGGGGCCGAAGCTGGCGCTGGGCGCGGCTATGTCCGAGGTGCAGTTCCTGCCCTATCCCTACGACTATCGCTGCCCCTTCGGCATCGGTGGCGAAGCCGGCATAGACGCCGGGCTGCACTACATCGAGCAACTGCTCAGCGACCCCGAATCCGGCGTGCTGCCGCCGGCCGCCGTGGTGGTGGAAGTGGTGCAGGGCGAGGGCGGGGTGATCCCGGCGCCGGTGCGTTGGTTGCAGGGTCTGCGCCGACTGACCCGTAAACATGGCGTGGCATTGATCATCGACGAAGTGCAGACCGGTCTGGGCCGCACCGGTCGGCTGTTCGCCTTCGAGCATGCCGATATCGAGCCGGACATTCTGGTGCTGTCCAAGGCCATCGGCGGCGGGCTGCCGCTATCCGTGCTGGTTTATCGCGACGAACTGGACACCTGGAAACCCGGCGCCCACGCCGGCACCTTCCGCGGCAATCAGATGGCCATGGCGGCCGGCGCGGCAACCCTGCGGCACATTCTCAGCGAGAACTTGCCGGCCCACGCCAACCTGATGGGCGAGCGTTTGATGGCTCAGTTGCGTCAGCTGCAGCACGACTACCCGTGTCTCGGCGATGTCCGTGGCCGCGGCTTGATGGTCGGTGTGGAAATAGTCGGTGGCGCCGACGGCAGCCGCGTACCGCCGGCCGACTCGGCACTGGCCAAGGCCATCCAACAGAACTGCCTGCGCTTGGGCATCATTCTGGAGTTGGGCGGGCGCCATGGTGCCGTGGTGCGTTTCCTGCCGCCTCTGCTGATCCAGCCCGAGGAAATCGACCTGTTGGTGGAGCGCTTCCAATTGGCCCTGGACCAGGCTTTGGATAGCTCGACAAACAGGGCGCTGCATATCGCTTAGCGCGCTTGCGCCGACAACTCGCGCGGGTTGCCGGCGCGCCCGGCAGGGAATAGCCGGAAGTTCTATTGCCGCTGGCCGCACAACCGCGGCGATTTTGGAAACATTCTCCGAAAACAAGAAAGGGATTCAGCCGTTATGGGGTAGGGCGGCAACTTGCGACGGCTGAGAACTGTATGTCACTCATATAGGGGGAAACTTACGCATCCCAGTGGATACTATTTATTAGTATATTTTTTAGTGCCAAAGTTAGTCACACATACGCACTTCTCGTTGTTTTATATGCGAATTAAGCATATGACCCGCATCACAAAACCCAACGCTGCCGTGACGCATTCCCGCTGCTGGAATGGCTCTGTTGACGGGCCCTCCCGGCTTCCAGCAGGGTAGTACTTATGTAACGAACTGTTACTGGCTGTTTCAGATCAACTACGGCGTGCTGTGATTTGCGAGTGGCAGGAGTGCGTATGAGTGAATGGACGAGAGAGGAGACAACTGCCTCTGGGTCGCTGGAACATGAGCAGGTGTACTCGGATAACCAAGCCCCACAGAGCTATCAATGTGGTTTGGATTTATTCGGGTCATTGGAGCCATTTATCAGAACCGCCGCCCCGCTGAGAATCGACATGGTGCTGGTCGGCGAAACCGGCACCGGCAAGGACACCCTGGCCCGCCGTATCCATGAGCTGTCGGAGTGCAAAGGCCGGTTGGTCAGTGTCAACTGCGCGGCCGTACCCGATTCGCTGGCGGAAAGCGAGTTGTTCGGTGTCATGCCGGGGGCCTATACCAGCGCGACCAAGGCGCGAGCCGGTTACATCGAGGCGTCCGACAAAGGAACGCTCTATCTCGACGAAGTGGACAGCATGCCGCTGTCGCTGCAAGCCAAGCTCCTGCGGGTCATCGAAGGGCGAGGGGTCGAGCGCCTGGGATCGACCGAATTCCTGCCGCTGGACCTGCGAATCATCGCCGCCACCCAAACGCCCTTGGAGGAGTTGGTGGAAAAGGGCAAGTTCCGCCGCGATCTGTTCTTTCGTTTGAACGTCGTGAAAATGCAACTGCCGTCGTTACGTTCCCGCCCCCAATTGATTGCGCCGCTCTTTCGCAAATTCACCCTCGATGCGGCCAAGCGGATGAAGATGAAGGTCCCTGAGGACAACGGTGCCTACATGGGCGAACTGCTGAGTTATTCCTGGCCGGGCAATGTCCGCGAACTGCGGGCCGCGGCGGAGCGCTTCGTGCTCGGTCTGCCACCATTGGGTGAGATCAGGAAAGATCGCATGCTGCTCAAGGATCAATTGCGACTGGTCGAGAGAATTCTGATCCAGGATTGCCTGAAGCGTCACGATAAATGCATCGATTCGATGATCGACGAGCTGGGTATTCCTAAAAGAACGCTTTATCACCGGATGAAAATGTTGAATATCCAGGATGGCAGTGGAACCTTTTTTAGCTAGCCGCCACTCATTATTCGAACATCAAACATGATGTTTAAACTTCTAACACAGCGGAGAAGAATCATGGCAGGTAACTCTATTGCTAGCAGCTTGAACAACCTTTTTGTCAACGAGGGCAACCAGACTGCTCTGAACCAGGGGCAAAACCTCATGGATATGGGTAAGTTCACCCGTGAATCGCAGGACGCTCAGAACAAGAACGCAATGGCTTCCGTCGCAACGGAGAACGCCAAGACCGCACAGAACGCCCAGATCAACGGCGCCAAGGGCGTGCAGTACTGATTGGCGATGCGGCCCCGCTCGATGAGTGGGGCTGCAATTCCTCCCATGGCGATGCGATGGATCGCTATCGCTGGCTGTTTTCTTCTTGTTTGTCGGTTGCTGGGCGAATCGAGAAGATCCTTTTTTATGTTTCCATTATCCGGTGCTGTGTTTTTTCTTTACTTTCGACTTGTTCGTTGGGCGAGGCGCTTTCCGGATTTATTTTTTCTGGTACTCCATGAATCCATTTGTGGGTATCCATCACTCGCGCTCAATCTGGGAACTTGGCGGAATTCTTTTCCACTCAATAATCGGATGTCGCCCGTCATTCACATTTTTCGGAGGTTTATATGAGCATTAGCAGACCGGCTTTCGATGTGTTGGATGTGATTAACAAAGAAGCCGAATTACAACTCAGTCATACGAAGACGAGTATGCAAACCTCCGCCGAAGCCTTCAGGTTGATGTTGCGCGCGAGCGAGAAGAATGCGGCGGGTTCGATCATTCAGGACCAGCAGATCAAGTTCCAGACCAAGGTCATCGAAGGGACGCGCGATATCCAGTTCTGAATGAACGGCATAAGCGTGTTCACGATGTTTTTTACTAATAACGAGGTGACCGATGAAGATCGAAAGCACAAGCGGCGTCACGTCCGGGCGAGGGCTCGGCATTGAGACCTTGACGGAAAAACTATCCGATCCGGCCGAGTCGGACGTTTCCTGGTTCAGCGCCGCCATGCAGGAAGGTGCGAGGCAGGCGCCGATGGCGTCCGGTGGTGCGGTGCGCCCCTTGGGCGAGCTGTTCCAAAACTTACAAGACAACTCCGACAAGGTCGGCCGTGGGCTGAAAAAGGCATCTGCTTCCGCGGACCCCATGAACATCCGCAAGGCAAGCAAATCCTTGTCCGAGTTCTATCTGGAAAGCCTGTTGTCCGCCAAGCTGGTCGGCAAGGCGGCCCAGGGTTTGGAAAAACTCACCAACCTTCAGTAGCGGTGCACCTATGTCCATGCGTCTGTCCATGCGCCCGAATTGCCTCAAGCTGATTGGCCTTCTGCTATTCACGATGTTGTCCGCCTGTGGCGAGCGCATAGAGCTGCATAGCCAGCTGTCCGAGCAGGATGCCAATGAAGTGATCGCCGAGCTGGCCGACAAGCATGTCGCCGCGGAAAAGCGCCTCGGCAAGGAGAGTGTGTCGGTACTGGTCGACACGGCTGACATCAAGCGCGCCGTGCAAATCCTGGCGGCGGCGGGCTTGCCGAAGCGTTCGAGAAACAGCCTGGGGGAGATTTTCCAGAAGGACGGCGTCATTTCGACGCCCCTGGAGGAGCGGGCGCGCTACATCTACGCGCTTTCCCAGGAGCTGGAGGCGACGCTGTCGCAGATCGATGGCGTGGTGGTCGCCCGCGTGCATGTCGTGCTGCCCGAGCGCATCGCTCCGGGAGAGCCAGTGCAGCCAGCCTCGGCGGCGGTGTTCGTCAAGTATCGAACCGACCTCGACCCGGACAGCGTGCAGTCGCGCATCCGCAAACTGGTGGCCAGCAGCATCCCTGGGTTGTCCGGCAAGGAGGAGCAGAAGCTGGCGATCGTCTTCGTCCCGGCCGAGACCTACCGCGAAGTGCCGAGGATGGTGCGCATCGGGCCGTATAGGGTGCCGCAGGAGCGCATCGAGCTTGTGCAGCTGTGGCTGATCGTCGGTTTGCTGGGGGGCGTGCTGGTTCTGCTGATTCTGTTGGCGGTCAAGCCGACGTGGCGCAATGCCATTCTGGCCCGAATCAATTCGGCCAGATCGTCCGCCAAGCCGGCTTGAGGGTAGAACATGCTTCCTCATGCGCAATGCCTGCAGTGGGTGCAATGGTGGGCGAGTGGCTGGTTGGGTGCGGATCGGAGTTGGCGGATCGAGGAGTATTTCTCGCCTCCGGAAAGAACGCTGGTCGAGACGGCGAGCCAGCTGCACCACCTGGCCTTCGCCCGGCGGCTCGGCTTGTCGCCGGGGCTGCCCGCCAAGCCCGATCCGGTGGTGCTGCAGTTGAGCGAGTGGAACGCCGACGCCCGTTCGCGCGCGCTGTCGTTGATCGCGGAAATCTGCGGAAAAGACCGCGCCGTCGATTTGCCCGAAGCCGAGCGCTTGTGGTGCCGGCGCGTGGCGAAGGCGTTGGTGCCGGGGCAATGGCTGCCGTCCGAATGGGCCAAGGGCGACCCCGCTGTCGATGGGCTGCGGTTGTTGCGCTGTCGGCTGGATGAGGCCTGTTGGCAGCGTGCCCGCCTGCTGTTCGCCAAACCCATGGTCGAGCAGGCGGAGTCGGCCGCGTCAGAGAGCTTACCCGCGGCCAAGCTCGCCGCGCTTTGGGAGGCGGTCATCTGGAAGAACCAGCAGCTTTGGCAAATGGGAGAGCAGGCATGCTGACACGGCGCAGTTTAACGCTCGGCGGCGCGCTGCCCGCAGACGCCGAATGCCTGTTGCGGCGCGAGACGATCGAACAATGCCAGGCGGCGCAAAGCATTATCGACGCCGCCGAACGGCAGGCCGCAGCGCTTCTCGAACAGGCGCAACGGCATGCTGAAGACTTGGCCAGGGAAGCCCGCGAAGTGGCATCCGCGGAGTTCTGGCAGCAGGCGGAGGCCTTTCTCGATGGCTGGAGCGAGGAGCAACGGCAGATCGGCGAGCGGACACTGGAACTGGCTTCGCGGCTGGTCGCTCAGGCCCTGACCTGCCTGTTGGACGAGGTGCCGGAGGAGGCACGAATCCATGCCCTGCTACGCCAGTTGCGTATCGCCCAGGCGGGCGGCGAGGGCGGGGAGTTGTGCTGTCATCCGCAGCTGCGCCCGGCGGTCGAAAGCTGGCTCGAAGCACGGCGCTCCTGTACCTGGCGGATCCGCGACGACGAAACCCTGGATACCGGCAGCCTGCGCCTGGCGGCAGCGCACGGCGATTTTGTCCTGAGCTGGGGAGCGGCGGTGGCCGAATTGCTGCCCCGCGATTTTTAACGCCTCGCCTGGAACGCTTTCACGGTTTCTACCACTCACTGCATACCCACCCGTATGGAGGTTATCAGCATGTCTTTCGACAGAGTCCAACGCCGTCTCGATTCCGTTTTCCAACGCTCGCAGAACCAGCTCGATCAGGCCGCCGTCAGGGCGGCGGAAGGCGCCTCGCTGGAGGATATCAGCGCTTTCACCGAAGCGATGATGCAGCACTCGCGGGCCAACTGGGCCTCGAGCCGCATCGGTACGATGCAACACAGCCTGTCCAAGGCGATTCTCAATGAAATCCACTGAGGCGGGCTCGTTGCTGCAGGACTGGCTCGACGGCGCCGAACCGGAGCTGTCCCTGGTCATCGACGGCGGCGAGGTGGTTGTGCAGCGGGCTGCGGGCACCCTGCTGTGCAAGGCCGCGCTGAGTGTCGCCTGGCGCGGCCAGCCGGGGCTGCTGGAGAAGGCCCTGCGCCTGTCCGCGCCCAGCCTGGGCCTTTTCGGCGAACGTTCCGCCGCCTTGTCGATGAACCCGGCGGACGGCCGTTTCTGGCTGTTGCTGCGGGCCGGCGGGGACGGCTACGCCAGCCTGGAGGCGCTCCTGGAGGCGAATCTGGATTCCCTGGTCAACCAGCGTGACAGCTGGAACGAACTGCTCAAGCGCGAGGCGTCGAAAAGAATGGCCTTCGCTCAACCATTGCCTGTGCGGCCTTTCCGCCAAGGGGGTGCTTATGCGTAACCTGTTTGTTGCACTGCCCTTGTTGTTCGGGCTGTCGATGGCGGCTGTCGCCGCGGTGCCGCCGGACTGGCGCAAGGGCGCCTATGCCTACGAGGCGGAGAGCGCGCCGCTGGAAACGGTGCTCGAGGATTTCGCTCAGAGTCACGGGATCAAGCTGCGGCTCGGCGGGGTCAGCGGCGAAGTGAACGCCAAGATCCGTGCCGACAGCGCCGAGGCTTTTCTCGACCGTCTGGCCCTGGAGCACGGCTTCCAGTGGTTCGTCTACAACGGCACGCTCTATATCAGCCCGATGGAGGAGCTGGTTTCCGAACGCCTCGAGGTGTCCCCCGAGGCCGCGCCCGACCTCAAGCAGGCGTTGACCGATATCGGCTTGCTCGACGAGCGCTTCGGTTGGGGCGAGCTGCCGGACGAAGGGGTCGTGCTGGTCACCGGGCCATCGCGTTACGTTCAGCAGATTCGCCGCTTCAGCCGTGAGCGGATCAAGGACGAAGAGCGTCAGCAGGTCATGGTCTTTCCGTTGCGCTATGCCGCGGTGGCCGATCGGCAGATCCAATACCGCGACCAGAGTCTGGAAATTCCCGGGGTGGCGCGGCTGCTGTCCGGGTTGCTGGGGACCGAGGGGAGTAGCGGCGGCACCTCGGCGTCGTCCGCATTCACGGGGATAAACGAGGGGCTGCAGTCGGCTATCAGCGCGGCCGAGCGGGCCGGCGAATCCGCCATGGGCCTGGCCCTGAAAGAGACGCCGCCGCTCGGCGCGCTGAAAGTCGGTTCGGGTCGTGCGAGCAAGGGGCGGGTGGTCGCCGATGTGCGCAACAACGCCATCCTGGTGTGGGACGATATCAAGCGCAAGGACATGTACCAGCAGGTGATCGACCGTCTCGACGTGCCGCAGAACCTAGTGGAAATCGATGCGCTGATCATCGACATTGACCGTGAGCAAATCTCCCGCCTTGGCTCCAGCTGGCAGGCGCGGATCGGCAATGTCTTCGGCGGTACCTCGCTGCCCGGCGGTGGCAGCTCGACCCTGTTCATCGGCGACTTCAAGCGATTCTTCGCCGAGTTGCAGGCCCTGCAGGACGAAGGCGTTGCGTCGATCGTCTCCAATCCCTCGGTGCTGACGCTGGAGAACCAGCCAGCGGTGATCGACTTCAGCCGCACGGCCTACCTCACCGCGGTCGGCGAGCGGGTGGCCGATATCCAGCCGGTTACCGCCGGTACCAGCCTCAGGGTCGTTCCCAGGGCGATCGACCAGGGCGGCCATAACAGCATTCAGTTGATCGTCGACATCGAGGACGGCCAAGTGGAGCAGGATCGGCAAGGTGCGGCATCCGGAGTCAAGCGCGGCACCGTCGGCACCCAGGCGGTCATCGACGAACAGCGTTCGCTGGTCATCGGCGGCTTCCATGTCGATGAAAGCGGCGATCGCGAGCGGCGTATCCCGCTGCTCGGTGATATCCCCTGGATCGGCCAACTGTTCACCTCCACTCAGCGGGCGACCGCGCGTCGGGAGCGGCTGTTCATCCTGACGCCGAAGCTGATCGGCGACCAGACCGACCCGGCGCGCTATGTGGCGACGGACGACCGGCAGCGGCTCGACGAGGCACTGGTGCGGGTCAATCGCCGGCATACCCATGGCAATTTGCGCACCAAGCTGGAGAACGTCCTGCTCGATCTGGTGCGTGGCCGGCTGCCGGCCGACTTGCAGCCCAGCTCGTCTGGCGTGGTCCTCGAGAGCCTGTGCCGCAGCCAAGCCGGGATCGAGTTCGATGCAACGCGCCGGCAGTGGTTCAGCGATACGCAATTCGATGTCGGTGTCGGCGTGGTGCGCAACCTCAGTGACAAGGCGTTGCAGTTCGATGAGGCCGCCTGCGGTGGGACCAGCACATTGGCCGTCACCCTGTGGCCGCGTAGCCGGCTGGAGCCTGGCGAAGCCAGTGAGATATTCATCGCCTTGCGCAAACACGCGGAGCACGCACCGGCCCGCGCATCGTTGCTGATTCCTTGAGAGGGGGCTTGAAATGGGAGGGGGTACAGTCATGAGAAATATCATTTTGATGCTCGGTGGTTGCCTGCTGGTGAGCGCATGCTCGACCGGGCCTTGCGGCGCCAAGGGCTGCGAGCGGCCATCCTCGGATGCGCAGCGGCTGGTTGTCTGGTGGACGCCGGAGCTGCGCAGCAACGTCGACGACTACACGGCGGTGCCGGTGCATGATTGAGCAGATCGAAGCCAGCTCGGAGCGCGGCAACTTTCTCGCCTCCATTCTGGCCGGCCAGGCCAGCCGCTGGAGCTGGGGGCCGGGCATCGACTTCACGTTCAACCAGGAAAGCGTCGGTTCGGGAGTGGCGTTGAACATCAAACGCCAGTTCCAGCCCCCTGGCCTGTACGACCGCGCCCTGGCCAAGCGTTTCCAGGAGGCGCTGAGCTATGAGGGTTGTTACCTCTGCCTGGATAGCGGGGAGACCTTCATCGTCTGGCACGCCGTACGGGAGGAGTGCCGCGACATCGCCACGCTGCAATGCATCGTCAACCGGCTGCTGGATCTGGCCGGTTTGCCGCACTGAGTCTCCGCTGAAGGGGCGTCGCCCGTCCCTTCGTCATTGTCCCGTTCTGCCGCCGGCTCCCGGTTTGCGCCAGGAGCCGCGCTTGTTTCCCCGACCAATCGCGCGGAATCCGCTCGGGGTAGCGCCGGTCGCGTCTCTCCGCACGATGGGTCGACCATTCCACCTTTGTAGGCGCTGTGCTTGGGCCTGTTAGCCATTGCAGCAACCCGTTGGCACATACCTTATATCTCTGGAACTTTGTCGCGGCGCCTTCCACTCACTCGATGAATCCCGTCTCCGCCTGCTGCCAGGCCGTCGACCGGGTAGCAGGCCGTTGAAAAACGTAGGCGAGGCAGCCGAGACAAGGCAAAACAGGCGAGGAAGCGGAGTTTACGTGTTGTAAATGAGCATTCCGAGCCTGTTTTTAACGCCGTATCGGCAACGCAGGTAGTTTTTCAACAGCCTGGTGGCGATTTCCGCCTTTGTTTCCGAGGCAGTAAGAGAGTTCGAGCGATGGATGTGCAACGGATCGTTGATGGTTTCCTGGCCCGCCTGGGCGAGCGTCTCGGCACGCCGCTCACGCTGCAGCACGGCGTATGCGCGCTCTATAACGATCGCGACCAACAGCTTGCCGTTATCGAGATCCCCCAGCCGGGGAGTTCCGTCATGTTGTATTGCCGGCTCGGTCAGGTGCCGCACGCAGCCGACAGTTACCAGCAGCTGCTGGCGCGCAATTTCGATATGAGCTCGATGCGCGGTTGCTGGTTCGCGTTGAACCGTGAAGCGCTATGCCTCTGCACTCAGCGGGATATCGCCGAGCTCGACGAGGAACGCTTCTGCGACCTGGCGATGGGCTTTATCGCCCAGGCGCAAACGCTGCGAAATACCTTGCAGTGAGCGTGGCGACGAGTCGTCTCTCGCGGCATGCCCGTTAACAGAGATCGCCGACTTCTCCCGACAGGGTTGGGGTGGGAGTGCGGTTTGACCGACCACCAACCTTGGAGGACTCACCTATGGAGCTCAGATTTCACATCAATGTTCAGCCCGATGCGTTTTCACCGCAATCGGATTCACCTTCGGACTACAAGAACAATTCGCGCACGAATACGGGCGATACGCTGGGCGGTAGATCCTTCGAGGAGTTCGCCGAACAGATGGCCATGACGCTGGTTGCCGAGCTGATGAAGGGCAATCCCTTGCTTCAGCAACTGCTGGGCGGCGGCAATAACAATGGCGACGGATCTGGTATCGGTGGTGGTGGATCGGGCGCCGGCGGTGCTCAGGGCCAGGATTTCGGTAGCCGCTTCAAGGAGGCGCTGTTTTCCTACCTGGATCAGCTGCTAGGTGGTTCCAAGGGCAATAAGAACGTCCAGGGCCAGGGCAATCCGGGCAGCACCGCAACGCCGGAATCGAACCTGCCGAATAGCGCGAGCCAGTTCCTGCGCGGTGGCGGCACCAGCCTGCTGAACAACTCGATTGCACCCACCGGGGACGGCGGCGGCCAGGTACAGAACAAGGAGGTGCTGGCGCCGATCAGCAATCTGATGGACAAGCATTCGGATGTGTTCGGCAAGCCCAACCCGCAGAGCAATGTTCCTGGGCCGACGCCTGTCGAACAATTCAGCAAGCCGGTCAGCCTGAGCCAGGTACCGAGCACTGAAACGCCGGCATCGAGCCCGTCGAAATCGTCGCCGCCCAGCGTAGCCTCGACCCGCACCGACGGTAATTTTGTCTTCACCAAGCTTGCCGAAGGCGGCATAGGTGGCAGCTCCGGGATCGATTTCCCGAAAGCCTCCGCTAACCCTAACGTGGTCAATGAACCGATCGTGGTGAAGAAGGGCGAGGTGTTCGATGGCAAGGGGCAGACCTTCACCGCCGGTAACAAACTGGGGGATGGCGGTCAGAGCGAGAACCAACGACCGCTGTTCATCCTCGAGGATGGCGCCAGCCTGAAGAATGTCGTGATAGGCGATAACGGTGCCGACGGGGTGCATGTCCATGGCGACGCCAAGGTGGACAACGTGCACTGGACCAACGTCGGCGAGGACGCCCTGACCGTCAAACCGAACAAGGAAGGCAAGAAGGCCAACGTCGAGATCACCAACAGCAGCGCCCAGGGTGCCAACGACAAGATTTTCCAGCTGAACGCCGATGCCAACATCACCATCGACAACTTCAAGGCCAAGGATTTCGGCAGCTTCCTGCGCACCAATGGCGGTCAGCAGGGCGACTGGAACATCAACCTGAAGAACATCACGGCCGAGGATGGTAAGTACAAGTTCGTCAACAGCGATGCCGAAGGCGTGAAGCTGTCTGCCGACAACATCCGCCTGCAGAACGTCGCCGAACATATCCGTCTGTCGAAATCCAGCACCCTGAACCTGGGCTGAGAGGAGTAGAGCAATGAACCACAATTCCAACCGCGCCTCGACCTGGAGCGAACTGCTGCAAGGCGATGGCTATCTCACACCGGCCCAGCGGGTCGCGTTCGAGCGAGCGATCGGCATGGTGATACGTTCCCTGGACCAGACCCTGGGTATGTCGGCCGAGCCGCAGCACGGCGAGTTCGACTTCGAAACCTTCGCCGATGGGCTGGAGCACCGGTTTCTCCGCGGCTCGGATAGCGATGAGCTGAGCAGCGACGCCAGTCTGACGGCCTACTGGGTGATCCGCCACATCGCCGACGGGCTGCTGAAGGGGCGCAGTCGGTTGCACTGAAGCCCGAGATGGCCCGCTTTTTCGATTGAGCGCCGTAACCCACAATACGGGCAGGACCGATCATCGTCTGGTGGATCGATAAAGCGCGATCCACCCTACGCATGGCGCCTTCGCCCGCGTGGAGAGGAACCGCAGACCCCGTGGATGTCGCTTTTCCCATCCACCACAACCGCCCGATGGATCGATAAAGCGCGATCCCCCCGCAAAGACTGTCTGCAACACGTAACGAGTACATAGCCATATTTTTACCCAGGCTCATTCGAGGCCCTCGGGGGTGAGCAAAGCATGACAGCCATGCTGCCGTGATTGCCGGCGGTATGGCGGAACCCTCTGCCATCGAGAGCCACCCAAGAAAAATTTACCTCTTGATGGCAAATGATCGGCATGCACAATCCAGGGATCAGGCCAGCGACGTTTCACTTCCCTATTCGCAGCGATACCGACCGCCTGGATGCGTCTTCTCTTCCACGCAGCCAGGACGACCTGGCACTGACCGCACGCAAGCGTGGTCTGGACAAGCGTCTGACAGGCTTGCAACAGGCGCTGCAACGGGAAGCCCATCGACACTGGCGTTACGAGCGCACCGTCAATCAGGACTGGACGCAGTCGCACAGCTATGCCGACAGGCGTCGGGAGGAACTGGCGGCTATTCCGGGCGGCAGCGGCATCGCCGCCCAATATGGATTGACCTTTGCCCGGAACCTGATTCCGGCGGACAGCTTTATTCATGAACTGAGACTCGGGCACGAGATCGAGAGCAATTACCTGCGTGATATGCCGTCGCATGATTTTCTCGATAAGTGCAAGGCGCTTTATCGACGCCGACAGCCCTATTCGGGCCATAGCGTGGTCTTCGTCAATAGCCGGCATGGCGCCGAGATGATCCTGCATCATCTGCGCGATCGGTTGCCCGGCGTGAATCAACAGCGTTATCTGCAACAGCATCTGCTGAACATGCGTCCCGGTGTGTATGCCCTGGAACTGGAGATACTGTTGGCGGAAAAGGCAGAGCCTTTGATCCATACCTACGGCGCACGACCGTCGGTGTATAGCGTCATGGCTGCAAGTGGCACACCGCACCATGCCGTGCCGGCGGATCCGGCTGTGGATAACCGCACACTGCTGGCTGCCTTCCACCCTGAGCCGGGGGCATCCATTGCCGCTCGCTTGCATGCCATGCCGGACAGCGAGGGCATGGCCGGATTGGGGCATACCGCCGGCACGCTTGTGGATCGGCTGTTGGCACTGCTGGATGAGCAGACGCTGGAGCGGCATCGGCATAATCCTCTACTGGCGAACGGGTTGCGCGCATTGCATGGGATTGCCGACAGCCTGCCGAGCCTTAGCCATGACAATGTGGCTTTTTGCAATGGCTATCAGGCACTCATGGAGGAGCTCAATGTCTGCCTGAGCGCAGTACGCCCCTATGAACTGAAGGACTTCCGCCAGGCGGCGGCCCCTCTTGCCGCCGCTCATCGGCTGCCGGCATCGGTACCGACCCCTGAGGTGCATCTGCTCAGTTCCGGCATGGGGGCCTTGTCCTTGGGGTTCGAGCTGGCTGAACTGATGACGGGCAGTGCCAATGTCGAAGAGGCAAGCTCCCGTCGGCATGGCAAGACGCCGGTGTATTACGAAGTGAACAATCTACGGCGGCAACGTCAGAGCGACACCAAACCAGCCGATGCCCTGTATGCCGCCCTAGGTCATTCCTTGCCGGATAAACCCGGGCAGCCCGGTTGGAACGTCGATGCGGTTATCGACGCGGTCGACAGGCGCCTGTCCAGGAACAAACCCAAACAGGGCCTGCAAGGGGCGTTCAAGGCTATGAAACAGCACCTGGGTCATGGCAGGAAAAGCGACAAACCCTTGGTGCTGATTCTCGATGCCACCCTGGAGCGGCGTGGCGACATGGACCGCCTGATTGGGCATTTCGCCAAGGACATTGCCGCCAACAAGTTGCGCATCATCGCCTGCAAGAGTTACCAGAAGTACCCCAATCTGTGCAGCGGCAAGGTCATGGCCGGCGGTATCGCCTTGATTGCGGCCGACGACGAGGCCGCGCGCCAAGGCCGTGAGCATCTGGCACGGGTGGAGCGGGACCTGAACTGGATCGATAACCGCGAAATGCAGTTGATGACCCATATGCTGAACGGGCGCCCCCATGAGTTCGAGTTGCTGGAGCGGGCCACCGACAACGGTAATTTCGTGGCGCAGCAGTTCTTTCATGGGCGGCAGGGTCATACCAGGCTCGATCTGGAATCCAGACAATTACCCTTCGCGGCCATCCGGGTCTCAGCGGAGGCTGGGCAGTTCGCTCTGCATCTGGCCGATGGAGAGCGGATTCTCCGGCCTGACTACCAAGGACATCTCTCCACCCACTTATTGCGCCCGCGCGACAGCTTTGGCTTTGCCACGACGACTCTGGCGATCATCCCCGACGGCGAGGGACGCAGCTACCTGCGCTTTGCCTTTGGCCAGGAAAGCCGTGCCGAACTGACCGAACGTTTCTATATGCCCAGCCGCATGCTGCGCGCCGATGCCAAATGGAGCTGCGCGCAGGCTTCTACCCACATCCAGCAACTGCTCGATGAGGGGCTGCGCGATGCCGGGATTCCCGCTCATCCCCCTTTGTCCATGGCACAGAAGCTGAGCGCCATCGGCTATGCCGAGCTGCAACCCTTGGATGACAGTACACGTCTACGGGCCGATGAGCCGGCTGCACTGCATCGACAGCCCAGGTCCGGCAGCAGGATGACCCTGAACCGCATCGCCTCGGTGATGACTCACCTGGGATCCTTGATTACCGGTTTGACCGAGCCCGCCAAATGGCAGCGCGGCCCTGATCGCGATCTGTTGGACGGCATGCTGGGGCCGTTGATTCAGTCGGGCATGCCCGGCGTTTCCCGTACCGGCAGGGCGGCGATATTGGAGCTGCAAGCCTTCCTGTGCCAAGGGGATATGCAGAGCGCGGATATGGGGCTGCAGGTGCGTGGCCTGCAAACCCTGGCCGAGCGTTGCCAGCGTATGCCCGGTGCACTGCGCAGCGGCGATTATCTGCTGTCGATTCCGGATAAGACCTTTGCCGCCGCTCCCCGTGCCGTGCAGGAGCAGGCTATCGACGCGTTGTTTACCACACAGGACAGCCAGACCCGTCTGCAGTTGATCGAGTCCATGCTGGATGATTTCCAGCTCAGCAAAGCCTGCGCCTGTCTCGATCGTTTCGAGCAGTTGCTGGACCGCCGTGCGCCGCTGGTAGCCGAAAGTCTGCATTCGGCCAGACAGGGACTGCAGTCGGATCGCCCGGAAGCCATGAATACCCGACAGTACGCCGATCTGCGTGAACAATTGTTGAAGCAGCGACTGGCGCTGGCAGAACGACAAAGCAATGTCGATAGCGCCAGCAGCTGAAGCGGTTGCGGGGCGCCGCTAGCCTTCCCCGGTTTCTCCTACATCCGTGCAGTCGTCTTCCGAGGGCGAGGGCAGCGTATCGCGCCCGACGATAGCCCGACCCGTTTATTGGGCATGGACAAAAAAGACAAAAAAAAATCCCGACGGGCCGAAGCCCGCCGGGTCGATTGCCTGGCGTTGCGGATCAGCTGCCGGCTTTGCTCAGTCCCTCCATGATGACGTTGCTGCCGGCCAGCAAGGCGTCGCCGGCCATGGCGGTGCCGCTGGTGCGGGAGGTGTCGCCCAGCATGACGTCCTTGACGATGTTCTTGGCATCCAGGAACTTGTTCATGCTGTCGCCGGTCATGCCGTCGTCGTCCGGGTTGCTCAGGGCTTCGGCCCAGGACTTGTCGTCGCCCTTCACCGAACCGCCATCCTTCTGGTATTCCGGCTTGCCGAAAATCTCCGGATGCTGGTCCATGAACTTACCGATTTCCCTGGCCGTGCCACGGTCTTCTTCATTCACGAAATGACGGTTGTCGCCATCCTTGTGGGTGCCGATTTCGTTCAGGGAGTTCATACCGATGTGGTTGCCCATCCCCAGACCGAAGCCCATGCCGGTTTGCGCCATGCCGCCCATGCCGCCGCCGAGGAGGGCGCCGCCGAGCCCAGCCATGCCACCCGCGAACGGGTTCATGCCGCCCATGCCGCCGAATGGGCTACCGCCGCCCATACCGCCCATGCCACCGAACGGGCTACCGCCGCCCATACCGCCCATGCCGCCGAACGGGCTGCCGCCACCCATGCCGCCTATGCCGCCGAACGGGTTGCCGCCACCCAAGCCGCCGAGCGGGTTCATGCCGCCCATACCGCCCATCAAGCCACCCAGCATACCCATGCCGAGGTTCATGATCGCGTTGTTCAGGGATTGGTCGAGCATGCTGGTGAGGGCATCGGTCAGGCCCTGCTTGAAGGCGTCGAACTCCTGCTTGTTCACCGTATCGTTCTCGGACAACTCATCTTTCCAGTTGCCGGCTTGGCCATGCGGGGTGCCGTAGGCGCCGCTGGCGGAGTCCATGAACTCGGCGAGCATCTGCAGCAGGGGGTTCTCGGAGGTCTTGCCGCTTTTGTCCCAGTCGTTGATCTTCGAGATGCCGTTCTTGTCCGGCTCGCCGAACAGGCCTTTCATCAGGGTATCGGTCAAGGCTCCGATCGGATTCTGGCCTCCGCCCAGCAGATCGCTGGCCAGCCCGAGGGCTTGCCCCTGAGGAGTAAGGTTCATGGTGATGTTGATGGTCGTGGACGCTGCGTTGCCAAGGATACTTCCCAGGGACATATGCTTTTCCTCTTCGGAGTCATTGAGTGTGAGCGCATCACCTGAACAACCGGGATGACTCGGATGCAATCAGCCGATTACTGGCTTGAGAATGTCTTGACATTCTCAAGGTGAGTGAGGATTGCGGGAATTGGGTTCCAGACGGCGTGAAAATAAACGGCATGGATAATCGGGGGAGAATCCGCGGGCGGGATGCCGGCCGGGTGGCGGGCGCAGAACGTATCGATCAAACATCCGCTCCTGACCGTCCGTGGACGGCCAGGAGCCTGGGGGCGGTCGGAGCCTGTTGCCGTTACCCCACGAGCGATGTGCGACTTTCCGGTTGCCGGATGAGCGATCGGTCATCGCTTGAGGTCGTATCCCTCGCGTTTCAACGCGGTAATCGCTTCCTGGGTAGGTTTATCGTATAGCGCGATATCGCCCTCCAATTTGTAGCCCTTGGGCGTGTCCTGGTCGCGACCATATTCGAAGTTGGCCCTGCCCAGGCTTCGAATGAGATTCAGCGAGGTTCCGCTGCTGTAGCCGAGCAGTGGAGTCGGGGAGACGAACCCTTCGTTCTTGCCGACCGTCTGGAAAACCATGATGGCTTTCAGACGCATGTTGTTGCGGTCGCCGAGCAGCGCGACCAGTTCGCCCTGATCCATGGTGCCGTCGCGGCTGCCCTTGTCCACCCTCGCCGCCACCTCGTCCTTGAATTCCAGGCGGACCCTGGCCATGGTGCCAGGCGTGTCCTGTAACTGTTTGACCAGCGCCTCCAGCTTCGGGTCCATTTTCATGAGGCTGGCTATGTACTCGGAGTTGCTCTGCGCGTGGTGCGGATTCAGCTCGGCGCTCAGGCGTGTCAGCAGGCTCGCTTCGTCCAACCGGGACAGATTGCCGTAGGAGCTTTCCAGGCGCATATAGTCCAGCATGTTGTGGCCGGCCTTGGCCGCTTCGTGACGGTCGGTGGCCTGGCGCAGGCTTTTCAGCGCCGCGTGCTGGTCGTCGTTGATCACCTCCCTGTCGCCGAAGGCGTCCTGCAAGGCGGCCAGGCGTTTATCGAGATCCTCGTGGGTGTCGATTTCCTTCAGCAGCGTGTCGCTGGCCTTATCCCTGAACGCCTTGCCGAGGGCATTGCCGAGGTTCGTCAGGTCGCCGCCGGTCAGCGGCTGCGCGGGCTTGAACAGGAACTTGAAGCGTTTGGTGGTTTTCATGTCCACCGAGGCGCTGCCGGTGACGCCCAGGTTGAGGCTGGTGGTTTCGAAGGGAACGGGCGGTTTCGGTAAGCCGGCTGCCGCAGCGGCTTTTGCCGCTTCTTGGGCCTCCTGGTTTTCATGTCCGGCGATCAGCTGTGCCTGGAGCGCACCTTTGACTTCCACCTGGTTGAGCAGCCGCGGTCGGTTCAGACCGCCTTCCTCCTGCAAACGCCCCGCGCTGTTGCTGTTGGTTTGGCGATAGGTCGAGTAATTCAGCAGGTTCAGGTTCACCTCGACCGCGGCACGGAAGCGGGCGACCCCAGCGAAAGGCGATCCCTTCTCCTTCTCGTGCAGGTTGAAACCCTGGCCGACGTTCGCCGACGCGCCGGCATCGATATCGATGTTGAACCGGTAGCCGTGTTGCACTTCGTGGTCGGAGCCCTTCTTCATGAACTCGTAGGGGTTCAGCTTGCCTTGCAGCAGATCGTCGACGAACTGGTCGATCTCAGCCTCTGACAGGGTGAACAGCAGCGCGTCGCGCTGGTTGCCGGAAAACGTGCCCTTCACGTAGGCATCCAGGGGAAAGCTGAAGCCCCCTTCGCGCTCCGGTCCCAGATCGTGGTTACGCCTCAGGGTCCGCTCGCGGATACCGACGCCGACGCTGGCGGAGCCGCCGCCCTGGCGGATGAAGGAGGCGGTCAGCTTGCCGTCGGCGATTTCGAAGGTCAGCGAGTAACCGCGGTCGCCGGCGAGCCGGCCGTTCGGGAAGGTGAGTGGGGTGCCGCCGGGGCCGCTGGTCGGTGTGTTGGCGCTGGCGCCATAGGTCCGGTGGATATGCAGCTCATGATCGCTTTCGATTTCCTTGAGTGCGGCTTTCAGGCCCTTGGCCATGTCCGTCGAGTCGCCGCCGAAGGCGCTGCGCAGATTGATGTGCACGGCATGATCGGTTTTCTTGAAGGCATTGAGAAAGGCTTTCACTGCGTCGTAGTCGGCCTCCAGGCTGGCATGGCCGCGGAAGCCCATATCGGTGACCACCTTGAGCGGATTATCCCCGTAGCCGTGGTCGCGCAGTTGTGACAACGCTTGCGGGAAATCTTCCGGTACTGACGCCTCTGCGCTGGCCGCGATCCGCTCCGTCAGGCTGCTCAGTTCGTGCAGGGTCGTTACGTCCAGCGCCAGACGGGCCTTGAGCAGGGCACTGTCGTCGCCGGGATCGCGGTTGCGGCCCAGGGGGATTTCGTTCTTCTGCGGCGAGAGGGCGACACCTTTTTCATCGAATAGAGCGAGCAGCTCGGTGCTGCGCAGTGGTGTCGAACCCAGCTGGGCAAGGCCGTCGCGCAGCTGCCGGGTCAGGTCCTCGCCGCTGTTGTAGGGGTTGAGTTTTTGCTTCAGCCCGCCGAGCCGCGGTGGTTTGAAGTCGTCGCGGGGTTCGCCGTGCAGGTTGAGCACGCCCTTTTCCTTGCCCAGGCTGACGAGCGTCCGGGTAATGCTCTCTTCCAGGTGGGTGCGGAAGGTTTCCAGGGCTTCGCTCAGTGGCGTGCCCTGTTCGCCCCGGTCGAGGCGGGCGATGCGCGACTTCAGGTCCTCACCCGCGGCGGACTGCGCCGTGCCGCTCTGGGCGATGGCTTTGAGCCGCTGGAATGCGGCGCCTTCAGCCTGGTAGACATCGCTCAAGCCTTCGCGACCCTGCCAGCGGTGTTGCAGGTTGTAGCCGAGATTTTTCAGCGGCCGAGGGGTTTCCAGGGTGGGCTTGAAAACGTGGGCACGGATGAATTCGGCGGTACCGCTGCGGTGGCGGTTTTCCACGTTGCTGCGGCCCAGTCGGGAGAGCGATGCCTTGACCGTGAGCCCGCCGAGCTTCCAGGTCCAGTTGTCGTCGCGTACCCGCTCGAACAGCTCCTTGAGCACCTGGGGCGGCGTCAAGGGGGCGGGGCTATGAGGCTGCCAGCTCGTCCCGTCGTGTTGCAGTTCCTCATCCTCCGCCCCCTGCAAACCGATCAACAGCGCGTTGCCGTGAGCGGTGCGCAGCGATGCCACGGGCAGCTCATCCGGCGTCGCGAGCGCTGCCCACCCGGGTTCGCCTTGCTGCGCGGGCGACGCCTGCCAATCCTTGCGCGGTAGGCGGTAGAGCGTGCCGTTTTCGCTCAGCGCATGGAGGTTCTGCTGGTTATCCAGGGCCAGCGAGCGGATCTCGCCGTCGAGCCCTTCCCGAGGCAGGGCGCGCGCGGCTTTGCCGTTGTCGTGGAGTTCGAGCTGGCCGTGGTTATCGAGGGTGACGAACAGCTTGTCGTTGACCATGGCGAACGCCCGCACATCGCCGATCTTGTCCGACACCGCGCTGCCGACGGCGACCTTGATGTTCTGCCCGGTTGGCGCCAGGTTCTGGTTACCATCGTGGACGAAGCGGCCGACGTCGGTGCTGACGTTCAGCTTGAGCAGTTTGCCGTCCTGCACCACGTAGGGCTTGCCGTCCAGGCCCAGTTGCAAGCGCTCGACGTTCTTGATGCCGGTCGCGGCCCAAGCGTTGGCCAGCGTATCCCAGCGCTGCAGTTCGCCGCCTTCCAGGGCGACATGGCCGAGGCGGCCGAGGTTCAGGCTGTTGACCGGCGAGGGGCTGGCGTTGGGCAGGCCGCGGCGATTGTCGACGACCAGGGTATCGCTAAGGTTCCAACTGCCCTGAGTGGTCAGTGCGTCGCGTTTGAAGGGCTGGCTGTGCAGATGGCCTTGCGGATCCCTGATCAGCAGGTTCAGCCGGGCCTGATCGTCCTGCATGAAGCCCTCGGCGAAGTGCGTCTTGCCGAGCCTGTCGCCGTCCGGGATCGAGTCGATATCCAGGGTCAGGACCAACCGTGTGCTGTCCTCGGGCCGCTCGCCACTGTGGAGCCGGCCTGCTTGGTCCGTCAGGTACAGGCGTTCCCGGGTCAGGCCGATCCGGGTCGCCTCGGCATCGATGCCGTTCAGTGCGATATCGATCTCCGTTCCGTTGCCGACCAGGCGCACGCGTTGCTCGTCGCCCTGGCCGCAGAGCAGGGCGGCGATGCCATCGGCGGCGACGGAGAAGGAACGCACATCGCGCGCCTCGATGGGTTCCCGCGGTTCGTCGGCGCTCATATCGACCAGGGCGTCGCCCTGCAGCGCGTAGATCCTCCCGTCCGCCTGCAGGGCGAGTTGCTTGAACGGCACGCCATCGTCGTCGGGGTGGGGCGTCCAGGTCTGGCTGCGGATATCGAAGCGGTAGAGCCTGTCGTCATGCAGGCGCAGCCGTTGCCCCTCCGAGTCCTCGTGGATGCCCGTGAGTTGAGCGAGGTGCGCCCTGCCGGTGACATCGAGATCGCGGCGGGTACGGTTTTCCTCGCCCTGGGCCGTAACGGAAATGGTGTCGCCTTCACGGCTGAGCGCATAGCCGGGAACACGGCCCCTCAGGGTCGCGTCGAGCGCCTGCTTGGCCGCGCAGGGCCGGCTGCTGTGCAGCACGGCGATGGCCGCCGGGGTCTGCTGCAGGTGCAGCAGGTTGCCCTGTTTGTCCATCAGCAGTTGATCGCCGTCCGGCTGGCCATGGTGGGCGAGGTAGCTCCTCTGAGGTTGCCCGAGGGTGTTTTGCAACAGCTGCCGCAGGGCCGCCGGGGTGTTCTCGCCGACCCGCAGTTTGCCTTTGCCGTCCAGGCTCATTTCCAGGGAGGAGGTCGCCTGGCGCGCCGGGTTGTAGGCCATGATCCGGTCGATGTCGATCCCGGTGAATCGCCGTGCGAGGATGCGATTCAGGGGCGGATGCTCGATGCCGGGGAACGAGTCGGAGCTTCCCTGCGAAGTCTGGGAACTCGCGGAAGAGTCCCACCGCTGCATCTCCGCAGATCGGCGACTGTCGAGCGGCTGGTCGCTGTTCGACCGCCGCGGCGGCGAGTCTATGTCCGCCGCGCCGGAGAACGACGAGCGCCCGGTTCTTGTGTAGGCCTGTAATTGCTTGACGTCATCGAAGCGACCGGCGAGGGGCCAACCTGGACGCTCGTCGGCGCCGCTCGACGAAGACTCGCCCTGCTCGTTGGCGAGGGTGCGATTTAGCGGCGGCTGGTCGTCGAAATCTGAATCGGTACTCGACTGCGCACTGAAGAAACGTTCGGAGGACTCCTCCCGCCGCGCCGGACCGCGCACCAGCGCGCGGTCTATGGCGCCACCATCGAGATGACCGCCGGCGGCTCGTTCCAGGGGCGGTTGCCGCATGTCGTCCGTTGAGCGCTCCGACAGCGGGCCCGACGAGTTCCCGGAGGCATCGGACAACACACGCCCTTGGAGCCGCTGGGAACGCGCGAAGAGTTCGGCCAGGGTCGGCTCGGCAGGGGCATCCGCCAGCAGCTGTTCGAGATCCGACTCCTGGCGGGACGGAATCTCGGCGATGACGCGATTGACCGCACCGCCTTCGAAGCGGCGTCCGCCGGTGCGATCCAGGGCTGACAGACCTGCACCGGAGGCGCTGTGCGGCCGATTCACCGTCCTGGCGGGTTGTTCCGTGCCTGCGGCTGGTTGTTGGGGCGTCCGCTGGCGTAGGCCGATGAACCTTCCCGTGCGCCGGCCCAGCTCGCCGAGCGATAGTGAACCCGAGCGCTGAGTCGGCGTTTGCGGACGTTGCCGAGTTGTCCTGGTTTGCCCGGAAGTATCCGCTGCCAGAGGCGGTTGGATGGAATGTGTATCGTGACCCGTAATGTTCATAGGATGGCCTACCGCGCTCAATGCCCGTAATTGTTCTGGTCTGGAACGGGCAGTAGGTATGAGGCGGCATATCGTTATTGTTCTTGTAATGCCATGAGTGGCGAAAAAATTCACAGGGTTCCCTCGGGATGAACGGATTATCGCCCCGGTTGACTCATACGTTTTTGCGTAGGTGATTCCGACAACCTGTTTCAGCGATTGCGACCCCACCATGCTGGCGATGCCGCCCTCTCCAGGTTGATGCATTCAGTGAGCTTGAACGGCCTGGGAACAACCAGGCCATAGCGAAAATACCAGTCAGGCGGACGTGGTCGACAGACGCCTTAGCAGGCCTGCCCTGGCCGGACAGTTCCGGTTTTTAACAGGCCGTTGAAAAACTCGCTGCATTGCCTATGCGTCGTTAAAACGGGCCGGGCCCCGGCGTCTCGAATGCGAGCCCACATAGCCCCTTTCAACGGCTGCCGATCGATATCCCATTTCGATACGCTGACAGGGAACCGAGACCGTATCAAAAATACACAAGGAGACATTTACCCATAACCCAGGCCACCATGAATACCATCCATTCTTCCACTCCGGTTTCCAGCTCGCCCCTTGATTGTCATGCATCCGACGGCTTAACAACCCATGTCCATCAGGGGCGCATGGGGGACGAGCGGGTTGAGGTCAGTACGTCGCAACAGGCATTGCCCCATGTTGTCGGTACTCCCCCATTCCGCTTGGGGCAGGCGCCGCATACAGCCATCGATGTAGCTCCCGCTTTGCAAGGTGAGATCGAGGCGTTGACCAGCGCTCAGTCGACACCTGCCACTCCGGCCACAGGCTTCAAGGAACGACTTCTTTTCCTGTTCAAGAAAACGGATCTGGCAGCTGCCGTGGGGCAGTTCAACAATCGCGAGTACCTGGCCAACGAGCGTCAGCCCGCTCATCTGCCGGAGTTCAAGCAGAGCGTGCAGGCACTGCATGATGCCTGTCGGCATTTAGACATGCCTGCGCATGTGCGCAAGAAATTGAGTACCGCAACCAATGAACTCATGCACAAGATCGACCGGATCGCCAAAGACAAGTCCATGGGCTATCGCACTGCGGCGACCATGATGTTCAGCCTGGCCAATGTCGGGCTGGCCATGCTGCCAACCCTGACCGCGCACAAGAACAAGGACAACCAGTATTTCGCGCTGCTGGTGGCCGGCTATACCAAGACCCTGTGCATGCTGACGGGGATCGCGCTCAGCCGTACCTCTGACCATCGCTCCCATGGCTTGCATATCCAGGAACGGCATGTTCCCTATCTGCCACCGAACCTGCCCTATGCCATCAGTGCCTTCAATGAGAAAGCCAAAGCCTTCGAGGAGCACAACCCCATACTGTTCCACTCCATGGCAGCCGGCTTTACCGCGGCAGTATTCGTGATGTCATCCGCGCCTCATCTGGTCACCAAGCCTCTGAGCGACATCAGCGAGAAGATCAAAGGCTTTTTCCACAAGTCTACGTCCCAGCCACAAGAGCTGGCTCGGCTATCCGAAGACTTGAGCGCGGATATCGACACCCTGCTAGCCGCAGTCAATATTCAGCATGGTGCTTTCCAACAGCGTCGGGGTCGGTTCGAGGAAAGTGGAAAAGAGTTGAGCGATAGTCTCAATGTGCAACTCAGTGAAATAGACTCCGCCACCGAGCAACTTGCCAACGCGGCGCATGGAATCCTCGGTCGCAACGAAGAGTCAGATCCGCAGCAAGTCGCCAATGGGGACTTTGCGCAGAAGATGGCCTTCGTGGCCATTGCGGGGGTGCTTTGCCTGAGTTCCGCCGCAACCTATTACGATGAGCCTGCCGGATTGGTCGACTTGGGAATGGATGCGGGCCTGACCGTTTTTGAACTGGCCAAGACAGCCAAAAAACCCAACGAAAATGCGCAGCAGGCAGCCAGCAAATTTTCCAGCTATTCAGGACTGTCCCCGCTGTTACTGCCCTTTGGCATTCTCAACAAGATTCCCGCCACACACTTTACCGACAATATGCCGGGTTTGATTGCAGGCACCGTCTTTCTGACCGCCTGTAACCTGACCTTGCCCCGCCCTGGCGGAGAAGCGATCGCCAATGCGGTGGTCAAGCTGATGCAGTCCTTGAAGTCATCCCCTGACCAGCGACCGGACCTTGAGCAGGGGGTGGTCGACTCCGGGCGCTTCACCGAAATCATCGATGACCCGGTTGCTACGGCAACAACTCAGGCATCGCCGGCCCGCAGCGATGTCAGCGATGAGGCTGAAGCGTTTTTCGAGGCGCAGGAGCGGGTCGATGGCACAGACAGCGATGAGGACTGGCATTCCGCTGTCGGGGATTTGACTGATCGTGGCGACGATTTTGAGGCCGATGCCACCAATTCCGTGCAGGAGCGGAACGACAGGCTTGGTTCTTCTCACAGCCGGGGAGATCGCCAAGTATGAGTCAGCCGCAGCTGGAATTTATCAATCTGATCACCCAGGTAATGGAGCGCTTGGGCATTTCAATCTTTGACACCCAGGCCACCGCTTATCGTTTCGGTTTCGCTGACGAACCCGCCATATTTCTTTACTACCGCGGCGAGGGCTGGGTGGAGTTGGTGACCTGTGCCGACAAGTTTTCAGATAATCTGCATCGGACAGCTCCATTGGCATTGCTGGAGCTGCAGGGACAGCAACCGAGCCTGGCATTCTGTCTGGCCCTTGACAAGGAGAGGGGCATGCTTAAAGCGTTCCATCGCTTTCGCTTTGCCCATTGCAACGCCTTTGAAGTCATCGACAGCATCCAGGCCATGCGTGCTTTTGCAAGCCAGGCCCGGGCAATTATCGGTCAGAGGTCGCCAGCCAGCACTGTTTCTGGTGAAAGCAACAGCAATCAGAGGTTCAAGCTCAGCACCTCCATTATGAAGTTGCAGAACCGATAGTGGTTTTTGCCCATGGACGGGGCGCTGATTTTCGATGTATTTCGTGAGCGCAACTCTTGTACCTCGATGCTGGACCGAGCACTGCCGTCGTACCGATGGAGCGGAGAGCGCAACCCCGTAGCCTGGATAAGCGCAGCGCAATCCGGGTGGCGTAATCCGCGACTGCACCAAGGCTTATCCGGGCTGCCTTGTCGGGTTACGCGGCGGCCGACGGCGATGTCGCTGCTCGAACCGCGATAGTCGCCGCTAACCCGACCTGCATGCGCAAGAGCACAGGCTGAACGCCGCCTGGGCAAAGCGGCGTCAGGGCCGTTTGAGATCGAATCCATCGCGTTTCATCGCTGCAATACCCTCGCGGGTGGCTTCGTCGTAGTGCGCGATGTCGCCGTCCAGGGTGTAGCCCTTGGGGGTGTTCTGGTCGCGTCCAAAGTCGAAGATGAGCCGGCCCAGGCAGCGGGTCAGCCCCAGCGATGTCTCGCTGGTGTAGCCGAGCAGTGGCAGGGGCGAGGTGAAGCCTTCGCGTTTGTCCGCGGCCTGGAACAGGAAGATCGACTTGAGGCGCAGGTTGTCGCGGTTCTGCAATTTGGCGATCAGCTCGGTCTCGCTCAGGCTGCCGTCCGCGCAGCCGCGCTCGATCTCCGCCTTGACCTCGTCTTTGAGCTCCAGGCGTACCCTGGCCGAGGTGCCGGGCGTGCCCTGCAATTGCTTGATCAACCCATCGAGCTTGGGGTCGCTGGCCATCAGACCGGCGATGTACTCGGCGTTGCTCTGCACATGGCGTGGATTGAGCCCGGCGCTCAGCCGGGTCAGCAGGCTCATTTGGTCCAGGCGGCCAAGGTCCATGTAGGTGGTGTCGAAATAGGCCTCGCCCAGGGAACTGTGCCCGGCGAGGGTGGCGGCATGCTTGTCGCCCAGCGCGCGCAGCTTCTGCAGGGCGGCGTACTGTTCGTCGTTGTCCGGCTCCCGGTTGGCGAAGCGCTCGCTCATGCCGTCCAGCCGCCGACCGATATCGTGTTCCCCGGCCAGTTCGCCGAGCATGCTGGCGGAGGCTTTGTCGCGAAACGCCTTGGCCAGGCCGGAGGCGACCTTGGCTACCTCGGCCTCGGTAACCGGTTCGATCGCCTTGAAGAGGAACTTGTAGCGTTTGGCCGTGCGGTTCTCCAGCGAGGCGGCGACTGTGTTGTCCAGCCCGCCGCGTATTTGCTGGAATTCGCCGTCCGACGCCGTGTGCGAACTGATCAGGTGGGCCTGCGGCAGGTGCAGCGCCGCGCGCACCTGGTTGAACAGACGCGGCCGATTCAGGCTGCCTTCCTCGCGCTGCACGGCGCCGTTGCTGGCCAGCCTGTGCTGGCTGTAGTTGAGCAGGTTCAGGGTGACTTCGGCACCGCCCTGGAAGCGCAGAATGCCGTCGAGCGGAGAGCCGCGTTCAGGCAGATTGAACCCATAGCCGAGGTTGGCGGACGCGTTGATATCCAGGTCGACGCTGAAGCGGTAGCCGCGCTGGACCTCGTGATCCACGCCGCGGCGCATCAGGTCGTAAGGGTTGAGCGTGCCCTCGACCAGACTGTCGACGAAGGCGTCGATCTCGCCGGGCGCCAGGGTGAAGATCAGCGCATCCTGGGCTGCGCCGCCGGCGCTCAGGCGAAGGCTGGCGTCCAGCGGCAGACCCAGGCTGGCTTCGCGATCCGCGCCGACGCCGTGGGTGTGGATCAGGCTGCGCTCGCGCACGCCGATGCCGAGGCTGGCCGAACCGCCGCCCTGGCGGATAAAGCTCACCAGGAAACGTTCCTCCTTGGTGAACTTGTCGTCCTCCATCTGGAAGGTCAGCGAATAACCGCGATTGGCCCCCAGGCTGCCGCCGGGGTGGAGAAGCGGGCCGCCCGGGCCCATGGTCGGCGTGCTCAGTCGGCCAGCGTAGCCGCGATGGATCTGCAGCTCGTGATAACCCTCGATTTCCTTGAGCGCGGCTTTCAGCCCCGTGGCCATATCCGCCGAATCGCCGCCGAAGGCGCTGCGCAGGTTGATGTGCACGGCGTGGTCGGTTTTCTTGAATGCCTTGAGGAAGGTTTTCACCGCGTCGTAGTTGGCCTCCAGGCTGTCGTGGTTGCGAAAACCCATATCGGTGACCACCTTGAGCGGATGCTCCTGGTAATGCTGATCGCGTAGCGTCGAGAGGACTTCGGGCAATTGCTCGAGCGGGGCGGCCTCGGTCTGTAGCCAATAAACCAGGGCATCCAGATCGCACAGGGTCAGCGCATCCAGCGCCAGACGCGCCTTGAGCAGACCGCTGTCGTCGCCGGGGTCGCGGCGGCGGCCAAGGGGGATTTCTTTCTTGCGGTAAGCGAGTTCGACGCCCTGTTCGCTGAAGCGCCCGAGCAGTTCGGCGATGCTATCAGCTTCCGGGATCGTGCGGGCCAAGGCGCCGCGCAGCAGGGGAGTGAGGTCGCCGCCGGCGCTGTTGGGGTCGAGTTTCTGGCGCAAGCCGGCGAGCCGCGGCGGCTTGAAATCTTCCCGGGGTTCGCCGTGCATATTGAGCAGCCCGGTTGCCTGGCCCAGCGCCATGGCGTGCTTCTCGCAACTGCGTTGCAGCTCGGCGCGGAAGGCTTCCAGTTCCTCCTTGAGCGCTGTCGTGGATTCGAGCCCGGCGATGCGCCCCTTCAGGGCCGGGCCGGTGCTTGCGCCACCGTCGGCGGCAAGGGTATGCAAGCGCTCGAAGAGGCTGCTTTCCGCTTCGTAGATCGCGCGTAATCCTTCGCGGCCTTGCCAGCGATGCTGCAGGTTGTAGCCGAGGTTCTTCAGCGGGCGCGGGGTTTCCAGGGTCGGCTTGAAGATATGGGCGCGGATGAACTCGCCGGTGCCGGAGCGGTGCGCCTGCTCCATGCCGCTGCGGCCCAGCCGGTTGACGCCCCCCTTGACCGTGAGGCCGCCGAGCTTCCAGGTTTTGCTGTCGTCGCGCACCCGCTCGAACAGCGTCTTGAGCGCCTGGGGCGATGTCAGGGGCGCGGGTTCGTGGGGCTGCCAGCCGTGGCGCTCGAGACTCAATTCCTGGGCATCCGCCGCGCCGCGTGGCAGGGCCAGCAGGCGGTTGTCCGGGCCGGTGCGGATGCTTTCCAGCGGCTGCTCGTCCGGCAGGGCGCAAGGGCGCCAGGCCGCCGGTTCGCGTCGTTCGGCTTGGCTCGCTTGCCAGTCGCCGCGCGGCAGGCTGAACAGCAGCCCGCTACGGGTCAGTGCATAAAGGGTCTGCTGGCGGTCGAGGGCGACGGACTGCAGGTCCTCGTCGAGCCCGCTCAAGGGGATATCCGCGTCGGGCCGGGAAGGGTGGTGCAGGCGCAGGTGGCCGTCCTGCGCCAGGGCGACGAACAGCTTTTCATTGACCAGGGCGATATCGCGCAGACCGCTGGCGGCCAGCGAGCGCCCGGTGGCGACCTTGGTGTTCTGGCCGATGGGGGCCAGGGCGTGCTGCCCGTCATGGTTGAAGCGCCCCGTGCCGAGCGTTACGTCCAGCTTTTGCAGCTTGCCGCCTTTGAGGATGTAGGCTTTGCCGTCAAGGCCCTGTTGCAGGCGCTCGACCCCTTTGATGCCGGTGGCCGCCCAGGTGTTGGCGGTCGCATCCCAACGCTGCAACTCGCCGCCTTCCAGGGCGACGTGGCCGAGACGGCCTAGGTTCAGGGTATGCGCCGGGGCGGGGGTGACCTCGGGCAGGCCGCGGCGATTGTCCAGCACCAGGGCGTCGCTGAGGTTCCAGCCGTCTTTCGCCGGTAGGTCCGCCGAACCGAGCGGCTGGCTGTGCAGATGGCCCTTGGCATCCTTGATCAGCACATTCAGCCGGGCCTGGTCGTCCTGCATAAAGCCTTCGGCGAAGCGCGTGCGGCCGAGCGCTTCGCCGTCGGGTAGCGCCGAGGCGTCCGGTTGCAGGTCCAGGGCGCCGTTGTTCGTGGGGCGCGGGGCATCGTAGAGACGGCCTTGGTTGTCGATCAGCAGCAGGCGATCGCCGGCTAGGCCGATAGCGCTCGCCTCGGCGTTGCCGTCGTCGAGCCGTAACGGGTGATAGTGGCGGCTGTCGGCCAGGCCGAGTTGCAGATGGACGTGCCCGTTTTCGGCCGCCAGGTTCGCTTGGACGCTGTCGGCGCGATCGGGTCTGACCAAGCGCACCCGCTGCGTATCGCCCTTGCCGCAGAGCAGCGCAGCGGTGCCGTCGGCGGCGACGGAAAACCCCAGCGCATCGCGGGCCGCCAGCGGCATGCGTGGCGTGCTCGCACTCAGGTCCAGCAGGTGATCGCCGTGCAGCGCGTAGAGGCGGCCGTCCGCCTGCACCGAGAGCTGCTTGAACGGCGTGCCGTCGTTGGCGGGATGCAGGGCCCAGGCCTGTTCCTCGACGTCGAAGCGGTACAGCTTGCCGTCGTGCAGGCGCATGCGCTGGGCGGCGACGTCCTCATGGATACCGGTGAGTAGGGCGAGATGAGCCCGGCCGCTGGCGTCCAGGTCGGTGCGGCTGCTGTCCTCGCCGCCAGCCCTGGGCCGGGCGTGTAGCTGGATGCCGTGCGCTTCGCGTTGCAGGCGGTACTCGGCCACGCCGCCTGCGCTGGCGGCGTCGAGGTCGCGCTTGGCGTCGCTGGGCCGGCTGCTGCGTAGCACGACTATGGCCGCGGGTGTCTGCTGCAGGTGCAGCAGGCAGCCTTGCTTGTCCAGCAGCAGTTGGTCGCCATCCGGCTGGCCGTGGTGGGCGAGGTAGGTCCGCGGCGTCTGGCCGAGCGTGGCCTGGAGCAGCTGGCGCAAGGCGGCCGGGGTGTTGTCGCCGATCACCAGCTTGCCGTGCCTGTCCAGGCTCATTTCCAGGGAGGTGGTGGCGTGGCGGGCTGGGTCATGGGCCAGAACACGTTGGATATCCAGGCCCTGGAAGCGCCGGCCAGCGATGCGTTCCAGGTTGGCGTTCGACGAACCGGAGCTGCCCGTCTGTGCCAGCAGGGGCCCGGCCTCCCTGCGCTGGCGCAGGCCGAGCAGCCGGCCCATACGTCGTCCCAGTTCGCCGAGCGACAGGCCGTCCGCTCGCTGCGTCGCCGCCAGCGGTCGTTGAGTCAGGGTATCGCTGCCCTCCAGGCGCAAGGACGTGGTGGGCGTTCGGGTGACGTGCTCGGAACCGGAAACCTGCATGGATGCTCTCCAACGAATGCTTTGCGACCGTTTTCCTGGCGAAGGCGTAAGGAAAACGCGATGCGAAAGGGGCGCCGAAAAGGTTGCCGGAGTTTTATGACAAACAGTCGAGAGTGAGAGGTGTGGCGAGGAAAAAATGATGAATCGGCCCGGGAGTCCGAGGTCTGTCTCGGGCTCTCGGGCCTGTCAGCCTAACGAATCACGCGTTACGTTCGGCGTTGTTCAGCGGTGGGGAGGTTTCTGTCTGCGTCATCTGCACCTCACCCTGGCCACTGGCGCCGATGGGAGGCAGGCCAGTATTGGCAGTGATCGGCGGTTCTTCCGTCACTATCTCCAGTTGGCTCTGGTTCTGGCTGGTGGTGACGGGCTGACCATTGTTGGCAGTGCTCTGTTGCGGCCGCCCTTCTTCCATATTCTCCAGAGCGGTGTCGTCGGTGGGCAGCGGCTGCGAGCCGGCCGGCCGGCCAAGCAACGAGGAGGCGGTGTCCTGCAGGTAGCTGGCCGCTTTGTCGGCCGCCGGCCCGGTCATGATCGAGGCGCCGGCCCAGGCGGCGAAAACCGGCCCGCCGAGGGCGGTATTCACGGCTTGGCTGATCGCTTCGACGGCGGGTTCGCCAAGGCCAGCATCGGTCGCCGTCTTTTTTGCAGCAGCCTGTGCCACGGACACGGCGGCAAAACCGCCACCGAGCATACCGACGTTCTCCATCAGGGCGCTGGCGGTGAAGGCTTTGCGGGTCGCTTCCAGGCCATCGGTCATGATGTCCACGGGAATCTTCGCCAGCCGCTTGCCCCCGTTTATCAGCGGGTCCGTCAACGGGTTGACCTCTTTCAGCGCTGTGTACTGTGCTTCCCAATCCTGGCGGCCGAGCAGGTATTCCGGACCGGTGCGGTGGTAATGCTCGTCGATGCCCTGCTGGATCAGCGCGGAGGCGCCTCCTGCCGCCACGCTACCGTTGGCCGAGATCCAGGAGTCGGTGTTCTTGACGTTGGCGTTGTGTTTTTCCTTGGCAGTGCGGTCCGCCGTTTCAGCCGGGGTTTCGGCCTCTTTCTTGTCGGGAACGTTCGTCATGGTCAGGGCTGCTAGACCGGTGCGCAGGGCGTTGCGCAGCGTGAAGGTTTGCAGATTCAAGCTCGACTCGACGGTAGCTCGCAGCTGGCTGGGCTTGCGGGTCTTGGCGGCATCGGCCATCACCGGGTCCAGCTGCTCGGGCTTGGCGGTCAACCATTGGGTATCACTGGTAGCCCGTTTCAACACGCCAACCCCGACGGTATTCGCCACGCCCGCTATCGTTCCGGCGGCCAGGCCGATCATGGCCGGTCCGGCAAAGGGGGCGAGCACCGCCGGCACGGTGTCCAGCAGGCGTGAGGCCGCACCGAAGGGTACGGAATTGAGCGCTCCCACTGCCCCACGGGATACACGATCCAAATTCTGTCCCTTGGCCAGTGTGGCTTCGATGCTTTGCGGTGTTTCGCCCATCTCGTTCAGACGAATCGCCCGCTGATCGATGAGTTGCGTGAACGCCGCTCTGTTCTGCTCGGTGATATGCGGCTGGAACAATCTGTTCAGTTTTTCGCGCAGGGCGTGGGTGTTCGGCGAGTTCGCCGGGTCTTCGACGCCCGTGACGACGTTCACCCCTTCGGTGCCTCCCACCTCGGAGCGGAAGGAGCCATGTGCGGTGCGGAAGGAATCTCCGTTGGAGCCATTTATGTGGCGCAGGGACTCTCCGTCTAAGCGTATGGAGCCATGTGCGGTGCGGAACGACTCGTCGGAGCGCTCGGTGTCTGGCGCTAGAAAAGGACTGTGGCTTGGGCTGTTTATGTGCATGGTGACCCCCTTGAAATGAGAACGGATGCGAAGCGATCAGGGTCTGAGTCGCATCGATCGGGTCCCAGGCCCAGTTCCATTTCTGTGGAAGAAAAATCAAGCGGGTTCCAGCCAGCGTACTGCGACCTAGACGTACACCGAAGGTTAACCGTCGTCCTCGGGTGCGATCTTGGGCGAGTAGCTGCGCGTGTTGGGCGGGAAGATCGAGGGCAAGCTCTTCAACTCGTCCGGCATGTCGATGATTTCCTCGCCGATCTCGTCGCCGAACTGTTCGTCCAGCTCGCGCAGCAGCCGGTAGACCTGGGCCACGGCTTGCAGGGTGTCCCTGGGGATGTAGCTGCCTTCATCGGATTTGTAGAGGGTGCGGGCCAGCCAGATATAGCGGATCACCGGGATGCCGTCCTCCTGGGCCTGGGCGATCAGCTCGCGGGCGTCGGCGTCGTGACCCTTATAGAGAATGCGCGGCAGCGGGGTGGTGTCCGGGCGATAGTACAGGGCGACGGCGAAGTGGGTCGGGTTGACCAGCAGCATGTCAGCCTTCTCCGTGCGTGACGGTTTCGGCTTACTAGGCGGTTGATCGATCAGCTGCCGGGCCATCGACTTGCGGTGGCCTTTCGTATGCGGATCGCCTTCGGCCTGTTTGTGCTCGTTGCGAATATCCTCCTTGCTCATGCGCTGGCGCTTGAGGAAGAAGTATTTCTGCAGGCCGAAGTCGAACGCCGCGATGGCCAGCAAGGTGCCCAGGGTGGCATGGGCGACCTGGGCGAACAGGTCCGCGAGGGTGTGCCAATACTGATCGAGGTCGGTCAGCGCGAGTTTGATCAGCACCCCCAGGGCCGGCTTCACCACTATGTACAGCACCGAACAGATCGCCGCGGCCTTGAGCACGCTGGTCAGCAACTCGGTGAGCTTCTGCGCCGAGAACATCTGCTTGAACTGGTTGACCGGGTTCAAGCGGTTGAAGTCGAGCTTGAAGGCCTTGGGGGCGAACAGCGGGCCGAACTGCGACCAACCGCCGATCACCCGCAAGAGCACGGCCAGCCCCACGGCGACGATGGAGAACGACGCCAGCATCCAGCCGGCCTGCACCAGGACTTCTTCGAAAGTGCGGACGAAGGGTTGATCGAGCCGCCGCAGGGGCAGCTCGATCAGCGACTGCAGTTGCCGCATGCCGTCGTCGGCGAGCGCCAGGATGGCCTCGATCAGGCCCCAGCAGATCAGCAGTTTGTGCACGTCCTGGCTTTGCCCGACTTCGCCCTTTTTGCGTGCCTCGCTTAATTTGTGGTCGGTGGCTTCTTCTGTCTTTTCACCGCTCATGGCGCGCTCAACAGCAGGGATAGTATGTGCGGCATATCGCGAAACAGCAGCAGGCGGCCGTCGGCGAGGTATTCCAGCATGGGCATGTAGAGCAGCACGAAGCCGATGCCGACCAGGCACTTGGCCGGCATCGACAGCGAGGAAACCTGCAGGTGCTGGCTATACAGGCTGAGGATCGCGACCGTGAAGTCGATCATCAGCAACAGGCCGACCAGGGGCGCGGCGTAGAGCACCATATGGCTGAAGGTATCGGCGAGCAGGCCGAGGTAGACATCGAAGCCGTCCGCCGTCGGTTGCGGCAGCCACAGGGTCGGCGGCCACAGCAGGTAGCTGTCCCAGATGACCTGGGTGATCACGCCGTAGCCGAGGCCGATGATCAGCAACAGGGTGAACACCTGCTTGAGCATGTGGCCGAGCGGGGTGACGTCCTGGCCCAGGGCGGGGTTGAGCTGGCCGCCGACCAGGGCACCGCGCTGGTTGTCGAACAGTGCGCCGACCGATTCGAACAGCCAGAACGGCATGGCCAGCAACAGCCCGAGCAGGATGCCGATCACGACCTCCTTGAAGATCAACCCGACGAGCCAGGTCCAGGAGTGCTCGACCCCGGTGAGGGCGTACTCGATGCCCGGCATGGGCACCAGCGCCAGGGCCAGGACGATGGCGTGACGCAACATGCCTTTGAGCTCCTTGAAGGCGAAGATCGGCACCAGGAACAGGCAGGGATAGATGCGCGCCATGCCCAAGGTCAGCGCGAGTAGGGTCTCGAAGATCTGCTCGATGACGCCGGGAACCATTTCAGGCCCCCGTCTGCGCGATCATATTGAACGCCAGCGTGGTCAGCTGGATCAGTTGCACGCCGACCCAGCGGCCGGTCATCGCCAGGGTGAGGCCGACGGCGACCAGCTTGACGGCGAACGGTAGGGTCTGGTCCTGCAGCTGCATCACCGCTTGCAGCAGGGAGATGATCACGCCGACGATCACCGCGACTATCAACGGCGGCGCAGAAAGCATGACCACCAGCAGCATGGCCTGTTTGAACAGGGTCAGGATTTCCATCGCTCACCTCACAAGTAGCTGTAGAACAGGCCGTCGAGCAGGCGCGTCCAGCCGCTGGCGAGGACGAACAGAAGGATTTTCAGCGGCAGGGCGAGGGTCATCGGCGAGACCATCTGCATGCCGAGCGCGAGCAGGATGTTGGAGACGATCAGGTCGATGACGATCAGCGGGATGTAAACCAGAAAGCCGATCTTGAACCCCGCCTGCAATTCCGAGAGGACGAAGGCCGGCACGATCAGCAGGAAGTCGTCGCGCTTGACCTTGTTCGCCATCTCCGCCGGCCACATGCGCGCGCTGTTGTCCATCAGGTGGGTGAGGATGTCCGGGTCGGTATTGCGCGACATGAATTTCTGCAGCGGCTCGAGCACATGCTTGGCGCCGTCTTGCAGGGTTTCCATGGTGGAGAGGTCGAGGTTGTCGTCCTTCAGGCGTTCGCCCATTTCGCCGAACACCGGTGCCATGACGAACAGCGTGGCCGCCAGGGCGATGCCGTAGACCGCCATGTTCGGCGGCACCTGCTGCACCCCGATGGCGTTGCGGGTGATCAGCAGCACCATGGATATCTTCAGGAAACAGGTGCAGACGATCATGAACAACGGCAGCAGGGAAAGCGATCCGAGAAAGAGCGCCAGCAGCAGGGGATCTACGTGTCCGATATTCATCTACCGAGTTCCAGGCGGGTTATCTGTAACCCTATGTGGCCATCCACGTCGACCAGTTCCCCGTGAGCCAGCGGACGGTCGTCGTGGCAGAGCGTGGCGAAGCCGGGCGTGCCCTTGCCGAGGCTGAGCACAGAGCCCGTGCCGAGGGTTTTCAGCTCGCCCAACGTCAGCGACAGGCGCCCGCAATTGAGGGTCAGGGACAGGGGCAGATCGTCGAAGGCATCGGCGACATCCAGGGCGAAGTCCTCGCTGGCGTCCTCGACAGTGTTTTCGGGGCCGGCTTCGGCGGTGGCGTCGGCGGAGAGAACCGGGGCGATCGGATCGGCGGCGAATTCGCTGGCAAAGGCATTCATGGCGGTTTCCTCTAGGGCGGTGATGATGAAATGCGGGGTGGGGGAAGTTTCCAGGCGCCCGTGCAGGCGTTGGCGGCCAAGCAACAGGCTGCCGTTACCGTCGGGTTGGAACAGCGCCTGCTCGGGCAGCACGACATCGCCACGGCGCAGGGACTTGAGTTGACCCATGGTCAAGGCGGTACGCCCCAGCACCAGTGGGGTGGACAAGCGCCAGTCGGGACTCGGCCGGTAGCTCAAGGGGCGCCAGCCGGGCCGGGCAAGAAGCTGTTCGAGGGTGGCGGTGGGCAGCTGCGCGGCGCTGCGCACGCACTGCTCGCCCAAGCGCACCTCCAGCTCGCAGGGCAGGCTGTCGCCCAGGGCTTGCGTGCTCGGGGAGAAATGGCCGAAAAGCTCGCGCAGTTGCGGGCTGAGGCATTGGTTGTAGAGCGACCAATACCAGTCGTGGTCGCCGCTCTCGTCGCTGTCGTCCGGCAGCAGGGCCGGGCAGCTCGACAGCAGGCTGAGCAGGGCAGAGGCGCGGTTCAGGTGCAGCGGGCCCAGGTCGCTGGCCAGGGTCACGCCGTCCTGTGCGCAGGCCTGGTTGGCCTGACGCAGGGTCAGCACGCCCTGGAGTTCGCCCAGCTGGAAGTCCAGCGCCAGGCCCCGGCCGATGCGCCGGCACAGCTCCGCTTGGGCGCCGGGCAGGCGGCGGAATTCGAGAAGCCTGGCGCTCATGCCCAGCGCTCCCGGTCGTCGAATTCCAGCTTGATCGGGCGGCCCAGCGAGTCGGCGAGGCTATGCCGGCAATGCTCGCGGCTGTCCCTGATTTTCTCCAAGGCGGCGCGGCGGGCAAAGCGCAGGGTGATGTTCCAGCCATTGCCCGGCATGGGTTTGAGGGCCAACCCGATCTCGCCAAGGTTGGGCATCAGCAGCGTCGCCTGCAGCGCCTGGCCCGCCTGCCCAGCCTGTTCGTGGCGCTCGGGCAGCAGCTCGATGAGCTTCTGTTGCAACGGCCCCCACTCGGGTGGGCAGGCCGCGCTCGTCGTGCTCTGGCTGGCGAAGGTATCCAGGGGCTGTGACGTCTGCGCCTGCCAGGCGACGTTGTCGGCATTGTCGAGCAGCTGCATGAACAGCTCGCTATCGCGGCCATTGGCTGGGCTTTCGCACTGGCGCGGATTTTCCGGCGGTCTGTTCGGTGGCGGTTCGGCTGCCCGCTGCCGGGGGCGATGGGCGAGGTTGGCGGTGTTCACAAGGGGCCTCCGAGGTTCTTCGACAGGTAGTCCAGTTTTTCCACCGCGCGCTGGCTTTGCAGCATGGCGTCGCGGGCCGAATCGATACGTTGCTCCTGGCGGCCGTGGTCCTGCGCCAGTTCGTCCAGTTGCACCTGGCGGTAGGCGAGGGCGCCGATCATGGTGTGTTCGCTGGCGATCCAGTCCTGCACCTTGGCGACCGGCTTGGCCTCGGCCTGGTGCTCGACGAGCAGGTCGGCGCGGCGCTGGCGGCTTTCCCGTTGCTGCTGGTGCAAGGCCGTGCGGCCTTGTTCGAGGCGCTCGACGAGTTCGGCGAGGCGTTCTTGCTCTTGCCGCAGTTCGCGTTCCGCGCGGCTGAGGCGCTGGCGGCGGATCGGTTTGAGGATGTCCAGGGTGCGGCTCAGCTCGTCCAGGGCCGGGTCTTCGGCTACCGGCTCCTCCGGCATGAATCTAGTGCGGCGCATGGGCGGTCACCGCGGTCAGCAGTTCGAGGACTTCGTCGATCGGTGTCGGCTCGCGCATTTCCTGGCGCAGGAAGGCGTTGATCGTGTCCTGCGACTCCACCGCGTAGTCGGTGAAGGCGTCGTTGCCCGGCTGGTACTCGCCCAACTTGATCAGCATCTCGACCTGTTGGTAGGCGGCCATCAGGCGGCGCAGCATGGTGGCGTGGCGAACATGTTCGCGCTCGACCACGTTGGTCATGGTGCGGCTCAGGCTGGCGAGGATGTCCACGGCCGGGTAATGGCCTTTCTCGGCCAGGCGGCGGGCGAGCACGATATGGCCGTCGAGCAGCGAGCGCACCTCGTCGGCCACCGGGTCGTTCATCGAGTCCTGTTCGATCAGCACCGAATAGAGCGCGGTGATGCAGCCGTCGTTGGTTTGCCCGGCCCGTTCGACCAGACGCGGCAACAGGGTATAGACCGAGGGCGGCAGGCCACCGCGGCCTGGCGGCTCGCCGCTGGCCAGGCCGATTTCGCGCTGGGCGCGGGCGAAGCGGGTGAGCGAGTCGATGATCAGCAACACGCTCTTGCCCTGGCGCCGGTAGCCTTCGGCGATGGCCGTGGCGGTGAAGGCCGCGCGGGCGCGCTCCATGCTGCTGCGGTCGGAGGTGGAGCAGATCAGTACGGTGCGCTGGCGCAGTTCGTCGTCCAGTTCGTGGTCGAGGAATTCGCGCAGTTCGCGGCCGCGTTCGCCGATCAGGCCGAACACGATGGCATCGCACGGCGTGTTGCGCGCCAGTTCGGCGAGCAGGGTGGTCTTGCCGCAACCGGCGCCGGCGAACAGCCCGACCCGTTGCCCCTGGCCGATGGTCAGCAGGCCGTCGATCGCGCGCATGCCGGTGTGCAACGCTTGGCTGATCCGCGGCCGTTCGGTCGGCGCCGGCGCATCGGCGATTACCGGCAACGCGTTGTCGGCGTCCTCCGGGTTGGCGAAGGCGCCGCGGCCTTGGCCGTCCAGCGGGCGGCCGAAGCCGTCGAGCACGCTGCCCAGCAGGTCGTCGCCAACGACGATGCTGTGCGGACGGAATAACGGCGTGACGCGGGCGCCGATGGCGATACCGTCCAATGCGCCGAGGGCCGAAAGCAGAGTGCTCGCCTGGCTGAAACCGACGATTTCGGCGAGCACCGTGCTGCCATCGTCACGTTGCACGTTGCACAGGTCGCCGATCTTCGCCTGGGGCAGGCAGCTCTCCAGAAGAATGCCGCTGACCCCGACGATCCGCCCATAGACGTCGACCGGGGCGAAGCGCTCCAGGCGTTTGCTCTCGTCGCTGCTCCAGGCCTCCAGGGCTTGCAAGGCGGCGTCCATCACCAGGTCACCTCGATCTGCTGAGCGCCACCGAACTCGATGCGTTTGTCGTCGAGGGCGATCAGACGCAGACCGTCGATCTCGTCGCCGACGAAAATCCGCCGCCCGCTGGCGGTGACGATATGGGCGCTATGGCCGCCGTTGATCTGCGCGATGGCGAACGGCAGCGCGGAGATCAGCGGGGTGGTGCGGTCGATCACCTTCAGGGCGCCGGCGTATTGCCGGTCGAAGTGCGCCAGCATGCGTTCCACCAAGGCCCGCTCGGTTTTCTTCAGACGCCCCTGCAACACCAGGCTACCGTTTTCCTCGGTCAGCGTGAGGCGGTCGTGCAGCTCGCGATCCTTGATCATGCGCAGCAGGGTTTCCTTGCCTTCGCGCAGAGATGGCACGGGCTTGGTCGCCTGCTTGCCGGGCTGCTGCTCGATGGCGGCCTCGCCGCTGAGGACCCAGCCGACGGTCGCGGCCGATAAGGCCAGGCCGGCCCCCAGGATCAGCAGCCCGGACCAGGAGCGCGAACGCTTCGCTACGCTCGAGCGGTCTTCGGGAGCGGCGACGACTTCGGCGCTTTCCGTCTGCATGGCGGGATCGCCGAGCGCCTCGGGCGTCTCGACCGGCATCGTTTCGCTGTCGTCGGCCGGCCATTCGCTGTTGGCGCTGACCAGGGTCAGCCACACGCCACCCAGGGCGAACACGGTGTCGGGTTGCAACGGGACGATCTGGCTGACGCGATGGCCTTCGCTGTCACTGAGCTGGCCTTGGCGGCTGGACAGCGACCAGCTTTCGTCCTGCCGTTCGAGCAGGCAATGCTCGGCCTCGATGCCGGGGTCGTACAGCGCGAGTTCGGCCTCGGCGGAGGAGCCGATGCGCCATTGCCCTCCGCTTAGCGGCAGCGCCGCGCCGCGATGCAAACCAGTCAGAACACGTAACTCGAACATTGTTTTTTGTCCTGGTCAGTCAGGCGGGAAAATGGCTCAGGCAAGCATCGCTTGCGTTTCGTCGAGGTCGATCCGACCCAGTACGTTGACCGGTATCGAACCCTGCAACTCGGCGAAGGACAGCACCGGTACCCGGTTGAATTCGTCCTGTAGCAACGAGCGCAGCGGGCTGCGCAAATCCTGGGCGACCAGCAGCAGCGCGTTCTGCTGAGCACGGATGGGAAAGGCCGCGCGCAGCTGCTCCACCAGGGCGCCGCCCATCTCGGGGGACAGGGCGAAGAAGGTGCCGGTCTGCATTTGCCGAAGCGAGTCGCGCAGCAGCACTTCGGTCTCCGGGGTCAGCAACCAGACATGCAACCCATCTGCGCTGCAGTGTTGGTGGCAGAGTTGGGCTTTCAGGGCGATGCGCACGTAATCGCAGAGCACACTGATATCGCGCTCGTGTTGGCCGTACTCGATCAGCGTCTCGGCGATCGGACGGATCGCCCGCAGCGGCACGCGTTCGGCGGCCAGACGCTGCAAGACCGCGGAGAAGCGCGACAGCGGCATTACCCGTTGCAGCTCTTGCGCCAGTTCCGATTGTTCGGACTCCAACCAGCTGAGGATGGCCTTGGTCTCCTGCAGACCGATAAACTGCGAGCTGCTGTTGTACAGCGCCTGGTTCATGCGCTCGAGAATCAGCGCATCGCTCGTCAGCGCGTTCACGCCTTCGCGCTGCAGCAGCTCGTGTTCGGGGGCGAGCCATACCCAGTGCGCTTCCTCGCGCTCCGCATCGCCGCTCGGTAGGTCGCCCGCCTCATCGCCGAGCAGTGCCCGTTCGACCGCCAGCTTGCCGTTGGCGAAACTGGCTTTGAGCACCGGCACCTCGTGCACGCAGAAGCGGAATTCGTCCTCGGGCAGGTGGCCGTTGTACTCGATCTCGAACGAGGGCAGGGTGAAGCCGAAGCGATAGACCAGGGTGTTGCGCTGCTGGCGGATGCCATGGATCAACGACTCCGTCAGCGGCTGGCCCGCATGGTACGAGTGGAACTGCAGCAGGTAGGCGCGGGTGGGCACGAAGCGGCGCAGGTCTTCGACGCCGTTCTGTTCCGGTTCGCAGTTGACGCTCGGCCGGTTCTCGCTCAGCCCCTTCTGTTTCGCCCGCCAGAGTTGTAACAGGCCGCTGCCCAGACAGACCATGCTGATGGTGCAAAACACCGCAGTCGGCATGCCGGGAATCATGGCGAAACCGAGCATGGCGAAGGAGGCGATGATCCAGGCCTTGGGCTGGCTGGTCAGCTGCTCGGCGATTTCCTGGCCGATGTTGGCATCGACCGCTTGGCTGTCGGAGACGCGGGTGATGATCATGCCGGCGGTCAGCGAAATCAGCAGCGCGGGAATCTGCGCGATCAGGCCATCGCCGATGGTCAGTACCGAGTACAGGCGCATGGAATCGCCGGCGGCCATGCCGTTCTGCATCACGCCGATGGCGAAGCCGCCCAGCATGTTGATGAAAACGATGATCAGGCCGGCGATGGCGTCGCCCTTGACGAACTTCATGGCGCCGTCCATCGCACCGAACAGCTGACTTTCCTTGGCCAGGCGTTCGCGCCGCATCTTGGCCTCGATGCCGTCGATCAAGCCGCCGCGCAGGTCGCTGTCGATGGACATCTGCTTGCCCGGCATGGCGTCGAGGGTGAAGCGTGCGGCCACCTCGGCGACCCGCTCGGAACCCTTGGTGATCACCAGGAAGTTGACCAGGGTGAGGATCAGGAAGATCACCAGGCCGACCGCCAGGTTGCCGCCGACCACGAAGTTGCCGAAGGCCTCGACGATATGCCCGGCGTCGGCCTGCAGCAGGATCAGGCGGGTGGTGGCGATCGACAGCGCCAGGCGGAACATGGTGGTCAACAGCAACACCGCCGGGAAGGTGGAGAACGCCAGCGGCGTGGGCAGGTACATGGCCATCATGATCAGCAGGGAGGAAATGCTGATATTCATGGCGATCAGTACGTCGACCAGTTGGGTCGGCAAGGGCAGGATCATCATGAACACGATGGCCATCACCATGACCGCGCCGACCACCTCCGAACGCTTCATCGCGCTGATGGCGATGCGGTTCAGCCAGACGAACAGCAGGCTCATGCTTGCACCTTGGCGGCAGCCGATTGGGCTTTTAGCAAGCGCTCGGTGCGCGCCTGCTCGTCCATCAGGGTGCGCATCAAGCCCAGCGCGCTCTGGCGGGTTTTCGCGTCTTTCCAGAGTGGCATCGGCAGTTCCTGGACGACAGGGTGAAGGGCGTTGAGAAACGGCGCCTGACGCAACGGATCCTTGCCGACCGCTTCATGGCTGAGGTTCTGGAAGTCGCGCATGAACACCCCGTTGGCACTCAAACGCAGCAGGTTGCGGGTCAGTTGCACGGGGCTCAAACCGGGAGTGCTGGTGTCCGTAGTCATACGTTCGAGCACCTCACGGCTGCTCTGCAGGGTATGACTGAGCTGACTGGAGGCATTCAGTTTGCCGAGCAGCCCGCGCAGTGCGCTGGGCGTCAGCGAGGGTGCCAGCGCGCCGATGTCGTCGGCCAAGGCGCGCTGCAACGAGCGCAGGCCACGGCCGAAATTCTTTTCCTCGAAGCGCTCGAGCAGTGCGTCGAGAATGCCGCCCACCGATTGCTGATTGACCACCGCCTGGTAGTAAAGGTGGCGCATGGCCTGCTTCTGGCCGGGGTCCGCGCTGAACTCGGCGATGGCGCTGGCGGTGTTCAAGCCGGCACGGATCTGCTCGCCATATTCCTCATGCAGGGTGCCGAGGTACTGCTCGGCGATCTGGCTGTCCGCCTGGTTGCCGTGGGCCTGGGCTTGGCGCTGCACTTGCTGGAGCACGAGGCTGGCGCGGGTTGGATCCTTGTCGGTGAGGTCGAGCAAATCCTCGAGCGAGGGCTGCTGTTGCAGCAGCGATTGCATCTGCTGCGCCTGCTTGCCCAGGTTCAGCAGCGAGGGTTGGTCCAGCAGTCGGTAGAGCTCGGCCAGCTTTTCCACCCGCTCGACGTTGCGCAGCGGTTTCTTGCCGGCGACTTCCCGTTGGTTCAGCGCCTTGCTGTTGCGCTCCACGCTGGCGCTGAACGCCATCGCCACTTCTTCCATGGCGTCCGTCAGCGGCTGACTGGGCTGTACCAGCTTCGCGCTCTCGGCGGGGGCTTTGAAGGTTTCCAAATGCGGCAGAAAAGCCCCGGCTTGAATGCCGCTGTAAGAGTTGATCGACATAACGCTGAGCTCACTTGGAAGGGTGTTTTCAGCTATGTGGAAAAACCCTGAAAAGAGTTCCGTGGCGAACAGTCGATACAAGTCTTATCGGCAGAATCTTATTTCAAGAATATTGCATCTATATGAAGATTTTCTGTTGTGCAATTTATTGCACTGGGCTTTTTGAGTTATGCAATGGATTGCATTAATTGAATGTTCAGTTAAGTATAAAGTCGTTATATATCAATAATTTAATATTGTTTAAGTGTGTGGCACAGCCTCTGCAATAGGTGTATCCGCCAAGTCCTGGCATTCCCTGTTGATATGAGGAAAGTTCGATGGAAGCTATCGCGATTCAAGGTGCTGAAGGGGTTCAAGTTAATTGGGGTGAACTGGCCAAAGAGTGCGAGCAGAAACTTCGTAGATTCATTCGCAAACGCGTCATGAATCAAGACGATGCCGACGATCTTATGCAAATGACTTATCTGGAGGCCCTGCGCAATCAGCATAAATTCTCCGGTACATCGAAGCCGGAAACCTGGCTGTTCGGTATTGCCGTGAACCTGGTACGCAATCACTTCAAGACGCTTTACGGCCAGCCGCAATGCGGCGACCTGGACGAGGTGATCGGCTTGCTGGAGTACGACGGCGACCCGAGCGCTCTGGTTGAGCAGCAGCATGTTTTGCAGCGTACTTCCGATGCCATCGAAACCTTGCCGACGGACATGCGCACGCTGCTGGATCTGATCGTCGAAACGGACCTGAGCTATCAGGACGCCGCGCTGGCCCTGGGCATCCCGGTGGGCACCGTGCGCTCGCGCCTTTCCCGCACCCGCGAGCAGCTCAAGAACACGGTTTTCAACCAGTGAGCGGCCATTGAAAGGCCGACCCGGAAGCCTGTCGGAGTTGGCCGCGGTAGAACCGCGTTAAGTCCGACAGGCTTTTGCGGAACCCTGGAGTCGCTGTCGCCACTCAGGTTCGGGAAATGTTTCGTTTCTCGAAACATAAAAGGAGAACGGTAATGACCAAAGAAGATGAAATTTTGCAGGCTGCCCATGAACAGCGTTATGCCCAGTTGATCGCGGAGTTGGCGGATGCCTTCGGCGTCGATGCCGCGGCGCTGCAGGAGTCCGGGCACTTGATCGTCAATGGTGTGGACGTTGGCCTGCTCAACTACAAGGTGTGGGATCAGGGGCGGATTACCATTTTCTTCGATCTGGGCAGCATCCCGGTGGCACGCCAGGCCGAGGCGTATCGCAAGTTGCTCGAGCAGAACCTGCTGCTACCGAGAACCTTCGGCACCTACGCGATCATCCCGGGAACCGATCACGGTGCACTGGCTTACACCTTCGACTTCAGCGATGGGCTCGATGGCTATGCGTTGGCCAAGAATATCTGCGAAACGCTGAAGCAATACAAAAGCATGGAGAAGTCCCTGCAGGATGCCAGCCAGAACAGCCGGCTGCGCATGGGCGCCACTCTGAAATCGTCCCAGATAGGCCTTTAGTGGCCTGTTTGGCCAGTGATGTCTCTGCGTAATCAACGATGAGTCTTGCAAGCCGATTAAACATAGGTAACGACCCATGCATGTGAACAATTCAACTCCTCATATCGCCATCGATATGCCCGAGGCGCCACCCGCCCCGCCACCGAGCGGCCCGCAAAGCCGTGCTGAGAAGACCGCGGCCTGGGTGGGCGCCGCGGGCCAACAAGCCGTCGTCAGTGGCGCGGCCTGGGGCTTTGCCAACAAGCTGCCGGTGGCCATCGGCACCACTGTCGGGGCGGCGGTCGGCGGGCCGGCAGGCGCTGCGGTTGGCGCCATAGCCGGTAACCTGATTGGCGGCGCTACGCTGGGCATCACCCACTACTCGGCCGAACTCGCCTGTAACAACGCGCGGGTAAAAATGGGCCATGGCTTCCAGTACCAGCCGGACCCCGGCGCGGGTGCCGCTAAGTTCACGCAGAATAGCTTTATCGGTACTTTCAGTACGATAGGGGGAGCCAAAAGCCTGGCCAAGGCCGGCATCGAAGCCGCGATCGGCGATGGCAAAGACTGGGGCAAAGCCTTTGCGGGCGTGGCGGTGGACACGGGGTCGTCGATGCTCGGTGGAGCCATTGCCCAGACCATCATCAATGACCGCCAGCACCTGGTCGGCGAGGATGGCTTCAACAGTGAGATCAAATACAAGGAACTCAAGCATAAAGACTTCGACATGAACGAGGCGACGACCCGCATGAAGGGCGGGGTGGCCGCGGGGGCGTCGGGCGGCTTGCTGGCTGGCGGCATGGAGCTGGTGCAGAACTCCGCGAGCACCGGTGCTCAGTTGGCGACGGGGGCGCTGACGGGCGCGGTGCAAACCTCGATCATGTTGCATACCTGGTTCAACGCGCGGGAGACCTTTGCCAGCCCACCGAAACCAGCGGCACCGCAGCCTACAGCATCGACACCACCACCGGTGGCATCGACAGCGACAGGCACTTCCGGTCATTTGGGAGGGTCGACCCGGATTCCCGGGCTGTCGGAGTCCTCACGCTATTTCGACACCGTAGCTGAGCAGGATGATCATGAGTTACTGAGCGAGATGGAGATGGGGCACCTTCATCAACAGTCAGAAATCACCGAGGAGCACGAACACCATCAGCCACACTCGGAAGGTCGGGCCTGAGTCGCTCGGCATAAGCATCCAGCCCGGAGTATTCCGGGCTTTTTTTCGGCTGTATCCCAGCCAGCGGCGGACGCTCAAGTTAGCGGGGCATCCGGCATGACCGTTGGTACGCCGCGCATAAATGGGTGACTTGTCTGAGTGCCACGTTGGCGGCTAACCCGTCCTACAGGGTTTTGGCTCCTACAAACCTGGTGACGCCCTTGCGAGGGGGAACGAGCGCGTAGGATGGGTTAGGCGCTCGCAAATTGACCTGATACCAGCAGAACAAAGGCGCCGTAACCCATCATCGCTAGCCGCCATGCGAACGGGCTCGTGCAAGTTTAGATTTATATAAAACAATGAGTTTTTTGTTTGATGAGAGGAGCATTAGCCGCGATGTTCTCAGCGCACTCGGGAGCAATCGCGGCTGAAGCGGGTACCGCCTAGCGGGGCGCCCCAGACCCTAGGGAAAGCGACAGATTGGACAGGTTTTTCGTGTCGCGACACCCGTTGCCCCGGCGCCGGGATGATGGCTCCGCGGGGCAGGCCAATGCAGACTCGGCCCCGCGTGCCGCAGCTATTTCGGTTTGGCTATGCCGAACTGTTCCAAGGTCGGGTTCACCGTACGGCTGAATGCCTTGCGCTCTTTGCGCTCCTTCACCGCGTTGACGATTTCGCTGATGCCCATGCCGACGGCCATCAAGCCGCTGACCGCCCAGCCCACCGGGCCGGCTGCGGCGCCGATCGCCGAAGCCGCCGCGGTGCCCGCTGCCTGTCCTGCGACTGCGCCGACCACTCGGCCGCCGACGGCGGCGGCGATGCGTCCGCCTAAGCCAACGGCGGCTTTGCTGCCCTCGCGTTCGAAACTATTGGAAGCGAAGCCCACGACCCGGTGAAGGGTATCGGCGGTCACGCTCAGTGCCTCCTTGGCTTCATTGATGGGGCCTGCTCGCTCGGAGGAGGGGCCAGGGCCGGGACGCAAGCCTGCGGCCGTGTGACGAGCATCCTTCTCGACCACTGTGGCCAGCCGGGGATCGCCGCCAACTATGCTGGCCGCCTGCTCATCGAGGTTGCTTGCGAGGAACGTCTGCACGTCGGGATCGTCCTGCAGCTGGGCGATCTTCTCCGCCAACTGGTTTTCGGTCTCGCGTGTGTCGCGGATACCGGCCCCGGCCTCGACCTGCTCGCGAGTCTGTTGCAGCTTGACCAGCACGGCGGCTTTCTGCTCGCCGCTATAAGCCGCTGGCTGGCTGAAAATATCGCCATTCAACCGGCTGATATCCACATCGGCAACGGCGCCGATGGTGGCCGCATCGCCCAATGTCCTGGAGAAGTCCTCCCGGGTGGCCGGTGCCTTGTCCTCGATCCACTTGGCGATGTCCTTGCCGCTCGACTGTCCGTCCGGCCCCTTCTTGGCCAATTGCTTGCCGTTGGCGCCACCCCGGTCGAGCAGGTCGAACATGCCGGGCTTGGACCACGTGGTCGCGGCGTTCTGCAGGACATCCGCCAGGCCGTCGTTGCCCTGCAAAGTGGCGAGGCCGGCGGCACTGGCGCAGCCGTTCACCTTGCGTTGCTTTTCGGCCCCCTGGGCGCTGGCCGGATCGGCCGCCTGGGTCAGCGGTTCGTTGGCCAGGAGCAACGCAGCGGAGCGCACCAATTGCTTCGACGATGGGTCCGCGTCCGGGTGCTCTTTCTCGTATTTGTGCAGGCTCTTCTCGGCCTGGCCGAGACGGTCTTCCATACGGTTGGCGAAGGCTTTCAGATCCCGTTCGGTGATCTTGCCATCGGCCTTGCCGCCATCTTTGCCGACATCCACGGCGGTCAGCAGCGCCGGGTTGTCGCGGATGAAGGCCCAGGCTTTCTCCGCATCCGGTCCGCCTTCCGCTGCGATTCTGGCCGCCGCGATAGGTCGGTTCAGTTCCTTGGCCGCGACCTCCCGTTCGGCTGGCGGCAAATCGCCGAGTAGCGCTTGCCATTTTTCCAGCGCCTTGGGCGAGCTGTATTTGGAGTCGTCGAGAAAATCGTAGTCTTTCTCTTGGCTGGGCGAGTCATGCACCAGGGCCGCTGGCGGCGTATCCACCTTAAGCGACAGCAGGAAGCGCTCCAGCAGCGAGTGGCCGGACGGCGGGGTGCTCGGTGCTCGAGAGGGCGTAGCGCAGGGGGGCTGCCCGAACTCAATGGATTTCAGGGGGGCATTCTGAGTACCGGGCGCACCTGCGGGTGGTTGGCCCGCTTTAGCGGCTGCCGGATCCTGTGGCGGATAGGCATCGAATGCGTGATAGGCGTGGCTGGAAGTTGAAATGCGCTCGATCATGCTTGGCCTCAGCGTCTTTTTTTGGGTGTCCGCATGCGCTGAAGCCAGTAATCGCTCCAGATGCCTTGTCGTGAACTCCCGGGAGTAGCGCCTTAGGAAGGCGCTCGCTTTTTCACGAATGCTGAGTGGCAGAGGGGTTCGAACGGTTCCCCGGAACCGAGGCGCCGGTAGCCGATTTCGGGGTGAACGCACGCAGGCGAATACGACGGCGCAATGGAACGAAAGCCGAAGTCGCTCCACTCAAAACGCAAAGAACGCTCAAAGCGCTCTTTGGACGGTCTTTACCGGCTATTGGGACGGCGAACGACCGATGTGGTGGGTCCAACAATCGACTTATTGAGGCAGAAAAATGGCTAAGAAATTATCCGACCGTCGGCGCCAGGCCTTGGCCCTGCGCAGTCTAGAAAGAGCCCAGAAGTTCAGTCTGGATTTCGACGACACCGAACGCATCAATCAGATTCGGGCGAAGGCGGCCAGCTACATCGCCAACAACCCTCAGCCAACAGCCGTCTATCTATTAGGCTGATGCTCTTCGCTGCGGCGATAAACAGGCGTCGCTATCGGCGGCTACTTTTCTGGATATGGCCTGGGGATATCCCTGTGTCATATCCAGAAACCTGCATCATGAGGGGCTTACCAGCGAGCGACTGGTTTGTAGGTTGGAGGGGAGCAGGTTAGTCATCGGTCTGCGCCCGATCTGCTTGCTCTCCCGTTCGGGTTGTGGGAGCGCAATGAACGGCTTCTGTAGCGATTGTGGATGATCGTTCGGCGGGCCGAATACAACGATGGTTTTGCCTTTGATTTGAATCATGCCCTGCGCTTCGAGTTTTTTCAGTACACGCCCCACCATTTCGCGAGAGCAACTGATGAGGCGCGCGATTTCCTGGCGGGTGACTTTTATCTGAATACCCTCGGGGTGGTTCATTGCGCCGGGCTGTTTACAAAATTCCAGCAGGATGCTGGCGACCCTGCCGGTGATGTCCAGAGTGGTCAACTGAACGGCTTTGTGTGTCGTGTGGCGGATACGTTCGGCCATTTGCCGGATGACCACATAGAGAATCTCGGGATTTTGCTTGGCCAATTCCCGGAACTTTTCGTAACTGAGTTCCGCCACTTCGCATTCCGTTTTCGCGATCACCCAGGCGCTGCGCTGCTGTTTCGCACCTTCCTTGCCGAACAAGCCAAGCTCCCCAAAAAACTCTCCGGGTTGCAAGTAAGTGACGATCAGCTCTTTTCCCGTGTTGTCGTCTATCACGACGCTCATCGAGCCTCTAAGAATGAGAAACAAGGTTTCGCAACTGTCACCCAGGCAGACGACAGCGCTTTTTGCCGAATAGCGTCGACGATGGCAGTGCGCCAGAAGCTTTTCCAGGTTTTTGATTTTCGGTGAGAGAGTCGATAGCGGCATGTGCCCGAGTCCTTATAGAAGAGAGTGCTTCTATTCTTGTGTGGTCAGGAAAGCTGCTAGCAAAGGACCAGAACTGCCCATGCATCTGGACGTTTGTCATGTTCATGCAAGCCCCTGTATGCGCCCCCTACATCAGGTAGGGCGACCGCGGTTCTGGACCGTGGTTGTACCGCGCCGAGTGTTGCCACTGATTTGCCTGCCAGCAGTCGTTACTTCGTAAATGCTCTGCTACGAATACGCTCTACCGTGGCGTTTCTCGGCGCCAGGGACCATCGGGGGCGACTGGTTTTTGGGTAGGGGGATGACAGGGGTTTGTCAGGTATTCCGTACGTGGCGACAGGGGCTGGAAATTCACGGGGACGAAAATTGAAGGCCGTATAGCGGCTTTTTGAAGCCCCATGCGGGAGATGGCCGCTCGATACAGACATGTCGGAAATGGCGAGGCCGGACCATGCAAAAGCTTTTGGTTCTGCAGCTTGGCTGTGACCATGCGTTACTTGCACTTGACCTCGGAGCATCTGGCGGAAGCAGTTATCCTGTTGTGCTTCACTGTCCAAGGGGCGTTTGCTGACGACCCTTACAAGGAACTCAGGACAAGGAGCTCAGGGAGGCCAGCAAGGATTACTGGCGCGGGAAGAATCTAAGCATTTCGAAGAATTGGAGCGAGAAGATGGCAAGCGTAGGGCTGGGTACTACCGCGAACTGGACAAGGCCTATTATGAATAGTCTCACCAAGTTGCTTGGCCTCAGGCTTCAGCTGCCCAGCGTCCGCCTGCTCTTTGCAGGAGGCGTCATGGCAATCTGCAGCGGCTGCGTGGCTTACGGGTACGGCCCGCATCCTCATCATGAGTACGACGTGCCGGCCGGACATCTGCCGCCGCCAGGTGAATGCCGTATTTGGTATCCCGACCGCCCGGCGGGGCACCAGCCGCCACCAGGCAACTGCCAAGATTTAGAATGGCAAGTGCCTCCGGGCGCGGCCTTGATTCGAGGCTAAGCGCCCCTCGGGAAATCTTCTGGAAGTGTCATTCGTCTGGTCGGTTTCAAGCTCTGCCTAAGACGGGCGATAGCTAGCTGACGCCGCCAGCAGGATAGCGAGCGCCCCTTTTGCCAAGCCGCTGATGGTGGATTTCTAGCGGCTGGCCTCAGCAGTATCCCAACATGATCGATCTCAGCACCTGGAACATCACCGTTCCCGAGCAGGTCTCTGCGCGGACGGTGGAAACGCGGCTCGTAAAGGCCGGCTTTAGCAACAAGTACTTCTACCGCAACGGCCGGGCGATTGTTTTCTGGTCGCCCGTTACCGGCACTACGAAAGGCAGCAGTTCCTTCCCTCGCAGCGAACTGCGGGAGACCTTCAAGGACGGCAAGCTGCGCAACTGGTACTACCGTGAGGGCACCCACACGATGCGCGCCAGCCTGGCTGTCAACCAGGTGCCATCCGAAGGCCGCATCGTGATCGGCCAGGTGCAAAGCAAGGATAACCCCACACCCTTCGTGAAGCTGGTTTACACCCAGCTCCGTGGCGTGGGGTATGTTCAGGTTATGGTGCGTCACCGCCCCTATGACGTGAAGAGCCCTATGGTGATGACCTACAAGAGCATGCCGCTGAACTATCCCTTCACCTACACCCTGCAGGTCACCAAGGCCGGGCAGCTGAAGGTCAACGTGGCGGGGCTGCAGTACGAGGAAAAGATCCATCCGGCCTGGGCCAAGAAGCGCTTCTACTTCAAGGCCGGCGTCTACACCCTCGACAAACACGGCCCGTCTACCGAAGGGGGCAAGGCAACCTTCTCCGCCCTGAGCGTCTCTCACAAACCCTAAGTCATAAAGGGCGGCTCTTGGCCGAACTCAGCTGGTTCAGATTGGCCGCTAAAGGCCGACGCCTGCCTGTCGAAACCGGCAGGCGTCGCTCGAAACCGGCCGGGAGTGGTTCTCTATCAGGCCGTTGAAAAACGTAGGCGAGGCAGGCAAGACAAGGCAAAAGCAGGTGAGGAACGGTCGGAGTCGCGGGCGACTTTACTGCTGTAAATGAGCATTACTCGCTCCGCTCGCCCTTCGGGCCGCGCTGAAGCGCGTTAGCCGCAAGCGGCTTGCCGAGTCTGCTTTTAACGCCGTATTGCCAACGCAGGTAGTTTTTCAACGGCCTGCTAGCCTTTGCTCGCTGCCGGTTTTCGCGCTGTTGACAGCCCACCAAAAACCAGCAAAATCGCCGCCCCTTTTCCACGACTGGAAGTCCCCTTGTGCAACGGATTGTGATTTTGGGCAATGCTGGCAGCGGCAAGTCCACTCTAGCCCGCTCCTTGAGCCAGCGTCTCAGCTTGCCCGTGGTGCACCTGGATACGCTGTTCTGGGAGCCCGGCTGGGTCGAGCCCGACGCTGTGCAGTTCCGTGAAAGGGTTCGCGATGCGGTCGCCACGGATGCCTGGGTCTGCGAAGGCAACTACGCCCGACGCACTTTCGACCTGCGTCTGCCCAACGCCGACCTGATCATCTGGCTTGATACGCCGCGCCTGACCTGCCTGGCGCGAGTCATCGTTCGTAGCCTAATGAACCGACCGCGACCTGACCTTCCAGCCGGCTGTAGAGAGAAGCTCGACCGAGCATTCTTGACGTTTCTTAAATTCGTCTGGCGGTTCGACCATGGCTACCGCCAAGGTATCGACGCAGTGCGTATGGCTATAGGCCCGAAGGTGCCAACAGTGCATTTACGAGGCAGCCGACAGATTGCCGCCTTCCTTGATGGGTTGCCCACCGCGGCTACAACCCAGTACAGCTAGATCAAATCTGCGCGCCCTTTCAGGGGAGACGGCATATGCGTGAGCGAAAGGCAGCACGATTACTGGTCATTAGCCCAGCCGAAGAAGTCCTCCTTTTCAGATTTCACCATACGGACGACGCGTTGGCGGGTGAAAGCCACTGGGCCACGCCTGGCGGTGGTTTGGAACCAGGGGAGACATTCCACGCTGCGGCAGTACGTGAGCTGTACGAGGAAACAGGCATTCAAGTCAGTGCACTTGCGGAGCCTGTGGCTGATCGACGGGTTTCATTGATCTTGCCCAGCGGCGAAGCAGTGGTCGCCGTGGAGCAGTATTTTATTGTGCACGTTCAAAACACCACCCTTTGCCGTTCTCAATGGACCGCGCACGAAAAAAAGGTCATGGCGGATCACCACTGGTGGTCGGCTCAGGAGCTGAGAACCACCAAAGAAACGGTATGGCCGGAAAATTTGCTGCTGCTGCTTATGGAGGCAGGCGTATTCAAGGTGCCTGCCTAACCTCTCTATGCATACTCGCTCCCTGCCCAATGCGCAGGACTGCCGTCATCTGCTGATACCGAGATCGCCATGCTCCCTGACAAAGCTTGCCCGGTAGTACTTTCATCTGTGTTGCCCTACAAGATCCTCTTGTTCCGGCATCCGTTGGCAGGAGTGCAACTGGTGAAGGGCACCATAGAGAAGGGCGAAACACCCAGCGAAGCCGTACTTAGAGAACTGGCGGAAGAATCTGGCATCAGCGACGCCGTAATTGGAGACGACCTTGGGTTGGGAATGCCGACCACCTGGGTCAGATCTGGTCGTTTCAACTGTGCTACCTGGAAAGAACGTTGCCTGAGCGCTGGTCTCACTCGACATGTGATGACCATGGTCATCTGTTCGAGTTTTTCTGGGCATCACTCGAGCATCCCCCTTATGACGATTGCCACCCTGTGTTTCAGCGCGCGCTGGCCTTTCTGCGCGAAAAGCTGAACGCGCGGGTAGATGAGCAGCGCTGATTCAATCGTCGGAGGGCCGCTAGTGGCCGACGGCCCTATAGCCATCACCGGGGTAGTGCGAGAAACGATTCGCCAGGCAGCGCCAGGCTTCTTTATCCTGCCCAGCCTGCTCGATTCAGCGCACGCGCCTGAGGCTTTGCGCCGCCAGATCCAGGGCTTTGTGCATGTCCAGCCGCGCCGAACGGCCCACGTCCTTGTCATTGAGCTGATAGCTGCGCTCCGACGGCAGGATGGGCGCGGTGAGATCCTCCGCATCCATCTGCTCGAAGTCGTGATTGTCGCCGATGGTCATGGCGCTGCGGCGCAGCAGCATGCGCAACTGCTCGGGCTGAAGTTGCGGATTGATGGACAGCATCGCCGCCAGCAGGCCCGCGACCATGGGCGTGGCATAGGACGTGCCGCAATGCACTGCACCGTCCCGGCCGGCGCTGGTGGTCGAGGAGTGGGCACAAGCGGCAGCGGTGATGTCAACGCGCATGTCGATATTCGAGGAGCTGCGCTTGACCGCATAGGCCGGGTCGTCGATGGCGAGCCCGGCGCGCTCGCTACGCTGGTGCCCGCCGACTACCAGCAATTGCTCGGTGATAAAGGAGGAGGGCAGGCGGTATTCGTCGCTGCCCGAGAACGAAGACCCATTGCCGGCGGAGTTGACCACCACCACGTCGGGATGCTCCTTGCGCAGCCAAAGGAAGAATTCCTCCAGCAGCTCCTCGTATCCTCCCATGGCGATGCCCGAGCGCAGCAGGGAGTCCACTTCATCGCCTTTGATGTTTTTCGCGCCGACGCGGTGGATGCCCCAGCTCCAGTTGAGCACGCGTACGCCGTCCTCCACGAGGTTGACCGAGGCGGCGATGTTGGCGGTGATTCCGGCATCGGAATTACGTTCGACGATGACCTCGAAACCACCGCTTGCCTGGTCCAGGCCACGGAGAAAACCCGTGTTGCCGCCGTCGTCCCAGCGTGCGGAGAGGATGCCGGCGACGGTCGTGCCATGGTTGTCCGGTGTGTCCGCATCGCGCGCGTAGACGCAGGTACGCGGTACCGAGCAGGCGCCGAGGTAGTCCGCGAAATCCGCGGTGTCGAAATCCACGTCGCGCTCGATCAGGCCGATGCGCACGGGCTGCGGCCGGATGGGCGGCTGCTGCCCCGGGAGGCGCCGTTGGTAGTAGTTCACCGCGTCGAGAAAGCGATTCGCGGCCCATTCGTCAGAGTCCAGTGCCGGTTTCTTCGGCTCTGCAGGGCGGGCGCTGGCCGGCTCGGTCTCTTCTGCCGCCGACTCCTCGATCACCACGGCATCCACGCTGGTCTCGCTGCCCAGGCGCAGCACCAGCGCGTCGCGCTGCAGCAGGTCCTTGGCTGGCAGGCGAAGCTGGTAGAGGTTCAGGGGAGCGATGCTGCCGACCACCTTCGCCCCGTACTTGCGGGCAAGACGCTGAGCTTCCTTGAGGCCATCGTGATTTTCCTCGATCAGCAGGCTGACCAGGTCGACATAGGTGGTTAGGCCGTCCATGTTCTTCGCCACTTCGTCCGGCCCGGCGGCCAGTACATGGCTGTTGCGCAGCGTCAGCCAGGCTGCATTGCTGGCGCGCGGGCCATCCTCCAGCCAGAGCGGGCCGCTTTGGTAATCGGCGCGGTTCAGGCGCAGTCGAAGGTGTTCCCCTTCGCGCTGGACCCTATCCGCAGGTATCGCCTTGGCGCCCAGTTTCAATCGCGGCCTTGCATCGCCCATTCCGCGCACTGTCAGGCACCAGTCCTGGCGCCGACTTTCCAGCAGGTCACCGCAGCGTTTCAGGCCTTCCAGGCGCAGCGGCTCTTGCGCCGCGGCCGCAGTGTTGGCAGCCAACGAGAACAACATAGCGAGGGCAGCGGATCGTAAGGGCATGAGCCAGATTTCTGTGTCAGGGGCCTGTTGTTCCGACTGTCATATTGTTCGCTTCGTTCAGCGGGCGGTCATCGCGGGGGCGAGTGCAGTGGCGATGATCGTTTCCGATTGAGATCGGAAAACCTCAGTTGGTCGTCTCCCACCAAGGGGCGAATGCCTGCTCGCGGCCATCGAGATGGATCGGGCTGCCAATGATGGGCGTCCACAGTGCGTAGCTGCGTCCTTGGCTGGCGGCGGTTATACGGATGAACGGATCGTTCCAGTCATGGGGCGCTATCGAGAACCTGCCGACGTGCCCTGGGGTGAATGCCGCGGTACTCAGATCTTCAGCCGCCTGTGCCGCTTGCTCGGGAGTCATATGCACGTTCGGCCAGCGCGGATCGTATTGCCCGGCGTCCAGGGTGGCCCAGTCGAACGGACCATAGCGATTGCCCACCTCGGCGAAATGTTGGGCATAGCCTGAGTCGCCGCTGAAGAAGATTCGGCTTGAATCAGTGGTTAGCGCATAGCCCACCCACAGCGAGCGGTTGCGATCGAATGTTCGCCCGGAAAAATGGCGGGCTGGCGTTGCGTAGATATTCAGCCCATCCAGAGAGACGGTGTCGTACCAGTCGACCTCGCTAATACGATCCGCAGGGTAGCCCCAGGCTTCGAAGTGAGTGCCGACGCCGAGGCCGGCTACCACCTGGCGGACCTTTGGCTGCAGCGCGATGATGCTCGGGTAGTCCAGGTGATCGTAGTGGTCGTGGGTGATCAACAGGACATCGATGTCCGGCATATCCTCCGCACTGTAGATGCTGGTGCCTGCGAAAGCCCGGTTGGCCATCGGGATCGGCGCCGCATTCTCGCTGAACACCGGGTCGAGCAGGATCCGCTTGCCGCCCAGTTGCACGAAGTAGGACGAATGGCCGAGCCAGATCACCAGATCCTCATTTGCATCCAACGTCTTAAGGTCGGTCTTCGTACTCGGAATCTCGCCCTCGGGTCTCGGTTGCCCGGGCTCGCTAACAAGGCCGTCGAGCAGAATGGAAAGTTCTGAGCTGCCTGAGGTGTGCAGCGGGCTATCGATCTGGTTGTGGAATGTGCCATTTCGATAATTCGCTGATCGCTCGGCCAGGGAAAGACGATCCCCTTCCGGGTGCTGGCCGAACAGTGGTTGCTGGAAGAAGGCATAGCCGCTGATGGCGAGGACCATGGCTGTTGCGGCGAGCATCGACGGTATGCGGGACCAGCGAGTTTTCATTGGTGACCTACGTGATAGTTAGGGGGTACGGCAACTGGACCTGCACGGGGGCGTATGCCTGTCGCGGCGAACAGTCATGCATTTTGGCGATTGTTCCCATGCGCGGATAAGGTGGGGAGTTCGAATGGGTCTATGCACCAGATTGATAGACGCTGCCGCTGGCGTCGTTCCACCAGGCTGCTGTGCACTGCTGCCGTCGGTGGTATGGTTCTCGATCACATATGCAGGGGCTTCGTAGATGATTCAGGACTATGGTCTGCGCGACCATTTCAGCGGTCTGGTGGTGTTCATCGCAGTGGCGAGGGAGCGCAGCTTCACCCGTGGCGCTGCCCGCCTCGGGTTGTCCCAATCCGCGGTGAGTCATGCGGTCAGGTCGCTCGAAGCCAGCCTCGGGGTGCGCTTGTTGGCGCGTAACTCTCGCTCGGTCAGTCCAACGGTCGCTGGCGAGCGCCTGCTGCGTAATGTCGCGCCGCGGTTCGATGAGATGGATGCCGAGCTGGCAGCACTCATGGAGCTGCGCGACAGTCCGTCAGGTACGATTCGCATTACTGCATCGGATCATGCCATCCGCACGGTGCTCTCACCCAAATTGAAGAAATTCCTCCCCAAGTACCCGGCCATCAAGGTCGAGTTGGTAGCCGACAATCAGCTCGTCGATCTTGCGGCGCAGCGCTATGACGCGGGTGTGAGGCTGGGGGAGTTGGTTGCCCAGGACATGATCGCGGTGCGCATCAGTCCAGATATTCGTTTCACCGTGGTCGGTACCAAGCGCTATTTCTCCGGGCGAGAGGTTCCCAAGGTGCCGGGAGATCTGGTTCAGCACAATTGCATCAATATTCGCTTGCCGACTCATGGCGGGCTCTGGGCCTGGGAATTCGAGCAGGAGGGGCGCGAGGTCAACGTGCGTGTCGATGGCCAGCTGGTTTACAACAGCATCTTCGAGGTTCTGGATGCGGCGGTGGCGGGGCTCGGTTTGGCCTACGTGCCCGAGGACTTGGCGGAGCCCTATATCCGTACCGGGCATTTCGTGCAGTGTCTGCAACACGCCTGTCCGTTGTGGTCGGGCTTTCATCTGTACTACCCCAGCCGCCGCCAGCCCTCCGGGGCCATGGCCCTGCTGATCGCCGCTTTGCGCCACGAGCAGTAGGGCGGCTTTCTCTCCCCCTATTAGCCAAACAGCCTGTCGAGCCGGCCGAAGCGATAGGCCCACTCAGGTCCCTGGTCGGTGTCGTAGGCCAGTACGCCGGAGAGCATGCCGAAGGGCTCGATAAAGCGTGCTATGCGCAAGGCACCGGCGTCCACCGGATCGAAACCGACCGCGTTGATCAGGTCCGCGGCGATGGCCTTACTGCCCGCATCGTCGCCACAGAAGATCAGGCTCGGGCGCAGGGCCCTGTCTCTCGCTGCGAAGACATCGAACATCACCTCACTTGGGGTGGCCTGAAATGCCGCGACTATGTGTGCGCCGGGGAGCCTGGCCGCGAGCGTTTCCGCCCCCGAGGTGGTGTGGCCGATCACCAACTCGGTGTCCTCCGCGTTGAGCGGGTTGCAGCAACTCATGACGATTTTCCCCGCCAGGGAACCGGCCTGCTCGAGCACGTGTTCCACCTGCGTCCAGTGCACGGCGAGCAGTACCAGGTCGGCGTTAGTGACCGCCTCGCGCGGGGTCGCTGCCCGTGCGTTTGCGCCGGCGTTGCGTGCAAGCTCGTCGAGTCGCAGGGTGCTGCGCGAATAGCTGAAGGTGACTGCATGGCCGAGTTGAGCGAACAGCGTGCCCAGATTGCCACCCATGCGTCCCGAGCCGAGGATGCCTATCTTCATTAGCTGATTCCTTTTGTGGTGCTGGTCGAGCCCGCGTTCTGATCTAGGTTGATCATCCGAAGTGGATCGGCGCGTAGATTCAAATCGGCCAGCCTGCCTATTTGTAGCAAAGGCGAAGCCATGAGCCTGCCGCGCAAATCGCAAGCGGCTATGAGCTGTATCGATAAGCGCGCTGCTGACGTACGTTTGTGCTCGCGGACGGCTGCTGTTTAATGAACCTGGTGCATGGCTCCATTCGTTATAAACGGATGCATTAAACCCGGGATTTGCGTTCTGCTAGTGTGCATTTAATCAAGGGTGTCGGGAGAAACCATGCAGGCGGAATTTTTCAGGGCAGGGGGCATGTTGATTGCGCTGTTTATGGCATTGAGTACCTACGCATTCGCGGAAACTGCTGCCGGGATTCAATCGACAGATCATCGGAAACTTGCCATGCAGATCAAAATTGAAGTCGAGGGCGACACCTTCACCGCGACGCTGGAGGACAGCGAGGCTGCTCGGGATTTCGCTTCTCTGCTGCCGCTGTCGTTGACCCTCGAGGATTACGCCGCAACGGAAAAGGTCAGCGATCTGCCCAGGCGTTTGTCGACCCAAGGAGCGCCAGCCGGCGTCACGCCCAAAACTGGCGATCTGGCCTATTACGCGCCCTGGGGCAATCTGGCCATTTTCCACAAGGATTTCCGCTATTCGAAGGGGCTGGTAAAGCTGGGTACGCTCGATTCCGGCGTCGAGGTGCTGAGACGCTCAGGCTCGCTCAAGGCGACATTTAGCCTCATAAAGCGCTGACTGATGGCCGCACACCGGCAAGCAGAAGGCGCGGGCCTGCTAAAGTGCTGTCAGCCCCCTGCAGGAAACCCATAAGTGCCGAAAGAAAATTACAGTGACCTGGTGGCACTGCTTGCCGTTGCGCGTGAGCGCAGTTTTACCCGGGCAGCTGCCCAACTCGGCATGTCGCAATCGATGCTCAGCCACACGATCCGCGCGCTTGAGGCGCGCATCGGTCTGCGCCTGCTGACTCGCACGACGCGCAGCGTATCGCTCACCGAAGCAGGCGAGCGTCTGCTGCGGGCGGTGGAACCGCGGCTCATGGATATCGAGGCCGAACTGGCCGCGGTGGTCGAGTTGAGCGATATACCATCCGGTTCCATCCGGATTACCGCCACCGACCATGCCATCGATACCCTGCTATGGCCGAAGCTGGCCAAGATATTGCCCGCCTATCCGCAGATCAAGGTCGAGATCATCGTCGACTACGGACTGACCGACATCGTGACCGAGCGCTACGATTTTGGCGTGCGGCTTGGCGACGTATTGGCGAAGGACACCGAAGCGGTCTGTATCGGACCGGATCTGGGTTTCGCTATCGTCGGCGCTCCCGAGTACCTGGCATCGCGCGCAATGCCCAGTAAACCTCAGGATCTCGTCGATCACGATTGCATCAATCTGCGCCTGCCGACCCGTGGTGGGCTCTATGCCTGGGAGCTGAAAAAGGGTGCGCGGGAAATCAATGTCAGGGTGGATGGAACCTTGGTGTTCAACGGCATCAATCAAATCGTCCAGGCGGCCGTATCCGGCTTCGGTCTGGCCTATGTCCCGAAGGACCTGGCTCAATCCCACCTTGAGGCCGGCCGGCTGTTGCCGGTACTACAGCCATGGTGGCAAACCTTTCCGGGTTACCACCTGATCTATTCCAGCGAGCGCGAAGCCTCGCGCGCCATGACGGTGCTGGTTGACGCGCTGCGGCATTCTGAATAAGCCAAAAGCCCAATCCTCCAAAGCTTCGGGCGGGTTAGCCGCCTGCTGCGGTTGTTGCTCGACTCACCGTACCTGCTGCGGCGCAACGCTATCCATCGCCTGGGGGGACGCGGCGCACGACCTGCATCTGCGTCTGGAGGACCGGCATTCGCGCCGCTAACCTGCACGGCCAGGCCCGCCATACGGGAGCAGCGCTCGACACCTTTTGCCCTGTCTGCCTTCTGCGGGACTATTGATTAATCAGGCTCATGATCCCTTTCAGCTTTGTTGCGCTTTTAGCCGGTCGCTAGCTTTTATCCTATGCATCAAGGTCCAGGGCGTTGAGGCGGGCTGCCTCCGCCATGCCAGGACGCTCTTATCCACTCTCCTTGCACCACAAGCTGGCGTTTGCCCCTGTGTCCGGGCAGGCGGCGTTGCGCTCCGATTTTCAGAGGAATACCCATGTCGACTTCCGCTGTCATGCCTGCTTCGGTCAGGTTCCAGATGTGGAGCGCAGTCGGCTCCATGGCGCTCTGTGTGGCGATGCTGATCGCCTCCGAGTTTATGCCGGTGAGCCTGCTGACGCCGATTGCCAACGACTTGCAGGCCACCCAAGGCATGGCCGGTCAGGCGATTTCCATTTCAGGTCTGTTCGCCGTTATTGCCAGCCTGTGCATCGCCCCCATCGCCAGTCGTTTCGATCGGCGTCATGTATTGCTGGCGATGACGTTGTTGATGCTGCTGTCGCTGGTATTGATCGCGCTGGCACCGAGCTTTGCCTGGCTGATGACTGCCCGCGCACTACTTGGTTTGGCGATTGGCGGCTTTTGGGCCTTGGCCACGGCGACGGTGATTCGTTTGGTGGCTGCGGACGATGTTCCAAAGGCGTTGGGCATGGTCTATATGGGCAATGCCGTGGCGACCGCTTTCGCGGCTCCGATGGGGGCTTATCTCGGGGGCTTGTTCGGCTGGCGAGTTGTGTTTTTTGGCCTGGTGCCATTCGTACTGATCAATCTGCTGTGGCAAGCCAGAAGCCTGCCTTCCATGCCCGCTCAAGCGACGATCCCGCTGACCAGGCTATTCGGCTTGCTCAAGCGCCGGAGTGTCGCCTTCGGTATGGCCGCGGTGATGCTTACGTTTGCTGGCGCGTTTGCAACATTCACCTACTTGCGTCCGTTTCTGGAGGCAGAAACGGGCGTTGGTGCCAGCCAGTTGTCGATCTTGCTCTTGGGGCTGGGGTTGGCCAGCTTTCTGGGCACCTACAGCGCCAGCGCGATGCTGCAAAAACACTGCCTCTACCCGCTGTTGCGTTGGCTGCCTGTGGCCCTGGCTGTCGTGACTCTGGGGCTGATGGAGCTGGGGCATGCGTTCTGGGCAGCCGCTGCCATGATGGCGGGTTGGGGGGCTTTGAACGCCGCGATACCGGTTTGTTGGTCCACCTGGCTGGCGCAGGAAATCAGTGATGAGCCTGAAAGCGGCGGAGGCTTGATGGTGGCTGCCATCCAGTTGGCGATCATGCTTGGCGGCGCATTGGGTGGCAGCTTGCTCGATCATCTGAGCGTTGCTGCTCCCTTGGTTGGCGGTGCGGGGCTGCTGATGCTATCTGCCATGGTGGTGGGTAACGGCGCGCGGCTGCAACGGGTTGTTTCTGCCTGAGTGCAGGCGTGGGGCGGACGCGGCGTAGGGGCCAAGGGTGTTCGCCGGTATCGGCCGAACACCCTGGGCTCAGGCAGTGGCTAATCTGCCGCCCGTTTCGCGAATACCTCCTTGGCCACTGGCAACGTTCGGCCAGCCTGCGTAGAACGCCAGGTGAGTGATGAGTTCGGAAATCTCGCCCGGTTTGACCCCCATTGCCGAGCGCCAGATCGAGGTGTTGGGCCATCTCCGCCTGCTGATTACGTGCTATCAGGGCTGCCAGGGTGACGATGCAGCGGTCGCGCTTCGACAGCTGCGGGCGTTGCCAGAGATCGCCCATCAGGGTGTTGCGCGTGTAGTGTTCCAGTGCCGGCGCCACGGCTCGCACCTCCTCCGGTGTGGGCGCGCCTGGCGCGGCGAGCCAGACCGGGGCGGCGGCCTGTACCGCACCGGAGAAGTAGTCGCTCGAGCCCGTCACACTGGGTCGAGCGCCATTGCCGATGATCTTGACGCCATCGGCCACTCTGCTGCCCGCGCAGAGCATCGCGAGCAGCAGAGTGGCCTGGATGGGGCGTTTTATGGCCATCGATGTTCTCACCGGCAGGCGGTGGGTGTGGCTGAGTCGGGGCACCTATCAGGCGTCGGCAAAGCGTGTCTTCGACAGCGGCAGGCTGCGTACGCGCTGCCCGGTGAGTGCCGCGACGGCATTCGCCACGGCTGGCGGGACGCCCGGTAGGCCGGGTTCGCCAACGCCGCCCATGGGGGCGCCGCTCTCGATAAGGCGCACATGGACGCGAGGCATGCGGTTGGGCGGCAGAATGGCGTAGGCACCGAAGTTGCGGGCTCGAGGCATGCCATTCTCGTAGACGACTTCCTCCAGCAGCGTGGAGGACAGCCCCAAGGCGACGGCGGAAGCCACTTGTGCCTCGACGATCGCAGGGTTGACGATGCTGCCGGGGTCGAAGGCCACCCAGACGTCATGCACCACGACCGAGCCGCCCTGGATGGACACCTCGGCGATGGTGGCCACCTCGCTGCCAAAGGGCGAGGCCATGGCCACGCCACGAGCGCGCTTGCTGCCATCGCTCGCCGTGAAGGGGCCGCGTTTCCAGCCTCCCGAGAGGTCGGCAACCGCTTGCAGCAGGGTCTTGTGCCGTGGCTTGTCCGCCAGCAGACGCAGGCGCAACTCGTATGGGTCCTGTTTGCCGGCATCGGCCACTTCATCGAAAAACGACTCGTAGAAGAAGTCGTTCATCGAGTGTCCGACCGAGCGCCAGAAGCCGATGGTCGGCGGGTGTTGCAGATAGACCTGGGCGACCCGTCGATGGGGGATCGCATAGTGCTTGTCGGCAACACCTTCGACCGCCGCGCCGTTGGCCTGGTCGGGTTGATGGCCGAACCAGCGCTCGGTGGGGCTTTCGCCAACGACTTCGGCATGCAGGACAAGCGGCTGGCCGTTCGCATCGATTCCAGCACGGAAGCGTGCCAAGCCCATGGGGCGAAACGCATCGCGGAGGAACTCTTCCTCGCGGCTCCAAATCAGCTTCACCGGACGACCGACGGCCTTGGCCAATTGAACGGCCTGAGGGAAGGGATTCGCGGTGCCGTACAAGAAGTGCCGGCCAAAGAAACCGCCCAGCGGCGGGGAGTGAATAATGACTTTCTCGGGGGCGATGCCGGCCGCCTTGGCCGCCGCCTGTTGGAACATCTCCGGGGCCTGATTGGGCAGCCACAGCTCCAGGGTGCCGTCTGCATTCCAGCGGGCGGTGGCCGATGGCGGCTCCAGCTGGCCGTGGGCCAGGTAGGGCGCATCGTAGGTCGCTTCGATGACCTGGCTGGCACTCTCCAGGGCTTTCGCCGTATCGCCAATGTTTTCGGCCGCGACGCCTGGACCGGGCGCGGCCGCCAGCGTATCGCGCATGCCGGCAGAGGAGAAATCCGCTGGCATGGCATGCGGGGTACCCGGCGCTGCGTCGTTCCAACCGACCTGCAGAGACTCCACAGCCCGGCGTGCCTGCCACCAGCGCTGCGCGACCACCGCGACCGCGCCAGGCAGGCGGTGGATCGAGTGCACGCCAGGCATGGCTTTGACCTCCGCCTCGTTGGCGATGGTGCCGGGCTCGCCGCCCATGCGCGGCGCGTGCTGCACCGCCGCTAGCAGCATGCCCTCGACCTGGGTGTCGATGCTGTACATCACCTTGCCGGTGGCTTTGTCGCGAGCATCGAGGCGCGGTACGGACTTGCCGATCCAGCGAAAGTCTTTCTTGGCGCGCAGCGATACCTGTTCGGGGGCTGGCAGCGCCGCCGCGACTGTGGCCAGTTCGCCATACCTCAAGCTGCGCCCCGAGGCCGGATGCAACACGATCCCTGGTTGGGTGCTGAGGCTGTCAATCGGCACATCGAGTTTAGCGGCGGCGACTTGCAGCAACATCTGGCGTGCCGATGCGCCGAGTCGGCGCATCGTGTCGTAGCTGGAACGCACCGAAAAACTACCGCCAGTGAAACGGTTGCCATTGACCAAGAGGTAGTCGGCACCGGGAGGCGCGCACTTCACAGAAAACCGCTCCGGGGCGATATCCAGCTCTTCGCCGACGATCTGCGCAAAGGCGGTGTAGATACCCTGGCCGCCTTCGACGAAGGGGCAGCGCAACAGTGCCGTGCCGTCAGGGCGGATTTCCAGAAATGCGGGAATGCGGGTGCCGGGTTTGATCTCGGCGGCCGCGCTCTGAGCTGCCCGCAGCACTGTACTTGGCAGCAGAACGCCCAGCACCAGCGCACCCATGGAAGCACCCAGGAAGCGGCGGCGGGACAAATTCAGCGGCTGGCCGTCCGTAGGTAGGCTGTCGGTAATCGAGGACATATGCATTGGCGTCATCTCCTTAGCCTTTGGCCAGTTGCTGCATCGCATCGGCGATGGCGTTGTAGGTACCGCAGCGGCAAAGGTTGAGCATCGAGGCTGCCACTTCTGCTTCGCTGGGTTTGGCGTTTTGTTTCAGCAGGGCGGTGGCAGTCAGCACTTGGCCGGACTGGCAGTAACCGCACTGCGGGACCTGGTGCTTGACCCAGGCGTCGACCACCCGCTGGCCCACGGGATCGTCCTCGATAACCTCGATGGTGGTGATGGCCTGATTGAGGACAGCGCTGACCGGCATGATGCATGAACGCAAAGGGCGCCCGTCCGCCAGAACGGTACAGGCCCCGCATTGGGCTGCGCCGCAGCCGTACTTGGTGCCGGTCAGGCCTAGCTCGTCGCGGATGACCCAGAGCAGTGGCGTGTCCGGGGCGGAATCTATCTGGCGCTTTGTTCCATTGATCATCAGCTCCATGGGGGCTTCTCCTCAGAATGGCTTGGCTATTTATCGCTGGCGTAAGCGCCAGACATTGTGGTGTTCGTAGCTATGGACAGGTCCGGGGGTTGCAGCTTTTGCGTTTGGACAGAACGGATGTCGTTGCTATTAGCACAGACGAAATGCCGACCTAGGTAGATGGAAAATCTGCATGGCCTTATGCACGGTATTGATTAATCGGCGAACTGTTCGGCCGATGGCCAGGCCTACGCCGATGCGCATGGCCAGTTGTCCGGCGACTGCAGGCGTTGCGTGCATGCAGGTGCGGCGTTACCGCCACAGTTGCCTGGCATCCGATATGGGTGCATGCAAAGCCCGGTTCGTGGGCGAGTGGGCGTGGCGCAGAGTGTTTCAAAATCTGTAAATGCCATGCCTGCCTGAGTTACGCGAAGCGGGAGGCCCGGTGCTTGGTAGGTCGGCGGGCGCAGGATTAATCAATTTGGCTCATGCAACCATCCGCTGTAGAGCCCTTATTCGCTTGGTGATCATGGTGCTAGCTTCGCTGCGAGGCTTGCTTGTTGGTGGCTGTCGTTTCAGCTGGCCAGGTGAGCAGGCAACGCGTCATTGCGCTGCTGGTGCGGTAAGTCACCCGCTATCGAGCGGATGTTCATCGGGCAGAATTGGGTCGTTTGACTATGCAGCATCTTGATTTACAGGTTATCGAGCAGGCGCTGGCCTGGTCTCGCGCAGGGGAGACTGTGTGGCTGTGTACGGTGCTGGGCACGTTCGGCTCCTCGCCGCGTGAACCCGGCTCGCTGCTGGCGGCGCGTCGTGATGGGCTGCATGTCGGCTCACTATCGGGCGGCTGCGTCGAGGAAGATTTTCTCGAACGGCTGCAAGCCGGTGAGTTCGACTGTGCGGTGACGACCCTGCGCTATGGCGATCCGACCGGGCCACAGGGGGCGCGGATTGCACTGCCCTGCGGTGGCATCCTCAAGGTGCTGATCGAGCGCCTACCTGCGGCTGCCGCCACCTGGGATCAGTTGGAAAGCCTGCGCGCCACGCTATTGGGGCAGCGGCATCTGATCCGTCACGTCGATTTGCGCGACGGCCACACGCAGTTGCACGAGGACGATGGTCTGGGGCCGCGCGTGGTCGAGGCGGCGGACGGGCATTCGTTGCAGATTCGCGTCGGCCCGGCCGCGCGGTTGATCATCGCTGGCATCTCGCCGGTTTCGCTGATCTGTGCCGAGTTCGCCCGCGTCCTGGGCTTCGAGGTGATCGTCTGCGACCCGCGCGAAGAGGTGCACGCCGGTTTCGACGTGGCGGGTGTTGAGGTCCGTATGCAGCTGCCTTCGCAGTTCATCGCCGCCGATGGCTGTCATCGGGCCACCGCAGTGGTGGCACTGACCCACGACCCGCGTATCGATGACCTCGCCATGATCGAGGCCGTGCGTACGCCAGCCTTCTACATCGGCGTCATGGGCTCGCAGCGTACCTCTGCCGTGCGGGCTGAACGGCTGCGCCGTTCCGGCGGTTTGAGCGAGGCCGAGATCGCCCGCTTGCACATGCCCATCGGCCTGGCATTGGGCAGCAAGACCCCGGCCGAAATCGCGTTGGCGGCGATGGCCGATATCGTCCGTGTCTACCGGGCTCGGCCGCGCGATGAACTCTGAGCCCGCAGCGCAGCGCGTCGAACACCGCCCGATCATCGACGCACGGGGCCGACGGCTGCGCAACCTGCGCGTAAGCCTGACCAGCGCCTGCAACTACGCCTGCGTCTACTGCGTACCCGATGGCAAGCGCCTGCACCCGGACAAGAACGCATTGCCTCTGGCCAAGCTGCTGCTGGCGGTGGACTGTCTCAAGCAGGTCAACGACCTGCGCACCTTGCGGGTTACCGGCGGCGAGCCGCTAATCAGCCCGCAGTTCGATGGCTTTATGGCGGCGCTGGGGCGTTTCGAGTTCGAGGATGTGTCGCTGACTAGCAATGGCCAGCTGTTGTCGCGCAAGTTGCCGGTGCTGCTGGATGCTGGCGTCAAGCGCATCAACATCTCGCTGGACTCGCTGGATGCTCCGGCATTTCGCCGTATCGCCCGTGGCGGTGAGTTGAGCGAGGTGCTCAGGGGCATTGACCAGGCCCTCGAAGCCGGGTTGCAGGTGAAGATCAATATGGTGCCCCTGCGCGGGCATAACCATGAACAGATCCTGCCGATGCTCGACTACTGCCTGGGTCGCGGTATGCAGTTGCGCTTTATCGAGCTGATGCGTATGGGCCACCTGGCCCGTGACGGCCATACGTTTGCGCAGCAGTTCTTCGGTATGCGCGAAATCCTCGAGAGCATTGCCGAGCGTTACGCATTCACGGCTGCGCCCAGTGCGGCGGACGCCACGGCGCAGCGCTTCGAGATTGCCGGCCTCGGCAGCTTCGGCGTCATCGCCAACGAGAGCGCACCCTTCTGTGGCGGCTGCACGCGCGCGCGGCTCAGCTCAACGGGCTGGCTGCATGGCTGCCTGTCGTCCAGCCGCAGCCACTACTTGGGCGATGTGCTGGAACTGCCCAGAGAGGAGGCGTTGGCAGCCATTGGTGAACTGTCCCGGCGTGCGCTGGCAGACAAACAGGCGGAGCGTTTTTCCGGCGACGTGATGATCATGAGGTCAATCGGTGGATAAGAGTCAGGTGGTGGCCGGGCTGGTGCTCGCCGCGGGTTTTTCGCGCCGCTTCGGCAGCGACAAGCGCCGCGCTCGTCTCGGTTGTGGGCAGACATTGCTCGGCGCGAGCCTGGTAGTGCCCTGCGCGCAGCTGGAAGAGGTCTGGCTGGTGCTGCGCCCTGAAGACGACAGCACCGCACTGGGTGTGGCTGAGCCTGTGAGGGTGGTGCACAGCGAGTCTGCTGCACTCGGCATGGGCCACAGTTTGGCCAGCGCCATGCGGGCCATCAGTGAACGGTCGAGGGCGGATGCAGTGGCGATCTTCCTTGGCGACATGCCTTGGATCAGCGCCGATAGCCTGGGCCATCTGCTCGCTCTGGCAGCGCCTGAGCATATAGTCGTACCAACCTTTCAAGGCCAGCCGGGACACCCGGTGATATTCGGCCGTAGATTCTGGCCCGCCCTGCAGTGTCTGAGTGGCGACTCCGGGGCCAAGTCAGTGCTCCAGGCCAACCCGCATGCGGTTCGCCGCCTGCCATTGAATGACCCTGGCATCCTGCGGGACATCGATGGACCGGAATCCATCGAGTAAGAGCGCTGAAAGAACAACGCCGGTCAGAGCATTAGCAGGCCGTTGAAAAACTACCTGCGTTGGCAAGGCTGCGTTAAAAACAGGCTCGGCAAGCCGCCTGCGGCTAACGCGCTTCAGCGCGGCCCGAAGGGCGAGCGAAGCGAGTAATGCTCATTTACAGCCGTAAACTCGCCCGCGATTCCGACCGTTCCTCGCCTGTTTTGGCGGGGCCGCCATCGGTATTGTCTTGCCTGCCTCGCCTACGTTTTTCAACGGCCTGCTAGTGGTTGTGATCAGCATTTTTTGTATCAGCTCTGCTAGGGTCTATTGCCGTTTCATCGCGGCTTGCGCTGAAACGGCAACAGACCCTAGAGCGTTACTTCAGCCCGTTGCGGAAGAATGTCGTCAGTTTGTCGAACGGGATCAGGTTGACGCGATCATAAAGATCCACGTGACCGGCTTTAGGCACGACCACTAACTCCTTGGGTTGAGCGGCAAGCTTGAAGGCCTCCTCGCTGAACTCTCTGGAGTGGGCGTTTTCGCCGGTGATGAACAGCATGGGGCGAGGGGAGATCGTCGCGATATCGTTGAACGGATAAAAGTTCATGAACTTGACGTTGCTGGTCAGCGTCGGGTTGGTGGTGGTTTGCGCCGAGCCGCCCTTAGGGGTGTATTCGCCACGCGCTGTGCGGTAAAAATCATAGAACTCACGCTGAATGGGGTGAGTGTCCGCAGTCAGCTCATGCACGGTGCCGCCGGTGTATTGGACTGCACCGCCGGCGAACTCCACATCACGCTGCTCGGCTGCCGCGGCAATGATCTGCTTGCGCTGTTCGAGTGTCTGCGAATGGTTCAACGCATTGCGGTTGGCGGCGCCCATGTCATACATGCTGACGGTGGCGATTGCCTTCATCCGCGGGTCGATCTTGGCCGCACTGATCACGAAGCTGCCGCTGCCACAGACACCCAATGCACCAATCCGCCCCCTGTCGACAAAGGGCTGAGTACGCAGGAAATCCACCCCAGCGCTAAAGCTCTCTGCATAGAGGTCGGGCAACACTGCGTTGCGAGGCTGGCCTTCGCTCTCGCCCCAGAAGGGTAAATCGAGAGACAAGGTCACGAAGCCCTGTTCAGCCATTTTCGTGGCATACAGGTTCGCACTTTGCTCCTTTACCGCCCCCATCGGATGGCCAACCACTATCGCAGGGTTTTTCGTATTCCGATCCAGGTCAGTGGGGATGAAAAGATTCCCCGCGACATTCATTTGATATTGGTTTTTAAAGGTTACCTTCTGCACGGTGACCTTATCGCTGATATAAAAATTATTAGCGCCATTATGCATATCTGCACCTGTTACTGAGAATGAGCTGACTAAAAATCCGAGTAGCAAAAAGAATCTGTTCATTGGTTATTCCTTCATCACGTATTTGATAGGTAGGCGCTCCAGAGACCTTGGGCACCCGGTGGGGATCAGGTCGTCAGCGTGGCGATATCGATTACGAAGCGGTACTTGACTTCACTTTCGAGCATCCGCTCATAGGCCGCGTTGATGTGCTCGGCCCGGATCAACTCGATATCCGCGACGATGTTGTGCTCGGCGCAGAAATCCAGCATTTCCTGGGTCTCGGCTATGCCGCCGATCATGGAGCCGACAATTGAGCGACGCTTCATGATCATGTTCAGCACGTTGGGTGACTGGTGCGGCGAGGCTGGCGCTCCCACCAGAGTCATGGTGGCGTCGCGTTTAAGCAGGGTTAAGAAGGCATCCAGATCGTGCGGCGCCGCCACGGTATTCACGATCAGGTCGAAGCTCGTGGTGTGAGCCGCCATCTCAGCGCTGTTGCGTGACACCACGACCTCGTCGGCACCCAGGGCCTTGGCAGCTTCGCGCTTGGACTCGGAGGTGGTGAACGCAACCACATAGGCACCCAGCGCATGGGCCAGCTTGATACCCATGTGGCCCAGGCCGCCGATGCCGACGATACCCACCTTCTTGCCCGGACCTGCCTGCCAGTGGCGCAGCGGCGAATAGGTGGTGATTCCCGCGCACAGCAGCGGGGCCACTGCGGCGAGCTGCTCTTCAGGATGCTGGATGCGTAGCACGTAACGTTCATGCACGACGATCTGCTGCGAATAGCCGCCAAAGGTGTAGCCCGGTTCATCCGCTGTCGGGAAGTTGTAGGTGCCGACCATCTCGTCACAGTAGTTTTCCAGGCCGACCTCGCACTCCGTGCAGTATTTGCAGCTGTCGACGATGCAGCCGATCCCGACAAGATCGCCCGGCTTGAAGCCCGAAACCTGTGCACCAACGGCCACCACCCGTCCAACGATCTCGTGGCCGGGAACACAGGGATACCGGGTGCCGACCCATTCTCCGCGGGCCTGATGCAGGTCCGAGTGGCAGATGCCACAGTAGGCAATGTCGATTTGCACATCCTGAGCGCCAGTTGCGCGACGGCTGATCTCCATCGGCTCAAGACGCTTGTCGCCAGCGAAGGTGCCGTAGGCTTTTACAGTCATGTGCTGCTCCTGTCATACATGCGCATCTCCCGAAGGGGGATATGCAGCTAATTTATGACGGACAACCGCATGCAGTAAGGCGGGGTAATTGGATGCTTCTATGCATCAGGTTGATTAGTCAGGATCGATGCGTCCGCCGCTGTGGCGTTTATTCCACGTTCTGGCAGATGAGATGGATTTGTATATTCAGGATGAATCCGGCCAGAAGCGGGCATACCCATGTGCGGTAGTAGGACGGCTGCTCAGAACTCCAGAACCATCTCATGCCAAGCCATGCCGCCATGGTCGGAAATCGAAGGCTTCATATAGCCGTAGCCCATGCGCTTGTAGAGCTCGACGTGGCGCTCCTTGCACATCAGGTGGATGGTCTTCTTGCTCATCGCCTGCATGCGTTCGATGAAGGTGCGCATCATTAGCGAGGCGTAGCCCTTGCCTTGGTGCTCGGGGTCTATCACCACCGACATGATGACCACGTTCGGCGCCTCGGCATCATGGCCGACCAACTCCTTGAATTCCTCATCGGACATGACCACCTGGTGCGCACAGCCACTGTTGATGAAGCCAATGATCTGACCTTCTAGTTCCATGATCAGGAAACCCTGTGGGTACTGCTCGATACGAGTGGCGATCTTCTCTCGGGTAGCTGCTTCATCCCCCTCGTAAGCCGATATCTCTATCTGATAGCAGCGGGAGGTGTCTGCCGGCATGGCGGTGCGAAAGGTGGGTGTGCTCATGTTGCTGTTCCTGACCGCCGTGCGGTCTCGATAAGGGATTCGAGACAGAATGGTAGAGAAGTCGCAAAATGCATACGCTGCATTCTTTTCAGTAGGCCATGAACATTATGCATTCCAACCTGCGTCGTCTCGATCTCAACCTATTACTGGTCTTCGATGCCCTGTTCCGCCACCGCAGCGTGGCGGCGGCGGCCGACGAGCTGGCGATGAGTCCTTCGGCCTGCAGCCATGCCCTATCGCGGATGCGCGAGGCATTGGCCGACGAGCTCTTCGTGCGAGCAGGCAATGCCATGCAGCCCACCGTGCAGGCCGAGCTGATGGCGGGTGGAGTGGCCGACGCGCTGCGCATCCTCGCCGACCGGCTGAGCACTGTCGCACCGTTCAGCCCTGAGAACAGCACACAGACTTTTGTCTTCGCTGCTACCGACTACACCGCCTATGCATTGCTGCCCTCGCTGGTGGCCAGACTGGAGCAGGTGGCGCCCCGCCTGTGCCTCAAGATGATCCATGCCAGCCACCGCGACTCGCTGGATGAACTGCGCGCGGGTCGCATCCACTTTGCCCTTGGGGTCACACATGGCCATGCGCCGCTGCCGGAGGGCATCGAGGCGCTGGATTACCTGAGCGATGACTACGTGGTGGTTGCTCGCCAGGGACATACGCGGATCGGCACAAGCCTGTCGTTGCAGGCGTACCTCGCCGAGCGGCATGTCGCCGTGCTGCCCTGGGAGGATGCGAGCAGCGTGATCGACTCGGCTCTGGCCCGAGTGGGGCTGCAACGGAATGTGGCCGTGCAGTTGCCCAGCCTGATGGCGGCCCCCTTCATCGTCGCCCAGTCAGATTATCTGTTCACGCTACCACGCCTGGCTGCTTTGCAACTGAGCAATGCCGCAGCGTTGATGATGCACGCCGTGCCGTTCGAGGCGCCGCGTTATACGCTACGCATCCTTCATCACATTCGCCATTCGAGCACCCCGGGACACCTTTGGATGCGCGAGCAGATTGCCGGGGTAATTTGAATCCGTTTTATAAAGTATTGGTTTATAAGAATTTAAATGGGTTTAAATTTTCTTTTGGAATACCAATTGGAATGCTCCACTCAATTACTTGCTTGCATTCGATCTGGCCAACGCGCTTCGTAACCATGGTGGCAGTGAGCTGCTTATAGCAGCCGGTGACGGAGGCGAAAATCGGCCAAAAGCAGCCGCTGGTGATAGAGTGCAGTCAGCCAAGAATAGAACCCGGACGTGCCTACGAAACCAGGGGCGATTCACTGAGATGCCAGTAGCGGCTCACAGCATTAGCCACGCAGCGGGAAAAAACCATAACGCCCACTACTACGACTTTTTGTGAAGTGCTGATAGTTCAGCTTGGGAATAACTGAAGGATCAGGCTCTTTGTTCTCAAAGATGATGACCTGGGTATCAGTGAAGCTCTCAGCAATATCGCTGTAAAACGCATAAATTAGATCACCAGGAACCTCATCGCGCTCATCCTCAGGCTCCTCGTCTCCTTCTTTATAGGTCGTCAGCGGCGAGTCTAGAACTACAAAGCCAGGATGACGACCTGAGAGCTTTAGCAAATTCATTAAGCCAAGAACAAATGCAGAGAAGGTAACGGCACGGTACCCTTTTCCAAAGTTTCCTCGATCACTGCCACCGATAATGATATCCCTCTTGTCTAGGTCAAACCCAACCGGAAGATAATTGGGGAAGCCCCATCGTTCTAAAATCGACTGGATTTCCGTGACTAGCGGTTTAAGAGTATCCTCGAAACTATCAATTACAAACTCTGATTGCTCTTCAAGCAGCAGGACTCCAAGTCGTTTCAGTTCATCAGTGAGCTTCGTTTTCAGTTCAAGCTGATTACGCAGGTTACTTGCGTCATGTCGAATACATGCAAGAAGTTCTTTGAGGTCACTGACATCCCCTACATGCTTCTGAACATTGCCTGTGATGAGTTTTTCCAATGCCAGAACAGATTCTCTCAACTGAGCCGCCCTAACGCCGTTGCGTTCTACCGCCACAGACAATGAGTTCTGGGCGCCAGAAAGCTCCTCAAAATTTCCTGCAATACGCCCTAGCTCAAACGATACGCCATTCTGGATGTCCTCCACATTAGTCGGGCAGGATTCAGCAGCGAAGTAGCTTCCACAGGTAGGGCATGGAACATCCTTGGACGCATCCAAGAGCTGAGACGCCTGTTGGATGCCAAGTAGCCGCTGACGGTCAGACTCGTACTTTTTACCCAGCATCGCAAAACGTTCGAGCAGTACCTTATCTTCAGAACCGGTGGTTTCTAACCCTTCTAACTCTGCCAAGTGGGCGGACTTCTGTTTAAATAGCTTCTCGCTGGATTCAAACGCTTCCTTGAGTTCAAGTTCAGCGACTTGCAATGCGCTCAACGCCTGTTTCTCAAATGCCGCTAGGTTCTGGAGTTCGTGAGATTGTTGGTCATCCTTTGGGCAGAATTCATTGATAAGAGATTCAACCGCATTGGCCTTGTGCTTCAGCGTATCTTTAGATGTGAGATTTTTCTTTTCTTTCTTTACTCCCGCGTCATCACTACCAGTGAGCAGCAACTTCAGGATCGACCTTTCCTTTGTCACATCAATAACTTGGCCAGTCCCCATTGGCGAATACTCTGCCACTATCCTGGACTCATCAATCACAAGAATCTTTTCGAGATCTCTTACTGAGAACGTGCTACTTCTAAGTGAGTCCTGGCCTAAAAGAAGTGTTTTTCGGTCCAAACCAACCCGCTGCAAAAACTGGCTAGAAATTGTCTTGGTACTCTTGGGGTTGCTTTTTGCATTAACTGGCAGGATTTTGCCGGTCTCGTCAATCAGCAATGCCTTCGCCTTAACGTCAAAAGTTCTTTCTATAGAGAAAGACTTATCATCAGATGTTTTGAAAGTAATCTTTACCGCCGTGTACCCTTCGGACAGTGCTATTGGCTTCGGCCGTTTCGATGAGCCCAGGGCGTATTTTATACATTGAACAATATAAGACTTTCCCGTATCAGAGCCGCCTTGCACTACGTTGGCGCCTTTCGCAAAATAAATCGCCGCATCCGGCCGGTTCGGGCCGCTGACAACCACGCTTTCGATATGCATCAGGCTTCCCTGTCAAATTTATACAAGTTGCGTCTTAGTGAATTTAAATGATCAATATTCTCAGAAACCCAGTACGCGCAGCCCTTCAAATTCACGTGATATTCAGAGTTCAGGCGGTGGACGAATTCAGTTCCATTTGGCGTCGCATAGTAGCGCACGCCCGATTCATCTATTCTGGAGGCGATCAAACCCTTAGAGACATAGAGTTTGATGGCTTGCGGGAATATCTCACGCCGCCTGACCAGCTCTGCAAGCCGATTCATCAAGGCAGGATGCAGGCTTGAATTGCCCTGAAAGTCTTGACTGTAGGTCGCTGCGTAGTCGTAGTAAACCAGATCGTCCAGACCCACTTTTTCACCAAGCCCCACAAGCAATACAGCTATCCTTGCACCGATCTCTACAGGACTGTTGAAAACGTCTCGTGTATTCAATCGCTACCTCCTCACCCACGCGAATTTTCTATCGTTTACCAGTTGATGGCACAAGCCTTGCCGATCCGATGCCTTTATAAAGTGAACGAGTGGATGTGAGTCATACGGTATCTTGACCGCAAATTCAGTGGTCTTAAGATACTTATCGAATCCATCCTTGTAGTCCTGGCGAATAACGCTATAGAGCGCCGAACCACACTCCTTCTTCAGCTCTTGGTAACAGCCTTCGGGAAATGGATCCCGCGAGAAAACCTCTAAAGACTCAGCGCTGAAAAAATTTATCCTGGCGCGGTCGAGATCTTCAGCATAATCACTTCGTTTGACGCTTTCGATCGTATAATCCGTTTTTTCTTTATCGGAGATGGCGTGCAAAAGCGCCTCGATATAAATTTTCTCTTCGACGGCAATGGATTCAGGCACGTCTTCTGTCACCTGAGGCCGTTTCAAGTGATATATTCCAAATCGTGAGGAATGGTAAGGCGTGTTTCGATGCTTCTCTACCAACGCCTCGCCTGACAGCTCTCCAACAAAGGAAAAGTCAATTGAACTAAGATAATCTCGAAGTTCAGGAGATAGTGAAATTTTTTCCTTCGCAGTAATCTTGTCACGACAAACTTTGTCCCATCGACCAATAATCTCAGACACAATGCGCGACGGATCATCCAGAAGATCAATACAGTCCGGGCTGCAGCCATTGGGTGTTACAAACCAGTATTTTGTCGGTAGGTCGTAATCTCTTTTCCAGGAATAATAAACAAGCTTACCCAGCTCTGAAATGACGTTGGCTATACTCAGTTTAGTATCATAGTGCTTGCACTGATAATTATCCCAACCTTCGGAGTGCCTGGCGATTACATCACGCCCTTTGTCCCCAGCCCCTGCGCATCTTGTCACCTTTTCATAATTGCCATCGAGGTAGTAGACGAATTCAACTGTAAACTGCTCCCACTCATCAGGAGACATGATGGACAAGCGATCATGTGGCAAAACGGGTTGCCCTTTCTGCACATCCAAGGCGGTGAGCATGAGCTCTGAAACTGGAGGGCGACTAATTGGGTTTTCTTCTAGAGACATAGATGGCTCTCTTTAAACCGACAATTCCAGCATCAGCAGAATGCCCTCAACAATTGAGGTCGATATTTAGCTGACGCACTTTTACTTCATTGGGCATCATGCTCAATAGGCTTGTGGGGCTTTTACTCAGCGCGGCAGCGACTGTTTGCAGCTTGTCCTGATTGCGTTCCATGTCATCTTGTAAGTCGTCGATGATGGCGTCTGGAACAACATCGGTATCGCTCAAGGCAATTCGCAATGCTGCTCGCGCAGCACCTACTGGTTTATCCATTGCATACTTGACTAGATCGGCGGGGCTAAATGCGTGGCCCTTTCCTTCCTCACTCATGCCTAGGCTTCCTTGTGGATGGCTTTCTAAACCTACAATCGCTCGTGGTGTTGCAGAGCGCCAAGCATTCTAATGCGGCTGGAGGTGCGATCTATCGGCCGCAACAGTGGATTTGTTCCGAGTTGGAGCACTTCTCTGCTTGCCTCGTTATAGCTGGTCGATCCGCTTCTCTGAAACGAAGCGAAGCCAGCCAAGCTTCCTCGGATGATGGCAGGATAGTATCGCGTTGTGGCAGGCGATGGTACGGGAAGTGACTCGCTTTAAATGTTGGAAAAATCGGAAAAATCGGGGACAGACCACGATATTGATGTTGCTGGCCGCCCGCTTTTGGCCGGTAGGGGGGGCGCTGGCGATGGGCTGCTCCCGGCCAAAAACGGAATCTATGGAATTTTGGGCAGATGAACTCATGTCCGTTTCCGGCGCAAAAGCGGTCACTGGAAAGCCCCGCGTGCAGTCGATAATGAAATGGACGGTCTCAGATGTATCGGCTGTGTCGCTCAATCAGCAATTGTCTATCGTGAAATACCATCCAAGGCATTAGTGAGTCGAACGCCGCATCGCGTGTTCGCGGATCAATCCAGCCATCATCCTCGCTGATTGCCTCGAGCATGGCTCGCATCACATATTCGACCGTAGTCGGTCCGGTGATGATTGCCCTGTTCTTCATTCGCTCGACTAGTTGGGTTTTGAGCTCGGCGTGATCCTGACAGTTAGCGCTTAGTCCCAGCTTCGCTGCCATGTAAGGCGCATATCCACGCTCTCCTTCAAGCAAGCAGAGCAGCGTCCGATACAACCCCATACAAACTTCGAGACTAAAATGTGCCCGGCTACAACGTCCTGCGGTGTTGTAGAAGCTCTGCAGTCGACTTAATGTCTGGAAGAGCCCAAGGTTGCGGAAGGCCTCTCCATACACCAGATGAACGCTCCGGACTTCATTCAACATCGAAGCGCTGTTCCAGGATTCTACGATCTGTGCCATCTTGTTTCGCGTTGCTTTCGGATGCAACCAGCGGTACAACCGCGTAAAGCGGTTTGCGGAAGCCCATCTCCCGATGGCGGGTAACAGCTCGTTATAAATCCAGGTGTAGGTTTCAACGCAGGACCATGCGGCCCGGCGGTCCGAGCGCCCATCAAGAAAGGACGGATCCCAAAGAATGGCTATTTCGTTTTCGTCACAAAACTCGGGGATATTTACACCCCAGAACATGCCCCTGTAACCCAATTCACAATATGGCATCAGCCGATCCCGCGCTTCATGGAAAATATGCCACACGGTTGTGCCTTTACGTACGTCATGGTGATTAGCGAACGCGAGAATGCAATCCCAGGCCCTCCTATCCACTTTGCAGAGTGCCACCTGCGGCCCGTTCCAGGTTACAACCGGAAAGCCCGTTGACTCCCATTCAGACTCTTGCTGCTGCAATGCGCTGAGATACGCGTCAGAAAGCGCATTTGAAGCCGTGATGATCTCCTTCAGCGCCTCAGGAGGGATAATGAACCGGCAATGATTGAAATCGACGATTTCTCCAGTTTTGTCCCGGCCCAGGGGCCCCTTGAAGAATGGCCTGGCTTCAGACAAGACGGGGCTTCCAGAATGCCCAAGCAAATTCTCTAGCATCCACTTCTGGTCCAGCACCACATCCACGCCCGCGGTGTCGGGAAGCTTTAACGAAATGATGGCAGAACCCGGATACTGAAACTCTTTGCCTCGGGGCAGCAGCGCCGAAATTTCGATCCAAGGCCTCCTCATGAACCAGCTTCGGTCAGTGACATGGTAGGTAACCAGCTCCTCACTCGCACCTCGATCCTGGCCGATAAAGTCACGGGCCAGCCCGGAGACATGTGGCCGTGGATCTTCGAGTGCCTGAAGCAGCGAGTCGTGAAAAGCCACCCGACGCATCCAATTTGCCCCCCACCGCGCCGCAGCCATCTCACCAAAGAATCGACTGATCACGTCAGGAGCTGCTTGCAGCTTTACCGACAGATGTTCGGCGGTCCAGAGCTCCGCTTCGATCCCTCGGTCGGCCAGTTTTCTGCGAGCCTCAATCCACTCGCCACTTAAACCCTGCATGCCACTTCGGGAAAGAATCAAGGTGAATGCACGGGCGGTGCTGGCCCATCGTCCAGATAGAAAACGGTCCACGGTGTCCTTTAACACGCCAGGAGTAAATCGTTTCCAGCATTTGCATTCATAGACCCGCAGTACGTCCGGGCGCGACCGGTGGAAGGCAAACAAATCGATTCCGTCCTGAGATCTTGTTCCCTGTTTGCCCAGCACCTGGCACCCAACCAGGTCATGGTCCTTATTGAGTAGCCACCAACAGAACTGTTCGAATTGCTCCCCGCTCATGCCGCTGAATGAAAAGGGATATGCCCCCAATGGAGTGTGCTGCGAATGTACGGTTGTTGGAGCCAGTTCATGCAGGTGTGCGCCCCATTGCTGGGGAAACATAGACGTGCCCAGCGAGCCCTGTTCCTGTGTATCCAGCCCAAATTTTCCCCAATTCACTTTCAAGTCCACTCGTCAAAAAACGGCCTCACTGCCCGACATTTACAATGCCAGAGTCGGAAGGTAACCGCATCCGCACTATCCAGGCGTCGCTGGCCATTGAGAACAACACCCTAGGCGTGGAGCAGGTAACGGCGGTGCTCGACGGCAAGCGGGTGCTGGGGCTGCCGCGAGAAATTCAGGAAGTGCGCAATGCCTTTGCTGCCTACGACGCCATGCCTGGCTGGCGGCCGGACAACCAAGCCGATCTGCTGGTTGCCCATGGACTGTTAATGCAGGGGCTAATCGACGATGCCGGGCGTTATCGCCAGGGCGGAGTGGGAATCTATCGCGGGGGGTGCTTGTTGCACATGGCACCGCCGGCCAGCCGGGTTGCGGCTTTGATGCAGGATCTGCTGCGCTGGCTAGGCGGGACTGAATGGCACTCGTTGATTGCCAGTTGCGTGTTTCATTACGAGTTTGAGTTTATCCACCCCTTTGCCGACGGTAATGGCCGCATGGGGCGTTTGTGGCAGACCTTGATTCTCAGTCAGTGGCGGCCGGTGTTGGCTTACCTACCGGTAGAAACAGTGATTTGTGCACAGCAGGAGGCTTACTACGCGGCATTGGCTGCAGCGGACCAGGCCGCCGAGGCGACGCCTTTTGTTGAGTTTATGCTGGAAGCGTTGCGCGAGGCGCTGGTTGAAACCAGTCAGAGCGATCAAGTAAGCGATCAAGTAAGCGATCAAGTAGCTCGCTTACTGCAGGTACTCCCACTGGGGGTTGCGCTTAAGTCCAATGAGCTGATGCAGCGCTTGGGCTTGTCGCACCGCCCGACATTTACCAAGAACTACCTCAAGCCAGCTTTACAGGCTGGCCTGATCGAAATGACCGACCCCGAATCGCCCAGAAGCCCGGTACAGCAGTACCGTCGTGTCTCGGGATGATGGCATTGCCAGGTGAATCGCCCCTAGTTTCGTAGTCACTTTTAATGGGCTGCTTTTGGCCTGTTTCCTCCCGATACGACTGATCACTTTGGATCGAAAACGGCCCCATCAATAAGGTTCGCGGTGGGTGATCCCCGAGCGGCAGGTTCGGGTAGATCCATAGCGCTGGTCGTAACGATTTGCCATGCACGGTGTTGCTCGACAAAATCTCGCTCCGATTCGGCCAAAGGCGCCGGACTCTGATGGTGCAAAGGGGCTGGAGTTGAACGAGCAGACATTGTCTATGCGCTTAGAGCGTGTGGCGGCGCATGTGCCAGCGGGAGCGCGGCTAGCCGATATTGGCTCGGATCACGGCTATCTGCCGGTGGCGTTGATTAGTCGTGGTGTCATCGCGACTGCTGTGGCTGGGGAGGTGGCCTTGACCCCGTTCCACGCGGCTGAACGTAGCGTACGCGAGAACGGCCTGAGCCCACTGATCAGCGTGCGCCTGGCAGATGGTTTGGAGGCAATTGAACCGGGAGACGCAATAACGGCAATCAGCCTCTGCGGTATGGGCGGCGAGAAGATTCGCGACATCCTCGACAGCGGCAAGGCCCGCCTGAGTGGTCAGGAGCGTCTGATTCTGCAGCCCAACGGCGGTGAACAGCCGCTGCGCCAATGGCTGATGGAAAATGGCTACCGCATCCTTTTCGAGGAAGTGCTTCGGGAAAACCGCTTTGCATACGAAATCATTGTTGCCGAACGCTCTGGGCCGGTGATGTACACCGCCGAGGAACTGTACTTTGGCCCGCTGCAGATGCAGAAGCGCAGCCCGGCGTTCCTGGCCAAGTGGCAACGTATGTTACGTCTGAAGCAGCAGACCCTAGCCGACCTCGCCCGGGCACGGCAGGCGGTGCCCGAGGAGAAGGTGCAGAAGGTTGCCCGACACACGCGGTGGATTATTGAACTGCTGGCTTGAGCCTTTACGAATGAGCTTTTCTGGCCGGCAGCAGGCACACCTGACAGGCCGTACCGGCCACTGCGGCTCTTCGAACCGCCTCATCATCGCCTCCCGCACCTTGTCTGTGACTCGGTGCCGAGCGCGAGTGATTTTAATCCACGATAGGTTCCACAGCGGTATCGACGGCCTTGTCCTGTATAGGCTCTTTCGGCTTTGTCTGAATACGTCGTGCTTGTCCGCGCTGCCGCTTAGCATGCAGTGCCTGAGCCGCCGTCACCACGCCAACTGCCTGACCGCTTAAGTCCAAGCGAGGCGCATTCTCCGTCATGCTTGCCCAGTATCGACTGCCTCGGCACCAGATAGCGATGCCCTGCTTGAGCTGTTCGCTGGTTATTCCGAGCAGCTCCAGGTGTTGCTCGGCATCCTTGAATATCCCTTCCTTTAGCGGAACCTTGGGGGCCGGATTGACCGGGAAGGCCAATGGAAAGTGCTTCTGCAATCGCCAGATCGCTTCCACCGCAGGATCTTGCTCGCTAGGCTTCGTCTGCAGAGAAGGCTTGCGCATACGCTGCTTCGTACTATCAGTCTTTACCTGCACTTTTTCGGCCCGCAGGCGGTCGCGTAGCTGAGCTAGTTGTTCAAAACCCATCGTTCAGTTCGCTGCTTCATGGTTGATTGACGGTGCAAGGTTATCCCATGCAGTCTTTTGACACAGCCTGGGGCGAAAGCGGACTGCATCCAAGGGCTGCTATCGGCCATAAAAGCAGTCGCTCGCCAAACAGCTTGCTACTGAAATCGCCGGTGTAGATCCGGGAGCAGTAGTTGGGCGAACCATATCGGGAAGCCCGGATAAAGCGCGCGGGACTTGGGTGACGGCGCTTCTACCACCCCAAGCAGCAGCAGCTCCTTGAGTTGATTGGTCGCCGTCTTATCGTGCAGGTTGAAGTATGCCTTGAAGTCGGCGCGCGACACCTCCCCCTGAATAATCAGCAGGTAAAGAGCACGCGCGCCCTCAGGCTTGATGCCTGCATGGATGAAGCGCGGCTCGAATTGGACGATTCGCGCCAACCGCTCGCGCAGGGCTGACAACGCCATAGCCTCCCGCGTGTACTGGATCTGATCCTTGCAGACCGAAAGCATGAAGCGCACAAACTCAACCAGACCGGCTTGAGTCAGCTGTCCACGCCCATCCAGGTCGCCCCGACGTCCCTGATCGGCTGCAGCGAGGCGCGCGTAATACTCGTTCTGTTTGCGGGCTAGGCCCCGCGAGATGGACCAGAGAGGTGAAGCAAGCCCGATTTTCCTCAGCTGCAGGTGCGTCACCATCCGGACAACGCGACCATTGCCATCCTCGAATGGGTGCACAAACGCCAGTCGATGGTGATAGGCAATGCTCGCCAGCAGTTGGGAGCGCGGGTCATTTGCAGCGCCGTAAACCTGCTGCAGACGGTTCAGCATCGGCGTCACAGACTCCCAGGCCGGGGCGTAATGGCCACCGACTACCACATCCTGCTGCGATTCATCACGGAGTTGGCCGGGGGGCATCAGCCTGTCCTCACTCACTCGGAGGTCGGCCTCTTTCGCACCCTCAAACAACCTGCGATGGAACGACTTCAGGAGGTTCACCCCGAACATATCGCTCCACGTTATTTCGCTGCTGCGCCGATCAAGCGTTCGTTCAAAGGCTTCCTGCGCCTGGATGTGCGTGATCGCAAGTAGGCCTAGCTCTTTTGCCTCCCTGCGCTTGATCCGCTGAGACAGCTCTGCAGGCTCGGTGTACTGACCTTCAATCAGGTTGCTGTAGTAGCTGTTGGTCAGGCGCATAAGCTTGCCCAGACGCTTGGCAGTCTCGGGAGCTACGGAACCATCAAGCTGCCCTGCCAGGAAAGGCAGCGAATCAGCCAACTCCAGCACATCAGCCGGGTACCCCGGATGGGCGGGAACAATGGGCTCAAGCCAATGGATGCCTCTGATGAGCGGGTCGTTCATAGCGGTACTTTCTGATTTATTTTCTGATTTAGCAGGCTTATCCAGCCCTTGCTATCCGTGGCTTTCAGGCTAGACACATGTTTCATTGAATGGAACACTTTTCCCATTTTATTTCGGATTTAACTCCGATCTGCTTCCGTGCTCGCCTGCCGATGATTTCAAGGGTTATCGCAAGCGAATATCCACGATTCGAGAATTAGATCGGCATTTCCCGGTCATGCCCTAATCGTTTCCAGGTCAATAGGGTGGTGAGGCGATAGTAATACCGGGTGGCGTCGGAATGGTTTTTCAGGTGCTGAGTGAAAACCAGCGAGCGCGCGCGAAGGGCATCGGTTGCTTGCTTCTCTGTCGTAGAAACGAATAGCCTGGAGCAAACCTCGACCGGCACGCCCTTATTTCGCTGGCCTGACCTAGAACTGACAGGAAATGGAGTTCCAATTGCGAACAATTGCTGCATCACTGCTGGTTCTGAGCATCTCGGGCTGCTCCTTTATCGAAGAAGCCTTCCTGTCTCCCGGCGAGAAGATAAACAGGGCCTTTCCGCCCAGCGCCGATATTCGCGCCACAGAAGAAACGCTGCGCAACCTGACGGATGACGATGAGTCCGTACAGGAGAAACTCTTTACTCAATATGGGGCGCTGAGAGAAATTCGCGGCCTGACCTGCGGCAAGAGCCTAGCGATCTCAAGATTCGACTCAGTGGAGGACACTAGGAAACTGCCGGTGAGCCGCGACTGCCTGATCGCGCAGGATGAAATTCTGCTGCGCTTCCTTCAGATCAAGCAGGTCGAACGAAGGATGTCGCAGGCTGCATTGCGCCCCATAACACCTCTCGAAGCGCCCACTTTCGTTTCGCCCGGCCTTGACGTCACTTCGGGCATATCGGCACCTGCAGCCGGAGTCGCTATTCTCCAAGGCACCCGCGGCGAACTGCTCTCCATAGAAATGCCGAGTGGCAAGCCCATCGTAAAATTGCCGCAGCTCAGCGCCGCCCGGTTCCACGATGCATTGCTGTCACCCAACGGCCGGGTTCTGGCATTGCCAGGCGGCTATGGCCAAGGGGTAACCTTCTTCGACACGGAAACCGGAGCGGTGCTCTGGCAGGCCAAGGAGGCCTATGAAGTGCTTGCTTGGCTGGCGGAGCTCTCGGCTGCGGTGGCAGTAGGCTCGGACGGCCAACTATTTATTATCGACTTCCAGAGCGGCGAACTTGCCGCCGGACTGCCTGCGCTGAAGCGGCAGACCTGGGCCCTTCCGCTTCCAGACGGCAGGGTTGCGATAGGTACGGGCCGCGCGCTTTCGCTCGTTGCCTACGAGCGCGATGCCAACGGCATACAGGGAACAATACTCAAAAGCTTCACAATCAAGACAGGCCCAGGGGTCACCTCTTCGCGGCCTACCTCGATGCTTGATGGGCGCGCCCTGTTTTTTGTGAGTATGCGAGACCTGATGAAACTCGACCTGGAGTCGGGCCAAGAGACACTTTGGAAAACCGGAGAGTTCATCGGCAATCGGTACGCCAAGCTAAGCGAAGCCACTGTTCTGGTGGACGTCTACGAGCGTCCTGTAAAAACCCAGCCCTGGATCCTGAATATTGAAGATGCCTCGCTCTCGCCTGTCGAAACGGAAGAAGGTCGCGTTGGGATCATTAATGAGCTCGATGGCAGAGCCGGCTTTATGCGGCGCTCGCTTGACGGAGTATGGTTCGGTCTCCATTTGCAACAGAGCGAACCGCTCGCGCTCGCTGACTTTCTCGGCAACCGGAACCTAGAGCGGCAGATGGCCAAGCTCGAAGCCATGACCCAGCAATCGTCGACCACTGCTGGCCAGACCATGCTTGGCGGTGGTGGGTTACGTCCGTTTCCACCTGGCTACACCGCTCAGCAGCCTCTCGAGCGCCCGAGTACCGCAATACCCTTTGCAGACGTTGCCAAGGATGCCCAAATCGAAGGCGTTGGCGTTTATGAGTCCTCGAACAGCCTACCCAAAGGGCCGGGTAACAGACCTGGCAGTATCAGCCTTGCCATTCGCCCGACAGCCAAACCTTTGATTCTCGTTCTGAGCTCCTACGAATCCGTAACCTGGCGGATCAGTCCGCAAGACAAAGACAATATCAAGCTCATACTGCTCTCCAGCTATTACCCCTCGAGTGTTGAGGGGGCTGACAATGCGCGGACGGTTGTCATCAATGGAGGTTTTGCTTATAGCCGCGAAAGCGAGGACTACGCACGTTTACGGAAAGCAGTAATGGGCCAGACCGGCAGAGATATCCAGATTTTCCAAGGAAGTTACAAGGGCGCGAATTTTTCTGTCGGGGGACGATAACGAGGGGGCTGCTTTTATTCGGCAGAGGTTAGTTTGGGCGTGTCTGCGAAGCTGGGACCATTTAATGGTTTCCCGCTATTGTCAGGTCGTAGGCCCCGCCAGCAGGCTAGATGAGCGCTCTGTGCTTAAGGACGATTGCTTTACCTTCAAGGAGATCCCATGTCGCGCCTGACCACTGTAGTGATGCTGCTCTTGCTGCCCTCATTGGGCTGGTCTGCCGAGTTTTGCTCAGGGCAATACAAGAACGTCAGTGAGATGGTTGATGCTGCCCTGCACAAATATGGCTCTCTCTACTCCGGCGGTGACCACTGGCATGGCATTGATGACATAGGCGCAACCCTGGATCTATACCGCCTCTGGCGCAACCTGCCGGATTGGCGCCTCCGCGAGCTTGGTGGCGCGGAACTGGACTACGACATTTACTCGCAAGACACCCCCAGAGCCGTAGAGCAGCTGCAATGGGTGGCCGAACAAGTCGACGATGCAAATCTGCAGCCCCAGCAGAAATTCGACGCTATTGTCGGGTTGGACCTTGCCGGCAGAATCACTACGCCAGCTGACGCCTGGTTGGATGATGCCGCCAGCCATTCCCCTCAGTGGCTCTGGCTGCAACTGGTGATGACCGCTTCGGACGCGCCCTGGGCCATAGCTCCCCATCTGGCTCTGGCGAATGACGTACGGTTGCCGGCCTATGTGCGCCTGAGAGACGTGGCCTGGAAACGCTATGAAGAAAGCGGTGGCATCGAGTGGGTAGTGGCTGCCCAGATATTGACTCCGCCCGGGGATGTCGATGCACAAACCGATCATCTACTCCTGCGTTGGCAAGCCAAGGTGGAAAGCTGCGACGCCTCTCAAGGCGAATACGCCGCCTGGGCCATTACGGCTCCATTTCGCTGGCCATCGCGGGGTATTGGCGCAGAGCCGATTGCCAGCCTTGCGCTTCCGTTCCAACAGCTACCCATTGCGTCACAGCGCCTTGCTATTCGCAACCTGTCCTGGGCCACCCTGCTTGAAGGCTTACAGCCCTATCATGCGGCCGATGCTGCCCCCCGGCTGGCAGCCATTGCGAGGCTCGCCGACTCTTCTCCCGCCAACATCACACCCTGGGTCAATGTTGCTCGCACCTACCTGGCATCCACTCTCGAGGAACTGATGGAAGTCCATCAGCATCACAAGGTGGAGGCCAAGTCGGCGCGCGCATTCAACCTGTTGTCAGCTGCAGACATGGCGCGTCTATCCGAGACTCCTGGGCTTAGCCCTGACATGCGCAAGGCCCTGGTGATGACAGCTTTCACTCGGCACGTGGCCCTGGGGAATGCCGGACAGGCACTGGACCTGATCGCCCAGCTGCAGCAACTTGCCCCGGAGCATGCATCCGACATCGAGAAGCGGCTCCGACAAGATCTGCCACCACAGATCCGCCTGGACTTGATAGTGCTCGATCATCCGGAACTGTCCACCTGGCTGGTGACAGCGGACGAGAATTACGATGATGTAGGCATCATGTTGCGCAACTCCCGGCCACGACGAGATTTGCCGCGCGAACTCGCTGAAACCCGGGCCATCGAGCAAGACCTGCAAGCCTGGTTATTGCTCTAGGAGAAGTGGTACAGATTCGCCGGCATGCGCGGATAACCCGCTAGCTGCCAAGCTTGATGCTTCGGTCTATGCCCATGACCGGCGCCTTCGCGCTGAACAGGGCACCAGTCCCAAGACGCTCAACAATGAACTTGGCTATCTGCGGGCCGTGTTCAATGAACTGCGGGGCTTGGGTCAGATTGACTATCAGAACCCGTTAGAGCTGGTTAAGCCGTTCCGCATTGAAGAGCGTGAGCTGTCCTGGCTGACGGATGATCAGGTGTCGATCCTGCTGGACACCATCCGCCAGCATTCAGACAACCCCCATGTTGAGCCGATAACTCTGCTTTGCTTGGCAACGGGCGCGCGATGGTCTGAGGCAGAAGGGCTAACCCCGGCCCGGTTGCGCAATGGATCGGTGACTTACAGCAAGACCAAATCCAGCCGCGTCCGCACGGTGCCAATCGATCCGGCCCTGGAGATACTCATTAGGGATCACTGGAAGCGTTGCGGCCCGTTTACTGGCTCAATCAGCTCGTTTCGTCGCGCCCTGGTTCGGTCAGGAATCCAGCTACCGAAAGGGCAGGCCAGCCATGCGCTACGCCACACCTTCGCCAGTCACTTCATACAGAAGGGCGGCAACATCCTCACCCTGCAAAAGATCCTGGGTCACTCCAGCCTGGCTATGACCATGCGCTATTCGCATCTGGCTCCAGAGCATCTGGCGGAGGCGGTGAGGCTCAGCCCGTTGGTTGGGGTAGGATTTGGACGTAACTCATTGGAACCCGAGGTAGACGAATAGGGCCGCGCCAATGGCGGTTATCGAGTACCTCAAACGGTACATCCCAATAAGCGATTTGATAGCTTCCCTATGTGGGTCGATAGGGCGTTTAGTAGTGAATGCGCTTAGCCGCCAAGTCATCTCCATGATTTTGTAGCTATTCCTGACATCTCTAAGAAGCAGGAAAGTAGTCAAAAGTCCTGTGGCCAGTAGGGCGGTTGACGTTGAGGTAGATGGCAACCAGGCAAAATCACCGTCTTGAGCGAGGAAGGCTAGCCCCGCTCCAAATACCCATACGAGCAATGTGTTCCGCGCTGGGACGAACCGCTGTATGGGCTTTAGCCAGCTATCAAGCTCTTCTAGCTTTGTTGAAAGCCAGCTTGTGATTTTCGACTCGTCAACTGATAGCCGGCCATAGCTCTCATTGTTCGTGAGCCAAGAGTCAGGCTGGTCTACGTTGTTCATGTATTGGATGACGCGCTCGAAAATCATCGACCGATCTGTCCAGCGCTTACCGAGTAGTTTCCTTGTATTGGCTGGTGCCTCAAGACGCCATCTGACTATTTGTGAGTCAGACTCACGAGAGCCGACAACCCTGAAGAGCAGATAGATTCCACCCTCCCGGTAAGTGGCTCGGGAGACGACTAGCCCATTCTCGTATTCAGGTTCTCGAGGGTCGCTGTAATGGCTGATTTGGTAAGCGGGGCGGTCCGTCATGTTGCCATTCCTGTTCTAGCATGCTGTGACACTTTCGGGACAGTCACTACCCCCCATAAAGCAAAAACCCTTGAAAATCGCTAGGATTATCAAGGGCTTAGGCTTTTTTCAAATGGTGGAGCCGGGGGGATTTGAACCCCCGTCCGCCAGTGTTCCGCTTTCGGTACTACATGCTTAGCCGTGTCTATTGAGTTAATCCGCAGCCGCCCGACGGGCAGGGTGCTTTGGACGAGTTGTGTAAGTTTTAGCCACTTCGTCCACAACGTACTACGCGGCGATCCTGTTCTGCATGACAATCACTTCAGGTTTACAGGCATCCCCTAGTGATCGCTGGAGCCGAAGCTACCAGAAGGACTAGTCGCGCCGCTTACGCAGCGAGAGCGTAGCCCTCGTAGTTTTCGTCATTGGCAACTATAAAAGTTGCAACAGTGGATTTACGACTTCTGTTACCAAGTCGGCATGCACCTAGAGTTTCACTACCGGCGTCGAATCCTAATCGGCCCCAAAACTTTAATCCTGTTGCTGAGACGCGAGTTTACGGCAAAGGTTCCATGCCGTCGACCCGGCATTGCAGGGCGATCGCCAGGCGTCTCTCGTCGCCCACCGCTGCAAGAAATGTGCTGACTAGTAGACACGGCCGGCTATGCTTGCCATCTTGCAACCTGCATGTCCTAGGACTAGACCCGACTATGCCACGCGAGCTTCGTTCTCCTTTGCGTCAGTGGATTTGGCGCGCCTTTGTCCAGAGTGCCTTGATCCCGTTGATCTTGGTCGAGTCTGTGTTGATCAGCGTGTATCTGCTGACCAACGCGGCGATTCGCGATTCGCAGATCGAGCATTTGCAGGAGAGTGCTTTGGACGACTTGTCTACCGCGGTCGAACGTGAGGGGCAGGTCGTCGATAGCCGTCTGCGCTCGGTCGAGGCGTTGGTACGAATATTTCGCGATGCAACGGCTCACGCCTTGCAAAATCAAGACTTCCAGCCCGATAAGGTGGAGCGTGAGCGCCATACGCTGACCGATAGCGGGGTGTTCTATAGCCACAGTGACGATGGCCGCGCCGCGTCTTTCTATTCCAACAGCACCCCGCCAGAGCAGCAGGATCACGCCAAGGCCCTACGCCTATCGCAGCTCGACCCGTTGATGCGTTCGATAAAGTCGGCCAACCCACTGGCCGCGGCGACTTATTTCAATAGCTGGGACAGCTACAACCGCATCTATCCGTTTTTCATGACGCCCGAGCAGTATCCCCATGACATGGTGATACCCGATTACAACTTCTATTACCTCGCCGACGCCAAGCACAACCCCGAGCGTAAGGTGGTCTGGACCGATGTGTACCTCGACCCGGCCGGTGGGGGATGGATGATGTCGGCGATAGCGCCCGTGTATCGTGGCGATTTCCTCGAAGGGGTGGTCGGCATAGATATCACCATCGGCCAGATGCTCCGTGAGATCGGCGAGCTGGATGTGCCTTGGCAGGGCTATGCCATGTTGGTCAGTCGCGACCACAACATAATGGCGTTGCCGCGCAGCGGCGAGAAAGATTTCGGTCTGCGCGAACTGACCGAATACTCCTATGCCGAGGCGGTTCGCCGGGAAGTGCTCAAACCGGAAGATTTCAACCTGAGCAAACACAGTGAAATGCGCCCGTTGTTGGAGGCCATGGCTGCCGGGCAGCGCAATGTGCAAGAGCTGATGCTGGGCGGGCGCAGGCAGTTGGTGACCTGGAGCGAGATTCCGCAAACCGGCTGGCGTCTGCTGTTGGTGGTGGACGAGGAGAGCATATTCAGCGAGACCAACCGTCTGGCCAAACGCTATCTGCAAATCGGGTATCTATTGATTGCCGGGCTGATGCTGTTCTACGTGCTGTTTTTCGCCTGGATGTGGGCGCGCTCGCGGCGTTTGAGCGAGCAATTGGTGCGGCCGATCAATGGCGTCGTCGGCATGATGCGCAGCCTCGGGCAGGGTGATTTCCATCCCGCGGCGCCCGATAGCCAGATCGAGGAACTGGTCAGCATGGCCGAAGCGGTGCAGCACACCGGTGAACAGCTACAGGCCAGCGAGAACGAGCGTCGCAAAGCGCAGCAGGTGTTGCAGCTGGTGCTCGACAGCACCACCGAAAGCCTTTGGGAGGTGGATGTATCCGCCCTGAACATCCGGGTCAGCACGCGTTTCGCCACGCGTTTCGGTTTGCCCCGCGAGCACATGAGCCTCAGCGAATTCAATCAGCGGGTGCACCCCAACGACTTGGAGCGTATTCGCCATCTGCGGCAGCAATTCATTGTCAGCGGCGAAGATAAGTTCGAGGCCGAATACCTGTATGCCGACGCCAACGGCGACTATGTCTGGTTACTCAGCCGCGGCCGGGTGCTGGAACGCGACGCCGAGGGGCATGCCCTGCGCGTTGCCGGTACCCACGTGGATATCACCCGGCTCAAGAAAGTCCAGGAGGAGCTGCGTCGCGCGACTCTCGAAGCCCAGGCGGCGAGCCAAGCCAAGAGCCGTTTCCTCTCGAGCATGAGCCATGAGCTGCGCACGCCCTTGAATGCGATCTACGGCTTTGGCCAGTTGATCGAGATGGAGGCACAGGACAAGCCGGATGCCAAGCAAGAGGCCGATTATGCGCGGGAGATCGTCAACGCCAGCCGTCACCTGACCTCGTTGGTCGATGACATCCTCGACTTGTCGAGCATCGAAAGCCGCCGTCAACAATTGCATTTGCAACCCGTGGAAATAGGCGCGCTGATCCACGGTTGCGCCGAGTTGGTCCAGCCCGAAGTGCAGCAACGAAGGTTGCAGTTGCATGTGCTGGCCGAGGCGGACACCGGCTTGTATGTGCAGGCCGATGTGCGCCGCCTGCGTCAGGTGCTGCTCAATCTGCTGTCCAATGCGATCAAGTACAACAGCCCGCAAGGCCTGATCAATATCGGCTATGAGTTGCGTCCCGACTGCGTTCGCCTATGGGTCGAGGACAGCGGTTCCGGTCTGACCGCCGAGCAGCAGCGGCAGCTGTTCCAGCCTTTCCAGCGGCTGGGACGTGAAAACTCGAATATCCCCGGCACCGGGATTGGTCTGGTACTGAGCCGTGAATTGGCGAATCTGATGGGCGGCGAAATGGGCTTCAGCAGTATCGCCGGTGGCGGTAGCCGCTTCTGGATCGATCTGCCGGGCGCGCCAGTGCCCACTGCGCCAAGTGCGCCGCCGGGCCGGGCCGGGAGTGTCGAAGCGCGCAGTTTGGCCAATGTGCTCTGCGTCGAAGACCATCCCACCTGCATGAAGGTGGTGAGGGAGGCGTTGCGCGGGTTTGCCGAGGTGCGTGGGGCGGACACCATACAGCAGGCGCTTAACGAGCTGCAAAGCGATACGCCGGCCTTATTGTTGCTGGATCTGGATCTGCCGGATGGCGACGGCATGGAGGTGCTCGACGCCATGCGCCGCGACCCGCGTTTGCGTGCCGTACCCGTGTTGGTGATAAGTGCCGCGGCCGATGAGCAGATATTCGAGGAGGCCCGTCGGCGCGGAGCGCAGGCTTGTCTGGCCAAGCCGATTGACCTGGCTCAGGTGCGCCGTATCACCCTGACCCTGTTGGGGCCCAGGCCGGTGGTTCAGTAAAAGCGGTCGATCTTGATGGCAGCCCGCTGGGCCGTTGAAGCAACCGGGCTGGCTGGCAGCCAGGCGCTTGGCGGGCACCTCCCGCCAAGCGCGTCGCCGGTTATTCGCTGGCTTCGAGCAATTCCAGGGCTTCGCCAAGCACTTGCACCGACTGGGCGTGATTGCCAGCCTTGTGCAGGGTTTCGCCTTCTGCTCGCAGCTGTTGCACCTGGGCGAGCACGGTGGCATCGCTGGGCGGGTTGCTTTGTAGCAGCTCATCAATCTTGGCCATGTCGGCAGGGCAGTGCATGGCCCAGAGCGATGTGCTGAACAGGGCGGCGGTGAAGAGGGCGGCGAGGCGGCGCACGGTTACTGTCGACATGGTTACTCTCCTTTCGAGCGGGAAGAGTCAGTATAGGAAAGAAACGGCTAACCGCCTGTCCTGCCGTCTAGGGGCTGTTGCCGTTTCATCGCGACCGCGCCGGAGCCTGTTTTAGCGCGAGGCAAGGCA